>JAVBOR010000034.1:0-22503 GCA_031550325.1 Oscillospiraceae bacterium
GCCGCCAGGCTCGACGTGAAAACCGATAAAGGACGAGGAGCGGCCCGGGGAAAACACCCGAACATGAACAGAATGAAAAATATGCTCGTAACGCTTCCCATTACGGACGGTGTGTGATAAAATGATCTGAATGATCTACACGGAGGGTCTGTATGGATGTTTTGAGAGAGATCGCGCTCAATATTTCCAAATATGTGTCCACAGCGACTGTTTGGGACGCAGTGGATATTCTGATTGTGACGTTCATTGTTTTCATGGTCCTCAGGCTTCTGCGCAACACCAACGCCATGCAAGTTCTGAGAGGTCTTCTCGTTCTGCTCGTCCTCACGGGGCTGGCCGGAATGTTGCATTTGTACTCCCTGAACTTCTTAATGACCAGCGCCTTGCAGGTGGGCCTGATCGCGCTCATTATTCTGTTTCAGCCCGAACTGCGCCGAGGGCTTGAGCAGATGGGCTCGACGCGCATCTCCGGCCTGTTTGGGCGGGAGAACACCGGCAGCATGGATTATGTCATTCTGCAGACCGTGGACGCGTGCAAGGCGCTTTCGTGGGCTAAGCAGGGAGCGCTGATTGTCTTTGAACGCCGCGCCCAGCTCGGGGACATTGTCAAGACGGGGACGCTGCTGGACGCCGTGGTGACAAGCGAGCTTCTGAAAAACATGTTTTATCCCAAAGCGCCGCTGCACGACGGCGCGGTCATCATCCGCAGCGGACGGCTGGCAGGCGCTGGCTGTATCCTGCCGCTGACGAACAATCTTAATCTCAGCCGCGACCTGGGGATGCGCCACCGCGCGGGCATCGGCGTCAGCGAGGTGTCGGACGCGGTTGTGGTCATTGTCTCGGAGGAGACGGGCTCCATTTCCGTGGCGACCGAGGGAATGCTCAAACGGCATCTGACGGCTGAAACCCTGGAAAAACTGCTCAGGACCAGCCTGTCGCCCCATGAGGAGGAGCAGGCGAAGAAGGGACTCTGGGGAGTGATCAACAAGTTCACTAAAAAGAAGGAGTGATAAGGTATGATCGCGTGGCTGCAAAAACATAACGTCGTGTTGTGGCTTGTCTCCCTTCTTGTTGCGGTGATGCTGTGGGCGTATGTCATGGTCGTGCAGAATCCCGAGCGGGAGTCCCGCATGAGCATCGTTCCGAACTTTGTGGGGGAAGAGAGCCTGCTGGCAAACCATTCGCTTCAGATCACACAGGGGGCCAAGATGCCGGTAAGCCTGCGCTTTTTAGGACGGCAGACCGATTTGGCCAAGCTTGACCAGAGCAATGTTCAGGTGCTGGTCGACCTGAAAAACGTCTATACCGCGGGCAGCGTCAAACTGGCTTACGAGGTTGTGCTTCCGCCAGAAGTCGCCGACCGCATTACCGTGGAGCGCGCGGAATACTATGTCACGCTACAGTTTGACACGGTGGATTCGCGCTATGTGCCGGTTCGGCTCAAGCTGGAGGGGGCAATTGCCGAAGGCTATGTAAAACTCCAGGAGATTCTGCAGCCCGAGAGCATCAGGGTGACAGGGCCGACGACCGTGCTGGACTCCATTTCCTATGCGCAGGTTGTGCTTGAACGCGACAATATTAGCAAGACGATTGAGGCGGTTCCGCTGACCTTCACGCTGATGGGCACGAATGGGTCACGGATTCTTGACGAGAGCCTGACCTTCGATCTCGAGGAGGTTTTGGTCACCATTCCCATTGAAATGACCAAGGACGTTCCACTTAAGATGGATTTCATTGACGGCGGCGGGCTGTTTGCCGATAAGAACATCACCTATCAAATTAATCCGGCGTCCATCACGCTGGCCGGAAATCCTGAGGTTCTCAACACCATCAACTCCATCAAGCTCACGACGATGGATCTGGCCAAGCTGTTCAGCTCTGTTGAAGAGGAGCTGCCCATTGTTTTGCCCGACAACACCAGAAATCTCTCCGGCGTGGAAAAGGCGGTGGTGACCGTTGACATTCACGGCGTGACGACGATGCCCATGACGGTCTCCACCATTGAGATTGCCGGGCAGGTGCCGCCTGCGGGATATGAGGTTGAGCTGGTAACCACTCAAATGACCATCACGCTGCGCGGGCCGCCCGAGACGCTGGAGCTGATCCAGCCCCACATGTTGCGCGTTTCGGTTGACCTGACCGACGTGGGCCTAGTGCCGGGAACACTTACGGTGGCTGCCAAAGTGAGCGTTGACGGATACTCCAACGTGGGCGCCGTGGGCGATTACAGCGCGGTTGTCGTGGTTCAGGAAATCACGGACGAGCAGGAGGAATGAGAACTTGACGCAAAGCGGTACCGTGGTCAGGCTGCTGGACGACAGGACGGCTGAAGTGGCTGTGAGGCGCAGCGGAGCTTGCGGCGAGAGCTGCGCTTCCTGCACTGTCTGCGTGTCGCCCAGCCTGTTTGTGAAGGCGCAAAACGGGGCGCGTGCGCTTCCCGGAGACGTTGTGGAACTGGAGAGTCAAACGGGACAAACGCTCGGGCTGGCAGCCCTGGTGTATCTTCTTCCGGTTGTGCTCCTGCTGGGCGGTTTGCTGATAGGCCCGATTGCCGGGGCGGCCGGGTTTGCGCTGGGCATTGCGGCGGCGCTTCTGGGCAATCGGCGGGTGGCGCTGCGCGGCGGCGCGGCGGTGACCATCCGGCGCGTCATGGAACGGCGCTGATGTTTGGTTACGTGCGCCCAAACAAGGCAAGACTCTTGGTGTGCGAGCTTGAGCAGTTCCGCGCCGTGTACTGCGGCCTGTGCCACACGCTGCGCGAGCGGTACGGGATATTTGTGCGAAACCTTCTTCATTATGATTTTGTGTTCTTGGCCCTGGTGCTTGAGCGGGATGACTGCGCGGTTGTGCGAAGGCGCTGTCCGGCGTCCCCTTTCAAAAGACGCTGCGTGTGCGCGCCCGGCGAATCGCTGGACAAGGCAGCCGACGCCACGGTGCTGATGGCATACCACAAGTTTTCCGACAACGTGGCGGACAGCGGCTTTTTCCGCGGACTGGGCGCGCGGCTGGCGCGCGCGTGGCTGCGACCGAAGTATCGCAGGGCGGCCGAGCGGCTTCCCTCCACGGATCTGGTCTGCCGCCGGGCGCTTGCCGAACTGGCCGAAATGGAAAAAGAAAAGCTTGCGTCTTTGGACGCGCCGGCCGACACGTTTGCGCGCATGCTGTCGGCGCTTTCCGAGCTGGAGAGCGGGACGCGCGCTCGTATATTGGAAAAGCTGCTCTACCATCTGGGACGGTGGATCTATCTGGTGGACGCTTGCGACGACCTGGAGCGTGACCAAAGGCGCGGGGCGTACAACCCCATCGCCGAGCGCTTTTCTCTCGGACAAAATCCGCTGGACGGCGAAACGCGCGACAGCATGGAGATTACGCTGGCATTTTCCCGAAGCGAGGCGCTGAAAGCATACGCGCTGTGGGAAGACGCCGCAAACAGGGCGCTGGTGCTCAACATCCTGGGTCTGGGATTGCCCGCCGCCGAGCGGGAAGCGCTGGATTCGAAGAAAAAAAGGAGAAAGCCGGATGAAAGACCCCTATAGCGTCCTGGGCGTGTCGCGTGATGCCTCGCCCGAGGAGATTAAGCGGGCGTACCGCGATCTGGCCCGTAAATATCACCCCGATAATTATGTGGGAAATGACTTGGCCGATCTCGCGCAGGAGAAAATGAAAGAGATCAACGAAGCCTATGACACCATCACGCAGGGAGCCGCGCCGCGCTCGAGCGGCTCAAATGAGCGATGGGGCGGGCCGGCCGGCGCGGGGCAAGGCGTTTACGCGACCATCCGGCAGCTGATCAACGCGAACAGGCTCAGCGAGGCTGAACAGCTGCTCGGTCAGCAGACCGACCACTCGGCCGAATGGTATTTTTGCCGGGGCAGCGTACTCTATCGCCGGGGCTGGTATGACGAGGCCACGCGCAACTTCCAGACCGCGGCGTCCATGGAGCCCAGCAACGCCGAATACCGTCAGGCCGCGGCGCATGTCCGGCAAGGGCCCGTATACGATGCGTCGCCGGGCGGCGGCGCCTATGGCAGAACCGCCGGCCTGAGCATGTGCGACTGCTGCTCGGCCATGCTGTGCGCCGACTGCTGCTGCAGCGCCGCGCGCTGCTGTTAGATCAAGGGGGCGTGAGAATGACGATTCGGAGTATGACCGGCTACGGGCGGACGACGAGAGACCACCTGACCGTGGAGATTAAGGCGGTCAACCACCGCTATCTTGATCTCTCGGTGCGGTGTCCGCGCGTGCTTGGTTTTTTGGAGGAGCCTGTCAAACAGTGTGTGCGCCAAAAGGTCAGCAGGGGCTCTGTGGATATTGGACTGACCTATGATCCCGGCGCGCTGGAGCTGACTAAAACCTCGCTGAATGTCTCGGTGCTGGAGGGATACCTCCGGATTGCCGAAGAGCTCAGTGAGCGCTATGGCCTGCAGTCCGACCTCAAGGTTTCGTCGGTGCTGCGCCTGCCCGAAGTTGTGCGCTTTGATAAGCAGGAGCTTGAAACGACCGAGATGGTTGAACTCGTGTGCGCGCTGACCAACGAGGCGCTCGATGAGTTCAACGCCATGCGCGAGGCAGAGGGCGCGCGGCTGCGCGAGGATATCCTGCTTAAGTGCGAAGGCCTTGAACAGCTCTCCGAGCTCGTGGCAAAGCGGTCGCCGGTGACGCTGGAGGCCTACCGCCGGCGGCTGGAGACGAAGCTCCGGGAGTTTTTGGATAATCGCTCCATTGACGAAAACCGCATTCTCGCAGAGGCTGCCGTTTTTGCCGACCGCATTTCGGTGGATGAAGAGACTGTGCGCCTGAGCAGCCATATCGCGCAGCTGCGGGACATGCTCGGCAAGGGCGGCGTTGTCGGCCGCAAGCTGGACTTTTTGGTGCAGGAACTCGGCCGCGAGATCAACACCATCGGCTCCAAGGGAAACGACCTGGAGATGAGCAAAATAGTCGTCGACCTCAAGGCCGAGGTCGAGAAAATCCGCGAGCAGATTCAGAATATTGAATAGATAGGTGAAACGATGAGACTCATCAATATTGGGTTTGGGAACATGGTGTCCTCGGCGCGGCTGATCGCGATTGTCAGCCCGGAATCGGCCCCGGTCAAGCGCATCGTGCAGGAGGCGCGGGACAGGCAGAAACTCATTGACGCCACGCTGGGCAGGCGCACCCGTGCCGTGCTCATGATGGACAGTGACCATGTTGTGCTGTCGGCCATTCAGCCGGAAACAGTGGCCGGCCGACTCATCGGGAAAGAGGGAGAGGACGATGGGGAAGGCTGAGGAAGGGCTTTTGCTTGTGGTTTCGGGCTCGTCCGGCTCGGGGAAATCCACGGTGCTCAGGCGGTGGCTGGAGAGACACCCAGAGGTGTGGTTTTCGGTGTCATGCACTACGCGCCCTCGGCGGAGGGGCGAAACCGATGGCGATCATTACCACTTTATAACCAGGCAGCAGTTTGAGGGCGACATTGCCGGCGGAGGCATGCTTGAATGGGCGGAGTACGCGGGTAACCTGTATGGAACGCCGCTTGAACCGATTCGGCGCGCCATGGAGGAAGGCCGCACGGCGGTGCTGGAGATTGAGGTTCAGGGAGCCATGCAGGTCAAGCGGCTCTTTCCCGACGCCGTTCTGATTTATATCCGTCCCAGCTCGTTTGAGGAGCTTGGGCGGCGTCTGCGCAAACGCAACACCGAGAACGAGGAAGACATCCGGCGCAGAATAGAGATTGCCCGCGAGGAATATGCTTATTTGGACCGATACAGCCACGAGTTGATTAACGACGACGTGGAGAAGGCGGTCGTTCAGCTTGAGAGCGTCTATGAGGCGGAAAAACTGCGGCACCGGCCGTAATGAAAAAGTGGGAGGACACACAACATGATGCTAGCCCCCTCAGTCAGTGAACTGATGAAATCCATTCCCAGCCGGTATTTGCTGGTCAACATCACCGCCCGCCGCGCGCGGGACATTGCCGACCAGGCGGAGCAGAACGGCATACAGATCCAGGAGAAGCCCGTGAAAATCGCGATCAATGAAATCGCCCAGGGCCAGCTGGCCGGGCATATGAAGGCGCAGTACAGTCTGGAGTCCAAGCCCTAAATGGCGCTTTTTGCGCGCGTTGCCGTGGCGGCGGCCGTATATGCGATCGACCGCCCCTACGACTACGGTGTTCCGGAGGAGTTTACCAAGACCATCGCACCGGGCATGCGTGTGATGGTTCCTTTTGGCGCGCGCAACAAAAAAACTGAGGGCGTTGTTCTGTCTCTGTCGGGATCGACCTCCCATGAAAAGGTCAAACATGTCGAGAAGCTGCTGGATGATGAGCCCCTGCTTGACGGGCGCATGCTCAGGCTCGCGCTCTGGATGCGCGAGCGCGCTTGCTGCACGGTCTATCAGGCCGTGCGCGCCATGCTCCCGGCCGGACTCTGGTATGTTTTCGAGGAGATGTGCGCCCTGACGCCCGGCGTAGACCGCGAGGAGGCCGAGCAAACGCTGGATGAAAACGCTAAACGCCTGCTCGGGATGCTGCTGGCCCATGGAGGCACGGCCAGACGCGCCGACGTTGAGGCCGCTCTGGGGCAGGAAGACGGCCGGGCGGCCATGGAGACGCTCACCGCCAGGGGCCTGGCCGTATCGTCCGTTAAGGCAGCGCGCAAAACGGGCGACCGGACGACGCGCTTTTTGTCCCTGGCGGTTCCGGCGGAGGAGGCCGTCGCCTCGCTGCGTTCGCGCTCGGCGCCGAAGCAGCGCGCCGTGTTGGAGTTTTTGACGCAGTACGGACAGGTCTCGGTGCGCGACGTGGAGTACTTCACCGGCGCGACGTCTTCGGTCATCAACGCGCTTTTGCGCGCCGGCCTTGTGTATATATCCGAGGTGGAGGCGTTTCGCAAGCCCGCGCAGACTGTCGGCGGCAAGGTCGGGCCGATTGCGCTCAATGCCGAGCAGCAGAAAGCGTTTGACCGCTTCGCCGACTTGATGGACGAGGGCAGGCCTGCGTGCGGGCTGTTGTACGGGGTGACCGGCAGCGGCAAAACGGCGGTGTACATACGGCTTGTTGAGCATACAATAGCGATGGAGGGCTCGGCTTTGGTGCTTGTCCCGGAAATCGCCCTGACGCCGCAGCTCATGGCGCGGTTTTCGGCCCATTTCGGCGATCGCGTCGCCATTCTGCACAGCGGCCTGAGCGGCGGTGAGCGCCTGGACGAGTTTAAGCGCGTCCGGCGCGGGCTGGTTGACGTGGTGGTCGGCACACGCAGCGCCGTGTTTGCGCCGCTTGACAATCTGCGTCTGGTGATTCTGGACGAGGAGCATGAGGCCAGCTATAAGTCGGGCGGGCCGCCGCGCTACCACGCGCGCGACGTGGCGAAGTTCCGCTGTGTGCAGACGGACGCGCTGCTCGTGCTGGGAAGCGCCACGCCGTCGCTGGAGAGCATGCACGCAGCCCGTGAGGGAAAGATTACGCTGGGTGTGTTGAAGCAGCGCTTTAATGAGCAAAATATGCCACAGGTTGAAATGGTCGACCTCAGGCAGGAGCTGCGGCAGGGAAACGCTTCGACGATCAGCGAGACGCTGCGTGTCCGGCTGGACGAGAACATCCGGCGCGGCCAGCAGTCGATCTTGTTTCTCAACCGGCGCGGCGCGTCCCGCATGCTGCTGTGCGGCGACTGCGGACATGTGCCGCAGTGTCCGCGGTGCAGCATTGCCCTGGCGATGCACAGCGCCAACAAACGCCTGATGTGCCATCTGTGCGGCCATTCGGAGAAAGCGCCCGCGAACTGCCCCGCCTGCGGCGGAGCGTTTCGGCCGGTCGGCGCGGGCACGCAGAAGGTCATGGAGGAGCTCGGGGAGCTTTTCCCCCATGTGAAGGCGCTGCGCATGGACACCGACACGACCTCGGGCAAGGGCGCCCACGCCGAAATCTTGGAGCGCTTTGACAAGCAGCGCGTTCCCATTCTTGTTGGTACGCAGATGGTGACCAAAGGTCTTGACTTTGAGAACGTCTCGCTGGTGGGCGTGCTCGCGGCCGACGCGGCGCTGTATATGGACGACTTCAGAGCCCATGAGCGCACCTTCGCGCTGATCACCCAGGTGGTCGGACGGGCCGGGCGGGGCGATAAGCCGGGCCGGGCGGTGATCCAGACGTTTCACCCCGAACACCCCGTTTTACTGGCAGCCGCGCGGCAGGACTACGACGAATTTTACCGCGAGGAGATTCAGCTGCGCCGCCTGCAGGGGCTTCCGCCGTTCGGCAGCCTGACGACGCTGACGCTGTTCGGCCTGCAGCAGGACGATGTGCTGCGCGCCTGTCTGCGCGTGTGCGGGCTGCTCGGCAAGACGAACGAGAGCTTCCGGGTGATGGGCCCGGCGCCGGCGCATGTGGTGCGCGTGAACATGCAGTACCGGTACACCATCAATCTGCTCGGGCAGGACACGGCGCCCGAGCGGCGGCTTATATCAAACCTGTTGACGGTGTTTGCCAAGGACGGGCGCAACCGCGGTGTACACATTTACGCCGACCCGAACCCCTATGAATAAGGAGGACGAAAAATGGCACTTCGCACCATCATAACCGATCGGGACGAGACCCTGCGCAAGATATCCCGCCCCGTGGCCAGCTTTGACAAACGGCTGCACCAGCTTTTGGACGATATGATCGAGACCCTGCACAAGGCTGGGGGCGCGGGACTGGCGGCGCCCCAGGTCGGCGTTTTGCGCCGCGTATGCATTGTGGAAATCGAAGAGGGCGATCTTATCGAAATGGTCAATCCGACCATCGTCGGAACGGTGGGCGAGCAGACCGGCGCAGAGGCCTGCCTGTCAATTCCGGGCGAGATGGGGATTGTCAGCCGTCCGATGACGGTGACGGTGCACGCCTTCGACCGCTACGGCAAGGCCTTTGACGTGATCGGCGAGGAGTTTAAGGCGCGCGCGTTTTGCCATGAGCTTGACCATCTGGACGGCAGACTGTATACCGACGTCGCCCAGCGGATGATGAGCGAGGAGGAATACGCGCTCGAGGAGGCCTCCAGGGAGAAGAAATGAGAATTGTGTACATGGGAACGCCCGAGTTTGCCCGCGTGTCTCTTAAGGCGCTGCTGGAGGCCGGGCATGACGTCTGCGCGGTGTTTACCAGGCCGGACGCGCCGAGCGGGCGCGGCAAGAAGCTCAGCGCCTCTCCGGTCAAGCAGGAAGCAGCCGAGAGGCAGATCGACGTCTATCAGCCCACAAAGCTGCGCGACGGCACGGCGGCGCATGCGCTGCACTTGCTGCGCCCCGACCTCGTGGTGGTGGTCGCCTACGGGCGTCTTCTGCCCGACGAGCTTCTGGCCATCGCGCCGCTGGGCTGCGTCAATGTCCACGCGTCGCTGCTGCCGAAATACCGGGGCGCGGCGCCTATTCAATGGGCCGTGATTCAGGGAGAGCGCGAGACCGGGGTGACGACGCAGATGATGGCAGCCGAGCTCGACGCCGGGGATATCTTAATGCAACGCGCCACAAAAATCCTGCCGGACGAGACCGCCGGGCAGCTGCAGGAGCGGCTGGCACCGCTGGGCGCGGAGCTGCTGGTTGAGACCGTTTCGGCGCTTTCCGCCGGCACGGCCGTGCGCACGCCGCAGGACGGGAATCATGCCACGTTTGCGCCCATGCTGCAAAAGCAGGACGGCCAGATTGACTGGACAAAGCCGGCGGCGCTGGTCGAGAGCTTTGTGCGCGGCATGTCGCCCTGGCCCGGCGCGCAGTGGGGAGACCTGCGCGTTCACCGCGTGGAGCCGCTGGACGAGAGCGCGCAGGCCGAGGCCGGCACCATGCTGCCGGGCGGGCTTGTCGTATGCGGGGACGCGCGCATCCTGCGCCTTGCCGAGGTGCAGGCTGCCGGAGGAAAGCGCATGAGCTTTGAAGCTTACGCGCGCGGACATCAGAGGGAAAAATGCTGATTGGCGACGCCCGGAGCGCCGCGCTGCAGGCGCTCGGCCGCGTCAGGCGGGACGGCGTGTTTGCAGCCGACGCGCTCGAGGCGTCCACGGGAGCGCTGGACGAGCGTGACCGCGCGCTGGCTGAGCATTTGTGCCTGAGCGCCGTGCAGAACCAGCGGTGGCTCGACTGGTGCATTGCTGCCCTGACGCCGCTGTCAAAGCTGGAGCCAAAAGTGCTTGATATTCTGCGGCTTGGCGCAGTTCAGCTTTTTTTCACCGACAAAATCCCCAAGAGCGCGGCTGTAAACACCTGCGTCGAGCTGACCAAGAGCGTCTCGCCGCGCGCAGCCGGCCTTGTCAACGCCGTGCTTCGCAAGCTCTCGACGATGGACGCGCCGCCCGAACCGCCTTCGCTGGCCATCCGGTACAGCCTGCCCGACTGGCTGGCCGAGCGTCTGACGGATATCTTGGGCGCGGAAGGCGCGCAGCGCTTTGCCGAGGCCTCCAACCGGCAGGCGCCGGTGTCGCTGTACCTCAGCCCGCTGGCCAAGGACAGGGAGGCGCAGCTCAGCCTGCATCCGTGGCTTCCCGGAGCCATGAGAGCGCCTTCCGCCGCCCATGCCGCAGCGCTGGCGCGCGAAGGGGCCGCCGTCATTGCTGACGACGGCGCGGCGCTGGTGGTCAGTGCGCTTGACCCCAGGCCCGGCGAGCTGATCTGGGATGTGTGCGCTGCGCCGGGGGGTAAGAGCTTTTTATCAGCGTTTGCGATGGACAACCAGGGGCGCATACTGGCGACCGATCTTTCGGAGAAAAAAATTGCCGCCATGAGGCAGACGGCCGAGCGTCTTCAAGTGCTGTGCGTGGACGCCAGACAGGCCGACGCCCGCAGCTTTGCGCCTGACTGCGAGTTTGACGCTGTGCTTTGCGACGTGCCGTGTTCGGGATTCGGCGTGCTGCGCAAAAAGCCGGATATCCGGCGCAAAACGGCCGAACAGATTCGCGGGCTGCCCGACATCCAGCTGGCCATCCTGGAAAACGCCGCCCGGTTTGTGCGTCCGGGCGGGCGACTTGTGTACTCCACCTGCACGATCCTGCCCGAGGAAAACGAGGCGGTGTGCGCGCGGTTTTTGGCCGAGCGCGAGGATTTTTGCCCCGAGGGCTTTTTAGCCGGGCGCGCGCCCGGTGGGATGCTCACGCTGTGGCCGCATATCGATGAGACCGACGGTTTTTTTATCTGCAAAATGAGGAGAATCTGATGGATTTACTGAACCAGACGCCCCAGGAACTCGCCGGAATGATGCGGGAGCTCGGCCAGCCCGCCTATCGGGGCGCGCAGGTTTTTGACTGGCTGCACAAGGGCGCGCGCTCGGCCGGGGAAATGACCAATCTGCCCAAAGCGCTGCGCGAGGCGCTGCAGTTTACGCCGCCTACCGTTGTCGAGCGCCAGGTTTCAAGGGACAAAACCGAAAAGCTGCTGTTCAGGCTGGAGGACGGACAGACTGTCGAGGCGGTGCTCATGCACTACCAGACCGGGAAGACAATTTGCGTCTCCACGCAGGTTGGCTGCCGTCAGGGCTGCGCGTTTTGCGCGTCGACGATCGGCGGTATGGCGCGCGACCTCACGGCCGGGGAAATCCTCGGACAAGTGCTGCACTGCGGGACTCCTGTCGACCGCGTTGTGCTGATGGGCATTGGCGAGCCGCTGGAAAACTTCGACGCCACGACGCGCTTTTTGAGCCTGATCAATGACCCTGCGGGCCGCAACATGAGCCTGCGCAACGTGACGGTGTCTACCTGCGGCCTAGTGCCGCGGATTCTGGAGCTTTCCGAGCTCAGACTGCCGGTCACGCTGTCCGTGTCCCTGCACGCGCCCGACAACGAGACGCGGGATCTGCTCATGCCGATCAACCGGAAGTATCCGGTGGAAGAGCTAATACATTCATGCGAAATATATTTCGACAAAACATGTCGCCGAATGACCTATGAGTATGTTATGATAGACGCGATTAATGACACGCTAGGACACGCGCGGGCGCTGGGCTTGCTGCTCAAGGGCCGTCCTGCGCATGTCAACCTTATCCCGCTCAACGCCGTGGCCGGCCGGGAGAGTTTTAGACCCTCCCCAGCGCCGGCGGTCGAGAGATTTGCGGCCGCGCTTTCCGCCAAGGGCGTAAGCACCACCGTCCGGCGCCGGCTGGGGAGCGATATCCAGGCGGCGTGCGGGCAGCTGCGCAGAGAGAGACTGGCACTTTAAGGAAGAAGGGGATTGTTTGTTTGCCTGGGGAATCACTGACAGAGGGGTCTCGCGACAGCAGAACCAGGACTCCTTTCATCTGGAGGTGCATCATGATAGCGAACAAGCCATGTGCGTTGTCTGCGACGGCATGGGCGGCGCGCGCGCCGGAAATATCGCCAGCGAGATTGCGGTGGAAGCATTTGTCCAGGAAATGAGGCTGATGCTGAAGTCCGGCATGAGTCAGAAGAGTACGCGGATGGCCTTGCGGCAGGCGGTTAAAGAGGCCAACCTGCGCGTATACGATAAAGCGAAATCCGGTTCGGATTATGCGGGGATGGGCACGACGCTCGTGGGTGGCGTGATCACGCCCGGCCAGGCGGTTATCGTCAACGTCGGAGACAGCCGCGCCTATATCATCGATCCGGAGGGCATTGAACAGGTGACCCGGGATCACTCGCTGGTCGAGGACCTGCTGTTTCGCGGAGAACTCTCCAAAGAGGAAGCGCGCAACCATCCCAGCAAAAATCTCATCACACGCGCGCTTGGAACCGAGGAATCCGTTCAATGTGATGTGTTTATCGCCGAACTGCGGCCCGGAGACTTTGTCCTGCTGTGTTCCGACGGGCTGACAAACGTGCTGGAGGAACAGGAAATCCTCTATGAGGTTCTGCACGGCGGGGACCCCGCGCTATGCTGTCGCCGGCTGCTCGACGCCGCCAACGGGCGCGGCGGCCCGGACAATATCACCATTGTGCTGGTTTCTGTGTAATGGGGACGATGAGGAGACAATATGGATAAATACATTGGGAAAATGTTGGATAACCGCTATGAGATCCTGGAGATCATCGGCGTTGGCGGAATGGCGGTTGTATATAAAGCGCGGTGCCATCGACTCAACCGGCTGGTTGCGGTGAAGATACTTAAGGACGAATATGCGCAGGACGCCGAGTTTCGCCGGAGATTTCACGCCGAAAGTCAGGCTGTCGCCATGCTCAGCCATCCCAATATTGTGGCAGTCTTTGATGTTTCGCGCAGCGCCGAGGTCGAATATATCGTCATGGAGCTCATTGACGGCATTTCCCTGAAACAGTACATGCAGAAAAAGGGAACGCTGAACTGGCGCGAGGCGCTGCACTTTGTGACGCAGATTGTCAAGGCGCTCAGCCACGCGCACAGCCGGGGCATCATCCATAGGGACATCAAGCCGCATAACATCATGATTTTGCGCGACGGCAGCGTTAAGGTCGCCGACTTTGGCATCGCGCGGTTTGCCTCCAAGCAAAACACCCTGACGCAGGAGGCCCTTGGCTCGGTACACTACATCTCGCCCGAGCAGGCCAGAGGAAGCCATATTGACGCACGCAGCGACCTTTACTCGGCCGGCGTTGTGCTGTACGAAATGCTGACGGCGCGGCTTCCGTACGAAGGAGACAGCCCGGTTTCCGTGGCCATTCAGCACATAAACTCCGTGCCGCTCTCGCCCAAAGAGATTGATCAGGACATCCCCGACGCGCTCGAGATGATCACGATGAAGGCCATGGCGGCGCAGCTTTCGCGGCGCTACAGCTCGGCCGAGGTTATGCTGCGCGATCTGGAGGAGTTTCGCAAGAATCCCTCCATCAGCTTTGATTACGACCTCACCGACTTGCGCCCGCCCGAGGACGGCCCCGACGAGCCGACGCGCCCGCTGACGGGCGGCCAGCCGCGTCCGGTCGTTCCTGCGGGAAAGACTGGCAAGGATGACCGCCGCCGCATTCAGCAGGAGACCGTCAGAGAGGAGCTGTATGAGACGAAAAAATCCAGCAGCAAAATCGCCATTTTGTCGGGCGTTTTGGGTGTGCTTCTGTTTTTGAGCGTGGTGGTCTTCATCGCGTTTCGCATGGTCAGCAACCTTATCAATCCCGGCGAGGTAGAGATGGTCGAGGTGCCGAACTTCGTGGGAAAGACCTTTGATCTGGCAGTGTTTTCACAGGAGTACCCTGATTTGGTCTTTGATACGGTTTTTGAAAACCATGAGATTTACGGCAAGAACACGATCATTAAGCAGGGGACGCAGTCCAAGCGCGAGGTTCCTGCGGGCTCGTCTGTTGAACTGACAATCAGCCTCGGGCCGGAGGAGTTTTCTCTGCCCGATTTTATCAATAAAGATAGCCGTGCCGTTCAGGTTGAGCTCAACAAGCTTGGACTGCGCTTTGACCCGCAAAACACAACCTATGAAAAAAGCGAGACGATACCCAAGGATTACATCATCCGCACCATCCCCGAGGCGTTCTCGCTGGTGGCAAAAGGGGACTCCATCGAGCTTGTGATCAGTCAGGGGCCGGACGTTCAGCTTGTGAATATGCCCGGACTGATTGGCAAAACTGAGGCAGACGCGCTGAGCATGCTGCACCTGCTCGACCTTACGATGGGCCAGGTTGTCCGCGAGGCCAACGAGGCCCCGGCCGGCGAGGTGATCGGCCAGAGCGTGGTCAAGGGCGCCCAGGTCGAGGAGAAGACAGTGGTTGACCTCGTGGTCAGCCTGGGGATGCCTTCGCCCTCGCCGTCCCCGTCGCCGTCTCCGACGGATTCGCCCTCCCCCTCGCCGAACGGCTCGGGTGAGCTGATTACAGTGCACAAGGACATCAGGTTGCCCGCCACCGCGGGGTCGACGCTGGTGACCGTGTATGTCAGCGGGCTGGAGTACTACAGAGGAACGGTCAACAACGCCGACGAGTATAAGCCGATTGACATTGTCGGCATGGAAGGCAGCATCATTGAGGTCTATTTTGACGGTGTGCTGATGTTTACAGAAGAGCTCAGGGCAGGCTGATGGACGGCGTCATCCTGAAGGGCGTCGGCGGTTTTTACACGGTGCGCACCGAGAGAGGGCCGGTTCAGTGCCGGGCGCGCGGCAAGTTTAGGCTGCAAAAGATTACGCCGCTTCCTGGAGACCATGTGGATGTGGATGTGCTGGCCGACGGTTCGGGATGGCTTCGCGAGATTCACGCGCGAAAAAATGTCTTCACCCGTCCGCCGGTGTGCAACCTGGACGCGCTCGTGCTGGTCATTTCGCAGGCCATTCCGCGAAGCGACGCCTATCTGGTCGATCGAATGACCGTGACGGCCGCGCGCCAGAATATCGAGGCGATCCTCTGCGTGAACAAAACAGACCTCGACGCGGCCGAGGAACTCATCAAAACTTACACCCTGGCGGGTTTTCGCGTTTTACCAGTCAGCGCCGAGACCGGCGAGGGCGTGCCGCAGCTTGCCAACGCCATCGCAGGGGCTGTGGTGGCGTTTACGGGCAACTCCGGCGTGGGGAAATCTGCGCTGCTCAACCGCCTGGACAACACCGAGTCCCATCTGACCGGCGAGGTCAGCGTCCGATTGGGGCGAGGTCGTCACACGACGCGCCATGTGGAGCTGTTTCAGCTGCCGCAGGGAACGCTTGTCGCGGATACGCCGGGGTTTTCGGCGTTGGATGCCGCGCATGAGCTGCCAAGGGCCGAGCTGGCGGCGTGTTTCATTGACTTTCTCCCGTATTTGGGGCATTGCCGCTTTACCGGCTGCCTGCACGAGGGCGTCCTGGGCTGCGCCGTGGCCGAGGCGGTTGACCTCGGGCACATTGCGCGCAGCCGCTATGACAGCTATAAAAAGCTGCTGGGCGGCGCCGGCCGCTGAGCGTCCTTCCTGCCGGAGCGCGTCACCGCTCGCCTTCGCGTTGAAAGGCGGCTTGTGCGCCTTTGCCGTTTCGCGCGGACAAAAGGGCCGTTTTGGGGAATGCTTAGAGTGCCGCGCTGTGTCTGCGGCACTTTTTTGGTATCTATATTGCCGAACTTTACGAGATGCTTGATTGAAATGTCGAGATTATTTTGGGTGTTTGCTCTGAAAATATAGTAATCTGTGCAAAACTGTGATATACTGTCTGAAAACTTGGGAGTTCTGTGGAATTACGCAGCTATCGTTCACCGCCGGCGAGTTTCCCGGCCGATATTCCCCGGCGCGCCATGCAGGGAGCAATCTCCCGGATGACGGCGATCTTTCAAAAATGAGGGGGGACATGACTTGGAGCGAGACGCGTTGCTCGAAAAAACATTGTTCCTGCTGCGCTGCCGCCTGGAGACGGATGGAGAAGCTTGCGCCTGTCTTGACCGCAGACTGAACCAAATGCCCGTATTTGCCGCGATTGTCGGCCTGGACGGCCACATGATCTATCGCAACAAGCGGCAGAGGTCCCGTCCGCTTCCGCCCGTCTGGCTGGAGAAAGAGTACGCCGCCGAGGTGTACCAGACGGGCGACGAGCCAGTTTGGTACCGGGTTACGCGCGGGGAAGAAGAAACTCTTTTTTTTGTTGGCGCCGAGGTGCAGCAGGAGGTTTTTCGCGCGCCCATGGAGGAGGCGCTGACCGAGTCGGCGCGCCTGACCGACATTGTGGACAACTCTCCCATCGTCACGCTGATGGCCATCCCGCAGCACCGGCACGACGTGCTGTTCGTGTCTGCCAATGTGGAGCGCTACGGCTATGTGCGCGACCGCTTTTACGAGGGGCGGCTCAGCTGGCTGGATCTGGTCCATCCAGACGACCGGACGGGCTATCTGGACGATATGCGCAGGTTTATGGCCGCGTTTGTACGTTTTTCCCACCAATACCGCATTCGCACGGTCGACGGACATGTCTGCACCATCCAGGCCGACATGACGGTGATGCGCGACGAGCAGGGGGTGGCGCGCTACTATGAGGGCACGGTGACCGACGTCACCGCCCAGGCCGAGCTGGCCAAAGAGCTGGAACAAAAGGTTGCCGAGTCCGAGGGCCGGATGAAGCGCATTCTCGGGTTTGGCGAGCAGGAGCTTGACGACCGCGCGCTGTGGGAACTGGCGCCCGACTCGATGCTGCGGCGGCATCTGATTCAGATCTCTCAGCAGTACGGGGTCTACTCGGCGCTCGTCAACAGGCAGGGTGAGATTGTCCTTGAGCCCGTGGAGTCCCCCGAGTTTGACGGCGTTGGCGACGCGGAGCTCAAGCAGATCCGCGCCGAGCTCTGCCAAACGGTGCGCGGGGCCGATGACGAGCCGTTTACGGTGATCCGCTGCCCTGAAACCGGCCTTGTGTACGGTTTGCTTGCGCTTCACCACGGAGGCGTTTCGCTGGGGCACTGCTTTTTTGGACAGGTGCGCTCAGGGGATGTGGACGAGGCGCTCATCGCGCGCACAGCCGAAAGGCGGTCGATGAACGCCCGCACGCTTGCGCGAAGCGTGCGCAAGTGCACCGCGACGACCCTTGGGAGTTTTGGGGAGACCTGTGAAATTGAATCGCTGAACCTCAACAGTTATTTTGAGGCCAGCGCCAAGACTCTGAGTCTGCTGCGGCAGGTTGAGGAGACCCGCGTCACCCGAAAAATGGCGGACAGGGACTACACTGGCCAGCTTTTGGTCAATCGCCTGATCTCCCGTCTGTACGACGCGCCAAGCATGGACGAGGCCATTTCGGAAATTCTGGCTCTGGTCGGCGAAAGCCTGCGGTTTTCCCACACCTGCCTGTACGAGCCCGACGCCGAGGGCCGCATGCACATGACGCATGAGTGGAGCAACGGCGATATGCTGCGGCTGCCGGCCCAGGCGCGGCTGGTTTCCGACCTTAACCAGCTGCTGCCCGACAAGCGGTCCATGCAGGTGATCGCGGCCGAAAACAGCCCCTTGCTGGAGCAGATTGGGGCGCTCAGGGCCTGCAATGCGCCCGTCGTGCACAACGGCGAGATTTGCGGCGTGATTTCCCTGATTGAGTGCGTGCCGACGATCAACTGGTCGCGTGACCGGTTTGACGTGTACGGCAACATCTTCCGGGTTCTAAGCTGCGCCTGCGTCTGGAAAACCACGCGCGAGCGCGCGGCGCTTTCGGTCGAGTCGCTCGGCGGCGTGCTGGAAAATCTCAATTCGCTTGTCTATGTCATGGACTACCACACGCAAAATCTTCTGTTTGCCAACACCAGCCTGCTCGACGTGCTCGGGGAGGATCGGAGCTGCATCGGCAAACCCATATGGACGGTTCTCAACGTCCAGAAGGATGACGAGGCGCATTCCTCGGACGCCGACGGCGCAGGCGAAATGTTTTTGTATGGACGGTGGTATAAATCCACCTCGAGCGTCATCAGCTGGATTGACGGGCGAAAGGCGCAAATTGTCTGCCTGTACGACATTCACGACATCAAGACCAAGGAGCTGCAAATAGAGTTTGCGGCCAATCACGACGCGCTGCTGGGCGTGTTTAACCGCCGCAAGTTTGAGGTGGATCTGCGTGAGGCGCTCAAGCACGCCGAGGTGATGCCGGGCGCGCTGGTGCTTCTGGATCTGGACGACTTTAAGTATATTAACGACGCGTTTGGGCATGACAAAGGGGACGAGGTGCTCAAGCGGTTTGTACACGTTTTGCTGACCGTATTTGTCGACGATGTTTACCGGTACGGCGGGGATGAGTTCATGGTGCTCCTGCGGGGCGTCGACGCCACCGAGCTGCGCGAGCTGATCAATCTCGCGCTGCAAATGCTGCGCGCGGGAGGCGAGGACGACGTGGGCTGCACGGCCAGCATCGGCATCGCGCGGTTTCCCCAGGACGGACACGATGTGCACGACATTCTGCGCAGCGTCGACATGGCCATGTACACGGCAAAACGCGAGGGAAAGGGCACGGCGGTGTTCTTTACGTCCCGCATGGACGTGGCAGTTCCCCGTACGATCAGCCTGGAGCAGAGGCTTCGCGAGGAGGTTGCGCTGGGCTGCCCGAACTTCGAGCTGGAATATCAGCCGGTTTTTGGAACGACCGGCGGAAAAATCGACAGCGCCGAGGCGCTGCTGCGCTGGTATCTGCCCGGCGTGGGCACCGTGATGCCCGATGAGTTTATTGGCATGGCTGAAATGCTGGGCCTTGTCCACACGGTAGGCACGTTTGTGCTGGAGCGCGCGGTGCGCGACATCCTGACGCTGCGGCGAAACGGGCTGGACATTATCGTGTCTGCCAATCTGTTTATTCGCCAGATGCAGAGCGACCGTCTGGCCGAACGCGTGCTGCAGGTGCTCAAGCAGGCCGGGTGCCCGGCCCAAAACCTTATGCTGGAGATCACCGAGGACATGTCGCTGTACGATCACCGCCGAAAAGTCAGCCAGTTTGCCAAGCTCAAGGAGATGGGCGTGCTGGTGTGCGCCGACAAATTTGGAACAGGGCAGAGCTCTCCGGCCAACTTGCGGGAAGGGCTTTGGAATGTGATCAAATTTGACCGCGAGGTTGTGCGGAAGATGCTGGCCGATCCCTATTACCGCGCGTTTGTCCGCACGCGCATCAAGGTCGCGCACGCGGCCGGGGTAAATACCTGCGCCGAGGGCGTTGAGGTGGATGAACAGCGCGCGCTTCTGGCAGCGTTTGAATGCGACTATTTCCAGGGACACCTGATCGACGCTGCCATGCCGCTTCCCGATTTGATTCAGAAGTATGCACGAAAGGGTTGAAATCATGAATATCCACGATTTAAACGCGCTTAAGCAGGAGATCCCGGGCTATGGCGAGCTGCGAGTGCATGAGAACACGCAGGAGCTCATCCGCATGACCGCGGGAAATCTTGTGTCCAACACGGCGGTACAGACAGGGGGAGTCTCGGCCAGAGTGTGCCGGGACGGGAGCTGGGGCATGGCGTCCTCGCCCTTGAAAACTCAGGATGATTTGCGCGCGGTGCTCAAGGCGGCCGGTGAAAACGCGGCCTTTCTGGCCTCGCGCGTGCCCAAAGAGCAGCTTGCGCTGCCCGGAAGACCCGGAACGGGCCACCATGACTTTCACACGAAGGAGAGCCGTGTGACCCCCAAGGACAAGCTGGACTTTATCCGCGCGCTGGACGACTACATGCTCAGCCGCTACCCCGATCTGCTCAGCCGCTTTATCCTGTTCAGAGGGTTCCACCAGGAAAAATGGCTGGTCACCGGCGACGGAACCCAGAGCTATTTCTATGTGCCGCGCACACACATTTATTTTGGCATGACCGTCGACAAGGACGGGACGCCCATCGATCTGATGGCGCGGACAATCGGCGGACTGGGAGAGTTTGAGGACTTTTTCGGCGATCCCAAGAGGCTGTATGGCGAGATGGACGCGCTGTATGAAACCGTGATGAAAAAGCGCGAGGGCAAATTTGCCGAGGCCGGTCTCAAGGAGTGCATCCTCGCGCCCGACCTTGCCGGCATCCTCGCCCATGAGGCCGTCGGCCACACCGTGGAGAGCGACCTGGTGCAGGCGGGGTCGGTAGCGGCAGATCTGCTCGGAAAACAGGTCGCTGCGGAGTGTATCTCCATGGTGGACTACGCCCATCACGCGTTTGGCGAGATTTGCCCTGTCCCCGTGTTCATCGACGACGAGGGCGTGGCCGCCGAGGACGCCGTGCTGATTGAGGGCGGCATCCTCAAAGGATACATGCACAACCGCCAGACCGCGCAAAAATACGGCGTTCCGCCCACGGGAAACGCGCGCGCGTTCGCCTTTAACGACGAGCCTCTGGTTCGGATGCGCAACACCTGCATTTTACCCGGAAAGAGCAAGCTCGAGGACATGATCGCCTCTGTGCAGGACGGCTACTATCTGAGCCACCCCAACAATGGGCAGGCCGACACGACCGGCGAGTTTATGTTTGGCGTGACCATGGGCTACGAGATTAAAAACGGCAAGCTCGGCGCGGCCATTTTGGACACCACGGTCACGGGCGTGGCCTTTGAAATGCTCAAAAGCGTCACGGCCGTCAGCGATGACCTCGAATGGGTCTCGTCGGGCTTCTGCGGAAAGAAGCAGCCGGCGTCGGTGGGCATGGGCGGCCCGGCCATTCAATGCAAAATCAATGTGGGGGGCGTATAATATGTGTTTGACCGAACTGACGGACGCCTGTCTGAACGAGCTGAAGCTGGCCGGCGCGCAGGCGGCGCAGGTGAGCGTGGCGAGACACGAAAAAAAGGAAGTCAATCTGGAAAACGGAGAGTTTTCCCTTCTGCGTACGACGTATAACCTTGAGGTCGCGTTGACAGCGCTGCTCGGCGGCCGCAAGGGCTCGGTGGTGATCAACCAGTCCGACGAGCAGTCGGTGCGCAAGGCTGCGGCGGACGCCGTTGAACTGGCGCGCGCCTCGCAGGACGACGAGGCCAATCAGATCGCCGACCTTGAGGACGGGCAGGACAGCTTCAGCGACGGGCCGCAGGAGCCCGATCTGCCAAAGATGTACGAGCGGCTGAATGAACTGCTGGCCGAAACGCGCCGCAGGTGCCCGAAGGTGACTCTGCTGGAGGGCTTTGTTGCCCACGACGCGGGCGAGAGCCTGCTGCGCAACACCAACGGAGTGTCGCTGGAGAGCAGGGAAGGACGCTATACGGTCAACGTCTCGTTCTTGGCCAAGGATGGCGAAAGGGCCTCCTCGATTTCCGGAACGGGCGCCGTGACACGCGACCTGGACACGCCGCTGTGGGAACTGGCCGGGATCGGCATGCTGATTGAGCAAAACGAGAAGGAGCTGGAAGCGCGCTCGATCTCAGAGAAATTTGAGGGCGACGTTGTGCTGTCGCCGACGGCGCTGACCGAGTTTTTGATGATGTACTGCGGATGCTATCTCACCGACCGCCCGCTGATCGCGGGCAGCAGTGTGCTGAAGGACAAGCTGGGGCAAAGAGTCGCGTCCGAGTGCATAAGCCTTGTGTCCGATCCGCAGGACAAAACACTTGTCTCCTCGCCTGTCACCTCGGAGGGCTACCGAGCCAAGCCCATGACGATCTTTGAAAACGGCGTTCTCAAGAGCTTTATCCTCTCTCAGTACGGCGCGAACAAGACAGGGCGCGCGCGTTCGGGCAACTTTGGGGATAACGCCTGTGTCAGGCCCGGCGGGCAGACGCTGGACGAGCTTGTCGGGGGCGTAAAACGCGGCGTTCTGGTGGGCCGTTTTTCGGGCGGAATGCCGGGCGACAACGGCGACTTTTCGGGCGTGGCCAAGAACAGCTTTTTCATCGAGGACGGCAAGGTCACGGTTCCCGTGACCGAAACCATGATATCCGGAAACCTGCGCGCGCTGTTTGACAGCGTTGCGGGAATATCGCGAGAGACGATTTCCACGGGGGACATGCGTCAGCCGTGGGTTTGGTGCAAGGGCATTGTCATTTCAGGCGCATGATGGGCAAAACATGGGGCCTTCCCGGATTTACTCCGGGAAGGCCCTCAGGCTGTCAAAGAACCTTCGATTTGTCTACAAACGGGAGCAGGAACGCGTCTTTGTGAAGACGCGCATTGGGTGACTTTCCCGGAGTGAATCCGTGAAAGTCACTTGTGGTTCTAATTTTTTTCGCCTGTCAAGCCTCATTCGTCCTCGCGGG
>JAVBOR010000027.1:0-15508 GCA_031550325.1 Oscillospiraceae bacterium
GCTACCCCACCACTGGTGTGGCCTCACCCCCGGCACCCCGGCACCCCGCCCCCCGCGGCCCCGTTCCGGGCCCCCGGGTCGATGTGTCCTGACGTGTCGGCTTACCGGTTAAGCTGGGGTTAGGTGGGGTTTCGCGCGGCCAAGGAGAGCTGCGTGAGGGTCTCCTTGTAGGTTTTATACAACATGGTGATGGCTTCGGCGCGCGTGATGGGATCGTTCGGTCGAACCCTTCCGTCGGTGCCGCCGGAGATGATGTCATAGCCGACGAGGCTTTTCAGGTGCCCGACGGCCCAGGCGGGAACCTGGCTTTTGTCTGTAAATACCAGTTGGGCCGTGCTGTTGTCGGGCAGCTCGAGTGCCTTGGCGATAAACGACGCAGCCTCAATGCGCGTCAGGGCGCGGTTTGGGTAGAAGTTGCTTTTGCCGCCCACCGTCGTACCCGAGACGATGTTTTCAGTTTTGGCTGCGTTGATGGGACCGATCAACCATGACTGACTGACGTCGGTGAACTGCGATGGATTCCCGGTCTCGGGAGAGACGTTCATCACGGCGCAGAGAAACAGGACAAAGTCTGCGCGCGTCATGATGTCGGTCGGGTGGAAATAATTCTTGCTCTGAATGCTTTCGCCCTTGACGTAGCCTAAAGTGCCAATCTGTCCGGCACTAAATTCCGCCCAATGCCCGTCAAGGTCGGCGTAAGGAAATTTTGTCAGCGTTTCAATTGAAATGACGATGTTGATGGTGGCAATGTTGGAAACGCCGCCGCTGCCCGTGGCCTTGAACGTAAAACTGTCTGATCCGAGGACGTTGGTGTTGGGCGTATAGGTGTACGTCCCTGCGGCGGCGTCGGTGAGCGTAGCGGTTCCATACGTGGGCTGCGTCACGAGCTCGAACGTGAGCGCGCCGGCATTGGGGTCGGTGGCGGGCAACGTACCCGAGGCCGTTTTGTTGCGGTCGACGGTCATCGAGCCGTCGTTGGCGGTTGGGCGGGCATCAACCACGGTGATGGTGATCGTGGCCTCGTTGGAGTCGGTTGTGCCGTCGTTAGCCTTAAATTTGAAGCTGTCCGTGCCTGTGTACGAGGCGGTGGGCTCGTACGTGCACGCGTTGTCGGTAGGGGTGGTGACCGTTCCGTGCTCTGGCTGGACGGTGATGGTATACGTCAGCGTGTCGCTTTCGTTGTCCGTGGCGACAAGGGTGATCGCTTTTTGCGTATCCATATTGACCGTCACGGAAGCGCCGGTGGCCACAGGCGCGTCTCCGGCCACCGGAATTGCGCCGCGCGGAAACGCTGTGGCGGGAGAGGTGAACAGGCAGGTCATCAGGGCGGCCGCGATGAAAATAGAGAGGGTCTTTTTGATCACTTGAAAAACACTTCCTTACTTTGTGGTAAAGTCAAAGTTAGTGTTTGTTTGGGTGAGCAAACTATACGAGCGATAATTTGGCGAAAGAGGGGCGCTTTTCCGACATTACCAAACATTTGCTATAAAATAGGCTCAGGCAATTTCTGCCGGGGCTTAGGCAGACTGTCAAAGAACCAAGGATTCGTTGACAAAGCGGGGGTTGGATCAAACCGCTGTGGCGGTTTGCGTAAAAAGGCTTTCCCGGAATGAATCCGTGAGAGCCTTTTGGTTCATCTTTTGCGGCTTTACTCCCAGCAAGACCCCTGCGGCTCCGGCCGCAAGGGTCGGCGTAAAAACCGCAAAAGGACAAGAGCTTGTTTGGTTTATCATCCGCCTGAGTCAAGTTAAGCCTCTTCGTTATAGATGCCCAACGCGCGAAACCGCGCGTACCGCGCGCCGAGCAGATCCTCCTGCGCCTGTACCTCCTGAATGCAGTCCAGAAGGGCTGCCCGCAGGTCGGCGGCCACCTGGCCGGGATGCAGGTGCGCTCCGCCATGCTCGGGAATAATGGTTTCGGCCACCCCATATGCCTTGAGGTCGGCCGCTGTAATTTTGAGCTTTTCGGCGGCCTCGTCCTCGCGGGAGGGGTCCTTCCACAAGATGGACGCGCAGCCCTTGGGGGAAATCACGGAATACACAGCGTGCTCCAGCATCATGACGCGGTCGGCCACGGCAAGCGCCAGCGCGCCGCCCGAGCCGCCCTCGCCGGTGAACACCGCAATGATCGGCGTGTTGAGGAACATCATCTCCATGAGGTTGCGGGCAATGGCCTCGCCCTGGCCGCGCTCCTCGGCGCCGATGCCGCAGAACGCCCCCGACGTGTCCACGAAGCAAATGATCGGGCGCCTAAACTTCTCGGCCTGCTTCATCAGCCTGAGGGCCTTGCGGTAGCCCTCGGGATGAGGCATGCCGAAGTTGCGGCGAATGTTGTCCTTGGTGTTCTTGCCCTTGGCGTGGCCGATCACGGTGACGGTGCGGCCGCCCAGAAGCGCCAGACCGGCCTTCATGGCCTCGTCGTCGCCGTACAGACGGTCGCCGTGCAGCTCAAAGAACCCGTCAAAAACCAGGGGCAGCCAGTCGTCCAGAACCGGACGGTCGCGATGATATAAAATCTTTTTGTCCATCATACCAAAACCCCTCCCGACCGGTGCCACAGCAACAGGTTTTGCAGCGTGGCCTTCATGTCAGCGCGCGGCACAATGGCGTCGACAAAGCCGTGCTCCAACTGAAAATCGGCCCGCTGAAAGCCGTCGGGCAGCTTGGCGCGAATGGTGCCCTCAATGACGCGCGGCCCGGCAAAGCCGATCAGTGCGCCCGGCTCGGACAGAATGATGTCGCCCAGCATGGCAAACGACGCGGTGACGCCGCCCGTCGTGGGATCGGTCAGCACCGTGATATACAGCTGCCCCTCCAGGCTGTGCTTGCCGACCGCCGCGCTGACTTTGGCCATCTGCATCAGGGACAAAATGCCCTCCTGCATGCGCGCGCCGCCTGAACAGGTGAACACAACGACCGGAAGATGCTCTTCGGCGCCCGTCTCAAACAGCCTTGTGAGCTTTTCGCCCACGGCGGCGCCCATCGAGCCCATCATGAATCGGCTGTCCATGACGCCGATCAGGCAGGGAACGCCGCCAATGCGGCACCGCCCGGTGCAGACAGCGTCGCCCAGACCGGTCTTGGCCCGCAGAGCGGCGGTTTTTTCGGCGTAGCCTTCAAAGCCCAGGGGATTGGCCGACGTGATGCGGGCGTTCATTTCAAAGAAGGTGTCCTCGTCGCATATTTGCGCAATCCGCTCGGGCGCCGTCAGCCTTTTGTTCTCGGTGTCGGCGGCAGGCTCGGGCGGGCTTTGCCTGGGCGTGGGCGCCGGCGTGGAAATATAGCGGGCTTTTTTAAACAGTTCTATCAACGCGCATTCTCCTTCTGAAGCATTTGCCCTATCGTGTCCACACAGTAGTCCCCGTTGCGGAAGCCCTCGTGGCGCAGAAGGTGCAGGTGAAAGTCACAGTTGGTTTTAATGCCCTCGATCAGAAACTCGGCCATCGCGCGCTGCATGCGCGTGACCGCCTCGGCGCGGTCGTGGCCGTGCACGATGAGCTTGGCCAGCAAGCTGTCGTAAAACGGGGGAACGCGATACCCTTGATAGATGGCGGAGTCCACGCGCACGCCCAGTCCGCCGGGGACGTTGAGCGATTCGATCACGCCCGGACAGGGCGCAAAATCGGCGTTGGGGTCCTCGGCGTTGACGCGGCACTCGATGGCGTGGCCGTTCTGGGCGATGTCCTCCTGCCCGTAGCCGAGCGGCGCGCCCAGCGCGATGCGGATCTGCTCCGAAACCAGGTCCTTTCCGGTGACGAACTCCGTCACGGGGTGCTCGACCTGAATGCGCGGGTTCATTTCCATAAAGTAGTATTGCCTGTCCGCGCCGACTAAAAACTCAATGGTGCCCGCGCCAAAATACCCCGCCGCTTTGGCGATCTTCACGGCGTCTGCGCCCATTCTGGCGCGCAGGTCGGCGGTGAGAAACGGGCTGGGGGACTCCTCCAGCATCTTCTGGTGACGGCGCTGCAGCGAGCACTCGCGCTCGCCGAGGTGCACCGTGTTGCCGTACTGGTCGCCGAGAATCTGGAACTCAATGTGGCGCGGAGACTCGATATATTTTTCCATATACAACCCGTCGTCCCCGAAGCAGGCCAGCGCTTCGGCGCGCGCGTTGTCATAGGCCGAGGGGAGCTCTTCGGGCGCACGCACAAGGCGGATGCCCCTGCCGCCGCCGCCCGACGTGGCCTTGATCATCAGCGGATAGCCGATCTGCTCGCCCATGCGTTTGGCGCTGTCGACGTCGGCAAGCAGCCCGTTAGACCCCGGCACAACCGGCGCGCCGGCGTTTTTGGCCGTCTGGATGGCCTGGGCCTTGTCGCCGAGCAGGCGGATGGCGCGGGCGGGCGGGCCGATGAACGTCAGTGAGTGCTTGGCGCACAGATCCACAAAGTCGGCGTTTTCAGACAAAAACCCATAGCCCGGATGGATGGCGCCTGCGCCGGAGGCCAGCGCCGCGCTGACGATGCGCGCCATGTTCAGATAGCTGTCGCGCGCCGGTGCGGGACCGATGCATACGCTCTCATCGGCGAGCTGGGCGTGCAGCGCCTGACGGTCGGCCTCGGAGTAAACCGCCACGCTGATAATCCCCATATCCCTGCAGGCGCGGATAATGCGCACGGCTATTTCTCCGCGGTTTGCGATCAGCAGCTTATTGAGCATGGCTTGACTCTCCCAACGCAAACTTGATGGTCGCCTGAACGGCGACCTCACCGTCTACCGATGCCGTGCCAACGCCCACGCCAAAGCCCATTTTAAACTTTTCGATGGAGACGGACAGTTCAATCGTGTCGCCGGGAAACACCTTGCGCCGAAACCGCGCGTTGTCCACGCCGGCCAAAAAGCCCAGTTTCCCCTGGTTTTCGGGCAGCGCCAGCATGGCGACCGCCCCGGCCTGCGCCATGGCTTCAAGGAGAAGGACGCCGGGGAAAATGGGGTAGCCGGGGAAATGACCTCTGAAAAAGTCCTCCTGCCCGGTTACCTTTTTGCGCGCGACCACGCGCTTGCCTGGCTCGAGCTCGACAATCTCATCCAAAAACAAAAAGGGATCGCGGTGGGGCAGCACGCCCTCGATATCCGTCCTGTTCATGCCTCAGCCCTCGGCGAGCATAAACAGCGGCTGGCCGTATTCGACCAAATCACCGTTCTGGACGCAAACGGCGCTGATCACGCCGTCGGACTCGCACTCGATCTCGTTCATCATCTTCATCGCCTCGATGATGCACAAAACCTGCCCGGCGCGCACTTTGGCGCCCACGGCGACAAAGGGCGGAGCTTCGGGCGAGGGCGCTGCGTAAAATGTGCCCACGATGGGGCTTTTAACAGGTTTTCCAGCCTGCGCCGCCTCTGCTGGCGCGGGCGAAGCCGACAAAACGGCCGGCGCGGCGGACACAGGTGCGGGCGCAGCTGCCGGCGCGGCAGCCGCTACGGGCTGACGCTCCACCGCAAGACGGTCACAGCCCAGCTGAATCTCGATCTTTGAAAAATCTGGAGTCTGGGCCTTGAGGTGATCAAAAAGAGCTTTTAACGAATCCATTACCGGTCCACCTTTCCAAACAGCAGGGACACATTGTGCCCGCCAAAGCCGAGCGAATTGCTCAGCGCGGTTTTGATCGGAGCCTGACGCGCCTCGTTGGGCACGACGTCAAGGTCGCAGTTCTCGTCCGGGACGGCATAGTGAATGGTCGGCGGCAGCACCCCGTGCGTCAGCGCGAGCGCGCAGACGATGGACTCCACGCCGCCGGCGGCGCCCAAGAGGTGCCCTGTCATCGACTTGGTCGAGCTGACAGGCGGGGGCTGAGGGAAAACGCGCCGGATGGCCAGCGTCTCGATGGCGTCGTTGAGCGGCGTGCCGGTGCCGTGCGCGTTGATATAGTCAACACGGTCAACGCCCGCCTCGCGGCAGGCGGCGCGCATGGCGGCCTCTCCGCCCTTGCCCTCGGGGTGAGGCGCGGTGATGTGATGGGCGTCGCTGGTCGCGCCGTAGCCCAACACCTCACAGTAGATCTCGGCCCCGCGCGCGACGGCGCTCTCGTACGTTTCCAGCAGCACAACGCCCGCGCCCTCGCCCATGACAAAGCCGGTCCGGCGCTTGTCAAACGGCAGTGAGCCCAGCGCGGGGTCGTCAGCCTCGCTCAGCGCGGTCATGTTGGAAAAGCCCGCCAGAGAAATGGGTGTGATGGCGGCCTCGGCGCCTCCTGCCAAAATGAAGTCGGCATAGCCGTGCTTGATCGTGCGGTAAGCCTCGCCGATGGCGTGTGCGCCGGTGGAGCAAGCCGAGACGGGGCAGTAGGAAACGCCCGTAAAGCCGTAGAGCATCGAGATCATACCCGAGGCAATGTTGGCCACCATCATGGGAATGAAAAACGGGGAGACGCGGCCGGGGCCCTTCTCCAACAAGATGGAGTGCTGCGTCTCCATGGTTCCCAGCCCGCCGACGCCGCTGCCGACGATGACGCCCACGCGGGACGGGTCGACCGCCGAGACGTCCAGCGCCGAGTCGTCCATGCACAGTTTGGCCGCCGCCAGCGCGAACTGGCAGTAAAGGTCGCTGCGGCGCGCGTCTTTTTTGTCCATGTACAGCGTCGGGTCGAACTCCCTGATTTCGGCGGCCAGCTTGGCCTTGTGGGCGCTTGTATCAAAGCGCGTAATCCGGTCTATGCCGCACACACCCGACGAAATGCTCTGCCAAAAGTCGTCCTTTCCGATGCCCACCGGACTGACGACGCCAATGCCCGAGATGACTACACGTCTTTCCAAAAAAATGCCGCTCCTCCCACATCGGGCGACCCCCTCGCCCTGTTTTGTTAACTTCGGGGCGCATATCCTATGATTTGCGCCACTCAGTCTTTCCCCAAAAGCCCCTCGCGTCCTCGTCCTTTTTCGGGTTTCACGTCGAGCCTGACGGCGCAGCCGGCAGGTTCTTGCGGGACTGAAAACCGAAAAAGATTAAACCGCAATGCTTTCACGGATTCACTCCGGGAAAGCGTTTCTCTTCAAACCGCCACAGCGGTTTGACCCAGCCCTCGCTTTGTCAAAGAACCGGAGGATCTTTGACACGGGTGCGCGCAACTGTTTTTTGTCTCCGGGGGTCTTATCCTCCCTGCTCGGATGCGGAGCTCTTCTTATAATGCCAAGCTTCCGTCGACCGTCAGGACCTGCCCGGTGAGATAAGAGGACGACTCCGAGGCCAAAAAAGCGATCACTGCGGCGACCTCTTCTACGGTTCCCATGCGGCCGAGGCTGATGCGCGATGTCATGGCAGAGCGGTTCTCCTCCGGGAGCTGTTGCGTCATATCGGTTTCAATCGCGCCGGGCGCGACGGCGTTGACCGTGATGCCCTTGCCGCCAAGCTCTTTGGCCACCGATTTGGTCAGGCCGATCAGCCCGGCCTTGGAGGCTGCATAGTTGCTCTGCCCGACATTGCCCGACACGCCGGCCACCGAAGAGAGGTTGACGATCCTGCCATATTTGGCCCTGAGCATCGGGCGGCAGACCGCGCGCATCAAATAAAACGCGCTGTACAGGTTTGTGCGCAAGACGTCGTCAAATTGTTCGTCGCTCATGCGCATCAGCAGGCCGTCATGCGTCTTGCCCGCGTTGTTGATCAGCGCGTCAACACGTCCGAAGCGCTCCAGCGCCGCGTCCACCCAACCCTTGCACACGCTTGGGTCGGCACAGTCTCCTGTAAGTACAAGGGTCTGTGCGCCCAAAGAACTGCACTGCTGCGCGACCGCCTGGGCGGCGTCTGCGCCGCTCCGGCAGGTCAGCACGACCGAAAACCCGTCCGAGGAAAGCCGGCGCGCCGTGGCAGCGCCGATGCCGCGGCTGGCTCCGGTAATCAAGGCGACACGCCTGTCCACGCTCATCACATCCATTCCACGAGTATCGCGCCGTAGGTCAGCCCGGCGCCGAAGCCCACCATGAGGACGAGATCGCCTTTGCCAAGCTCTCCGGCGCGGTTGAGCTCGTCCAGCGCGACAAAAATGGTTGAGCTCGATGTGTTGCCGTACCGGCCGATGGTGATCTTCACCTTGCCGGGCGGCAGGTGATACTTGTCCACCACCGATTCAATAATGCGGATGTTGGCCTGATGGGGGACAATCCAGCGAACGTCCTCCATGCTCTTTCCGGCGTCGGCCAGCACGCGGTTGATGGCCTCAGGCATGGCGCCCACGGCAAACTTGTAGACCTCTTTGCCGTCCATCACGGTTTTTTCGGGAATGCGCGCGTACAGCGACTCCCAGCCGCGCGCGTCGGTCGCCAAAAAGGAGCTCAGTACGCCTAGACTCTCGCCGCGCGACAGCACGACTGCGCCCGCGGCGTCCCCAAACAGCACGCAGGTCGTCCGATCGGCGTAATCGGTGACCGTCGAGAGCGTCTCGGTCGCGATGACGAGGCAGTGGCGCACACCGCCGGTTTCGAGATAACGAGAGGCGATGTCCAGCGCGTAAATCGACCCCGTGCACGCGGCGGACAGGTCAAAGCAGAAGGCGCTGAACGCGCCGAGCTCACGCTGAATCCGGCAGGAGACCGACGGAAAAAAATAGTCCGGCGTGGAGGTGGAGACGACAATCATGCCGACGTCCTCGGCTGAGAGCCCCGCGCCGTCCAGCGCGCGCCGCGCCGCCTCGGCCCCCATGGACACCAGAGTTTCATGAGGGGGCGCGGAAATCCGGCGCTCATGAATGCCGGTGCGCTTGACAATCCACTCGTCGCTTGTGTCTACAATATCGGCTAGTTGAGCATTGGTCAGTATTTTTTCGGGAAGAAAGCTCCCCGTGCCGGTGATAAACGCTCTCAATAACGTGACCCCTTCCCCAATCCCAGCTCTCTTTGTCCTGCGTAAAGGCGAGCCTTTACCAAACCCATGGGACGTGCTATAATCTGTTAATATTATAGAGAGTATTTCAGCAATGTCAAGTTAAGACCGTCGAAGACAGCGGTTCGGGGAGGAATCTTACGAGATGAAAACGGCATTTATTTTTCCCGGTCAGGGCGCGCAGTCCCAGGGGATGGGCAAGGAACTCTACGAGACCTATCAGCAGGCGAGGGACGTGTTTGAGGCGGGGAGCCTGCGGACAGGCCGGGATCTGGCCGCGCTCTGCTTTGAAACGCCCGATGAAGCGCTGGCGCGCACGGAAAACGCGCAGTTGGCAATCTTTACGCTGTCCATGGCCGTCTTCGGTGTGCTGCGTATGAAAAATGTGGTCCCCGAGGTCTGCGCCGGATTCTCCCTTGGCGAGTGCTCCGCGCTGTGCGCCGCGGGAGCGCTTTCGCTGGAGGACGGGTTTGCGCTTGTGGCCGAGCGCGGCCGCCTGATGCAGCGCGCCTCGGACGAGGGGGCCGGCGCGATGAGCGCGGTGCTCGGTTTGGACGGCGGCGTTGTCGCCGCGCTGGCCGAAGGGCTGGATGCCCTGCCGGTAAACTTCAACTGTCCGGGCCAGGTGGTCATCGCCGGGACGGCGCAGGGCGTGGAGGCGCTGGAGGCGCGATGCGTCCAAAACGGCGCGAGACGCGTTATGCGCCTGAAGCTCTCGGGCGCGTTTCACACAAAAGCCATGCAGCCGGCGGCTGTCGAATTTGAGGCGTTTTGTCGAAAGATGTCGTTTTGTGCGCCGGGCATTCCCGTCTACACCAACCTGACGGGCGACGCGCTGCCCGAGGGCGTCGACTTTCCCGCGCATTTGGCAAGGCATATGCAAAGCCCCGTCCTCTGGCAGACGTCGGTCGAGCGCATGCAAAGCGCGGGTGCCGATCTGTTTATCGAGGCCGGGCCGGGGAACACGCTGGGCCAGTTTGTGCGCCGCATTGACCGCGGGGCAGCCGTTTTGGGCGCCGATACGCCCGAAAAGCTGGAGGCGGCGGTCGCGCAGGCCGCGTCGGCGGGCTAGGTTGTCAAAAAAAGTCCGCCGGCAGCGTCCTTTATCGGTTTTCATGTCGAGCATCGTGGTTGTGTGCCCAACCACGACAGTACGGCATCTGTTGCCCCACAGAGTAAGGGGGCGATTCTTCTGCCCAAACTTTGTTAACTTAGCTGGACGAATCTGCGGGTTTATAGTAGGATAGCTTTATGCAGATGATTTATAGTTGTGGAGGTGTAGTAGTTTGAAACAATTCACAGATCATAGCAGTCCAATGGCTATTGAGATTGTCAAAGTACACACAGAAACGTTTCCGGCATTGCGATTTATCGGCAAGCGGTGTTTGTGCCTCCTAAAGATTTTGTCGCGAAGTGGAGCGAGTGGATAGAAAACGGCTGGTTCGAACAGATTGAAAAACTGGGTCTTGCTCCCGAAAATAGAGATGCATACTTAGGGGCGACAAAAGGCGATGAATACTGGATAGGGATGCTTTTTGCACCCGGAACGCCTGCTCCGAACAGCTTTGAATACGTAGATAACCCGATGGCGAAATACGCTGTTTTTCAGTTTGAAGGAAAAAGAGAAAACGAACTGCTTAGTGAGGACGGCATAAACCTGGTTTTTGAGGCGATGCAAAAGCACGACTTGGCGCCGAGCGAGTTCGATTGTCTGTGCATAGAGCGGTATAGCCGTCCCAACCCCTCAGTCGGAAAAAGCAAAGTGCTTTTGGAGTGTCTTTATGCGATACAATAAGGGTTGCTGTGTTATAGTATAAGAATGATCCACATAAAGGCGGTCGGGATGTTGTCCCGACCGCCTTTATAGTACTGCTCCGCGATGGTGGGTTATTTTAAGGATACTTCCTTATTCCCGCAAAGCCCTTTGCAGCGCGCCTTCGCAAAGGCGCGGCTCATCTGTAAAGATTCTTTGACAAACTGCGGTTACCCGACCAGCGCGAGCGCCTTGTCGGCGCAGCTGGCGGCGTCGGCCGTATAGGCGTCGGCGCCGATGCTCTCGCAGAAGCTCTGCGTGACGGGCGCGCCGCCGACCATGATCTTCACACTGTCGCGCAGTCCCGCCGCGCAAAACGCCTCAACGGTGTCGCGCATTTTGCCCATCGTCGTGGTCAGCAACGCCGACAGCCCGACGATCTGGCAGTTTTCGTCGCGCGCTGCCGCGACAAATCTCTCAGGGGATACGTTAACGCCGAGATCAAGGACCTCAAAGCCCTTCCCCTCCAGCATCATGCGCACAAGATTCTTTCCGATGTCGTGCATGTCGCCCTGCACGGTGCCGATGCAGGCCCGACCGACCGGCTTGACGCCGTCCACGACCAGAAGGGGCTTGAGCAGCGCCATGCCCGCGTTCATCGCGCGCGCCGAGACGATGACCTCGGGAACAAACACGTCGTTTTTTTTAAACTTTTCGCCGATCACGCCCATGCCGGCCAGAAGACCGTCGCTTAAGATGGTTCTGGCGTCCAGACCCTCGGCAATGGCCAGCTCGACAAGCGCCGTGACCTCTTTCGCGCGTCCAAGCTGCAGCGCGTCGGAAATGTCCGTTACGATGCTCATGCCTCATGCTCCTTCCTGATCCTCGCGGCGCAGAGTTTGCGCCGCAGGGACTGCTGAACGGTCAGGATTTGACCAAAATAATTTTATAGGGTTTATTTGTCTTCATGCAGGTCATAATAACGTTCATCGAGCCGCGGGAAACGCCATCCCAAAAAATGACAACATAGTCGGAGGCCTCGATGATCTGGGCGTTTCTGATCAGCGGCGCCGCGCGGTCAAAAGTGTCGTAGTCCGGCTGGATGACGGTCAGTTTGAGGCTGTTCTCATGGGCATAGCGTTCGGCCAGCTGATCCACGCCCCTTGCGCCGCCGCTGATGATCTCGCTGCATCCGGCCGGGATATGGAGGCCCAGAAGCGCGTAAACCTGGCTGTCCAGCGTGCGGGAGCCCACCACAGCGACTTTCATACACATCACCTTGTCTATCATAGCATAGTCAATCTCAATTGAAAAGTCAATATTTTACACGCCGTGCAAATAATAAGTACGTCTTTTGGCCAAAGTCAAACGGCCCGCTGAGTGCTGAAATCTGACAAGGAAGCCAAGGCTGTATTTGGACTGTTCGGGAGCGGGTGAAAAACAAAATTTGCGGCATAGTAATGACATCCCAACTTGCATGGAGTGAAAAGAATGAAACAATACAAAGCCAGAACCCTTAAAAGAGTTGTGTCGGGAGTTATCCTTGCGGTCATGCTTTGCGGCATCCCCGCGATGGCCGCCGAGCTGCCCCGCGAGGTTGTGCCCGGAGGGCACACGCTCGGCATTAAAGTGTATACAGACGGCGTGCTGATCGCCAATACAGCGCCTGTGATGACACCCGAAGGCGAAAAAGATCCCGCCGGTCTTGCCGGACTCGAAACCGGCGACCGGATTACCCATATCAACGATAAACCCATTCAGTCAGCCAAAGAGCTTCAGGATGCGGTCAAGGCGTCCGATGGCGAGGAGATGCTGGTCAGGCTTTGTCGCGAAGGCAGAACGCTTGAGGTGCGCGTGCGTCCGGTACACTGCTCGGCCGACGGCGGCGCGCGTTTGGGCGTCTGGGTCAAGGACAGCATGGCCGGCATCGGCACCATCACCTTCTACGATCCTAAAACCGGCCTGTTCGGCGCGTTGGGGCACGGCGTGAGCGACAGCGGCGGCGCGCTGCTGCCTATCAGTTCGGGAACTGCCATACCCTCAGTGGTGGAACAGGTCAAGCAGGGACTGCCGGGCACGCCCGGGGAGCTGCAGGGCGCGTTTGACGCCGACGTTGTGGGCGGCGACCTTTTGAAAAACACGGAGTCCGGCCTGTTCGGTATCCTCAGGGAGCCGTCCATGCTGGGAAGGGACAACGTCGAGACAATCCCTGTGGCGACTGCCGAGGAGATCAAGGTTGGGCAGGCGACCATACTGGCCAATGTCGAGGGTAACAAAGTTGCCCCGTATGATATTGAGATCACGAGAATTATGCTTGAAAAGGGAAAGATAAAAAACTTTATGATCAAGGTTTGCGACCCAATGCTTCTGGAGACCACCGGCGGCATTGTACAGGGGATGAGCGGCAGCCCGATCCTGCAAAACGGAAAACTGGCGGGCGCGGTGACGCATGTTTTGGTCAACGATCCCAAACGCGGATATGGAATATTTATTCAAAACATGTTGGAAGAGGGCGTCAAAAGTCTGCAACCGGGGTTTTTGGTAGCCTCGTAGAATTATGGGAGCCCGCCGCATGCTTTATCGGTAATACTGCACAGGACAAAAAGAGGCCCATAACAAGCAACCACTGCTATAACAGCATGGTACAATTCGACAAAAAACTACAATATATTGTTCAGTGTGAGCCAATTCATACACAATATATTGTAGTTTTGTTTTTTGTGTCGCATAGTGTCGATCAAAAGTTTACATAAGATCCCAATATTTCCCAATTTTGTCTTGCAAAGAATAGCGAGTTATGATACCTTATGGTAGAAGTATCCATTTGGTTAATAAATATAGTTGGAGGTAATCGTGTGGAGAATGGAAAAAGGATCCTCATCGCCGATGGGAACCCGGATTTCAGGGCACTGCTCACCGACGCGCTCGAAGGGCATCCTGATATTGAGATTGTCGGCGTCTCGGGGGATGGACTGGAAACCGTTGAACTGATCAACGAACTCAATCCTGACGTTGTGCTGATTGATCTGGTGCTCCCCAGAATTGACGGACTCAGTGTGATGAAGACTGTGTTCGCGCAAAACAAGAAAGACAGGGCGGCTTTTATCGTGCTTTCGAGTTTCGCCACCGACGCTGTTACGGCGGAAGCGGCGGCCATAGGGGCGCAGTACTTTATGGTCAAGCCGTTTGACATCAACGCCCTGATTGACCGGCTTCATCTCGCGACGCCGAGGCCCCGCAGCGTGGTCACATCATCGCAGCGACCGTCGCGCGCCGACCTGGATCTGGAGACGCGCGTGACCAATGTCATCCACGAAATCGGCGTTCCGGCCCATATCAAAGGATACCAGTATCTGCGCGAAGCCATCATGGTTTCGGTGCGCGACCGCGAGGCGGTGGGCGCGATTACCAAGATCCTGTACCCCAATGTGGCCAAGACCTTTGCAACCACGCCGTCCCGCGTCGAACGAGCCATCCGGCACGCCATAGAGGTGGCGTGGGATCGCGGCGACATTGAAACGCTGCAGAGCTTTTTCGGCTATACTGTCAGTAATGTCAAGGGTAAGCCCACAAATTCGGAGTTTATCGCCATGATCGCCGACAGACTCCAGCTGCAACTCAAAGCCGGCGCATAAACCTATGGTTGCGCCGGCCATCGCATATCAAGAGACGTTTTACTCCCGGTATAGGGGAGTGAAGTGTCCCCTCCAAAAAAGCTAGACAAATATTAGGGTAAGAAGCTTTGAGGGCTTGCCGCCTGTGAATCGCAGGCGGTAGGCCCTTGAGCTTTTGCTTACAGCGGCGGTGGTTGTAGTAAAACAGATCGTGGGTCAGCTCTTCTTTTGAAATGTTTCATTGAATCGAATGTTTGCAGGGATAGCAGTTCGCTTTTGAGGTGGCCAACTGGGCGGCAGACCGCCCGCTCCGCAGACGATCGTCCCCTTGCCCGCCTGACAAAACGTACGCTTTGTGCCGCCACCCCGTCAAGGGCCGAGATAAACGGCTTTATGTCATCTCGGCCTTGTGCTGCTGCGTTTCTTTCTTGTTGGAAAGCCTTTTTTGCCGTACTGCGTCCAGACAAGCAGAGCAGGAACAGCACCATGATAGCCTGCGCAAAGATGTAGCCCATTAAGTCGGCCTGCACCATCATGCAGCTTTAAGTGAACTTGCTTTCCTCTCGTTCACTCTTTCATGAAGAAATCAACTATAAATACTTTTTCCAAACTATTGACATTTTGTCCTTATTAAGATATTATACTAATAAGGACAGACGACAAGAAAACGATAGGGACAGATGCACATGGGTAAACGGAACACCGTTCAACGAACTCTGGTTCTTGAAGCGGTAAAAGAGTTGCGGTGCCATGCCACCGCAGACGAGGTCTACAATGCTATCGTGAAAAAGCACCCAGATATCAGCAGAGGGACGGTATATCGAAACTTAAACCTGCTTTCCGACCTCGGTGAAATCCGCAAAAGGGAGATTCCGGGTGGAGCCGACCGCTATGATCATTTGTGCCATCAACATTATCACGCGAGATGTCTAAAATGCGGTCGAGTCTTTGATGTGGACATGGAGTTTATCGCGGATTTAGAAAGCAACATTAAGGATACCCACGGGTTTGAGTTTTCGGGCCATGACGTGGTTTTTAGAGGGACCTGTCTTGAATGCAATACTTGATGTATTGGGGAGATGATTACAGTGCAATAGTTGATGCAGCGTAAGTTCAGGGTAACCCTATCAAATAATCGATGTGCACATACGGGAGCACTGCAAAACCCCGTAAATATGATAGGCTCTGTAAAGTTAAAATGGAAATGTGACAGCCATAAATCACAATGATTCATCACGCAACGAGCAAATACTTTCGTTTTTGAGTTTTGGAGAGGCAGAGACCGGCAACCTGAGCAGGTGAGGAGCCATTTAATGCGGAA
>JAVBOR010000042.1:0-22990 GCA_031550325.1 Oscillospiraceae bacterium
GCGCTTTGCGCCTTCGTCCTTTTCCTGGATTCGCGTCGAGCCTGACGCCGAAGGCGGCGGGTCCCTGCTGGACTGGTTGAGCGCAAAGCATGGAAACAAGTGACTTTCACGGATTCACTCCGGGAAAGTCACCCAATGCGCGTCTTCACAAAGACGCGTTCCTGCTCCCGTTTGTAGACAAATCGAAGGTTTGTCTGCAGGCTCAAGGGCTTTCCCGGAGTGAATCCGGGAAAGCCCTTCACAGGCTGTTAAAACCACTTTGATTCTTTGACAAGGCGAAGGCCCATGATTTCTTCGGAAATCATGGGCCTTACGGCGCTTATCGTGTGTTTACAGCTTGGTGTCCCACTGGCCGCAGAAGGCATCAACGGGACTCTTGCCCTTGAAGGTGCTGCGGCCGGTCAGCTTGTCGACAATGGCCTCCAGAACAGGCATGGTGGAGTTGTAGGCGTTGATAAACGTCTTGACGCGCGGCGCGTCATACAGGTGGTACGGATTCTCCACCGAAATAAAGATCGTGGGAATGCTGGTCACATAGTGCGGGCAGTTGGCGCCCATGGGCTGGGCCCATTCGATGCGCACTGTGGTCTGATTGCTTTTGGTGGCGAGATTGGCCAGATAGACAATCAGGTCATACTTGTCCAGATAGTCCTCCATGCTGGCCATAAAGCCTTCAAAGCCCTCGGCGGGCTTGAAAACCTCGACGTCAAACCCTTCGTTCTTCAAAAGCTGGCAAAAATCTTCACATGCGCCCGCGCGCACAGAGTAGGCGGGCCCTTGACCGCTCTCCAGATCGTAATAAAGCACGCGGGGATACTTGGCCGGGGAGATCGGCAACACGCCGGGCTCTTCCTTGACAAGCGTCACGGCCTTGTCGGCGCACTCTTTGGCCCAAAGCTTATGCTCGGCGCTGCCGACAACGGCCTTGGCCGAGTCCAGCGTTGGAAGCTGACGCTGCTTGTGAAGCCCAAGCGCTGCCTTGAGCGCCAGGATGCGGGTGACCGCCTCGTCCAGGCGCTCCGGGGTGAGAATGCCACGTTCCAGACCGGCGCGCATATAGCCCACGTCGTCGGCCAGGTTGCGCGTGAACAGGAACATGTCGGCGCCGGCGGCGATGGACGCGGGAACAGCGTCACAGCGGGGCATGGGAATGGTAAATCCAGCCATCGTGGTGGCATCGGTGACAATCAGGCCGTTGAAGCCCAGCTTGTCACGCAGGAGGCCCTGCATGAGTTCAGGGGCCAGCGTGGCAGGAAGGATCTCCTCGTCGCGCAGCGCGGGGTTGAGGCGGCGTGAGTACGCGGGCTGCATGATGTGGCCGACCATGACGGTCATCGCGCCGGCGTCGATGCAGCGCTTGTAGATCGAGCCGTAAGTTTCATCCCAGGCGTCGCAGTCCAGACTGTTGACGCTCGTGACCAGATGCTGGTCGCGGCCGTCGCAGCCGTCTCCGGGGAAGTGCTTGATGGAAACGGCCAACCCATGGGACTGAACGGTCTTGACGAAGATCTCACCCATGTCGCGCACGCGCTTGGGATCGGAGCCGAAGGTGCGCACATTGGTGATGGGGTTTTGGAAATTGTAGTCAATGTCGATAATCGGAGAAAACGCCCAGTTCGCGCCGACGGCGGCGCCTTCGGTCGCGGCGACCTCGGCGAGCTTGCGGGCCATATCCAGCTCGTCGGTGGCGGCAACTTCCATGGGAGTGCCCAAAAGCGTACCTTCGCTGACAATGCCGTTTCCGCCCTTTTCAAGGTTTGCGGCAATCAGCATGGGCACAGGCGAGCTGGACAGGATTTTGGTGTACTCAACGGCGGTTTCCAGCGGGAACGGGCGGTACATGATGCCGCCGGGACGCAGAACGGAAAGAATGTCAGTCCACTCCTGCTCGGTTCCCTCGCGGGCGCACAGGCAGAAAAGCTGTCCGAGCTTATCCTCCTGGGAAAGAGAGGCGCGTGTTTTCTCTACCCACGCAATGCCTTCATCGTCAAGACAAAACGGTTTCGCGCGCAGATCCATGAAGATCCTCCTTGCATATTTTTATTACGGTTTTAGAATACTGCGCTTCCTCCCGAAGGAAAGAAGCGCAGCCAATATAGCTAGAATTCCCAGGGCTCGTAAATCTTGGGCACGTCGCCGATCAGGCGTTTTGTATAGTCTGAGGTCGGGTTGAGAATGGCCTCGTCGGCCGTGCCGCGCTCGACGATGTTTCCGTGCTCCATGATATAGACCGTGTCGGAGATATAATAGGCCAGTCCGATATCGTGCGTGATGAACACAATGGTCATGTTGATGTCGTCGCGCAGTTTCAGGAGCATGTCCAGAATGGTCGCGCGCGAGCAGGCGTCAATCATCGAAGTGGGCTCATCGGCGATGAGCAGTTTCGGATGAAGCAGGAAAATGCGCGCGATCATCAGGCGCTGCATCTGGCCGCCGGAGAGCTCAAAGGGATATTTATTGTACAGCTCGTCATACGTGAGGTTGACAAAACGGCAGGCGTCGCGCATGAGCGTGGTCTTTTCCTCGGTGCTCAGCGAATGCTGGCCGCGCAGGCTCAGGCAGTCCAAAAGAACCGAATTGACCTTGTTGAAAATATTAAAGGTGGAAAAGGGATCCTGAAAAATGGCCTGAATCTCTTTCCAGTATTCCTTGCGCTTCCTCTGCGAGGAGATGTCCCGGGGCTTGCCCTCAAACTGAATGAGCCCGGAGGTCGGGGTGAGCAGGCCCAGAATCATTCTGGCCAGCGTTGTCTTGCCGCTGCCGCTTTCTCCGACGATTGAGATGATTTCTCCGCGTTTGAAGCTAAAATCGATCGCGTTGACCGCGACGTTGCGGCGATGGCCGAAACCAAATACGCGCGTCAGCGATTCTCCGGTCAAAAAGACTTCTCTTTCCTCATTTTTCATCTCGGTACCACCCCCTCAATTCGTCAACACTGCAGCGACACCGGTAATCACGGCCGGGGCCGGCGTTCTGGTCGCTGATGGCTCGCTTAAAGCAGGCCTGAGTGGCGTATTTGCAGCGCTCGGCGAACCGGCAGCCTTCCGGCGGACATTTCAGGTTGGGCGGGGCGCCGGGTATGGCCTGCAGAATATGTCCGCGCGTACCTTCCTCAGGCACGATAATGGAGTTCATCAGGCCGCGCGAATAGGGATGGATCGAATCAAAGACCATTTCACGCGCCGAGCCGCGCTCGACGATCTCGCCGGCGTACATAACCATGATGTCGTCGGTGACGTTGTACAGGAGCGGAAGCTCGTGCGTGATGAAAACCATCGACCGCACAAAGCCTTTCTCCATCATGTCCTTCAGAAGCTTGATGACGATCTTCTGGGAAGAGACGTCCAGCGCCGAAGACGGTTCGTCGGCAATGAGAACCTTGGGGTTGAGGATGGTGGAAATGGCAATGACCGTGCGCTGCTTCATGCCGCCGGACAATTCAACCGCGTGCTGTTTAAGTACCATGGACGGCAGGTTGAGCTCCTCAAAGCGCTGGCGGGCCAAGTCATAGACGTCGCGCTGAGACATGTCCATGCCGTGGGTCTTCATGATGTCCTGAATAAAGTCGATGATTTTTTGGGTGGGGTTGAGCGCGTTCATGGCGGCCTGCGGGATATAAGCGATGTCTCTGCCGAGAACGGTTCTGCGGATGGTGTTCGGGTCAAGCCCCGTGATCTCTTTGCCGTTGATGACAATCGAGCCGCTTTCATAGTACAGCGGGGCGAAATAATACCCCATGACACTCATAGCCAGCGTGCTCTTGCCGCAGCCGGACTCGCCAGCGATGCCGAGGGACTTGCCCTCCTCAAGCTGGAACGATACGTTGTCAACAGAGCGAACAATCTCGTTCATGCGTGTTTTGTAGTGAGTAGTGAGGTTTTTAACCTCCATCAATATGTTTCCCATGGTCTAACCTCTAATCTGCGGGTTGAACACTTGGTCCAGACCGGAGTTCATTAGGTTCAGCGAAAAGCTCATCAGCGCAATCATGAACACGACCGGAACAAAGGCCCACCAGGCTCCGTTGGCCATGGCGTTAAAGCTAACAGACCAGCTCATCATTTGACCGAGTGAAGCGACGTTTTGCGGGCCGAGTCCCAACATGGAGATCGACGCTTCCGACAAAATGCCCGAGGCGACTTGCAGAATGAAGGCCATGACAACGTATGAGGCCACATAGGGCAGGATGTCCCGCACAATGATGTGGGGCAGGCTGTGTCCGGAGATTTTGGACATGCTCACGTGGTCGCGGTTGCGCAGGGAAGTTGTCTGGGCGCGGACGGCGCGCGCCGTCCAGGGCCAGGCCGTGATTCCGATAACCATGGCCGTTGTAAGAAAGTTTCGCTTGCCGATACTGATGGAAATCAAGACCAGCACCACGAAAGAGGGTATGACGATAAAAATATTGGTAAAGGAGGACAGGACGTTGTCCAGCATTCCGCCGACATAGCCCGCGAGAAGACCGATGGTCAACCCAATGGCTGTGGCGAGGGTGCCCGCGAGCAAACCAATGATCAAGGATGTTTTGGTTCCGGCGGCAAGTTCCGCCAGCATGTCGCGTCCAAAGTTGTCGGTGCCCAAGACGTGGGTCTGGCTGGGCTTTTCAAACATCGCGCCCTGCATCTTCAGAGGGTCGGTGTGGTCGATCATGGGGTAAATCAGGATGAACAAAATCACGGCCAAGAAAATGACAAAGCCGACCATAAATTTGCCCGAACGCAGACATGTTCTAATTGTATTTCCCATTCTCTCAACCCTCCTCTTGCTGCGTGGCCTTGATGCGCGGGTCAACAATGCCGTAGATGATGTCGACAATAAAGTTCGCCACCAGAACGGTCAGGGTGATAACCAGCGTACAGCCTGAAATCAGGGGGAAGTCCTGCTGCTTGATGGCAGACAGCATAGACGTTCCGAGGCCGGGGTAGCTGAACACGATTTCCGTAATCAGCGCGCCGCCGATCATCGTGCCCAGCGAGAGGGCGAGACCGGTGATCTGCGGGAGCATGGCGTTGCGGAATACGTAGCCGACGATCTTGGTGTCGCGGATGCCCATCAGGCGGCTGTATTTAACGTAGTCGGCATTCAGCTCATAAATGGACATTTCGCGCATGCCCAGAGACTGGCCGCCGATGGCGACAAGCACCAGCGTGGTAAACGGAAGAATGTAGTGCTGAAACACGGACGCGATAAACGCCGGGTTTGACCAGTTAATAATCATGTCAAATCCATAGGCAAGGCTTCCGGGCAGCCAATGCAGATTGTTGGAGAAAACCCAAATCATGAGCAGGCCCAGGCCAAACGCCGGAATGGAGCTGATAAACAAAAAGAAGGGGAAGAGAACTTTGTCGAAAATACCTCGCTTGTAGGCGGCCAGGGCCCCCAGGAGGTTACCCAAAACCCAGCCGACAAGAATGGCGGGGAACTGCAGCATCAGTGTCCAGGGAACTGACGACGAGATAATATCCGAGACTTTTCGGGGGAACTGGCCGAAGGATGTTCCCATGTCGCCTTTGAGCAGATTGCCCACATAGATCACAAACTGTTGGGGGAGAGGCTTGTCAAGTCCAAACTGCGCGTTGAAATCGTCATATACCTTCTTTACCGCATTTGTGTCGGACATGCCCGACGTCATCCTGTCCACGATCACCGCCACGGGGTTTCCGGGGATCAGGCGCGGGAGCAGGAAGTTTAAGAGTACGGCGATGAAGAGCGTGAGAAGATACCAGCCCAGTTTCTTTGAGATGTATCTACCATAACCTTTCACATGTAAGCACCTCGTTTTTCGTAATGGCACGACTCTGTCGGTTGGGCCACCTGAATGGAAAACGGCGGCGGCGGGGAATAAACCAGCCGCCGCCGCCGCCATTTTGTGATGTCGGCAAAGGGAATTCCGTTGGTCGGCGCTCGCTAAGCCAGCATGACAAAATTGAAGCTAGTCAAATCTTATTTGGCAGTGAGGTTATACAGGCCCTTGACGCCGTAGCCGTCCAAGCAGAGGCAGGGGGGCACGTTGCTGCCGTCGTTGACTCTGGGGAAGCCTTCCCAAACAGTGGTGTTGACCTGGTGGAACACGGCCGGACGATACATCAGGCCGGCGCTGGGCACGTCTTCGAGGTAGATCTGGTTGATCTCGGTCCAGTACGCCTTGACCTTCACAGGATCCTTTTCGCTCGCGATCAGGTCAACCAGCTCGTCGGCGCGCTCGTTTTTGTAGCGGCCAAAGTTAAAGTACGCGGACTCGCCGATGGCGGGCACGCCAACAGAGGACATGGTCTGGCGGGCGCGGGCCCACGGAGAGTTGATGCCGGTGCCGGAGTAGGTGGTCATCAGAATGTCAAAGTTGCCGGTGTTGCGGTCGGTGACCCAGACAGGAGCGTCGGGGAAGTAGGTCTGGATGTCCATGCCGATGTCTTTGCTGGCCTGGGCGACAACTTCAAGCGAAGCGTTCCAGTCGGTCCAGCCGGCCGGGCACTCAACCTGGAAAGAGAGGGTGACGCCGTTCTTGGCGCGGATGCCGTCAGAACCCTTGACCCAGCCAGCTTCGTCGAGCATCTGGTTGGCTTTTTCGAGGTCGGCGCTGGCCCACTGATAGGGCTTGAGGGCGTCGGCGTCAATGAGGGCCTGCTCTGTGGCGGTGGGCAGCATCAGCGAGGGCACCAGGGGGGCGGTGTATCCGCTCATGGCGTTCTGGCCGATCATGTTGTAGTCAAGCGACATGGCAATGGCCTTGCGGACAACTTTGTCGTCCAGGCCGGGCTTGGTCATGTTGAAGATGATCGAGGGAATCGAGCCGGGGATATAATACGGGGCTTCGGGCAGGTAGGTTTCAACGGCGGCGCCGGATTCCCACATGTTCCAGATCTGAGCCACGTACTGCTGGGAGATGTCGACCTCGCCGGCCTTGAAGGCGGCGTCGCCGGACGGGTTGTCTTTAAACAGGTTGTGGGCAAGATACTTCGGTGCAGGCAGTTTGCCGAACATCGAGGCGGCCTGGCCCCAGTAATTGTCGTCACGCACGAAAACGAGCTTGGTTTCGTCGCTGATCATGGGCTTGTACGGGCCGGAAGCGACGAGATCGAAGTTGACCAGCTGCATGAGAGCAGCGCCGTCCTCGGCGACTTCGGTTTCGTAGGCGGACCAGACGTGCTCGGGCAGGATATAGAAGCTGCTGATGGTGTATTCGATTTCAAAGGTGTTGAAGTTGTCGGCCTTGCCGGTGATCTTCACGGTGTGGTCGTCCACGGCGACGATATCACTGATATACGTCCAGGCGGAGGAGAGCCACAGGGAATACTTCTGGCCGAGCTTGTAGGTGTACACGACGTCGTCAGCCGTCACGGCTTCGCCATCGTTCCACTTGGCGTCGGGATTGAGCTTAACGGTCAGCTCCTGGCCATTCCAGGTGTACTCGGTGCCGAGCAGCGGATAGAGCTTGCCATCGAGCTGGTTGTAAGCAAACATGGTTTCATAGATGACTTCGCGGGGCATGGCGACGTTCGGGGTGATGAACGCAGCGATACCCGAAGCGGCGATCGGGTTAAAGTTGGCGGCGGCGCCCCACTGCAGGCCGTTGAAGTACAGGGTCTCATTGCGGGGCAGGGTGTCGGGGATTTCAGACGTTGCGGGCGGGGTCGGGGTAGGCGTAGCGGTGGTGGTGCCGGTGGGGGTGGGGCTCGTCTTGGCAGACGGAGAGGTTCCGCAGCTGGCAAGAAGAGCGGAGACGAGCAGGACAGCGAGAATCAGGGAAAGCACTTTGGTCTTGTTCAGTTTTTTCACGTGACACACTCCTTTTTCGTTTTCCTATAGATTCGGGTAGGCTAATCCTACCTATTCACATCATGACCGATTTGCAAGAAATTTTCAAGTGTTTTTTTTATTCTCCGGGTGCAATCCTTTCGCCCGCGCAGGCTGTAAAAGCACGCGTTCCTTCTCAGTTTGTAGAAAAACCGAGAAGGAACATGCGCTTATAATGCCAAACCGCCACGACGCCGCGCGGCTGTGTCGCGCGGTCAGACTGTCACGAAAGCGCTTTGCGCCTTCGTGAGACTGTAGACAAACATTCGATTTGTCTACAAACGGGAGCAGGAACGCGTCTTTGTGAAGACGCGCATTGGGTGACTTTCCCGGATTGAATCCGTGAAAGTCACTTGTTTCCATGCTTTGCGCTCAACCAGTCCAGCAGGGCCTAGCCGCCTTCGGCGGCAGGTTCTTGCTGGACCGAATCCGGGAAAAACTGAACCACAACGGTTTCGGGAAGCATTTCTCGAAACCGTTTCTCTGCAAACCGCCTCAGCGGTTTGAACCAACTCCCGTTTGTCAAAGAACCAAAGGTTCTTTGACAGTCTGGCCGCGCGGTCAGGACGGGCCGTCCAAACGCTCTGTCTTGCGAAATTGGGTGGGGGAGACGCCCACCGCTGCCTTAAACGCCTTCATGAAATACTTGTCGTCCGTGTAGCCGGTCAGGGCGCTGATCTCGGAGATCTTCAGCTCCGTGTCGGCCAGCAGGCTCTTGGCCTTGGCGATGCGCAGGTCGCGCAGATAGTCCACGAAATTCTTGCCGGTATATTCCTTAAACGTCTGCGAGAACACCGAATAGTTTATCGACATGCTGTTGGACACGATGGCCATGTTGAGATTCTTTCCGAAGTTCTCGTCAATATAGGCGATGGCCTCCTGCATGCGCGCGTGGGTCTTGGAGCGCTCGATCTCGGAGTGAACCTTGATGTGCGCCAAATCCAGCCAGTCAAACAGCGCCAGGCGGTAAGAGTCTATGGTGCTGAAGCCGTATACGGCGCGCAAATCGGCGAGCTTGTCGGTGAGCTCGCGCAGCTGGGAGCCAAACCGCTGGGCGAGCAGGTCCAAAAACTCCAGAATAAACGACTCAAACGCCGCCGGGCTGACCTTGCTCCGCGAGGCGTTTCCCAAGAGCTCATGGAAAAAAGGGACAAGCTTTCCGTAGTCCTTGGAGCCGAGCTGCCTGGCCAGCTGGGCGGGAGTCTGGGTGAGCGGCTGATCGCTCACGGGGGGAAGATCTTCCAGAGTGACGACGCGCCTGCTCGTGAAAAAGGCTGATTTGCGGCACTCGGCGGCCTCCTCGAACGCCACGCGAAAATCGCTCAGGTCGCTGTGCGCCGCGCTGACGCCCACATAGAAATCGGAAAGCCTGCGTGCGATGAAGTCGCGGTGGTGGATATCCGGCACTACAATGACGTTGAACGCGCCGATGTTCTCCAGCTGAACGGCGACCTCCTCGCACGGAAGGTCGATCTTGTTGCGCTGACAGATCACGACATAGGCCCCGCTGACCAGCATGTCGCTGAACGAACTCTTGATGTCCCGGACTTCCTCGTCGGTGATCTGCGGGTTGAGCAGCATGTATTTCAGCTGCTGGCGGCTGATCTTCGCCAGATTGTCCTGACGCGAGCCCAGCGCCTTCTTTTCCTGCACGACCCGCTCTAGCTTGACCAGGATTTCATGCACCCTGGAGCGCTCGACCGGCTTGAGGATATACTCGCGCGAGCCGTACCGCATGGCCTCGACAGCGTAGTTGAAGTCGTCATACCCGCTGATGACGACGATGGCGGGCTTTTGGGCGACCTCCTCCTGAATCTTGCGGATCAGGGTCAGCCCGTCCATGCGGGGCATGCGCACATCGGTGAACATGACGTCCACGTGGGTGCTGTGCAGAAGCGCAAGCGCCTCCTCCCCGTTTCGGCACTCCAAAATCTCCCCGATTGGCAGCCCGGAGCGCTGGATCATCGATTTCAGACCCTGCCGGATCAATTTTTCATCTTCAACGATCAGCAGCCTGTCCATCGGCACTCTCCTTTCCGTCCATCGGCAGTCTAATAATAACCTTTGTATAGCAGCTTTCCTTTGAGTCCAGCCGCAGCCCGTACTCCGGGCCGTATGTGAGGTGGATGCGCTCCTGCACGTTGCGCAGGCCGATTCCCCCGTGCACGTTCTCATCCTCAACCTGCCCGCTGATTTTCTTGCGGAGCAGAATCAGCTGGTCGGCGGTCATGCCCTTGCCGGTGTCGGTAATTTCCACGTCAAAAAAGTGGTCGTACTCTATGAGGTTGATGCGAATTGTGGCGTCGGTCTCCAGCTCCTCAATGCCATGGTACACCGCGTTTTCCACGATGGGCTGCATGGACATCTTGGGAATTTTCTGCTTGGCGAACTTCTCAGGGATGTTGAGGTTGAGTGAAATGGTGAAATCATAACGCAAGTTCAGAAGAGAGACGTAGTTTTGAATGTACTCCAGCTCCTCCTGAAGCGTGACCATCGAAGAGGCCCATTTCATGCCGTACCGCAGGAGTTTGCCCAGCGAGGTCACGGCGTCGGAGATGGTATACCGCTCCTCGATTTCGGCCATCATCTTAATGGCCTCCAACACGTTATAGATGAAGTGAGAGTTGATCTGATTCTGCAGTGCACGAATTTCGGTGGTCTTGACCATGAGCTCGCGGTTGACGCCAAGCTCGAGCAGCTCGTTAAACCGGCCGAGCGTCTCACGCAGATCGTCGGCAAACTGCCCGATCTCGTCGCGGCCCATGTCGGGGACGTCCACGCTGTTGTTGCCGTCGCTGACCTCGCGCACAACGCCCATAAGGACATACAGGCGCTTGAGCATCGAGCGCGACGCCGCGTTGGTGACCACGGCGCAGAGAAAGAGAAAAGCAAGAACGGCCATGTAAAACAGCATGTGGATCCGGTCGATCCGTTGCAGGTCCTCATCCAGCATATAGACAAAGATCAGGCGCCCGGAGAGGGCCCGGGCTGCCATGCTCGTCACCAAAATGCGGTGTACGCCGACGCGCAGCACCTGGGGGGAGTCCGACGGAAGGCTCTGGGCGGTGGCGTACACGGCCGAGCCGATGACGTCGCGCCAGGACGAGGAGACGCTGTTTTTGTCATAGGAGAGCGCGCCCGTGGCGTCAATCACACCCATCCACTCGTTTGGGGAGAGGGCGTACATGTCCTCAAACAGCGTGGACATAGAGACGGAAATCTCCAGGGTCCCGTACGAGCGCCCACCGGCCTGGGCAAGCTCATTTAGGTACACCGCGATGGGATAGCCGCCGCTGGCCGGGGGGTTGAGCCTGTCGGTGATGTTAAACTTCCAGCTGTTGCGCACGGGCAGGGGCGTGACATACCAAACCTGCCTGCGCATGTCGGACAGAGAGCGCAGGGTCGGAGACAGCGCGGGGACGCTCTCGCTGGACAGGTACAGGCGAGTGCACGACACATACGTGGAGACGCTCGTCAGGCGGTCGACCATGTCAAGGGCCTGCTTGAGCTGGCGCTCGGCGCTCGCGTCGGGCGGCGCGCCGTCCTCAAGCAGCGCGAGCGCGTCAAACAGCGCGTCGCTCTCCAGCAGGGCGCGGTTGGTCGCCAGACAGGTGTTCATAATGGTTTGCGCGCGGCTGACGCTGCGGCTGAGCGTGGCGGTAGCGGTGGCCGACTTCTGCTCGATCAGCGTATGCCTCATATTGGCAAAATAGATTTCGGACACAATGACGATGGCGGCAATCAAAAAAAGCAGCAGCAACAGTGAAATTTTGGTGGATAGCTTCATCGAGGCGATCTGGCCGCGGAGAGATTTGATAAGCCGGCCCAAGAGTCCACCATCCTTTCAGCAGAGTGAAGCCGGGCGTTGCGGACAAGACGGCGCTTTTTCAAAGGTATTATATCAAAAATGCGCTGTTGTGGCAAGCGGCCCGGCGCGGCCGCCGCGGCGCGGAGGGATCATGGCGACGCTTGTTTTTGATAAAAGGCTATGATATACTGATTTGGATTTAAAAAACGAGCGATTCGCGGCAGCGCGCCCGGGTCGCCGGCCGAGAGACTTTGCAAGGGGTGGAGAAAAATGGAGTTTGTGTTTTCAGACCGCATCGCCGGGCTTCAGCCGTCTGCCGTGCGTGAGATTTTAAAGGCGAGCGCCGATCCCGAGGTCATTGCGTTTGCGGCGGGAAACCCCTCGCCCGAGACTTTTCCGGTCGTCGAAATGGCGGCCATCAGCGAAGAGCTCTTTGCGCGGGACGCGGCGGCGGTGTTTCAGTACGGCATTTCGGAGGGCTATGAGCCGCTGCGCCGCGAGACGGCCAGCCGGTTGCGCCGCCACCAGCAGATCGGTCGGGATTTTGACGAGGTAATCATCGTGAGCGGCGCACAGCAGGGCGTGGATTTGGCTGCCAAGGTGCTGCTCAACGAGGGCGACGCCGTGCTCTGTGAAAACCCGAGCTTTATCGGTTCGCTGAATACGTTCGCGTCCCACAGCCTCAAACTCGTGGGCATTGAGTGCGACGAGAACGGCATGCGCGTGGACGCGCTGGAAGAGGCGCTCAAACGCGAGCCGCGCGCCAGGCTTATCTACACGATTCCGACGTTTCAGAATCCCGCAGGCTGTGTGCTGCCGCTCAGGCGGCGCGAGCAGATGCTTGAGCTGGCGCGTAAGTATAATGTGTTTATTTTAGAGGATGACCCGTATCATGAGCTGCGGTACGCCGGGGAGCCTGTCGCGGCGATCAAGTCCATGGACGATGAAGGGCGCGTGGTGTATCTGGGATCGTTCTCCAAGACAATCGCGCCGGGCATCCGCGTGGGGTATGTGTGCGCCCACCGCGACATCATCGCCAAACTGACCGTGGCCAAGCAGACGCAGGATGTGCACACCAATCTGTTTTTCCAGGCGATTCTGGTGGAGTACATGAAGCGCTACAACTTTGACGCCCACCTGGAGGAGACCAGAGCGCTGTACAGCGAGAAGCTTGACCGCATGGACGACGGGCTGCGCGCCGCGTTTGGCGACCGCGTCGTCTGGCATAAGCCGGAGGGTGGGCTGTTTTTGTGGTGCCGGCTGCCGGACGGCTTGGACGCGATGGATTTTTGCCGCAGGGCAAAGGAGCATAAGGTCACGGTGGTGCCGGGCACGGCGTTCATGGTCGATCACGCGCCGACCGCCACGTTCCGCCTGAATTTTTCGCTGCCCGGCTTTGAACAGATTGACAAAGGCTGCGCGCGGCTGGGCGTCGCGCTGAGGGAGGTTATGGGCGGATGAGCGGACAAAAAAGGATTTTCAGCGGCATTAAGTCGACCGGTATTCCGACGCTGGGCAACTATCTGGGCGCGATGAAGAACTGGGCGGAGATGCAGGAGGAAAACGACTGCATTTACTGCGTGGTCGATCTGCACGCCATTACGATCAGGCTTGAGCCCGAGGATTTCCGCCGGCAGACCAGGCTTGTGTACGCGCTGCTGCTGGCCTGCGGGCTGACCCCCGACCGTTGCCTGCTGTATTTGCAGAGCCATGTGCACCAGCACGCCGAGCTGAGCTGGATGCTCAACTGCTACACGATGTTCGGCGAGCTCAGCCGCATGACGCAGTTTAAGGACAAGAGCCGCAAGAATCCCGACAACATCAACGCCGGACTGTTTGACTATCCCGTGCTGATGGCCGCCGACATTTTGCTGTTCGATACCGATCTTGTGCCCGTGGGCCAGGATCAGAAGCAGCATGTCGAGCTTGCGCGGGACATTGCAGAGCGCTTTAACGGCATTTACGGCGATGTGTTTACGGTGCCGCAGCCTTTTATCCCGCGTGTCGGTGCCAAGATCAACAGCCTGATTGACCCTTCGCGCAAGATGGACAAGTCCGACCCCAACCCCGCCGCGTATATCGCGCTGACCGACGGGCGCGACGTTATTCTTTCCAAATTTAAAAAGGCAGTCACGGACAGCGATCCCCATGTGCGGTTTGACCCCGTGAACAAGCCGGGCGTGAGCAACCTCATGGCGATTTACGCGCTGACCGGCGGCAAATCCCTGGAAGAGGTCGAGCGGGAGTTTGACGGCAAGGGCTATGGGGCGTTTAAGCTGGCGGTCGGCGAGTCAGTCGACGCCGCGCTCGCGCCCATTCGCCTCAAGGCTGCCGAGTTCTGCTCCGACCCCGACACGCTTGACCGCATGATGGCCGACGCCGCCGAAAGAGCTGCCGCGCTGGCCGAGCCCTGCATGTCCCGCGTGCGGCAGGCCATCGGCTTCATCGAAAAGAGGAGATAGGCGTTGTCAAGTGAAATGCAGCTGCTGATCAACGTCGCCATTGCCTTTGGCATCGCGGGCGTGGTCAGCTTCGCGTCGACGCCGCTGGTCAAGCACTTTGCCACGACCGTCGGCGCCATTGACGTTCCCCAGGACGACCGCCGCATGCACAAGGTTCCGGTGGCGCGGCTGGGAGGACTGGCCATTTTCTTTGGCTTCTTTGTGGCCGTTCTGCTGTACGCCGACTTTCTGCAGATCAACGGCTCGATTAAGGGAATGCTGATCGGCGCCGTGATTATTGTGGTTCTGGGCTGTGTGGACGACGTCGTCCGGCTGCCTGCCTGGATCAAGTTTATTGTGCAGATCGGCGCGGCGCTCGTGCCCGTCCTGATGAGCGAGGAGCTGCGCATCACCGCGTTATCCAACCCGCTTGGCTTTTGGGGAGATCCATACATCAACCTTGGGGCGCTTTCCATCCCGGTCACCGTGGTCTGGATTGTGGCCATCACCAACGCCGTCAATTTTATTGACGGGCTGGACGGTCTGGCGGCGGGAGTTTCGGCCATCAGCTCCATCTCTCTTCTGGTACTCGCGCTGGTGCTCCAGCTGCCCGAGGTGGCCATTATCATGGCAGCGCTGTCCGGCGGCTGCATCGGCTTTATGCCCTATAACGTCAACCCGGCAAAGCTCTTCATGGGGGACACAGGCGCGACGTTTTTGGGGTTTATTCTGGCGGTGACGTCCATCCAGGGCTTGTTCAAGTTCTACACGATCATCTCGTTTGCCGTGCCGTTTCTGGTGCTTGGCCTGCCGATCTTTGACGTTTTGGTGTCGGTGTTCCGGCGCGTCTCCAAGGGGCAGAGCCCTGCCGCGGCCGACCGCAGCCATATCCACCACCACCTGATCGACATGGGGTTTTCGCAGAAGCAAAGCGTGGCGATTTTGTACGCCATTTCGGCGATTTTGGGCGTGACAGCTGTTATTTCGGCGGTTTCGGGCGAGATCAGGGCGATCTTGTTTCTGCTTGCCGTGGTCGTGGCGCTGGTCATCGGGATCAGAGTGTTCAAGGGCGCCGGAGCCGCTGACAAAGGGGAGGCCCCGCCCGCCGAAGAGGGCGGGCAGAACGATGAGCCTCCCGTTGAGCCGCCGGCAGAGAGCCCTGCCGCTCCCGAACCGGCGCAGGCCGCCCCGGAGGCCGAAAGCCCGACCGCGCCGCCAACTGAAGAAGGGATGAACAGTTCTGATGCGTGAGCGTTTCAAAGTCATGGTTGTTTGCGGAACACGGCCAGACGCCGTGAAGATGGCGCCGCTTGTCACGGCGCTCAGGCAGTGTTCCGCGCTGGAGACCACCTGCTGCGTGACTGCCCAGCACCGCGACATGCTGGACGCGGTGCTGGACGTTTTTTCCATTGTCCCCGACGACGACCTGGACATCATGACACACGGGCAAAGCCTCAGCGACATCACCGCGCGCGTGCTTGAACGCATGCAGGGCGTTCTGGCGCGGCGCGCGCCGGAGCTTGTGCTGGTGCACGGCGATACAACCACGGGGTTTGCCAGCGCGCTGGCGGCGTTTTACGCCAAAATTCCTGTGGGGCATGTCGAGGCCGGGCTGCGCACGCACAACCGATACTCGCCGTTTCCCGAAGAACTCAACCGCCAGCTCATCGGCCGCCTGGCAGCGCTCCACTTCTGCCCTACGCAGAAGAACAAAGACGAGCTTGCCGCCGAGGGCGTCACGAGCGGGGTCTGGGTCACGGGAAACACCATCATCGACGCGATGAAAAGCACGGTCTCTGCTGACTACCGGTTTGAAAATGAGGCGCTGCGCGCTTTGGATTTTAACACCCAGCGTATTTTGCTGGTCACGGCGCACCGGCGCGAGAACTACGGCGCGCCGCTGGAAAACCTCTGCCGCGCGCTCAGGACGCTGACACAGCGCTTTGGCGACGTGCGCGTGATCTATCCCGTTCACCCCGCGCCTGTTGTCCGCGGGACGGCGGACAGCCTGCTCGGCGGGGCCGAGCGCGTGACGTTGCTCCAACCGCTGAGCCTGACCGACATGCACAACCTGATGGCGCGGTGTCACTTCGTGCTGACGGACTCCGGCGGCCTTCAGGAGGAGGCCCCGGCGCTGGGCAAGCCCGTGCTTGTGCTGCGCAGGGAGACCGAGCGGCCAGAGGCGGTGGAGGCCGGAACGGCCAAGCTGATCGGCGTGGAGGAAGAGGATGTTGTCCGGGAGGCAACGCGGCTTTTGACCGACCAAATCGCGTATGACGCGATGGCGGACGCCGTTTCGCCCTATGGCGACGGACGCGCCTGCGAGCGCATTGTACAGTGCGTTCTGCACATGGCCGATCCTTCTGCGCCGCCGCCCGAGCCCTTTTCGACATGAGACCGGCCAGGACGTACGTGTTCCCGCTCGTGGCGGCGCTGGTGGTCATTTTGGCGCTCGCGGCGGGTGCGCTGCTTTCCGGCGCGGGGCAGAGGGCCGCAAGGCAGGTTGTTTTGCCGCCCGAACAGCCGGGACGCACGAGCATTTCTCCCGGCGTCGCCGTTTCGTCGACAGGCTGGCCGGCGTCGGCCGAGCCGCTGATTCGCGTGGACGCGCAGGCGGTTCAAAAGCTGCTGACCACGCTTGAGCGGCCGGCGCAGTACCGGGCCGAGTACCGGATCGAGCGGTTTTGGGAGGGCGGCTCCCAGGTGATGTTCACTACCCAATATGTGCGCGGCGGCCTGTGCAAGACCGAACTCGCCGACGAAAACGGCAAGGTTTTCAGAAGCATTTTGACCGACGGCGAGGTCTTCTGCCAGTGGGAGGGCGAGAGCGCGCTTTACTTCCCCGGCGTGTCGGGGGAGCAGTCGAGTGACGATTTAGGGTCGCTTCCAACCTATGAGGATGTGCTGGCCCTGCCCGCCGAAAGCATTACAAACGCGCAGTATGAGACGTTGGACGGGCATCCCTGCCTGCTGGTTGAGACCGAGGACGAGCTTTACGCGTCGCAGTACAGGGTCACGCTGGACACCTGCATGCTGTATGGCGCGCGCCTGACGGAAAGCGCCGCGCCAGCCTACGTCTGCGAGCTTGTCCTATTTGATCCCGCGGCGCCCGGCGATGAGGCGTTTTGGCTGCCCGACGGCGTGCGCTTTGTTGATTGGCTTGCGGACCGGCAGAATTGAGGGGGCAGATTCACGCGGGGCTTTCCCGGAGTGATTCCGGGGAAGCCCCGCGCAGGCAAACAGCTTGAAAGTGCCGAAGATTCGTTGGCCTGCCCTTTGCCTGTTTTGGCAATATTAAAGCCCCAGCAGAAGGACCATGCCCAAAAGAAGGAGAATTTCGTCGTCATCGCTTTCCATCGACATGAAAATGAGGATGAGGATCAGAAGAATGTCTCCCGAGTCGAAATTGAGATTTTTGAGGAAGTTTCCCAAAAACGCCGGCGGTTTTGCGCCGAAGGAGCTCAGCAGTCCGTGCCGCTCGGGGCGCGCCGCCGGCGTGTCATGGCGGATGTCCGCGCGCTCGCGCTCCTCGCGTTCCGCGCGGTCCCGGCGGCTAACGGCGCGGCCCTCTTCTTTGTGCAGGCGGTTGTTCATAGGGATAAACGGCTCGTATTCATGATAACGGCTATACATCCTCCCGCCCTCCAAAGCTTCCCATGGCCATTTTTGCCGTACGCGCCATGCGCACATACTGTGTCGCCCGATCCATCTTGGCTTGCCGTTCAGCGCTGACATAGGGCTTGAGCGCCGTCAGAAGCTTTGTGCGGCGGTCGTCTTCGCGGGAATACTCACTCACGAGGTTCATAATGGTGCCCAGCGTTTCGGGATTCATGGAACCAACCAGGTCCATCAGACCTCCGCCGCCCGACGGCTCGGCCGCGGAAGTTTCCTGTGCCTCGGCGGCCGGGCTGCCGCCCCCGCCGCCTGTGAAGGATTTGGCCATCTCAAGCATCGACCCCAACGCTTCAGGGTCGGCCAAAAGCTTGTTGAGCTTAGCCTCTATGCCGTCCATTTCATCACCTTATGTCTTTTTATTATGTCTTTTTGGTAATTTCCATCACTTGTTTGGCCAGTGCCTGGCCTTCTTTGGTGGAGAGCAGAGAGGCCAGAAGCCGCCCGGCCGAGCCGGTGTCGCCTTCAGCGGCTGCCGCCGCGGCTTGCTTCAGCGCGTCGCCGCCGCCGCCTGAGAGATGCTTGAGCAGGTCTTTGCCCTGCTGGCTGTCCATGATCGCGGAGACTGTCTGCATGTTGACCTTGCCGTTTTTACTCTGGCCCAAAAGCGCCTGCGCCGCCGCAGAGAAATCCTTTGCCATATTTTGTTCACCCCCATAAACCACTCTAAAGCAGTATATGCCGGAGCGTGAATATTGTGAACCTCTATGTATTTTCAGACTCGCACAGGAAGACCCCGGCGATGCTGGCGCTTATCTCGCCGCCTCCCGACGCGGTCATTCACTGCGGGGACGGCTGCGAGGATCTGTACAACGTCGAGTCGGATATTCCCGTCTACGCCGTCCGCGGCAACTGCGACTCGTCCCGGCGCCCCGAAGAGCTTTTCCTCACGTTTTGCGGACTGCGCATCGCGGTGACGCACGGGCATCTTTTTGGCGTGAAGAGTTCGCTGACGCCTCTGGCGCTCCACTATAAAGATAGAGCCGACCTTGTGCTGTTCGGGCATACGCACACACCGTTTGACGGAGTTGTGGAAGGCGTTCGGTTGTTTAACCCCGGCGCGGCGTGCCGGGAACCGCTCAGCTGGGGAGAGCTGGTCATTGAGCAAGACGGCGTCGCTCTGCTGACGCACAGGGAGGGATAATCATGCTGCTGGCCATTGACGTGGGCAACACCGACATTGTATTCGGAATTTTCAACGGCGCCCTGCTGGAGGCGAAGTTTCGACTGTCGACCGAAACGGTGCGCACGGCCGATGAAATCGGCCTGATGGTGGCGCAGTTCTGCCGCCACTTCGGGTTTCAGCTCGAGGATCTTCACATGGCGGTCGTAGGCTCGGTCGTGCCGCCGATCATGTATACGCTTAAACACGCGCTGCGCAAGTATTTGGACGCGCCGGTGCGCGTGGTGGGGGACGATTTGGCCGTGCCGCTGGAAAACCTGTGCGAGGAGCCGCTCGGCGTCGACCGCGCGGTGACCGGCGTGGCTGCTATGGCAGTTTACGGCGCGCCCTGCATTGTCATAGACTTCGGCACGGCCACGAAGGCCGATGTCTTTTCCCCGTCGCGCGCGTATCTGGGCGGCCTGATTTTGCCCGGCATTAAGATTTCGATGGACGCGCTGTTCGCGCGCGCTGCCAAGCTGCCGCGCGTGGAAATCAAAAAACCGCGCAGCATCATCGGCGTCAACACGGTTGAGCAGATGCAGGCCGGCGCGGTTTACGGGTTTGTGGGCAGTGTGGAGGGCATTGTGGCGGGCATCAAGCGCGAGTTGGGCTGCCCCGGCGCGCCGGTTGTCGCGACGGGCGGGCTGGCCAGGCTGATTGCCTCCCACACCGAGAGCATTGACTTTGTGGACGAAAACCTCACGCTGCAGGGGCTGCGCATCGTGTGCGGCCAGGGCGCGTAACGTCAGGCGGGCTTGCTCCCGTATGCGCAGTCGGGCCGGAGGACGCAGCCGCCGCAGTCGGGCTTGCGCGCTGAGCACACGGCGCGGCCATGGTGTACAAGCCGATGGCAGAACATGAGCTGCTCGTGGGGCGGGATGAGCTCCCTGAGCGCAAGCTCGACCTTATAGGGGTCGTCGCTGTGCACGAGCCCGAGGCGGTTGGACAGCCGGATGCAATGGGTGTCCGTAACGACGGCTGGCTTCCCAAAGAGCTCTCCGAGTACCAGATTGGCCGTTTTTCGCCCGATGCCGGGCAGCTTGAGCAGCTCTGCGAGCGAGTCGGGAATCTTTCCCGCGTGCTCGCTTAACAAAATTTGCGCGCAAAGCTTGATATCTTTTGCCTTGGTATGGTAAAATCCACAGGGACGGATGACTTGCTCCAGCTCGCCGAGATCGGCTTGCGCGAAGCTCTCGAGCGTGGGGTACTGCGTATACAGCGTCTGAGCGACGATGTTGACGCGCGCGTCTGTACACTGCGCTGCCAGCCGCGTGGAGAACAGAAGTTCATAGTCTTTTCGAACGGCAAGCGTGCAGTCGGCGTCGGGATAGAGAGATTTAAGCTTGGCGATGATGGCGCCTGTGTCCACAGAGGAGACCCCCCGTCTTTTTTTGTTTTTGCCCGCACTATTTGTAAGGAGGACAGGACATGATTGAGCAGAGTATGAATTTTCTCACGCAGGCCGACCCGGAGGTCGGACAGGCGGTGGAACTAGAATTTGCCCGGCAGCGGCGCAATATTGAGCTCATCGCCTCGGAGAACTTTGTCTCGGAGGCGGTACTGGCCGCGATGGGTTCGGTGCTGACCAACAAATATGCCGAGGGATATCCCGGCAAGCGGTATTACGGCGGCTGTTCCTGCGTGGACATCGCCGAAAATCTGGCGCGCGACCGCGCGAAGAAGCTGTTCGGGGCAGGACACGCCAACGTGCAGCCGCATTCGGGCGCGCAGGCCAACGCCGCTGTCTATTATATGTACTGCAAGCCCGGGGACACCGTGCTGGGCATGAGCCTGAGCTGCGGTGGCCACCTGACCCACGGCAGCCCCGTGAACATCTCGGGCTCGTACTACAACATCGTACCCTACGGCGTGGACGAGCGCAGTCATTTGATCGACTACGACATGGTGCGCATGCTGGCCAAACGCCATAAACCCAAAATGATCATCGCAGGCGCTTCGGCCTATCCGCGCGTCATCGACTTTGAGAAGTTCGCCGAGATAGCCGGGGAGGTCGGCGCCAAGCTTCTGGTCGACATGGCGCACATCGCGGGCCTTGTGGCCGTCGGCCTGCATCCGTCGCCGATTGGCTATGCCGACGTGACGACGACCACGACGCACAAAACGCTGCGCGGGCCGCGCGGCGGCATGATCCTGTGCAGCGAGGAGAACGCCAAGGCGGTCGACAAGTCCATTTTCCCCGGAACGCAGGGCGGCCCGCTGATGCACATCATCGCGGCCAAAGCCGTGGCGTTCGGCGAAGCGCTCCGACCCGAATTTGAGGCCTATCAGCGGCAGATCGTCCTCAACGCCAAGGCGCTGGCCGACGCGCTGCTGGCCAAGGGGTTTGCACTGGTGTCGGGCGGCACCGACAACCATATGATGCTGGTCGACATGCGTTCGTTTGACCTGACCGGCAAAGAGATGGAGCGGCGTCTGGATGAGGTGCACATCACGGTCAACAAGAACACGATTCCCAACGACCCGCAGAGTCCGTTTGTCACGTCGGGCATCCGCGTAGGCACTCCGGCCGTGACAACGCGCGGCCTTGTGGAGAGCGACATGGCGATCATCGCCGACCTGATGTACCGCACGGCCACCGACTTTGAAAACAGCCAGCAGGCCATCATCAGCGAGGTTGCCGCGCTGTGCGAGCGCAAACCGCTGTATGCGTAAGCCGTTTGCTGACATTATCCGCCCCGCGACGCTTGACGAGGTCGTGGGGCAGCGTCCTATCTTGGGCCCGCGCGGATTGCTGCGCAGGCTGATCGATAAGGGCGACATTCCCAATATGATTTTCTACGGCCCGTCGGGAACGGGAAAGACCACGGTGGCCAACATCATCGCCGCCAACACCAACCGCACGCTGTACAAACTCAACGCCACGCACGCCGGGATTGCCGACATCGCGGCGATCATTGACAGCCTGGACACGTTTTTGGCGCCCAACGGCGCGCTGATCTACCTGGATGAGATCCAGTACTTCAATAAAAAGCAGCAGCAGAGTTTGCTGGAGTTTATGGAAAACGGCAAGATCACGCTGATCGCGTCGACCACCGAAAACCCGTATTTCGCGATTTTCAACGCCGTGCTCAGCCGGTCTACGGTTTTTGAGTTTAAGCCGCTGACCGCCGAGGAGCTGATTCCGGCCATCGAGCGCGCCATCCGCCTGGCCGGGGAGGGCGAGGGCGTGAGCATTGAGTGCGAGGACGGCGTTGTGGAGTACATTGCCTCGGCCTGCGGCGGCGACGCGCGCAAGGCCGTGACGGCGATCGAGCTGCTGCTGTCCGCCGCGCCGGCGGCTCAGCGCGTTTTGTTCAGCATGGAGGACGCCGAGCAGGTGACGCAGCGCTCGGCCATGCGCTATGACCGTGACGGCGACAGCCATTATGACATATTATCGGCCTTTCAAAAGTCCATCCGCGGCTCGGATCCCGACGCCGCAGTGCACGACCTGGCGCGGCTGCTCGCGGCGGGAGACTTGCTGTCTGCCTGTCGGAGACTGCTGGTGACAGCCGCCGAGGACATCGGCCTGGCCTACCCGCAAGCCATGCCGATTGTCAAGGCCTGTGTCGACGCCGCTCTGCAAATCGGCCTGCCCGAGGCGCAGATTCCCATGGCGGAGGCCGTGATCCTCTGCGCCACGGCGCCGAAGTCCAATTCGGCCATTGGGGCTATTTCGGCCGCCATGGCCGACCTGGAGAAGGGCGCGGGCGATATCCCCGCCCATCTGATGGACGGGCACTACAAGGGAGCCGCCAAGCTGGGCCGCGCGCTGACCTATGAATATCCGCACAATTTCCCCAACCACTATGTCGCCCAGCAGTACCTGCCCGAAGCGCTGAAGAACGCGACGTACTACAAGTACGGGGAAAACAAGCTGGAAACGGCAAGCAAGCTCTACTGGACCCGGATCAAAGGGGAAAAAGACGCCTGACGGCAACATTTCCGCCATAGCCGCAGTTTGAGATTAGACTGTAGACAAACCTTCGATTTGTCTACAAACGGGAGCAGGAACGCGTCTTTGTGAAGACGCGCATTGGGTGACTTTCCCGGAGTGAATCCGTGAAAGAGTTGTGGTTCTAATTTTTTTTTCGCCTGTCAAGCCTCATT
>JAVBOR010000064.1:0-8119 GCA_031550325.1 Oscillospiraceae bacterium
GTGTAGATCATTCAGATCATTTTATCACACACCGTCCGTAATGGGAAGCGTTACGAGCATATTTTTCATTCTGTTCATGTTCGGGTGTTTTCCCCGGGCCGCTCCTCGTCCTTTATCGGTTTTCACGTCGAGCCTGGCGGCGCAGCCGGCAGGTTTTGCTGGACTGGTTGAGCGCAAAGCATGGAAACAAGTGACTTTCACGGATTCACTCCGGGAAAGTCACCCAATGCGCGTCTTCACAAAGACGCGTTCCTGCTCCCGTTTGTAGACAAATCGAAGGTTTGTCTACAGCCCTCAGGGGCGGTCACTGACCGCCCCTGAGATTGGCCTCTTGCGTCAACGCGGCTTTCGGCGCGGTTCTTTTGACAAAGTTATGCGCGGCTGATGCGGCGCATCGCCTCCAAAAAGCCGCGGATCTCGCTGTGCTTGCTTGTTGCGGAAACGCTCAGCCGCACCGTGCCACCGGGAAAGGTGTCGGCCGTCTTGTGCGCGCTCGGCGCGCAGTGCAGTCCGCCGCGAACGCAGACCTCTTCCTTGGCCAGACTGCCAGCAACAGTCTCGCTGTTCATATCTTTGCAGACAAAGCTCAGGGCGCCGCTCTGACAAAAAAGATGAGGCGCGCTGAACACCCGGACGCCGCGAATCGCGGCCAAACCCTCGGCGGCGCGGGTCAAAAGCTCTTTTTCCCATGCGTCAATGCCCTTATTGGCACGGATAAACTTGATGCCCTCGCTCAAACCCGCTACCCCGTGGACATTCTGGGTGCCGGGCTCCAGCCGGTCGGGCAGAAAGCCCGGCATGTCGGTCTCATCCGAACGGCTCCCCGTACCGCCCGCCAGGAGCGGGTCAAGCGCGCCGCCGGGCGGAACAAGCAGCAGTCCTGTGCCCTGAGGCCCCAGGAGTCCTTTGTGCCCGGGCATGCACCAGTACGGGCCGCTGTCGCCATGGATGGGCAGGCAGCCGGCCGATTGGGCTGCGTCAATAATCATCGGCACACCGCGCGCGGCGGCCAGCTGCGCGATGCGCTCCACCGGCAGCACATAGCCAAAGGCGTTGGACACATGAGTGCACACGACCAGACCAACGTCGTCGCGCAGGGCCTCCTCAAACAAATGCACCGCCACTTCCGGTTCAAACAGTGTCGTGGGAAGCGCGGTGACATGCACGCCTTTTTTTTGGGTCAGCAAATGCAGTGGCCGCATGACGGCGTTGTGCTCAAGCCCTGATGTCACCACGCGCATTCCCGGTTTTGCCAGGCCAACAATGGCCAGATTCAATGCGTGTGTACAATTGGATGTCAGCACGACGCGCTCCGGGTCGCGCATCTTAAAAAGTCCAGCCGCCGCTTCACGGCAATCGTACAACGCTTCCGACGCCCACAACGACGCCTGATGTCCGCTTCTGCCCGGCCCGCCGGCCAGTCTCAGCGCTCTGGACACGGCGCGGCCGACCGCGGGCGGTTTGACTAGCGTCGTTGCCGCGTTGTCGAGATAAATCATACAGGGTATTCCTCCATCTGCCCGTTTTGAAATTCACAAAACACGCGGGAAGCGGGAAACCCCAGCTCTTTTACAGAGACAAGCGCCTGCGCAATCTGGCTTCCGGGGATTTTGACCCCGTAGCCGCAGCCGATTCCCGGCAAACCTGCAGGCAAGCGCACCATATTCGCAGAAAACCCTCTTTTCTCAAGGGCGCGTGCCATCCGCTGCGCATAGGTCACCGAGCGGCACACAATCAAGCAGCCGTACATGAAAACACTTCCCTTCGATAACAGTGTATGCCGGGGAAGCGTGTCATGTCATGAAGGGGCAGGCATTATGGAAGAAGACACACGGCCATTGCCGCCATGCCCAGGCCGGCGCCTGTAAATCCAAGGCCTTCCTCGGTCGTAAACTTTACATTGACGCGGTCAAGTTCGACGCAGAGCGCGTGAGCGAGATTCTCACGCATTTCGAGCCGGTAGGCGTCCAGCTTGGGCGCCTGAGCGATCACCGTGGCGTCCACGTGTTCGACCGGGCCGACCATGCCGCGCACCGCGCCGAGCAGCACCAGGCTGGACGCGCCGCGCCAGCGCGCGTCGGAATCGGGAAAGTGCCTGCCGATATCCCCAAGCGCCGCCGCGCCAAGCAGCGCGTCCATGACGGCGTGACACAACACGTCGGCGTCGCTGTGCCCGTCCAGCCCCGCGTCCCAGGGAATGTGCACACCGCCCAAAATCAAATCGCGTCCCTGGGCTAAGCGATGCACGTCATACCCTTGCCCTATCCTCACTGTCCATGCCTCCCATCAGAATTTTCTCCACAAGCGGGAGGTCGTCCGGACGCGTAATTTTGATGTTGGCGAGCTCTCCCTCAACAATATGTACGCGCATGCCCATGCGTTCCACGGCGGCGCTGTCGTCGGTAATGAGCCAAGCCTCGCGCACGGCGCGTGCCAGCGCGCCCTGAATGATCGCCCTCTCAAAGCACTGCGGGGTCTGCACCGACACAAGCGTGTCGCGCTTCAGCGTGCGCGCCACGCAGTTCTGCTCGTCCACTTCCTTGACGGTGTCGACCGGCGAAACGCCCGGAATGGCCGCGCCAAACTGCGCGGCAGCCGCCATCACACTGTCAATCAGACGCGGACTTGCGCAGGGGCGCGCGCCGTCGTGGACGCCGACCACGGTGGCATTTGGCGAGATCTCGGAAAGCCCTGCCAAAGAGGACTGCACGCGGTCGTCTCCTCCCCTGACGATCTTGGTGACCTTGCCAAGGCCGAAGCGCTTGCACAGGTCGCCGATCGTCCAGATATCCTCGGTGCGCGCGCACACCACAACCTCGTCTACCCACTCGCTCTGTTCCATGGCCATCAGCGTGTGGACAATCACCGGCAGGCCGGCGACCTCCTGCAAAATCTTATCAATGCCGTTCATGCGCCGCGCCGCGCCCGCCGCCACCACGATCATGGCGCCGCGCGGACGCGCCGGCTTGGGCTTGCGTGAAAACAGACCCATTGCGCTCTCCCCTTTTCTCAAACTGCTGGCCCCATCGTAAAGTCCTGCGCCGCATTGCTCCTCAAAATGCGCAGCCCGCGTCACAGTCGGCGCGTTTTCCCCGCAAACCGCGCAAGATTTAATGGGTACTTCTATATATTCACAAACCGCGATAAGAATGCGGACAAGCCAAGTCTTTTCACATTCGCCTTGCCAAAGGACCTTTGGACCGCTGGTAAGCGGGAGTTTAAATCAAACCGCTGAGGCGGTTTGCAGAGAAGATCTTTCCCGGAGTGAAACGGGGAAAGCCAGTCTGAAGATAAACCTTACGGCTCTCGTCCTTTTGCGGGTTTTACGCCGAGCCTGGCGGCCGGAGCCGCAAGGTGCCTGCTGGGATAATAACCGCAAAAGATGAAACTAAAAGGCTTTCACGGATTCATTCCGGGAAAGCCTTTCTTTGTGAGGCTCCACAGAGCCGATCATGTCTCGTCGTTTTGTAGACAAAGCAAGCTTTGTCTACAAGCGGAAGGCTCCTCGTTTCTTTGCAAACCGCCCACAGCGGTTTGATCCAATCTTCGTTTTGTCAAAGAATCAAAGGTTCCTTGACAATCTGTAATGCGGACAAGCCAAGGCTTGCCCGCATCAGTTGAAAAAGGAAACTATGCCAGCTGCGTGTTGATTCTCTGTTCGACCTCGTCATAGTTGGAGCTCTGCGCCAGAACGATTTCAGAAATGAGAATCTGTTTGGCAGAGTGCAGCATTTTCCGCTCGCCCGTCGACAGGCCCCTCTGACGCTCGCGCGCCATAAGCCCCTTGACGACCTTGGCGACCTCAATCAAATCGCCGCTCTTAATGCGCAACATATTTTCGCGATAGCGACGGTTCCAGTTCGAGGTCATTTCAATCTCAATTCCGGACAGCGATTCCATAATTTCTTCGGCCGTACCGCTGTCAACGACCGCGCGTACGCCGATCTCTCTGGTGCTCGTGACGGGAATCATGACGAGCATTCCGCCCACCGGCATCTTCAGCACAAAGTACTGCCGGCTGGTTCCGTCAACCTTTTGGGTGACAATGCTTTCAATGACGCCAGCGCCGTGCATAGGGTGGACAATTTTGTCCCCCACCTCAAACATAACCGAATCCTCCTTCTCATAAAGATACCGCCCAGGATGGGAGCATATATCGCTCCCTATATCTGTTATAGTCTTATTATACCGTATTCTGGCCAGTTTTACAATAACAATTCAAGAAATAATTCCCAATACTAAAAAAAGATTCAGAAAAGCGTTTTTTCCTGCCCGAAAACCGTCACGCTTGCGCCTTCCCAAGTGCAATGGCGCGTAGGTTGGCTTCCAGCAGCGCGGCCTTGCGCTCGGAGACGGTTTTACGCATCGCGCTCTCCACCTGCTCGTCGGTGAACAGCCCTGTCTCGCGCAGAACCTTTCCCACCATGACCATGTTGGCAAGCCCCGCCAGCTCGGATTTGTCGGCAAGCTCGGTGGCCGGCACGTAATACGCCTCGACGTCCTCGCGCCCCACCTTGCAGTCGATCAAAGAGCTGTCGACAAAAACCTTCCCATGCGCCGCGACGCTCGACTCAAACTTTACAAGGCTCGGCAGGTTCATCGCCACAAGGATGTCCGGGTCTGTCACAAGCGGACTCCCCACGGGCTCGTCGCTCAGCACAACGCCGCAGTTGGCCGTTCCGCCGCGCATTTCAGGTCCGTAAGAAGGGAGCCAGCTCACCTGCGCGTCGGCCAGCATGCCGCAATAGGCCAGAAATTTCCCCGTGAACAAAATGCCCTGACCGCCAAAGCCAGCCAAAAGAATTCTCGCGTTCAAGCCTATTCCCCTCCCTTCTTCTTGAAAACACCCAGCGGGTAATAGGGAATCATATGCTCAGCCAGCCAGTGAAGCGCGGCCACAGGCTCCATGCCCCAGTTTGTGGGGCAGGTGGACAGCACCTCGACAATGGAAAAGCCCTTGCCGTCCAGCTGGTTTTGAAACGCCAGCTTGATGGCTTTTTTGGCCTCGCGCACATTTTTGACGCTGTCCGCGGCCACGCGCTGGGCAAGCGCCACGCCGTCGAGCGTGGCCAGCATCTCGCAAACACGGATCGGATAGCCGGCTGTCTGGATGTCGCGGCCATATGGCGAGGTCTGCGTCACCTGCCCCGGCATGGACGTCGGCGCCATCTGCCCGCCGGTCATGCCGTAAATGGCGTTGTTGACAAAGATCACCGTGATGTTTTCTCCGCGCGCCGCCGCGTGTACGGTTTCAGCCGTGCCGATCGCGGCCAGGTCGCCGTCGCCCTGATAGGTAAACACAACCGACTGCGGCGAGGCGCGCTTGACCCCGGTGGCCACCGCTGGCGCGCGGCCGTGCGCCGCCTGAATCATGTCGCAGTTAAAGTAGTTATACGCAAGCACCGCACAGCCGACCGGCGCGACGCCCACGGTTTTCCCCGTGACGCCCAGCTCATCCAAACACTCGGCCACCAGCCGGTGAATGATGCCGTGCGTGCATCCCGGGCAGTAATGGGTCACGTTCTCACTGAGCGCCTTCGGACGCTGAAAAACAGTTGTCATGACAGTTGCCCTCCCCCGGCCATGGTTTCAATGGCCGCCAGAATATCCTCGGGCGTAGGCACCATGCCGCCCACGCGCCCGCAAAGCCCCACAGGGCGGGAGCATGAAATGGCCAGCTTTACGTCTTCAATCATCTGTCCCATACTCATCTCCACCGACAGAAACGCCTTTGCGGTTTGGGCCGCCTCGGCGCACGCGCGCTTGGGAAACGGCCACAGGGTGATCGGGCGCAGCAGCCCGGCTTTGATGCCGCGCGCCCGGGCGGCGTTGATCGCGTTTTTGACGATGCGCGCCGTCGCGCCATACGCCACAAGCACGTACTCGGCGTCTTCCAGCAGGTAGCCCTCGGACCTGGCCTCGGCGCTTTCAATCTGAGCGTACTTCTCATAGCGCTTGAGGTTAAACTCCTCAAGCTGTTCGGGCGCGAGATAGAGGGAGTTGACGATGTTTTTGGTGCGCGTTCCGCCCGTCCCCGTCACTGCCCAGGGCTTTTCAATCTTTTGGGGCGTTTCATCCGAAAAGACGATGGGCTCCATCATCTGCCCCAAAATGCCGTCAGTCAAGATCATGCAGGTCATGCGGTAGCGGTCTGCCAGATCAAAGGCGCGCGCCGTAAAGTCCGCCATCTCCTGCACGCTGTAGGGCGCGAGTACCAGCATGTGAAAATCGCCGTGGCCGGTGCTTCGCGTGGCGTGGAAATAATCAGCCTGCGACGGCTGGATGCCGCCCAGGCCCGGCCCGCCGCGCTGAACGTTGATCAGCACCGCCGGAAGGTCACAGCCCGCCAGATAGCTCAGGCCCTCACTTTTCAACGCAATTCCGGGGCTGGATGAGCTTGTCATGCAGCGCACGCCGGCGCTTGAAGCGCCAATGACCATGTTGATCGCCGCGATTTCACTCTCCGCCTGCAGGTATGTGCCGCCCACCTTGGGCATGCGGCGCGCCATATAGGCAGCGACCTCGGTCTGCGGGGTGATCGGATAACCGAAAAAATGCAGGCAGCCCGCGCGGATCGCCGCTTCGGCCACCGCTTCGTTGCCCTTCATCAATACTTTTTCACTCAACGCACTCACCTACTTTTCAACCGTAATGACCACGTCAGGACACATGGTCGCGCAGAACGCGCACGCAATGCACGCGTCTTTGTCAAAGATCTCGGCGGGGTGAAACCCCTTGCCGTTCATCCGGTCGGGCGACAGCCTCAGAATCTTCTTCGGGCATACCGACACGCACAGGCTGCAGCCTTTGCATCGCTTTTCGTCAAATATCACATTTGCCATGGTGCTCCCACCCGCCGCGCCGCAGCGGCAATTCTCTATGTTCAGCGCAACGCCCGCGGCCGAATTGGACTTGCGCGCGTGTTGGTCGTTTGATCAGGCCTCCACTTTGTCAATGAAGCGGTGGCTTTGGGGAAATATCACGCTAAATGCGCCAAACGCTTTTGTCATAAATGGTCAGCGGCAGCAAAGGCCCTATCTCTCCCGCAACTTCGTCGGCCAGCGAGGCCATCACTGCCGTCAGAACCACCGGAAGGCCCGCCAGCGCGCCGACTCTCTCGGCAAATTCCCGCGTGGCCAAAACGTCCCGTGCCGTGGTCTGTACGCCGAGATTGGAGTTGTTGACTATCCCCTGAAACCTGATGTGGCCCGCCCTCTCGATTTCACGCATAATTTGCAGGGCGGCATCGGCATCGGCGGTGAGCAGTCTGTACCTGTTGACCACCAAAAGCGCCGTGGCTTCGCGCCTGAGTTTTTCGGCGTAACGCCCAAGCGCCACCGCCCCGCGGTCGTCCCCGCCGATATCCATGACGCTTGACAGCGTTTCGCTGTCAAAAACCGCAGCCGTTTCGGACGGCAAACCCGGCAGCTCAACGTTGCTTCCGGCAAACTCAGACGCAATCAGACGAACGCCATGAGCCCGGAGCATTTCAGCGTGATCGCTGGAGCGAAAATACGGATTGACAATGTCGAGATCGACAAGCGCGACGTCAGGGCGCGTCTGTTTCAGTAAAAGCGCAATGTTGAGCGCAAGCTGGGTTTTTCCGCTGCCGTAGTGTCCCGCCAAAAGCGTAATACGCGCGAAGTTCATCGTATTGCTCCTTCTGCCGCCAATATTCGATTCTTTATATTTTATCTTAACTCGGGCGGTTTGACAAGAAAAATCTATTCATTTTCGAGAATTATTTCCCGGCGCACAAAAACCGGACACACGTACCTCTCTCGCACTCGCCCCTTTACTTCCCCCGCGTCCTCCTCCCCCCGCACCCGCGTCCTTTTTCTAATTAATCCTATTCGCCCCGTTCGTAAGCCGAATCAAAACCACCAGTTGAACTGGTGGTATGCACGAGCCCTATAAGGGCATAAGGCTGGCGGCGTCTCAGGACGCATTGAATGGTCTGCCAACCGCATAACTTTTTCAGGCCGCCGCTAAAGCTGCCTATTTTTATGCCTTGGTATTCTGGCTACCCGTAAACGGGTCGACGTACTCTTTCATTGTCATTTGGTCTGATGCGATATCCTCCTGGAGTTGGTTCTTTATGTACTCGGCTATTGCAGTT
>JAVBOR010000048.1:0-13163 GCA_031550325.1 Oscillospiraceae bacterium
TTCCCGAAACCGTTGTGGTTCCTATTTTTCCTGGATTCAGTCCAGCAAGAACCTGCCGCCTGCGGCGTCAGGCTCGACGCAAATCCTGGAAAAGGACGAAGAACAAAGGATCCTCTGACAAAGCGGGGGAACCGACTTAAACCGTCAGACTGCAGACAAACCCCGATGAGGGACGCGAACCATCGTGCAGTCTGTGACCTACTCAAATAGGGAATATTTTCCTGTCCTATGTGTATTATTCCCTGTGGTTATACAAGTCTGGGCGTCTTCAACGGAAGCGGGCAGCCGCAGGTTGAGAACAGGCGGGGATGTCCTCCGGCTAAGGTGTTTTCTCAGCAAATATCCATGCATCCGTAACGGTTTGGAACGATTTGTTCCACAGGAAATACGTGGTGTAGGTATACGCCTCTTTGTCCACCGTGAACCCGCTGTCCGCAGCAATCCTGTCATACTCAAAGTCTGTGCCGTCCGTCACAATCAAACTGGCGTTCATTTTGGCCAGATTGCCGGACGCGACGACGGCTGTGTCCGGGTAATTGCCAAACCACAAGGTCCCGGTGTCCAGCGCGTGCAGCGATCCTCTATACAGCCCCGACATCTGAGCGGAGAGCGGCTCGCTGCCCAGACACAGTTCATAGCAGACCGAGCTGTCGTTCCCCGCCAGCTCGCCCGCGGCGGCCACAATGTTGATCACTTCGCCGCCCGCATTATACTCCAGCTTGACCGGCTTGTTTTTTAGTAACAGGCGCGTGGCGGGGCCGGCGCGCTGCCCGTTTACGCTGGCGTTCGGGGCGGACTCATACTCGATGACCTGATACCCGTCGAAGGCGGAAAAGCCAATGGTCCTGTCCGAACTGTAAACCCCATTGCTGACCGCCCATACGTAGCGGGGTTCTCTGAAGGGCATCTTCAGCGTGAACGTGAAGCTGTAGCTCGGGAACAGGAGGGGGTACTTCACGCCGGTGACGACGATCTTTGTGCCTTCCGGAATGTCCGCCGCAGTCATAGAAACCTTCAGCGTAACCGGGTCGGCCAGCGCGCAGAGCGTCACCGTCCCGTCCACGGTGACCTCGCGGTCAAACAGACCGTCCTTGGCTGCGATGGGCTCGGCAAACGTGACGAGAATATCCCCGTCAGCGGCTATACTGAGGACGGGATTCCACAGCGTTACCGGAAGGTAGGCGGCGATACTGATGTCGCAGTACCCCGCCGTCATGCCGTCGGCAAGGACGACAAGTCTGCAGGTCCCGGCGGCCGGCGCGGCGCTGACCGTCATGCGCCCGGAGCCGCCCACGATGGGGGTCTTATACAGATAAGTTCCGTCCACCAGCAGATAGGCGTTCAGCTCCTTGCCCTGGGTGTCTCCGCTGACAGTGATGTTCAGATTGGCAGTCAGGGTTTCCACAATGGTCGGCGTGCTGACCGAGACGGACAGGCCCTGGAACACATTTACCGGCTGGGTTACGACCTTCATGCCGGCCGTCGTTGTATCCATGACGACAGACTCATTCAGCCCCATGGCCGGAAGCGCGGGCAGCAGGCTCAGCGCGATGGTCAGCGCCAGCGCGAGACACAGGAATCGCGTTCTCATTTCTTCCTCCACCCTTCTCAGAAAATATAACCAATTATACCATATATTGGATGTCTTTGCAAGCAATTTGCCGCCTTTTTCGCTCTTTGGGCAGGGCGCGTTTCCCTGCAAACCGCAGCTCGTTGATCCTTCTTTTGTTTGGCCAATAAACCCCAGGTTCTTTGGCAGCTAAAAAAACGCGTCCACCCCGTACGCGGCAAAGACGGACTGATAATCGGCCAGGTCTTCGGGGTAAAGAGGCTTCACGCCCCGGTACGCGTACTCCCGGCCCAGCAAGATATACTTCCGGTCGCCCATCTGATGAAAGGGCAGCAGCTGGACACGGGAGAAGCCGGCGTCCAGCAGGTACAGGGCAAAGCTCTTCGCGTCCCCGGTGCCGCCGTTAAAGCCCGGAATGACGGGGATGCGGGGCAGCACCGTTGCCTCTGCCCCGACGCATCCCCTCAGATTCGCGTCAATCAGCCCGCGCGCCACGCCGGTACCTTCATGGTGTTTCGCGGAATCGGCATGCTTTACATCAAACAGGATCAGATCAGCAAGCCCGGATGCCTCGGCAAAGATATCCCGGCGCACACAGCCGCTGGTCTCGATGGCGGTGTGGATGCCCTCGGCTTTGAGGGCGGCGAGCAGGGCAAACACAAACTGCGGCTGCGTCAGCGGCTCTCCGCCTGAAAGCGTGACCCCGCCGCCCGATTCCTCATAGAACTGTTTGTCCTGCAGGCAGATACGCAGCGCTTCTTCCAGGCTGTACGGACGGCTGTCGGCGCCGTCGCCCAAAAGCTGCGGCCTGGGGTTCTGGGACTCCGGGTTTGAGCACCATTGGCAGCACAGAGGGCAGCCCTTGAGAAATACGGTCGTCCGGATGCCCGGGCCGTCGTGGATGCTGTATTTTTGAATGTTGAAGATCAGTCCGGCTCCGGTCTCCACGCGATCAGCTCCTTTCTATGCATATTCGCTGGTACTTTGGCTTTATTTTACCATCGGCGTGATGCATTGTAAAGAATCGAGTTTCTAAAGAAAGAAAAAATCTTTTTTTCGAAAACGTATGATTGACTTATGGGTTTGGCGGGCATATACTGAGAATGTAGGAAAGGTGGGAGCGGAGATGCGGAGGTTTACTGTCGGAATCGACGTCGGCGGGACGAAAACAGCCTACGGCGTGTATGATTCCGAGCGCAACCTTGTGGCCAAACGCCGCCAGCCCTCGAACCCGGAGCTGTCGGCGGAGGCTTTTTTTGACGGCATCGCGGCGACCGTCGGCGAGCTGATGGCCGAGTGCGGCATCACTGAGGAAGATTTACGCGGGATCGGCATCGGTTTGCCGTCCTATATCCGATTTGAGGACGGCTATATCCTGAAAACGTCGAACCTGACAAACATCAAGGACTTTGCCGCCAAGGACTATCTGCACGACAAGCTTGGCCGGAATCTGCGCATCATCCTGGACAACGACAGTCACGCAGGCGCGCTTGCCGAACACCGGCACGGCGCCGGACGCGGGTTTGAGAACATGCTGTACTGTCCGGTGTCCACCGGGATATCCTCGGGCATCATCATTGGCGGCAGATTGTTTCGCGGCCGGTACGGCTGGAGCGGCGAAAGCGGGCACATGATCATCTCGCCGGACGACGGCGTGCTGTGCGGCTGCGGAAACCGCGGCTGCCTGATGAGCTGGTGCTCGGGCTCGATGATCGTCAGGCATATCCAAAACTGGATAAGAGCCGGGGAGACCACCGTGATGACGCAATTGGCGGGCTGCGCCGAGAATATCAGCTGTGAAACCCTGGACGAGGCCTGGACTGCCGGAGACGCGCTGGCCAAACGCGCTGTCGAGCAGATGGCCAAATACATGGCGATCTGGGTCTACAACCTCTATGTCACGTTAAATATCAACTGCTTTGTGTTTGGCGGCGGGCTTTTGCGCATGGGTGACAAGCTGTTCGGTCGCATGCGCGAGCTCTTTGACGCGTATAACCAGGACGACAAACATCCGGTGTACTTCCGTCATGCCGAACTCGGCGACGATTTTGGCATTGTGGGCGCCGCCGAGCTTCTCTTCCAGTGAGAAACAAGCCCTGTATAGGAGGCAAATGATGGACAGATTCGGCAGACTGACTCAGCGCATGAACAGCTACCGCGAGGAGCTTTTGCAGGCAAAGCCCATGGTGTGCGTCGAACGGGCAAAAATCACCACGGAGACCTACAAAACCCATATGGACAGGCCGCTGGCCATCCGGCGCGGCATGATGCTGAAAAATGTGCTGGAGGGCATGAGCATCTATATCGAGCCCCAGAGCCTGATCGCCGGAAACCAGGCGTCCTCTAACCGCAGCGCGCCAATTTTCCCGGAGTACGCCATGGACTGGGTGATAGAGGAACTGGATACATTTGACCGGCGCGACGGCGACCGCTTTTACATCACCGAGGAAAGTAAGCTGGCGCTGCGGGAAATAGCGCCGTTTTGGGAACACAACACCACAAAGGAGCGCGGACTGGCCGCCATGCCCGCCGAGAGCAGGGTTTTCTATGATCTGGGCATCATCAAGGCCGAGGGAAACATCACCTCGGGGGACGCGCATGTGGCCGTGAAATATGAGCGTGTTTTAAGGCAAGGGCTCAAAGAGTGCCGGGAGCACGCGCGCGAAAAAATGGAGGCTCTGGATCTGACCGATTGGAGAAACCTCCAGAAGCACTATTTTTATGAGGCCATCCTGCTGACGGTTGATGCTGTGCGGGCCTTCGCCGGACGCTACGCGGCCCTTGCGTATGACATGGCCGGCGCGGAGACGGACGAAAGGCGCCGGGGCGAGTTGATGGCCATGCACCATGCCCTGCTAAAGGTGCCTTACGGCCCGGCCGAGACCTTCTTCGAAGCGGTGCAGTCTTTGTGGCTGACGCATCTGGTTTTGCAAATCGAGTCAAACGGCCACTCCCTGTCCTACGGCCGGATGGACCAATATCTTAGCCCCTTCTATGAAGCCGATCTGGCCGAGGGGCGCATTACCGAGGATGGCGCCACACAGCTACTGACAAACCTGTGGCTCAAAACATACACGATCAACAAGATCCGCAGCTGGAGCCACACGCGGTTTTCAGCCGGCAGCCCGCTGTATCAGAACGTGACGGTTGCGGGCCAGACGGCAGACGGCAGAGACGCCGTCTGCCCCATGACGCATCAAATCCTCAAGAGTGTTGCGCAATGCCATCTGCCGCAGCCCAACCTGACCGTGCGCTACCACAAGGGCCTGTCCGACGAGTTCATGCAGGAGTGCGTCGAGGTGGTGAGGCTCGGCTTCGGCATGCCGGCCTTCAACAGTGATGAGGTGATCATCCCCTCCTTCATCGAGAAGGGCGTGAGCAGGGAGGACGCCTGCAATTACAGCGCCATCGGCTGTGTCGAGGTTGCCGTGCCCGGCAAGTGGGGCTATCGCTGCACCGGCATGAGCTTCCTCAATTTCCCCAAATCCCTGATGATCGCGCTCAATGACGGCGTGGATCTGGAAAGCGGCGTCAGGGTCTGCCTGGGCGTCGGCCATTTCAGGGACATGACCTGCTTTGCCGAGGTCGAGGCCGCCTGGGACAAGATCATACGCGAGTTTACAAGGCACAGTGTCATCATTGACAGCTGCTGCGACACCGTGCTGGAAAAGGATACCGCGGACATCCTCTGCTCGGCGCTGTGCGACGACTGCATTGAGCGCGGCCTGAACCTGAAGGAGGGCGGCGCGGTTTATGACTTCATCAGCGACCTGCAGGTGGGCATTGCCAACCTGGCAGATTCGCTTGCCGCGATCAAAAAGCTGGTGTTTGATGAAAAAAGGATTTGCCCCGGTGAGCTTTGGGAGGCCCTGCAGAGCAATTTTGAGGGCCCTGGCGGCGAGGAAATCCGGTCGATGCTGATGGATGACGCGCCCAAGTACGGCAACGACGATGACGAGGTCGACTGCCTGATCCGCAGGGCCTACGACGTCTATCTGGAGGAGCTTTCCAAGTATCACAACACCCGATACGGGCGCGGGCCCATCGGCGGCGTGTACTATGGAGGCACCTCGTCCATCAGCGCCAATGTGCCGCAGGGCGCGGGCACCCCGGCAACCCCCGACGGACGCAAGGCCGGACAGCCGCTGGCCGAGGGCTGCTCCCCCGCACACGCGATGGATCGGAACGGCCCCACGGCCGTGTTCAAATCGGTGTCAAAGCTTCCCACAAAAAAAATCACCGGCGGCGTTCTGCTCAACCAGAAGCTGACGCCGCAGATGTTGTCAACGCCCGAAAACCGGCACAAACTGATCCTGCTGCTGCGCACATTCTTCAACCGGTTGAACGGCTTCCACGTGCAGTACAATGTCGTCAGCCGCGAGACCCTGTTGGATGCCCAGGCGCGGCCCGAGCTGCATCGGGATCTCATCGTGCGCGTGGCGGGCTACAGCGCGTTTTTCAACGGGCTGAGCCGCCAGACTCAGGACGACATCATCGAGCGGACTGAGCAAATAATCTAACGCGGACAGGCAATGTGCCTCCGCCATAAGAGCGGCTCGTAATGAAAATCCGCAGGATCGGCCTGCGGATGCCGCTACAATCGTTTTCTGGCGTCAACGCGCCCTTCGGCGAGGTTCTTTGACAGCCAGCTCTATTTTGCCACCTTGATCACGTTGATCTTCGACCTTGTAAGATGTGCCTCGGTGGACGCCTCTATGCCCTCGTCGGTGATCACGGTGCTTATCTTCTCCAGGGGAAGCAGCGGCACAACGCCCAGACTATTAAACTTGCCCGAATCCGTCAGGATGATCACGTTGCTTGCCTGCCGGGCCATATGCTTTACCGTTTCGGCTCGGGCATAGTCCTTTCCGGTGAACCCGGTTTTGCTCGAAAATCCGTCGGTGCCAATAAACAGCTTGTCGACAAAAAAGCCTTCGACGTATTTGCCCACCAAAGAGCCCACCATCACCTGCGAATCGCATTGGTACTCTCCGCCGAGCAAAAAAATCTTAACGTATGCCCTGTTCCGGATATAGCCGGCGATGAACGCGGAATTGGTGATGATGGTGATGTTTTTCCTTTTTGCGGCGAGCAGATCGGCCAGCAGGGCGCAGTTCGAGCCGGACTCGATCAGAACCGTCTCTCCGTTTTGAACCAGCTCTGCCGCCGCCCCGGCGATCCTCTGCTTTACGTCGTAATTGGTTGCCAGACGGGTGTTGATGTCGTCCTGCGAACCGACCAGGGCATACCCATGCTCGCGCTGAACGAGCCCTCTGGCCTCCAAGGCGTCCAGGTCTTTCCGCACGGTGACCGGGGAGACCTGCAGTTCCCCGGCGAGCTTTGCCACTTCGATCCGGCTATGTTGCGTAACGAGCCGAAGAATATCGAGTTCTCTCTTGCTCATGATGAGCCCCGCCTCCTCTCACTTACGCTCACTTTAGCACAATTCACTTGCTTAAGCAAGAAAAAGCCTTTCGATGGTGTGCGTCAGACTCGCAAAGAAAAAGCGATCCGGGGCCAAACGAATGACACCGCCCTTTGTGCTCTTTCCGCAAAGCCGGAGGTTGACGCGTTGTGACGTTGTGGTATAGTTTGATTGCATTGATCAGGATACCATTCTGCTGACCGGCATGAATCAGCTTCGGCAGGAGAAGATACGGGAGCATATCGAGGATAAGACGTGAAAACCGAAAGGCCGCGGGCGCGGCGGGACCATGTTGCCAAATCAACCCTTGATGGGATTGTTTATAAATGTTATGCTTGACATAACGCAAAGTGCATCCGCGGAGGAGGAGCGATATGGCCGAGAGCGTCGCAATGCCGAAGGCAGGCATATCTGTAGAGAGCTGCGTCATGGGGGCCTGGCAAAAGCAGGTGGGGGATTGGGTGTCGATCGGTGATGTGCTGTTTGAGTATGAAACGGACAAAGCTGCATTTGAATGCGAATCCACCGCCGAAGGAACGCTGCTCGCCCGGCTGTATGAAGCGGGCGACGAGGTGCCAGTGCTGCAGCCCGTGTGCGTCGTCGGCAAATTAGGCGAGGAGGTCTCGGCGTATCTCACGCATGGAGCCGCGCCGGGCGCCGCTGAGGCGGAGGCGACGCAGAAACCGGGCGCAGAGCCCGCGCGCGTCCGGCTTGCCGCGCCGCCCGAGCAGACGGACAGTGTAAGGCCCGGTGCGGGCATTTCTCCGCGCGCCGGTGCCCTTGCCGCGCTGCTGAACCTTGATGAGCGCGTTTTGGACGGCAGCGGCCCGCATGGGAGGGTCATAGAACGCGACGTGCAGGCCGCTGCGGCCATGCCCGGCTGCCAAGCTTTCCTCAAAACTGACGAGCCTGCCGCTAGGGCCGCCGTCACATCCGGCGCCGGGTTTGCCGATGAAAAAATGCCCCGCATCCGCCAGTCGATCGCCCGCGCCATGCACGCCTCACTGCAGGGCGCGGCGCAGCTGACCCATCACCACAGCTTTGACGCCTCCGCCATTCTGACGCTGCGCGAGAAGATCAAGAGGCGGGACGGGGCTCCGGGGCTCAGCGGGGTTACGCTGGGCGACATGGTGCTTTACGCCGCCGTGCACGCTCTGAAAAAAAGCCCGTACATGAACGCCCACCTGTTAGCGGGGGACGTGCTGCGGACTTTCAGCGGCGTGCACCTCGGGGTTGCCGTGGATACGGACCGCGGCCTGATGGTGCCCACCGTATTTGACGCCGACAAACTGTCCCTTTGTGAGCTGTCTGCGAGCGTAAAGGAGCTTGCCGAGCTGTGCCGAAACGGCGGCATCAGCCCAGACCTTCTGCAAGGCGGTACGTTTACGGTGAGCAACCTGGGAAGTCTCGGCGTGGAGAGCTTTACGCCCATTCTCAACCCGCCGCAGGTGGGGATCCTTGGCGTCTGCTGCGTGGTCGAGCGCCCGCGCACCGGCCCCGACGGACGCATTGAACTCTACAAGGCCATGGGGCTGTCCCTCACGTATGACCACAGGGCTGTGGACGGCGCGCCGGCCGCGCGTTTTGCGGGGGAGCTGGCGCGCTCTCTGGAGAGCTTCCCTCTGCTGCTGGCGCTATAGTGCCGAGGCTGTTTTTATAGTAAGGAGCGTTTGGTATGGAAGAATTTGATCTGCTGGTGCTGGGCGGCGGGCCCGCCGGATATCTGGGGGCCGAGCGCGCGGCGCAGGGCGGCCTGAAGACCGCTGTGTTTGAAGAGCGCGCCCTTGGCGGCGTATGCCTCAACGAAGGGTGCATTCCGTCCAAAACGCTGCTCTACTGTGCCAAGACATACAGCCATGCCCTGCATGGAGAGGCGTTCGGCATCAGGGCCGAAAATCTCAGTATTGACCACGGCGCGGTCATCCGCCGAAAGGTAAAGGTGGTGAAGATGCTGGTTTCGGGCGTCGCCGCCAAGATGAAGGCCCTTGGGGTGGAGGTCGTGGCGGCCCGCGCCGCCATCACCGGCAAAACTGCCGACGGCTTCACGGTCGTCGCCGGAGGAGTGACCTACGCCGGCAAATATCTTCTTGTGGCCACCGGTTCGGCCCCCGTGATTCCGCCGATCCCCGGTCTGGGGGAAGGGCTGGAGCGCGGGTTCGTCATGACCAACAGGGAAATCCTTGACCTCGCAAAGCAGCCGGAGCATCTGGCTGTTATCGGCGGCGGCGTGATCGGACTGGAGATGGCCTCCTACTTCAACGCGATCGGCACCAAAGTGACCGTGATTGAACTGCTGGACAAGATTGCCGGGCAGACCGAGGATGAGGCTTCCGCCATGCTGCAAACGATCTACACAAAGAGAGGCGTTGACTTCAGGCTCGGCTGCCGGGTGACCGAGGTCGGCGATCATGCTGTGGCGTACGAAAAGGACGGCCAAGCCGGGCACGCGGAGTGCGACGCCGTTCTGCTGTCGGCTGGCCGGCGGGCTGTCACACAGGGCGTTGGCCTCGAGACCATCGGGGTTTACACGGATAGGGGCGCAATAGTGACCGACGACAAAATGCGCACCAACATTCCACATGTGTGGGCGGCGGGCGACGTAAACGGCCGCAGCATGCTGGCGCACACCGCATACCGGGAGGCCGAGGTGGCCGTGAACGACATGCTCGGAAAAGCCGACGCCATGCGATACGACGCCATTCCATCCGTGATTTACACAGATCCCGAGGCGGCAGGCGTGGGCGAGACCGTCGAAACGGCAAGGGCCAAGGGCCTGAGTGTCTACGCCAAAAAGCTGTCCATGAGGCACTCCGGGCGCTTCCTGGCCGAGACCGACAGGCAGGACGGCCTGTGCAAGCTGGTTTTCGAGGAGGGCACGGATCGCCTGATCGGCGCGCACCTTGTCGGAAGCTATGCCTCTGAAATCATCTTAAGCGCGGGGACAATGATCAACACGCGCTGGCCGCTGGACTCGCTGAAGAAGATTGTCTTCGCGCATCCGACCGTGGGGGAGATCATCCGCGAGGGCTTATTTGAGGGACAAAGCCCTCATTTGTAGACAATCCCCGCAGTCGTGAGTGCAAAGCCTTTTCGAGAACTTTCTGCTGTGCGGCTTAATCTTTATCGGGTTTTCCCCTGCAGTGGTTCGGTTATCGGGCGGCGTTTATCCGTTTTCGGGCCTTTCGCGGTCAAGACCGAAGGTGACGAGCTCGCCGCCGATAAGGGCCAGACTGCCCTCGGCAAGCTTATCCCCGTTATAGCTTGACTGCGTGACGATCAGACTCCCGTCGGCCAGCGACAGAGCGTAGTCAAAAACCATGCGGTCCCACAAACTGTACAGACTCCCGTCCGCGCAGTCATAAACGAGAACATGGGTATCGATGATCCCGGAGCCGAAGCTGACTGTCGCGCACAGCTCGGGCCTGTTATCGCCGTTAAGGTCGACCAGATAGACATTCCATATGGGCATTCCGTTCATGATCGTCCGCTCGCCCTGAGCATCCTGAACCGTGACCTCCCCCGGCGTCCAATGAAACACGACGCCGGGGTATTCCGGTATCTCTAAGTAAGCCGAGTCGTCCCAGTCCATTTGACCACCCGGCCCGTAGCTGAGCCACTCGTTTGCCTCATAGAGGCTCGCAGCGCCTGCCGCGCGGACATACCGCGCGCCGTCATCGGCGAACAACACCACCGCAGCCGACCTGAATACCAGAGTGTTGTCATCCGGCATATCAAACGTGACGATAACCTCGTCGTCGCTGAGCCCGAAGAATCCTTCTTCGGACTCGGTTTCGAGTTTTGCGCTGATCAAAAGCCGGCCATCCTCTATGGTGTACGCGCATTCGGGCAGCGAATAGCTGCTGATCAGCGGCGTTGCCAGCACCGCCGTCCCGTCGCTGTACAGCGACACGGACAGCAGGCGCTCCATTTTCATCTTTTCGGTCGCGTTCTCAAGGATATACTGCCGCCAGGGCTCCTCGGGCGGATACACGCTCATCACCCGCCACACGTCCTCGCTCTCGACCGCCAGAAGGTAGTCGCGGCCATGCCCTTTCAGCTCAAAGATGCGCCAGGTGCTGAGTTCATCGGCGGTGTACCCGATCTCGGCGCCCCGCTTTGGGCTCTCCATCGGCGTCACGTAATAGACGGTATCGTCCCAAACGAGCCTCATGCGTTTGAGGGCGTAGGCCGGGTCCTCCTCGTAAACCATTTGCATCTTGGCCGGCGGCGCGCTCTGTATTCGATTCAGGGCAAACCCAACCGTCAGCGCGGCGGCCAGCACGGCGGCGGCGACGATGATGACCCGGGACGGCTTTTTGAAGTTCAGCACATTTTTGATGCGCGCTTTGACGCCGCCCTCGCCGAACGCGAGCGGACTGGCGTTGATGACGCGGCGTCCGGCCGCCAGCGACAAAAGGGAGGCGGAGTACGCTTTTTTGATCCCGCCGCCCAGCTCGCGCAGAACGCGCTCATCACAGGAGTGCTCCATGTCGGCGCTCATCAGCACAAACGCGAGCCACGCCAGCGGATTAAACCAGTGAACGCACAGAATCAGGAACGCCGCAAACTTCATGACGTGATCAAAGCGCCTGATGTGCGTCTGCTCGTGAAGAAGGACATAGCGCCGCTCTTCCTCGCCGAGCCCCGCCGGGATATAGATCCTCGGCCTGAAAAAGCCGATGACAAACGGCGTTTTCAGGTTGTCAGCCTCAAAGATGTTGCCGACGGCGGGAGAGGCGTTTTTCAGGCTGCGCTTCAGCAGCAGAAGCGAAACGGCGCTGTACACCAATAGCGCGGCGATGCCAATCAGCCAAACCGCGGCCCCGACGGCGAGAACCGTCTGCATGGGATTCACGCTGTTCTGCGGCGCGGCGGCCGGGAGAAGCCCGCTCACGGCGGCGTCGACCGCGCCGATCCCGCTGTCGATCCGCGGCACGGCCTGATAGGCGATATCCTGCGGAATGGGCGCAGCCTTAAACGGAATCAGACTGAACATGCTCTCAACCGTAAACGGAAACACGAGCCGAAAGCCAGCGACCGCCCACAGCGCGTAAGACGCCGCTCTTGGCGCCTTTTTCAGCAACAGCCGCACGAGCACAATGGCGGCGATCACATAGCTGGCAGTCATGCTCATGTTCAGCACGGAAAGCAACACGCTTTGCATGGTTACCCCTCCTTGTGCTCGTCAATCAGGCGCGTGAGCTCCTCGGCCTGCCGGTCGGACAGCTTGCCGCCGCTGAAGAACGCGGTGATAAACCGGGGCAGCGAGCCGCCAAACGTGTCCTCGACATAGCGCCGGCTCTGGCGCGCGTAAAACTCGTCCCTTGTCAGCAGCGCTGAAACCGTGGCGCTCTCGTTTTTGAACAGCCCTTTGTCGCACAGCTTTTTAAGAACCGTGTAGGTGGTGGACTTCTTCCAGCGCATCTCCCGCTCCGACAGCCTGACCAGCTCGGTCGACGATATCGGCGCATGCGCCCAGATTAAGTCAGCAAATTTTGCCTCCGAGCGCGCCAAACCGTAGTCGCTCATTGCTCTCACTCCCTTGGTCTATTCTCTATAAACCTATCTCAAGTCTACTCCCAATAGACCTGTTTGTCAAGAGGCAAACGGCAGTGCGGTAAAGAAGCTTTCGCGGCTCATCGTTCGCGCCCTCGTTCCCCCGCGTTCCCGCCCCTTATCCGAGTGTTGCTTCGAGCCTGACGGCGCAGGCCAGGCAGTTTTCTGCTTAACCAAAACCCGCTTAAGCCAAAACAAAAAGGCTTTCTCGGATTAATTCCGGGAAAGCCTTTTGACTGTCAAAAGGCGCTTTGCGCCTTCGTGCTTTTCCTGGATTCGCGTCGAGCCTGACGCCGCAGACGGCAGGTTCTTGCTGGACTGAATCCAGGAAAATAGGAACAACAACGGTTTCGGGAATTCATTTCTCGAAACCGTTTCCCATCAAACCGCCTCAGCGGTTTGATGAGACTGTAGACAAATCTTCGATTTGTCTACAAACGGGAGCAGGAACGCGTCTTTGTGAAGACGCGCATTGGGTGACTTTCCCGGAGTGAATCCGTGAAAGAGTTGTGGTTCTAATTTTTTTCGCCTGTCAAGCCTCATTCGTCCTCGCGGGCGGTCGTCCTTCGCCTTTCGGCTTTTGAACCGGTCGCCCCTTCGGGGCGCGTGCGC
>JAVBOR010000043.1:0-27405 GCA_031550325.1 Oscillospiraceae bacterium
CTGTAGACAAAGGCCGCCTCTTCGTTCCTTTGCGCAAAACCACGTCGAGCCTGACGCCGAAGGCGGCGGGTCCCTGCTGGACTGGTTGAGCGCAAAGCATGGAATCAAGTGACTTTCACGGATTCACTCCGGGAAAGTCACCCAATGCGCGTCTTCACAAAGACGCGTTCCTGCTCCCGTTTGTAGACAAATCGAAGGTTTGTCTACAAGCTGAGGGAAACTCTATTTCATGAGGTCAAAGGCGGTGCCCCCGGCGTCTAAAAGGGCGGTTCTTCGCAAAACCGCGATGACATTTGGGTCGAGATCGCGCGCGATCGCCTTAACCACATACTCAGGATTGAGCGTCGGATTCTGCGCCGAGAGGTCCATCTCGGCCAAAATCTCCCCCGAGTCGATTTCTACGAATGAAAAACGCGAAATCATCTGTGTAATGTCAGTTTCCTTTACAGCTCTCTTGCTTTTCTTGTCCACCAAAACGGCTCTGCTGAATAAGCTGTAAAGGTCATCTATTTTACAGCTTGTGCGCAGATGCAGCTTTGTGCGCACCGCGGCGATGTCCTGAAATGAACGCTGCGCCGGCTGCGCGTCCGTGACCGCAATCCCTTCCGGCAGAAGAGCGTTGAGTGTTTGGCACAGAGGCTGCCCAGAAGCGCCTCCAAGCATCCCGACGTCCAGCCGCTCGCACACGCTCTCCACACCCACCGACAGCGGAAGCGCGATCGAAACCATCATGTGCGGGTTGTACCCTTCGGAAAAACGCAACGGCAGTTCGGCGCGCATGAACGCGCGCTGGAAAACCCGCATGAGGTCAAGATGGGAGATATAAACGGCCCTGCCGACCTTGGAAAACGCCAGTCTCATCTTCACGTCCAAGTGCAAACCTCCCCTTCCGGCGCCGCGCCGCAGCCCGAACAGCTCTCGCGGCAGTTCGGCGTGGACTGTTCGGCGTATGCCCGCTCGCACTCCCGGCGCAGATGGCGCGCCGACACGCCAAGGGAAATGTGCGACCACGGGAGCACCTCGTCAAAGCTGCGCTTTCTGTGGGCGTAAAACGCCTGATCCAGACCCTCTTCGGCAAAAGCCTGCCGCCACAGCTCCGGCTTGAACATTTCATGCCAGCCGTCCAGCCGCGCGCCCAACCGATAGGCCCGCTCGATCACCGCGCCCAGCCGGCGGTCGCCGCGCGCCATCGCGCCCTCGAGCACGCTGGTCTCGGGCTCGTGCCAATTGTAGCTGACCTGCTTGCGCATGGCGCCCTTGAGCCCTGCAACCTTTTGCTCAAACGCCTCCACCGTTTCCTGCGCCTCCCACTGGAACGGCGTGTGCGGCTTGGGAACAAAGCACGAGGCGCTGGCCGTGATGCGCACGCCCCGCCCTCTGTCGGGCACCGTCCTGCGCCAGAGCTGATAGACCTCCGAGCACAGCTCGGCGATGCCCAGCACGTCCTCGGGCGTCTCGGTGGGAAGCCCCAGCATGAAGTACAGCTTTACGCCGCTCCAGCCGCCCTCGAAAGCCGCCTTACAGGCCCGCATGAGGTCGTCCTGCGTCAGGTTTTTGTTGATCACGTCCCGCAGACGGGCCGTACCGGCCTCGGGCGCAAAGGTAAGCCCGCTCTTTCGCACCTTTTGTACGCGCTCCATCAAATCGGTGGAAAAGCTGTCGGCGCGCAGCGACGGCAGACTCAGCCCGATTCGCCTGGGCTCGCAGTAGGTGAGCAGCTCGTCACACAGGCGCTCCAGCCCGAAAAAGTCGCTTGTCGACAGCGACGTCAGCGCGATTTCCTCATAGCCGGAGTTCTTACAGTTTTCCACGCCCTGCTTCACGAGCGTGTCCACGCTCCTTGCGCGCACCGGCCGCGTGGCGTAGCCCGCCTGGCAGAACCTGCAGCCTCTGATACAGCCGCGAAACAGCTCGAGCATCACGCGTTCGTGGACAATCTCGGTGTTGGGCACGAGAGGCTTGTCCGGGAAATAGGCAGCGTCCAAATCGCGAACCACTCGCTTATGCACAACCGCCGGAGCCCCCGGCTCAGGCGTGATCTCGCGCACCGTTGCGTCCTCGTGATACGCCACATGATACAGCGAAGGGACATAGCAGCCCTCCAGCCCGGCGGCGGCGCGCAAAAGCTCCGCGCGGGGCGCGTCCTTCATCTCGCGGATCAGGTCAATCAGCTCGACCATCACCTCTTCGCCGTCACCGACGACAAACAGGTCGATAAAGTCCGCCATAGGTTCGGGATTGGCGGTGCAGGGCCCGCCCGCGATAACCAGCGGATGCTCCCGCGTGCGCCGGTCGGCGCGCAGAGGAATGCCGGCCAGATCCAGCATGGCCAGCACATTGGTGTAGCTCAGTTCATATTGGAGCGTAAAGGCCAGCACGTCAAACGCCTGCAGACCGTCCCCGCTCTCAAGCGCCGGAAGCGCTTCCTTGTGTTCGCGCAAAAGGCTCTCCATGTCGACCCAGGGCATAAAGGCGCGTTCGCACCAGACGTCGGGAATCTCGTTCATGAGTCCGTAGAGAATGCGCAGGCCAAGATGCGACATGCCGATCTCATAGGTATCGGGAAAGCAGAACGCGACGCGGACATTGACTGCCTGCTTGTCCTTAACGACCATGTTCACTTCGCCGCCCACGTACCGGGCGGGCTTGCGCACCTTGAGCAAAGATTGCCGATTGATCATATGTTCCTCCAAACAGCGCAATTGAGGCGTAGGCCCCGGCGAGCAGCAGCGTGATGTTGTAGCCCGACCAGAAGAAAACGAGCACGCCCAAAACGGCGGCGCAGCCCGCCGTCAGCAGCGTGGTCGCCTTGAGCAGGGCTAAGGGCCTCTCGCGCCAGCGCAGGATAAGCTCCAGAATCCTGCCCCCGTCGAGCCCTGAGGCGGGAAGCAGGTTGAAGACGCCCTGCACGGCGCAGATGCCGGCAAGCATCATCATACCATCCCAAAATGAAAAGATCAAGGCGCACAGCATGCTGACCGCCGGCCCAGTAAGCGTGCAGAGAAGCTCCTTCCCATAGGACAGCGTATGCGTGTCGGCGACTCGCATACAAACCCCGCCCGCTGAAAACTCCCAGAGTTCTACGCGGCCGCCGCAAAGTTTGAGCGCGATCAGATGACCGCACTCATGCAGCAGCGCAGCCGTCCACACCGGGATAAGCAGCGCGCCAGCCTCCACATACATCAGCACCGCCCAGAGCAGCACAAACCCGCCGGTGAGCCTTACTCTTCCCCACGTCATGAGCTCTTCCCCGCGTCATGTGTATGAGATGTAGCTGGCCGGATTGAGCAGGCTTGCGCCCTTGCGGATTTCAAAGTGCAGATGCGGCCCTGTCGACCTGCCGGTGCTGCCCACCTTGGCGATCACGTCTCCCTTGTCAACCGAGGCGCCTTCTTTGGCAATGATTTTGCTGCAGTGGGCGTACATCGTGAGGTATTCGTCACTGTGCTGCACCATGATGTAATTGCCGTAGGAATCGCTCAGGCCGACGGCCACGACCTTTCCGCCGGCAAACGCGCTTATTTCCGTTCCGCCGGACGCCGCCAGATCGAGTCCGTAGTGAAAGCTTGCCACGCCGGTGAAGGGGTCGACCCGATAGCCGAATATGGAGCTCTGTTTGGCGTCTGCCAGCGGCTTTTGATACTCAAACGGCAGTTCATACACCGTGTAATCCACCTTGTCGGGTTTTTGTGTTCCAAAGGGAATAGGGTACGTGTCGTCCAGTCCAATCTCTTCCGACGTGGGCAGCAGACCCTCGGTTAAAAATAAAACAGGCTCGCCAAAGCCGCCGATGCCCGCGTCATCTCCGGTCTGCCCGCTGTCAGAAAGCCCGCCCTCCTCGTCAACGTCCGGCACGGGCGAAAGCTCAACAGATGGGGACGGCACCAGGGACGACGAGGGCGACGGGCTCTCTTCTGCTTTGGGCTCCGGCGTTGGCGCGGAAAACACGTCCCGCACGCTCTCCCCTATAGATGTCAAGGTCTGCTGAACGTCCCAGCCGTCCTGGATGTGGTCGCTGACAAACGCCGTTACAACCTCCGGTTTGATCAGACGCACAACAAGCGCCAGCCCCAAAATGGCCACGCACACAATCAGCTGAACCATTTGCCTGTTTGTTCTGGGGTCGGGCGGCGGCTGTCTTTTCCTCGGTCTTACTTGCAAAGTCCGTCCCTCCTTTCACTCTCTTCATGTATATTCCCTCCCCGCGCCGATCATACCGCGCTAAAATTCCCTCTTTCCTTTTGGCGGCCTGTATGATATCCTATAGAAAGCCTGAGAAAGTGAGGATGAACGAATGCGCATTTGCTAATCCGATACCGCCTTTAAGATAAGGGCATTCCGACGTTTACTGATAAGCGCCGGGGTTTGTATTGGGTTGCGCGCGCGTTTATCCTTTTGTCCGGCGGCCTGTTTGGGCCGTCCGGCGGTGTGCGCCCGCCTCCTGTACAAACCGCCGTGTTTTGTATAGGAGGTTTTTCATTGCTTTGTCTGAAAGTCAGTCATATTGAAAAGAGCTTTGGCGACCGCGTCGTCCTGCGTATTCCCGGCTTCTCGGTGTTCAGCGGTGACCGCGTCGGCGTTGTCGGCGCCAACGGAAGCGGCAAAACCACGCTGCTTCGCATTCTCTCCGGTACCTTGGCCCCCGACTCCGGAACTGTTCAGCTTTTTTGCCCCGCCGTCTGCGTAGAGCAGCTCGGCGAGGGTTCTGTTTTGCCCGCCGACCCAAAGCTTGCCGGGCTGTTTGGCGCGAAGCCCCAGGCAGATGGGCTCAGCGGCGGTGAGCGCACGCGCGCCAAGCTGGCCGGAGCCTTCAGCCGTGACGGCGCTCTGCTCCTGGCCGACGAGCCCAGCGCGAATCTGGACGCCGAGGGCCTTGAGCTTCTGCGCGAAAAACTGCTGTCCACCGAAACGCTCCTGCTGGTCAGCCATGACCGGGATTTGCTCAGTCTCGTGTGCAACCGCATTGTGGAAATCAAAGACGGTGAGCTCGTCGAGTACTCGGGCGGCTATGAGTTTTACGCCGAGGCTGCTGAGCTGGAACGCCAGCGCCGCGCGGACGACTATGAGGCGTACGCCGGCCAGCGGAAGCATCTCGAGGCTGCGCTTTCCGGCCGCCGCCACAGCGCTGAAAAGATGCGCAAGGCGCCCTCCCGCATGGGAAACTCCGAGGCACGCCTGCACAAGCGAGAGGCCACCCAGCGCCAGCAAAAGCTGCACGGCGCGTCGCGCGCGATTGAATCCCGGCTTGAGCGCCTGGACGTCGTGGAGAAGCCCCGCGAACCCGACGTGATCCGGCTGGACTTTTCCCGCACGGATCCCCCCATGGGCAAAATGCTGCTCTCCTGCAAAGGCCTGAACTTTTCCTATGGTCAGCGCGTGCTGTTCAGGGATGCAGCCTTTGAGCTCCCGAACCGTTCCAGGACAGTACTCAGCGGCCCGAACGGCTCGGGAAAAACGACGCTGCTCTCGCTGATCGCCCAGCGGCACCCCTCGATGACCATCGCGCCCAAGGCAAGGTTCGGCGTCTTCCGTCAGAGCTTTGAGCAGCTCGACCTTTCGGCGACCGTTCTGGAAAACGCCATGTCGAACGCCGCGCAGACAGAGACCGTCGTGCGCACCGTGCTGGCCAGGCTCCTGTTCAGGCGCGAGGACGTGTATAAAAAGGTCGGCGTCCTCAGCGGCGGCGAACGTGTCAAGCTGGCGCTGGCCGGGCTGATTGTCTCTTCGTGCAACACGCTTCTTCTGGACGAGCCCACCAATTTTTTGGATCTGCCGTCCGTGGAGGCGCTGCAGGCCATTTTGGCCTCGTATGAGGGCACGCTTCTGCTGATCTCCCATGACGCAGCGTTTGTCCGCGCGGTCACAGACCGCCGGCTGGAGCTGCGCTGCCCGAGAATTGCCGAGGTGGCCGGCGAGCCCTCCCCTGCTTCCCCCGACACCCGGCGCTTTGTGCTGGAAAACAGGCTGGCCGAGCTGACGTCCCGACTTTCCCTGCCGGGAGCCGCCTCTAAAGGACTCGAGGCGCAATACGCCGAAACGCTCGAGCAGCTGCGCGCGCTCAAAGAAACCCGACGCGACTGAGCCCTTTATGCAAAGCTCTTTTTCTTTTATCCGGCTGAGTTTTTTAATTTATGGCACTTTTGTAAACTTTTTTGACTTCTGCCGTTTACCCCCTTTTAAGCCATCAGGTTTTGTATTATAATACAGGTGCGGTCAGTAAAGCGTATTGATGACCGCCGATCAAGAGAAAAGCGGGGGCTGATCTATGAGAGAACCGAAATACAGGCGAGTTTTGATCAAAATCAGCGGCGAGGCCCTTGCGGCCAACAAAAGCCGCGTGCTCGACTTCGACGTGATGGCCGAAATAGCCGACGTCATCCGCGAGGTTGTGGATCTGGGTGTGCAGGTCGGCATTGTCGTCGGCGCCGGAAACATCTGGCGCGGCGCGCGGGACGGCGGCGGCAAAATGGAGCGCACGCGCGCCGACCATATGGGCATGCTGGCCACCACGATCAACTGTCTGGCGCTGGCCGACGTGCTGGAAAGCCGCGGGGTTCCCGTGCGCGTGCAGACGGCGATCGAGATGCGTTCCATCGCCGAGCCCTATGTGCGCGGCCGGGCCATTCGGCACATGGAAAAAGGCCGTGTCGTTGTCTTTGGCTGCGGGCTGGGCAATCCCTATTTCAGTACGGACACGGCCGCCGTGCTGCGCGGCGCAGAAATCGGCGCGGATATCATTCTTCTGGCCAAGAACGTAGACGGGGTATACGATGATGATCCCCGCAAAAACCCCGGCGCGAAAAAATTTGACTTTCTTTCTCCCAACGACTTTTTGCGCAACAATCTCGCCGCCATGGACGCCACTGCGGCAAGTCTTTCGCTGGACAATCACATTCCCGTTATCCTCTTTGCCCTCAAAGACCCCAATAATATCATCAAAGCCGTACTTGGCGAACAAGTCGGTACGATTGTACGAGAGGAGATTCAGAAATGAAATACCCTGATCTGGAATCCAAGATGCAAAAGACCGTCGATGTTTTGTCTCACAGCCTGTCCACCATTCGCGCCGGGCGCGCCAACGCCGCGGTGCTCGACCGCATCTACGTCGACTATTATGGGACGCCCACACTCATCTCCCAAATTGCCTCGGTCGCCACGCCCGAGCCGCGCAGTCTCGTCATCCAGCCGTGGGACAGCCAGGCACTCAAGCTCATCGAAAAGGCCATTCAGGCCTCGGATCTCGGCATCAATCCGACCAACGACGGCAAGGTCATCCGCCTCGCGTTTCCGCAGCTGACCGAGGAGCGCCGCAAGGAACTGTCCAAACAGACGCACAAATATGCCGAGGAAGCGAAAATCGCCGTACGTAATCTGCGCCGTGACGAGATCGAACGCTATAAAGCCATGAAGAAAAAATCGGAGATCACCGAGGACGACCTGCGCGACACCGAAAAGGAGCTTCAGGAACTGACAGATAAGATCTGCAAGGACATCGATGCGCTTGCGGCGAAAAAAGAAAAGGAACTCATGGAGGTCTGATGAAAACACCTGAGCTTCCGGAAAAACTGCCGCGCCACATCGCGATCATTCTGGACGGTAACGGCCGCTGGGCCAAGGCGCGCGGGCTGCCGCGCTCGGCGGGGCACGCCGTCGGCAGTGAGAACTTCCGAAAAATCGCCACCTTTTGCAAGGACATCGGCATCGAGTATCTCACGGTCTACGCCTTTTCCACCGAAAACTGGAAGCGTCCGCCGGAGGAAGTCGAGACGCTGCTCAAGCTCTTTCGCAAGTATCTTCAGGAGTCCATTCGCAAGATGGAAAAAAACCGCGTGCGCATCCGGTTTATGGGGGATCTCTCCCCCATGCCCGACGACATCAAGGAACTGATTGCCCGCACACAGGAACTCAGCGAGCGATATGACGGCGTCAGCCTGCAGATTTGTCTGAATTATGGCTCGCGCGACGAAATACTCCGGGCTTGCCGTTCGCTTTTGAACGATCCGCCGGAGCAGCTTACCGAGCAAACCTTTTCAGACCGCCTGGACAGCGCGGGAATCCCCGACCCGGATCTGTGCATTCGGCCCAGCGGTGAATGCCGCCTGTCCAATTTCTTGCTGTGGCAGCTGGCCTATGCAGAGCTGTTTTTTGTGGACACCTTTTGGCCGGACTTTGGGCAGAAAGAGCTGGTCAAGGTCCTATGGGACTATGCCGAACGCAACCGCCGCTACGGCGGCCTGTGAGGTTTCCCCTCCAAAGCCTGCGCCGCGGCGCAAAGCCTGTTGCCGCGCGCCGGCGACCACGCACCGAAAACAATAAGCACTGACCGGAGACACTCAACATCACGGCCCGGGAGGATTGGGTAGATGAGACTGCGCGTTATTGTCGGATTTGCTTTGCTTGTCCTGCTTATCTGCGTTTTGTATGTTGCCCCGACAGAAGTTCTTGTCGTGGCCATTTCCCTCTTGTCGGTTTTGTCGGTACAGGAGCTTCTGGGCGCGACTGGATTTGTGCGCAAAAAGCGCATTGTCGTTTACGCTTTGGTCATGGCAGCCGCCGTCCCGCCCTGGTACTATTTTGATTCCCCGCCATGGCTCGCGCTTTTGGGCGTGTTTCTCATGGTTTTTCTTCTGTTTATTGAAGGCCTTATCGAGCCCGCCAACATCACGTTTGAAATGATCTCCGCCATTTTTCTCACAGCGACGGTTCTTCCGTTCTTCTTTTCGTGCATCTTTGCCATCGCCACGATGCCGCTGAGCCGGTATATCAGCATCCTCCCGTTTATCGCGGCGTTCGGGAGCGACACGGTTGCTTTTCTGGTGGGACGCAAGCTCGGCAAACGAAAGCTCGCGCCCCTCATCAGCCCCCACAAGACCGTTGAGGGCGGCGTGGGCGGCATGATCGGTACGACCGCGCTCATGCTGATCTATGGCGTCATCATGCAGTTTGGATTCGGGCTGCATGTCAACTATTTCTTTTTGGCCCTGTATGGCGTACTGGGCGCCGCTGCGGCGCTGATCGGAGACTTGTCCATGTCGTTTGTCAAACGCGAGTTCGGCATCAAGGACTTCGGGACCCTTCTGCCCGGCCACGGCGGCGTACTCGACCGCTTTGACAGTTTTTTATTTGCAGCGCCGCTGATTGAGCTGCTACTGCTGTGCTGCCCGGCCATCCGATGATGAAGACGTTTTCTTTGCTGGGGAGCACGGGCTCCATCGGCCTTCAGGCGCTGGAGGTCATGGAAATGCACTCGCTTTACCCGGTCGCGCTCACCGCGCGGCGGGACGTCAGTAACATGGAAAACCAGGCGCGGCGCTTCCTGCCCAGGCTTGTCTGTATGGCCGGGGAAGCGGCGGGCAGGGATCTGGCCGTCAGGCTTCAGGACACACCGGTCACCGTTCGCTGGGGCGAAGAGTCTCTTCTGGAAGCGGCCGCCCACCCCGACGCCGACGGCGTTCTCAACGCGCTGGTCGGTATCGCCGGACTGAGGCCGTCTCTGGCGGCGCTCGGCGCGGGACACGCGCTTCTTCTGGCCAACAAAGAGTCCATGGTGTGCGGCGGACACCTGGTCACGGCAGCCGCCGGGGCAAACAAGCTCCCCATCTGGCCCGTCGATTCGGAACACTCGGCCATCGCCCAGTGTCTCGAGGCGGGAACACAGGGGGTCAAGAGACTGATCCTCACGGCCTCGGGCGGGGCGTTTCGCGGCTACAGCCCGGAGATGCTGCGCGGCGTGACACCGGAAATGGCGCTGAAGCATCCCAACTGGAACATGGGCGCGAAAGTGACCGTCGACTCGGCAACGCTGCTCAACAAAGGCCTTGAGGTCATTGAGGCCATGTGGCTGTTCGGGTTTGGCGAAGATAGAATCTCTGTCGTTGTCCATCCGCAAAGCATCATTCATTCGCTGATTGAATATGAAGATGGTGGGATGTTGGCGCAGCTGGGCACTCCGGACATGCGCCTGCCCATACAATATGCGCTGCTGGGCGGGCGGCGCGCGCCCTGTCTGTCTCCGCCGCTCGACCTGACATCCGTTCCGGCGCTGCAGTTTGAAAAACCAGACACCGACACGTTTCCCTGCCTTGAGCTGGCCAGGCAGGCAGCGCGCCGCGGCGGAAACGCCGGCGCCGTGCTCAACGCAGCCGGAGAGACCGCTGTCGAGCTTTTTTTGTCGGGCGCGATCCTGTTTACCGACATTCCTCTCTGCATCGAGCTCGCGCTTTCCCGAACAGATTTTGTGTCGGCGCCCGGTCTGAACGACATTTTTATGTCGGACGCTCAGGCCAGGGCGCTCGTGCGGGAGCTGTACCCGCACAATAATAAGAATGAGGTGTTTCCTTGAACGCAGTTTTGTCCACCGTGATTATTCTGCTCATCCTGGCTGTGATGATTACCATTCACGAGTTCGGCCACTTTATCGCGGCGCGGATATGCGGCATCAGAGTGCGGGAGTTTGCCATCGGCATGGGGCCCGTGATCTTTCGCCGCCCGCGCAAACCCAAAGATCTGCCCAAGGGCGAACAGCCTCCCGCCTATGACGGAACGGTCTTTTCGCTGCGCGCCATCCCTGTGGGCGGCTTTTGCGATATGGGCGAGGACGACGAGTCGGCTGACCCCAACCATTTCCGTAACAAGCCACTTTTGAGCCGCATTTTTGTGCTGGTTTCGGGCGCACTGATGAACATTGTTCTGGGGCTGATCATCATCTTCGCGATCAACTTCGCCATGGTGGGCGGCGCTGTGCGCAACACCGAGATCACCGCTCTCGACTCAGCGTTTCCTTACGCCGATCAGATCATGGCCGGCGACCGCATTGTCGAGGTCAACGGCCATGCCATCTGGTCCTACACCGACCTCAACCTCTATCTCGCGCGCGACGCCGACAAACCGTATACCTTCACCTTAAGGCGCGGCGACGCCACGGTTGTCGCGTCGGGAATCGAGCGCACGCTTCCCGGCGAAGGCGACGGCAAGCTCTTTGGCTTTACGTTTGGCGGCTACGACGAGATCACCCCAGCGACCGTCCCCGGGCAGAGCCTTGTGATGGCGGGCGACTATGTCCGCATCGTGTGGATTGGGCTGAGCGACCTGGTCACGGGCGCTGTCAGCGTTAACCAGATGATGGGCCCCGTGGGCATGGGCAGCGCCGTCAACCAGATCGTCACCGAAGAGGGCCGCACTGCCAAAGAGCGCGTGATCGAAATTGCCAATCTGGCGGCGCTGATTGCCATCAATCTCGCGGTATTTAACCTTCTGCCCATCCCCGCGCTGGACGGCGGCCGCGTTGTCTTTTTGCTGATCTCGGCCTTTTTGATCCTCGTGCGCAAGCGCCCGCTCAGCCCGAAGATTGAGGGCTATATTCACGGCGTCACGATGATGCTGCTGTTTGGGCTGATGATCTTTGTCTTCTTTAACGACATCAGGCGCCTGGTGGGCTTCTGATGAAGCGGATTATGGTAGGCGGCGTGGCGATAGGCGGCGGCGCGCCAGTCTCTGTGCAGAGCATGACCAACACAGACACGCGCGACGCCGAGGCCACGCTTCTTCAAATCGGCGCGTTGCGCGAGGCTGGCTGCGCCATTGTCCGCGTGGCCGTTCCGGACGAGCAGGCCGCCCTGGCGATGCCTTCTATTTGCGCGCGCAGTCACCTGCCGGTTGTGGCCGACATTCACTTTGACTATCGCCTGGCCGTCGCCTCGGCGGAGGCCGGCGCTGCAAAAATTCGCGTTAATCCCGGAAACATCGAGCGGGAGGACAAGCTGCGGGAAATTGTGGCGGCCTGCCGGGCGCACGCAATTCCCATCCGCATCGGGGTCAACAGCGGCTCTGTCAGCCCAAAGCTCTTGTCCTCCATGCGTCTCGAGGACGCCATGCTTGAATCGGCCCTGCGTCAGATCGACATGCTCGACAAGCTCGGCTTTCACGACATTTGCCTGTCGCTCAAGGCCACGACCGCGCCGATGACCATCAGAGTGTATCGCGCTGCGCGCGAGCGCCTGGACATCCCCCTGCACGTCGGCGTCACCGAGGCCGGCACAGAGACCAGCGGTCTCATCCGCTCATCCGTCGGCATCGGCAGCCTGCTGTGCGACGGCATCGGCGACACCATTCGCGTCTCGCTCACCGCCGATCCCGTGCGGGAGGTACACGCGGGCAAGGCCATTCTGCGCGCTTGCGGGCTGCTGCACGACAGGGCGCAGGTTGTGTCCTGCCCGACCTGCGGGCGCTGCCATATGGACGTCATCGGGCTGGCCGGAAGGGTCGAGCGTGCGCTGGAGAGCGTCTCAAAACCGCTGACGGTCGCCGTGATGGGCTGTGAGGTCAACGGGCCGGGCGAGGCGCGGGCTGCCGATATCGGCATTGCCGGCGGAAAAACCGGCGCAGTGATCTTTTGCAACGGGGAAATTGTCGAGCGCGTCTCGGCCCAGGATGCTTTTGACGCGCTGATGCGGCGCGTGATGAGCCTGTAAACCCAAGCGGTAAGGAGTACGTTTTTATTGTCTAACCAGGTTTTTTCAGAGGTCTTCGCGGGCTGTCCGCTTCCCCTCGGCGGGGAGAACACGGTGGTCAAGGCCCTACGGCTGGACGAGGCGTCCATGAATCTGCAAGTTGACGCGTTTGATCCGCTTTGTCAGGTGACTCCGGAATGGGTATCCTTGGCCGAGCTTCGTCTGCGCGATTTTTTTGGGCTTGAGTGCGTTACCCTGCGCGTGGACAACATGGCTGTCAAAACTGTAAAGGTTGCGCAAAAGTATTTGTACGGCAAGGCCCACTCGGGTACGGAGTGCTCGCTCGACGAGCTCGAGTTCGCCACGGGCAAAGTCTCGGCAGCCGGTCAGGTCGCCTTTGTGCAGGAGAAGATCTACCGCCGGGGGTATGACGACGACCTGTTTTTTTCATTTGCTCTGGAGAGCCCTGCGGGCTCCGTACGCGTCGAGCGCAAGTATCCGCCCGACCTCGCGCCGAAGCTGCATGAACAGCTCACCGAGCGCCGGAAAAAAGGCCTTTTTGTGCGCGTCTCGGGCAAGATGCAGAGCTATTCCCGGCAGGACGGCAGTGTGGAGACCACGCTGCACCCCACGGCGATCTCAGACTCTCCATCGCCCGCGCCGCGCGAGGATAGCGCCGAGCTTACGCGCGTAGAGCTCCACCTACATACGCAGATGTCCGAAAAGGACGCCACGACAGACGTCTCCCAGGCGATCTCCACCGCGGCGCGCTGGGGCCATCCGGCCGTCGCGATCACCGATCACGGCGTTTGCCACAGCTTTCCCGACGCGATGAAGGCCGCCAAAAAGGCAGCCAAGGCCGGCACGCCGATCAAAATCCTCTACGGCTGCGAGGGCTATCTGCGCTCGGACACCAGACGAAACTTCCACATCATTTTACTGGCAGCCACCCAGACCGGCCTGAAAAACCTTTACAGGCTTGTCTCTCTCTCTCATATAGAGCACTATAACCGCCGGCCGCTGCTGCCGCGCGAGCTGCTTGAAGAATACCGCGAGGGCCTGATCATCGGCTCGGCCTGCGAGGCCGGCGAGCTGTTCCGGGCGGTCGTCGCGCAGAAGCCGCAGGAGGAACTCGCCCGGATCGCCTCTTTCTATGACTACCTGGAGATCCAGCCCGTCTGCAACAACCGGTTTCTGATCAGAGAGGGCCTTGCCGCCGACGAGCAGCAGCTGCAAAGCTTTAACCGCACGGTCGTTGAGCTGGGCAAGGCGCTCTCCAAGCCTGTCTGCGCTACGGGGGACGTCCATTTTCTGGATCCGGAGCACGAGATTTATCGCAAGATCCTGCTCTCCTCCATGTCGATGGATCACGAGCAGCCGCTTCCGCTCTACTTTAAGACGACCGAGGAAATGCTGGAGGAGTTTTCCTACCTCGGGACGGACACCGCCTTCGACGTCGTCGTCACCCAGCCGCGCGCGATTGCCGACCGCTGCGAGGAGCTCTCCCCTGTTCGCGCAGGCGAGTACTTTCCGCGCATCGAGGGTTCGGCAGAAGAGCTGCGCCGGCTTTCCGAGACGCGCGCCCATGAGCTTTACGGCAAAGAGCTCCCCCCGCTTCTGGCTGAGCGCCTGGAGACAGAGCTCGGCTCGATCATCCGCAAAGGGTACGACATCATTTACATGATCGCGCAAAAGCTCGTGCAGCGCAGCCTTGCCGAGGGCTATCTCGTCGGGTCGCGGGGCTCCGTCGGCTCCTCGATCGTGGCATATCTGGCGGGCATCACCGAGGTCAACGCGCTGCCGCCGCATTACCGCTGCCCGAAGTGCGCGTTTTGGCAATTTGCCGATGACCCGCCCACGGCCTGCGGCGTCGACCTTCCGGATCAGAACTGCCCGTCCTGCGGCGTCAAAATGGACAAGGACGGCTTTGACATCTCGTTTGCCACGTTTTTGGGCTTTGACGCCGACAAAAAGCCTGACATCGACCTGAATTTCTCAGGCGAATATCAGGCCAGGGCGCACGCGCACACGATTGAGCTCTTCGGCGAGAGCAAGGTTTTCCGCGCCGGAACCATCACAACGCTCAAAGACAAAAACGCCGTGGGCTATGCGCGCAAATACCTGGGCGACACGGTTGCCTCGCGCACCGAGCTTGACAGGCTCGCGCGTGGCTGCATCGGCGTGCGCACGACGACGGGACAGCATCCCGGCGGGCTGATCGTGCTGCCGGAGGACAACGAAATCTATGATTTCTGCCCGGTGCAGTACCCGGCCAACAAGTCGGAGAACATGATCACCACCCATTTCGACTACCACGCGATTGAGGAAAACCTGCTCAAGCTGGACCTGCTCGGGCACGACGATCCCACCATGCTGCGCGTTTTGGAGGACTTAACGGGCATTCCGGCGCTCGGCGTTCCGCTGGACGATCCGGATACGATGAGCCTGTTCACTTCCTCCAAAGTCCTTGGCTTTGAAAATGACCGTCTGCTCGGCCCGACGGGCGCCGTGGCTGTGCCAGAGTTTGGCACGCGCTTTGTCAGGGGTATGCTTCAGTCCACCTGCCCCACGAGCTTTGAGGAGCTCGTACGCATTTCAGGCCTCTCCCACGGCACCGACGTGTGGATGGGCAACGCCGAGGCGCTGATCTCCGCGGGAACGGCCACGCTCAAGCAGGTCATCTGCGCGCGCGACGACATCATGGCCTATCTCATCGGAAAAGGCATGGAGCGAAAGCTGGCTTTCACGATCATGGAGAGCGTGCGCAAGGGCAAGGGCCTCAAGCCCGACTGGGAAAAGGCCATGCGGGCGTGTGACGTTCCCGCCTGGTACATGGAAAGCTGCCACAAAATTAAGTACATGTTTCCCCGCGCCCACGCCGTCGCCTATGTCCAGATGGCCCTGCGCATCGCCTGGTTCAAGGTGCACCGCCCGCTGGCGTTTTACGCAGCGTTTTTCACGATCAGAGCCGTTCAGTTTGAGGCCGGCGTGTGCACATCGGGGCCGGACGTCGTGCTCAGACGCATCCAGACCATTGAAAAGAACAAGGACGCCACGGACGCTGAGAAAAACCAGGTCACCACGCTGGAGGTCTGCTACGAGTTTTACAAGCGCGGGTTTTCGTTCGCGCCCCTCACGCTCATGCACTCGCACTCCAAGCAGTTTCTCGTGGAGGGCGACACGCTGATTCCCCCGCTGTCAACCGTCCCCGGTCTGGGTGACGTAGCGGCGGAGGACCTCGTTCGCCAGCGGGAGCTTGCCTACTTCGACTCGGTCGAGGACATTCAGTTCCGCTGCAAGGTCAACCGCGCCAATCTTGACGCGCTGCGCGCGCTCGGAGCGCTCGGCAGCCTTCCCGAAAGCGCGCAGATTTCGCTTTTTTAGCTTCCTCGTTCCTTGCGCGAAATCACGTCGAGCCTGACAGCGAGGCCGGCAGGTCCTTGCTGGACTGGTTTGGCGCAAAGAATGGAAACAAATGACTTTCACGGATTCATTCCGGAAAGTCACTCTCTGCGCGTCTTCACAAAGACGCGATCCTGTCCCCGCTTTGTCAAAGAACCAAAGGTTTTTTGACACTAATAGTCCAGCCAGGTGGTCTTCGGCCTGTAGCGAACGCTTGAAACCAGCCCCATCGCGGCAAACATCGCGATCATCGACGAGCCTCCATAGCTGATAAAGGGAAGTGTCAGGCCGACGATCGGCAGCAGGCCGACGCACATACCCACGTTGAGGAACGTCTGAAAGATCAGCATTCCGGCCACGCCGACACAGATCAGGGCGGCCTGGCCGTTTTTGGCGCGCGTGGCCATATACAGGCATCGGATGATGATGGCGGTCAGCAGCAAAATAACGGCGAGGCAGCCGACAAAGCCGAGTTCTTCGGCGCACACGGAGAAAACAAAGTCGGTATGTCCTCCGAACAGGTCTCCCATCTGCGTATGTTTTCCCTGATACAGCCCTTGACCGAGCATCTGTCCCCCGCCCACGGTGTTCATGCTCTGAATGGAGTGCCACCCGGCGCCCGAGGGATCCATGTAGGGGTTCAGCGCGATAATGACGCGCGTTCGCTGCTTTTCGGTGAGCACGACGCTCCATAGAAACGGCGCGGCGGCGGCCAGCGCGACCCCCGCGGCGGCAAACCACCGCGGTTTGACGCCCGCGCCAATCATCATGCACAGAAAAATAAACACATAAATCAGCGCAACGCCCGTGTCGCCCGACACCGCGATGATCATCCCGACCATCAGCAACAGATGCGCCATCAGCGTCATCATGGGGAAAATCCGGTTGATGCGGTCGCGAAGCGCGTACATTTGCGTGGCCAGCAGAATGATGAACCCGATCTTGACAATCTCGGCGGGCTGAATGGCCATAGGCAGGAAGGAAAAGTCAAACCAGCTCTTGTTGCCTCCCCTGACCACGCCAAACGGGACGAGAAGCAAGATAAACAGGACGTTAAACGCCAGAATCGCCTTCCAGCACCGGCCGATAAAGTCGGTGTCGATGAGCGTGATCACCAGAAACAGCACCACCCCAATCGCGATGGCGGCAATCTGGGTGCGCAGATAGGGCCACGCGCCGCCCGGCAGCGAACGCGCGGCGCTGGACACCAGAACGCAGCCAAACGCGGAGGCGGCCAAACACAGCAGCAGCAGAAAAAAATCCGCGCCGCGAAAAAACTTTTTGATGAATCGCGCGACTTCCTTCATGCGGATCTCCTGACTTGTGTAAAATCATTCTCATGTGGTATAATCTTCATGCGCCCATGTGCGCAACAGTATATCACGATTTTTATCACGTTTCCACCTTTTCACGCCAACTCTTTCCCATGGAGGCTACGATGATTTCCAGAGATGTCGATCAAACCGAAAAGCTCGGCGAGGAGCTGGGGAAAACCATTTCCGCGGGGACGGTCGTCTGGCTCTACGGCGACCTCGGGGCGGGCAAGACCGCTTTTGTCCGAGGGCTGGCGCGAGGGCTCGGCGTTGAGGGCCGCGTCACCAGTCCGACGTTCGCGCTGGTAAACGAATATGAGGGCCGCCTGCCCCTTTTTCACTTCGATCTGTATCGCCTGGGCGGCGAGGAGGATCTGTTTGAGCTGGGCTGGGATGACTATCTCTCCCGAGGCGGCGTATGCGCGGTGGAGTGGAGCCAGCGCCTTGACGCGCGCCCCGACCGGGGGGTCAGAGTGGACATCAGGCCGTGCGCCGAAGGGAGGGAGATCTGCATTGACCATCTTGGCGCTTGACTCATGCTCTGTTTCGGCGTCGGTCGGCGTCGTCCGCGACGGCGACCTGCTGGCGCAAAGCTTTCAAAATGTGGGGCTGACGCACTCCGAGACGCTGCTTCCTATGCTGGAGTCCCTGCTGCTCAACAGCAAGCTAACGCCTCAATCGCTCGACCTTGTCGCCGTTTCCAATGGCCCCGGCTCCTTTACCGGCCTTCGCATCGGCGTTTCGGCGGCGCTTGGCTTTGCGCTGTCCCTCTCGCTGCCCTGCGTGGGCGTGTCGTCTCTGGAGGCCGCCGCTCGCAGCGCCGTCCACACGGAGGGGCTCATCTGCGCCTGTATGGACGCCAGACGCGACCAGGTCTACAACGCGATGTTTTTTTCCGAAAACGGCAGGCTGACGCGGCTTTGTGAGGACCGCGCCGTGGCGCTTGAGGAGGTGCTGGCCGAAATCGGCGACCGGCGCGCTGTTTTTGTTGGAGACGGCGCAAGGATGTGCTATAATGAACCCGGACATTTCCTTCAATACCCCACGGCGTATGGCGTGGCCGGGTGCGTGATCGCCGGGCATACGCGCAAAGCCGACGAGCTTTGTTACCTGCGCCTGCCGCAGGCCGAACGAGAAAGACTGGAAAGAGAGAGGAATAAGCCATGACGGTACACATCCTGGAGCATCCCCTGATCCAACACAAACTCACCATTTTGCGCGACAAAACCACCGGCTCCAAAGAGTTTCGCGAAGTCGTCAGCGAGATTGCCATGCTCATGTGCTATGAAGCCACGCGCGACCTGTCCACCGAAACTGTCGACGTGGAAACACCGATTGCCATGGCCAAATGCAAGGTTATCTCGGGCAAAAAACTCGCCGTTGTCCCCATCCTGCGCGCCGGTCTGGGCATGGTTGACGGGATGCTGCGCCTGATTCCGGCTGCCAAGGTCGCCCACATCGGCATGTACCGCGACCCGGAGACGCTCACCCCCGTGGAGTACTATTTAAAGGTGCCGCCCGACATCAGCGTGCGCGACGTCATCATCCTTGACCCGATGCTCGCCACAGGCGGCACGGCTTCGGCCGCGGCGCAATTCCTCAAAAACTATCACGTCAAGTCGATCAAGCTCCTGACCATTTTGTCCGCGCCGGAAGGGCTTGCCAAAATGAAGGCCGACCATCCCGACATCGACGTGTATACCTGCGCCGTGGACGAAAAACTCAACGACCACGCCTATATCGTTCCCGGTCTGGGCGACGCTGGCGACCGCATTTTCGGTACGAAATAGGATTCAGCGCCTGCGGCGCTTATTGCCCTTGTAGCGCTGATACCCTGTGGCGCGGTTTCTGCGCCGGCGTACATTGATCACGATGACAACGGCCGTATACAGAATAACGGCGGCCACAACGCCGATAACGGCCCACCGAAACCACGGCTGCGAGACAAAGCCGACCACTTCGCTTTTGATCCGCTCCGTTTCGGAGCGCTCCACGGACACCTGGGAGATCAGGTTGACCGTGCCGTACTCGTTTCCCTCATAGGACAGCGAGAGCTTGCCCAGGACCTGCCCCTTGTAGACCGGGGCCATGGTTCCGTCCGGCTCGAACAGGACGATGTCCGTCTTGATGTCCTCGGGGGAAAGCGATTTGGGGACAAGCGCCGTGACGGCGGACTCCGGGCCCAGCAGCACGGAGTCCGCGTCCAAGCCCTGGATCAGCTTGATTTCGGCAACCGGCTTGGATTTGGACAGGATCTGCTTGTATGTGAAGTTGTCAAAGCCCCACTCGAACAGCGATTTTGTCTCCGAAAAGCTTCGAATCAGGCCGGTTTCCTCTTCCTTTTCGGCGCCGAGGACAACGCTGATCAGCGTCAGGCCGTCTTTCTCGGCGCTGGACGCCAAGCAGTATCCGGCCGCCTGCGTGCTGCCTGTTTTGATGCCGCGCGCATAGGCGTACACATAGTCGGCGGATTGCCGCTTGGAGATCAGCCTGTTGGTTGTGTACAGGGTCCGGCCTTCGGGCGTAAGGTTGGTCGGCCCGACCGTATAGGTTTGCGTATGGGCGATTTCCATAAACAGCGGGCTCTTCATCCCCTCCAGACACAGCAGATACAGATCGTACGCGCTGGTCAGATGCCTGTCGTCGGGAAGCCCGTGTGTATTTTGAAAAACGGTGTCCTCCATGCCGATTTCCTTTGCCCGCTCGTTCATCAGCTCGACAAACGCGGGGACCGAGCCTGAAATGTACTCGGCAAGAATGTTGCATGCCTCATTGGCAGACGACAGCATGGCGCAGTACAGAAGGTCGCGCACCTGCATCTCCTCGCCCACCTTGATGTTCTGCGTGCTGCCCTCCGGGTCAAGCCCGACCATGGCCGTTTCACCGGCCGTGACCACGTCCTCCAGGTTGCCGCGCTCCAGAACAAGCAGGCAGGTCATGACCTTCGTGATGCTCGCGGGCGGACGGGGGTCGTGAATGTTGTGGGTATAGAGGATCTCCCCTGTCTTTGCGTCCACCAATATAGCCGCCCTGGCCCGGACGTCGACGGGGGGCAGGCCGCTGTATAAAGCAGTGGCGGGCACGGACAGCATGAGGGTCATCAGCAGCAGAAGGGCTATCGTTCTCAGTGATTTCATGATACACGCCTCGTCGCTTTCAGTTTTATGTCAACGCTATTATAGCAGACCGCCCATGTTCTTTCAACCGGGAGTTGACGTGATGAAGAAATCTGTCTGGCAGCCGATCGCCCTGGCCGCGGCGCTTTTGTTCTTTGCCGCCGGCTACCTTGTGGCGCAGCGCCCCATCGCCGATACAGTGCAGATCCTTACGAGCACAAACCGGGACGTCCCTCCCGCCGAGGAAGCAGCGCGCGGCCTCATCGACGTCAACACGGCCCAGGCGCTGGAGCTGGCCGACCTTCCCGGCATCGGGCCTGTGCTGGCCGAGCGAATCGTGGCCTACCGCGCGGAGAACGGCCCGTTTGCCGTCCCCGAGGATCTGCTTGATGTCAGCGGCATCGGCCCGAAAAAGCTGGAGGGCATTGGCGCGTACATTACGCTATCCCCATAACTCCCTTTTCCCCGCGCCGAACGCGGCTTTTCCGCGGAATTTCGCCGCTTTGCGCGGCGCCGCTTGAATTTTAGGAGGCTTCATGAGAATTCTGGTTGTGGATGACGAAAAAAACTTGGTCAAAGGCATCGTGTTTAATCTGGAACACGAGGGCTATGAGGTGAACAGCTGTTTTGACGGAGAAGAGGGCGTTCGCCTGGCCTCTGAGCGCCACTACGACCTCATCATTCTTGATCTGATGATGCCTAAAATTGATGGGCTGGAGGCCTGCCGCCGCATCCGCGAGTTTTCGACGGTGCCGATCATCATGCTGACCGCGCGCAGCGACGACATGGACAAGCTCATCGGCTTTGAGTACGGCGCAGACGACTATATGACCAAGCCCTTCAACATTATGGAGCTCAAAAGCCGCATCCGCGCGATTTTGCGCCGGGTGAGCGTGCAAAACGCCTCCGCAGAGAAGATAGAGCTGCTGCAGTCGGGGCATCTTGTGCTTGACTCCGCGCAGCGCATCGCGCGCGTCAACGGGCATCCGACCGACTTAACTGCGAAGGAATTTGACCTCATTGAGCTGTTGATGCGCAATCCAGGCAGGGTCTACAGCCGCGAAACCTTGCTCAACATCGTGTGGGACTTTGAGTTTCCGGGCGATATCCGAACCGTGGACGTCCATGTGCGCCGCCTGAGGGAAAAGCTTGAGCTCAACCCCGCCCAGCCGCAGTACATCTTGACCAAGTGGGGGGTGGGCTACTATTTTAAGGCCTAGATCCTCCGTCCGAGGCAAAAAGACGCGCGTCGGACGCTATCAAATGAAGATCGCATTTTCCTATATGTCGATCATCCTGTTTGTGCTGGTTCTGCTCAACACTTATCCCGTCTATGTTTCCCAGACCTTTGTCTATCGGTACAAGCAAAACTCCATCGGCGCACAGGCGTCTCTCATGACGGCCACCCTGTCCGGACTGGATGAGCTCACCTCGGAAAACGTCAGCCGCGGCATGGCTGTTTTGGACAGTCAGGGCGCATACCGCGTCATTGTCGTCAACGACGCGGGACTGATCGTCTATGACAACTCAGCTTCCTACAGCACCGAGGGCCGCTATGCCATGCAGAGCGAAATCATCAAGGCACTGTCCGGCCGCGACGTGTTTCGCTCCCAACTCATCGAGCACTCCTTTGAAAGCCGCCTGGCCATCCCGGTCATGTCACAGGGTCGGGTGATCGGAGCGGTCTATCTGTATGACTATGACCCCACGCAGGCAGCGATGCTGTCAGGGCTGCGCTCAAACCTGTCCACCTTTTCCGTAGTGATTACAGTCGTGTTTATCCTGCTGAGCATTTTCATCTCGATGGCGCTGACACGCCGCATCACCGGCCTGATGCACGCCATCCGCGCCGTCCGCAACGGGGACTACAGCCAAAAAGCGCCCATAAAGGGCCGCGATGAGCTTTCTCAAGTCGCCGGACAGTTTAACGATCTGTCCGATATTCTGTACAAGACCGAGAAGCTCCGCCAGCAGTTTGTGTCGGACGCCTCGCATGAGCTTAAGACGCCGCTGGCCTCGATCCGCCTCTTGGCAGACTCCATTCTCCAAACCGACGATATGGATATCGGCACCATTCGCGAATTTATGGCCGATATCGGGCAGGAGATTGACCGTCTGGGACGCATGACTGAAAAGCTCATGCTGCTGACGCGCCTTGAAAGCTCGCACGAGCCTCCGTCCGGCATGCTGGATCCGGTTGCTGTTATTCTGCGCGCCGTGCATATGCTTGACCTCTTGGCGCAGGCCGCCGAGGTCAAACTTCGCTGCGAGCTCTCCGAGGGCTGTCAGATTCACGGCAGCGAGGACGATTTATACCAGATTGTCTATAATCTCATTGAAAACGCCATTAAATATAATCATCCTGGCGGGACGGTTCGCATTTTGTGCTACCCGTGGGAGGATTTTATCCTGCTGGAGGTTGACGACACCGGCGTCGGCATCCCGGAGGAGGATCTGCCGCGCGTTTTTGAGCGTTTTTACCGCGTGGACAAGGCGCGCTCCCGCGAGGCCGGCGGCACGGGCCTCGGCCTTTCCATTGTGTCCCAGACCATTGAGCGCATGGGCGGCACCGTGCAGGTCGAGAGCGTTTACGGCAAAGGCACGAGCTTTCGTGTTCTGTTTCCTCTGGAGGTGAGCTACGATGACCTCATGTAAACGCGCCTGCCTGCTCTTTTTGTCGCTTACTCTTCTGCTCTCGGCGTGCGCGCGGACGTCCGAGACCACCCATCCCCCGGCTCTGGAGTTTTACTATCTCTCCGAGGACGGCAAGGACACGTTTGCGCTGGCTTCCGAGAAACGGGATTTGCCTGCGGGCGACACGCTGCGCTGGGCCGTGCTCGAGTTGCTCTCCCCTCCCCTGACCTCCGGCCTGAAGACCGCGATCCCCGCCGATGTGACGCTGCTGTCGGCCCTTTTGCAGGAGGACGGTACCGCCGAGGTGGATTTCTCCGCGGCGTACCACGCGCTGTCGGGCATCGGCCTCACGCTGGCCGACGCCTGTGTGACGCTCACGCTGACCCAGCTTCCCGGTGTTGACAGGGTGCGCATCACCGCGGACGGCCGTCAACCCGAAGGCAAGACGGACAAGACGTTTACAAAGGATGACTTTGTGCTGTCGCTGCTCGATCTTGCACCGCTCCAGACGGAGCTCACCCTGTTTTTTGCCGATGCTCAAAACCGCTATGTCGAATCGGAGTCGCGCAACCTCGTCCTGCGTGAAAACGAACCGCTTGCCCGCCACGTCATCGAACAGCTCATCGCGGGGCCTCAGACAAAGGCTCTGAAAAAGACTATGCCGGCCGGGACACAGCTTCTGTCCCTTTCGATCAACGAAACAACCTGCGTTGTCAATTTGTCGCACAACTTTGTCGACGCTGCGCCCGGCGACGCCGCGTCGGCGCGCATGACGCTGGTGGCGCTGGTCAACTCCCTGACGCAGCTAACCTCGATTGACGCCGTGGAACTCTTGCTTGACGGCACACCCATGACCACATACTTCGGCTACTCGGTGGCCGGTAAGCTGCGCCGCGAGTCCGCCGCCATTGGCCCTGTGCCCTCGCAGGACACCGACATCACACTGTACTACCCGGACGCCTCCGGCCTCGGACTCATCTCCGTCGCCTCCCACGTGCGCGTCCAAACCGAGGACAGTCCCGGTCTCGCGTCGCTCCAACAGCTCTTTACGCGCGACGCGCCGATCGGCGTGCCCTTCCCGCTCACAGGGCAGATTGAGGTCATTGGGCTTGACCGCGTGGGCAGCCTTTGCGCCGTCTATCTCTCCGACAAGGTCTTGTCAACTTCTCTTCAAATCACCAACATACAGGCGCAGGCACTCGTGGGCACGGCTTCCGAGGGGAGCGAGGATATCGTCGTGCGCTTCCTGGTTAACGGGGTCAATCTTGCTGACGTCGCGCAGAGCACATGGAAATCGGAATATCGCTTTTCGCGAGAGCTTGTCACGCCGTGACGCCGCTTTGTCAAAGGCACTACGGTTCTTCGAAAAAACGTGGACAGGAAGCGTCTATGTGAAGACGCGCAAAGAAACGCTTTCCCGGAGTGAATCCGTGAAAGCGTTGTGGTTCTGGCTTTATCATTTTTCATTCCAGCGAGGACCTGCCGGCTGTGACGCCAGGCTCGACGTGAAAACCGATAAAGGACGAGGACGCGAGTGGTTTTTTTGACAAGTTGTGGTTTTGGATTTTCCGGTTTACAGTCCAGCAAGAACCCGCCGGCTGCGCCGTCAGGCTCAACATAAAACCGAATAAGGACGAGGACTCGAAGGAGCTTATCAAACAGCCTGAGCGCTAAATCTTCATGTCCTCCGCCGTATAGTTGCGGGAAAGCTTTACAGGCTTGGGCGGAACGCGCTTGAGCGGATCGTAGCGAAACTGGCGGCAGGTGCCGTAGGGCTTGACGATCCCGCATTTGATGCACATCACCTCGTTTGGATCAAGGCTGACGCCGCGCGCGCAATATAGACACCTTGGGTCAATCTTTTTGCGAAACAGTCCAGACATAACCGGCCTCCCCCACCCGTTCTTCTGTATTCGCTGCGTAAACGCGCTCATATTGTATCAGTTTTTTTGGTATTCGTCAATTGCAGCCTTTATTTTATGCATGTTGGAGGAAAAACATGAATTTCGACAGAGAGTTTGTCCTGTCCGTCGCACAGCGTATTCTGACCACCGACAGCCCCGCAGGATACACGGACAAGGCGATGGAGCTTGTAGGAGAGCTGGCCGGGGAGCTTGGGTTTCCCCTTAAGCGCACCAATAAAGGAAACGGCGTCATTATCCTGCAGGGCACGGAGGACAAAACCGTCGGCCTTTGCGCCCATATCGACACGCTTGGCCTGATGGTCCGCGCCGTCAAGCCCTCCGGCACGCTGGCCATCACCAAGATCGGCGGGCCGCTTCTGCCCACGCTCGACGGCGAGTACTGCCGGATTTACACGCGCCGCGGCGGGTGCCATACAGGCACCATATTATGCACAAGTCCGGCGGCTCATGTCTTCACGGACGCCGACTCCAGGGCCCGCACCGAGGAGAATCTGGAGATCAGGCTCGACGAGGTGGTCAAAACGGCCGAGGATGTCAAGGCGCTGGGCATCGCGGTCGGCGACTTCATCTGCATTGACCCCAAAACCGTGGTCACGTCAACAGGCTTTATCAAGTCGCGCTTCCTCGACGACAAGCTGAGCGTGGCGCTGCTCCTGGGCGTGCTGAAATGTTTTAAGGACAGCGGCAAGGCGCCGCGTCCGACCACGGCCCTTTTGATTTCCACGTATGAAGAGGTCGGGCACGGCATGGCACATCTGCCCTTTCCCGTCGATGAACTTCTGGCAGTCGACATGGGCTGTATCGGGGATGACCTGACGTGCACCGAATACGACGTGTCGATCTGCGCAAAGGATTCCACAGGGCCCTATGACTATGAGCTGACCGGCCGGCTGATTGATCTGGCCCAAAAAAGCGAGCTCAGCTACGCCGTGGACATATACCCGCGCTACGGTTCGGACGTCTCCGCGGCGCGCTCGGCGGGCCACGACATCCGGGGCGCGCTGATCGGGCCGGGCGTGCATGCCAGCCACGGAATGGAGCGCTCGCACTGGCTGGGCTGTGAAAACACCATGCGTCTCATCGCCGCGTATCTGAGCTGATTTGCTTATGCGCCGCCCGCTGCGGCACTTTGACAACCTCCGCTTTGTCGAAAAGCCTTCGTGTTCTTTCCCAGCCCGTACAGATGAGCAACTAAAATCAAAGTTGGGCTGCCCCACTCCTGTATGATGAACATAGAGCGGCGGAGGTGAGACGATGTACGAATGGCACAGGCAAATCCAAACAGTGGTTGACGAGATCGACGAGTGTATCAAACACCGCGACGATGAAGCGCTGACGCTCCGTTTTCTGTCCCGCAGGCTTGGCTACTCCGAGTTCCATACGACCCGGAGATTTAGGGAGATCTCGGGAATGCCGTTCCGGGATTACCTGCGGCTGCGGCGGCTGGCGTTTGCACTCATTGAGGTGCGGGACACGAAAAAGAGATTCCTCGAAATTGGCGTGGACTACGGCTTTTCTTCCCATGAGGCGTTCACACGGGCTTTCAAGTCGGCGTTCAGCGTCACACCCAGCGACTATCGCAAAAACCCCGTGCCCGTTGTGCTGCGTACCAAAGTCAACACCTTTGACCGTTACATCTTAGGAATTGGAGAGATCGGGATGATTCAGTCAACACAGGAGATCAAAACTTATTTTGTGTCCATCCCCGCGCACAAGTTCCTGCACATCAAAAACTATGACAGCGACGGCTACTTTGATTTCTGGGAGAAACAGGAAAGCATTCCCGGGCAGAGCTGCGACACGATCTGCGGTCTGCTCGACAGCATCAAGGGCAAACTGGACGGCAAGGACGACGAAATCGGCAAGTTTAGCGGGCAGATCATGGCGCGCATCTTTGAGGGCGGCGGCAAAAGCGCCGAGGCATACGGCGTTCGGCTTCCCGCTGACTACAACGGAGATGTCCCGGCGCAAATGTTGCTCATTGACATTCCCGACGCCGAATACATCGTGTTCGAGCATGGGCCGTTTGACTATGAGCAGGAGAGTGAGACGGTCGGCGAAAAGCTGGCGGAAGCCATTGCCGCCTTTGATTTTGGCGGCACGCAGTACAGGCTTGATGAGGCGCCGGGCAGAGTCTCATTTTTCTACCACGACCCGGAGCAGTTTGAAAAGCGTATCCGCCCTGTAAAGCGGAAGTAGGGCCTCAGACTGAAGATAAAAACATTTCCGGCTCGAAGCCGCACAGCGGCGAGTTGTCAAGGCTCGGAAAAGCTTTGGAATCGCGACTGCGCAAAAGAACCTTTGGCTGTCAACAGCCTGTGTTTTTCTGACAAAGCGTGGCTTGGATCAAACCGCTGAGGCAAAATGCAGAGAGGGCATTCCCGGAGCGAATCCGGGAATGCCCTCAGACTGTAAACAAAGGCCGCCTCTTCGTTCCTTTGCGCAAAACCACGTCGAGCCTGACGCCGAAGGCGGCGGGTCCCTGCTGGACTGAAATAAGAAGAGCCGAGCGCCCGAGCAGGGAGGCCTGGAGCCTGGAGGCGTTTTGAAGCGCACGCGCCCCGAA
>JAVBOR010000038.1:0-19816 GCA_031550325.1 Oscillospiraceae bacterium
CGCCCGAGCAGGGAGGCCTGGAGCCTGGAGGCGTTTTGAAGCGCACGCGCCCCGAATGGGCGACCGGTTCAAAAGCCGCAAGGCGAAGGACGACCGCCCGCGAGGACGAATGAGGCTTGACAGGCGAAAAAAATTAGAACCACTACGCTTTCTCGGATTCACTCCGGGAAAGTCACCCAATGCGCGTCTTCACAAAGACGCGTTCCTGCTCCCGTTTGTAGACAAATCGAAGGTTTGTCTACAGCCTCAGGGCCGCTTCTCTTTTGAGAAGCGGCCCTGAGGCTGTCCAAGGATCGAAGGCCTGCCTGCAAACGGGGCAGGCGCATGGAGAGAGCCCGCGCGTTTAGGGCTTCTTGCTTTTGCCCCTGACCTCCGGGACGGGAGGCACATCATTTTTCGGGAAATATCCCTTTCGGTTGCTTTCGGTTCCGTGCGGCTGCTTTGGATCGGGCCGCCGCATTCCGGCCTTGGCCATAGAAGATCACCTCTGCCGTAGTGTGCGACGCGGACGATCAGTTTATGCGCGGCGCCAAAGAGAGGGCAGCAGGTGCGGTCTTCCCCGGGAAAACCAGTGTCCTGCGAGAGGAAAAACAAAAACCGCCGACCGCGCTGCGGTTGGCGGTTTTGCTGGCACGCCTGTTGCGACTCGAACGCAAGGCCCTGTGCTTAGAAGGCACATGCTCTATCCAACTGAGCTACAGGCGCATATTTTCCGTCCTTTATACTACCACAGCGCCGGCGCGGTGTCAAGATACGGGGAAGCTGACAGCTGCGGCTTGTGAAGGAATTCGAGCCACCAAAGAAACGATCGAGCTCCCTGCGCGTCTTCGCAAAAAGACGCGCGCCACCCCCCCGACGGACATGTCCGACGGGGGGTTGGCTGAAGAGTAACCATACGCGCTCCCGTCCTTTTTCGGTTTTCACGTCGAGCCTGGCGGCGCAGCCGGCAGGTTCTTGCCGGACTGGAGACCGAAAAAGAAGAAAACTCAGGGTGTTCCCGGATTCACGCCGGGAGTACCTTCTTTGCAAACCGCCTCAGCGGTTTAATCCAAACCCCCGCTTTGTCAAAGAACCTTTGGTTTTTTGACAAAATCTGAGGCCCGCCGGACATGTCCGGCGGGCCTCAGCAAGGGGAGTGAAGTTATGGGATCGCGGTATACGCGGTAAAGGTGAAGGAATACGACGGGAAGAGGTCGGGGTACTTGATGCCGGAGATCACGATCTTGTTCGGCGCGTCAGCGACAAAGTTCCCGGTGACGCCGATTTCAAGATCTCCGAGCACCGCCGCTGTCGCGGAGGCACCATTGACGGTAACGGCGGCCTTGGCAGTCAGCGAAACTTTGGCGCCAAAGATCAGCGAGGCCTGGTTGCCGCCTGTGAAGGCGACGGTCGGGGCCCACAGGTTCTCCGGCTTGGCCACGACGACAATCGGGGTCTCCACCCAGCTTGCGCCACCCGTGAGGAAGGCGTCCACGGTGTAGTTGCCTGCCGTCAGGACGTCGGCGTCAATATGCAAAACGCCCTTGCCGTCCACAAGCTCAATGGCCGGGCACATCTGCTGATAGCCGTGCGCCAGGTCAGCGTACATCGCGCTGCGAATGTAGGCGCCATCGAGATTCTCGCCGGTCACCGACACGGGGATGGAGGCGGCGTAGCCCTCGACGAGGCAAACAATTCTGGAGTCAAAGGAGATAGAGTCAATCCGCACTACGGGAGGAGGCGGCGCTTCAATGAGTTCCTCGAACACAGTGTTGGAGGCGTAGTCCTCCAAATAAATCAGCGTGTCCTGAAGCATCTCCTCGAGGCTGTCATAGCCGGCGAGATAATCGGTGACGTCGTAAGTCTTGGAGTATTCATCATAGCCGATGAATGCGATCGCGTCGAGGGCGTCATAACCGACATCAAGCTGGAGGAACTGCAGATAGTGGTTGTCGGCCAAGTTGAAGTCGAGGTAGGTTTTGCCTTCGCTCTCGCGAACCGTGTAGTCATAAGTCGGCAGAACGGTGTCCACATGGACGTCCATGCTCCATGAGGCCGGTTTGGCGTCCGCGCCCGCGTAGTCCAGCGTGCCGTACATCGTGTAGGTGTACACGCCGTCGTCAACAATATCGCCGCTAAGGTCGTCGCCGTACCACTCCAGGTCGTAGGCGTACGCCAAGAGATCATCGGTCACGGCGCCTTGGGAGTCGGAGTAGAAGCTCTTGTTGAAGTGGGTGCTGTCGGTCTCCAGCCTCTTGACGAGATTGCCCTCGCCGTCGGTGACCTCGGCCCAGACTTTAACCAGGTTGCGCACCAAATACAGGTCGGGGGAGAAGAAGTCGTGGAACCAGTCGTCGTTGGGCGAAATCGCGACGTGGTCGACCGGCGCGACGTTGTCGGAGCCTTCGGGCATATAGCCGTTGACGCCGAGATACTCAAGGAAGATGAAGAAGTCGCTGACCGCCGCGTTGTTCCAGTAGAACGGCAGCTCCGCGGCCGTATTGACGCCCTCGTAGATGGACAGCGGGTCAAAGGCCGGCGCGTCCAGCCAGTCGCCGACAAAGCCGAGGAACGGGATGGAAAGCTCGTAGGCGTTTGTGTCGGTGGGGCTGAGGAAGAAGTAGCCCTCAATAAAGTAGCCGTTGGGGAACTTGGTCATTTGCGACTGATGAATCAACGCCGGGATCGCAAACTTCATCGTGACGGTCGCCGTGGTGTTGGCGTTCACGGTCAGCACGCCGTTTCTGAACGTAGCGCCCTGCGCGGTAATCGAAAAACTCGTGTTGAAATAGTCGGTCGTGGCGGTGTTGAGGATCAGCTTGTCGGGAAGGCCGAGATCGATCCCCGTCGCGTAATCGTGCATGGCCAGCGCGCTGAGCTCATAGTTCTGCCGCGCCCCGGAGAGGTTCTGAACGTTGAAGGTGACTTGAATATTCTGATAGTCGAGCTTGTCGCCGAGCTCCACCTTGGACTTGTGGTCATAGGTGTTGTAGAGAATGGCCTGCGCCGTTGCGGCGCCTTCCACGTCAAGCGCGCCGCTGCCCTGCGCTTCGACGGGATACGGATAGCCGTCGCCGTCAACAATGGGCAGAGAGGCGGACATCAGAAGGTTTTCCACCATTCTTGTCTGCTCGGCCGGGGTCAGCGCCGGGAAATCGCGCTTAACGCGCTGCTTGATCAGCGCCGCCGCGCCGGCGACCTGGGGAGAAGCCATAGAGGTGCCGCCCATGCTGGTATAGCCGCCGGGCACTGTGGAGTAAATGCTGCCGCCGGGGGCGACGATGTCGGGCTTAATGCGAAGGTCGGGCGTAATGCCGTAGGAGGAGAAGTCCGAAATCAGTCCGCCGGTGGGATTCTCAGTGGCCAGCAGGAAGTTTTTGTCGACGACCATTTGCTTGACAGCCGCGCCGACCAATATGGCGCCGTCGGCCTGGGAGATAAAGATCGACGGGGCGTTGGCGGGGTCGTTGACCATGTTGACCAGACCGGTACCGTCATTGCGGTTGTCATAGACGATCGCGGCGATCGCGCCGGCTGCGGTGGCGTTGGCGGCTTTGACGACGAAATCGAGATTGCCGCGCTGAATCAGCGCCACTTTTCCGGTGACGTCCAAGCCTTCATAGTCTGCGGATTCGCCGAAGCCCGGAATCACGACATAGTCGAGCGTTCTTCCGTTAAAGGTCTCGTTAAACGGTGTGGGGTTGTTGTCGGAATAAATGATTTTATCGTTGCCGACGGCAAAGTACGCGCCGTAGGCGATGACGTTGTCAACCGAACCCGTGGCCACGACCGAACGGTCGGTTCCGGGCGAGCCGGCAAGGCCGTAATCGGGGTTGGAGGCGTAGGGGAGCTCCGGGCCGCCGATGCTGGAAAGGAAGCTGGCGGGGCCCATAAAGCCCTCGTTGCCGGTGGATGTGCTGACGAAAGCGCCGACCTCGCGGGCCGAGGCAAATATGCGCTTATACTCGAAACGCGAGAGGCCGGGATACTCTGTGAAGCCCGCGGGATAACCAAGCGAAAGGTTGATGGAGTCGGCGCCGAGCTTGACGGCGTCATCCACGGCGGCGACAATGTCATGGTCATACGCGCCGTCGTCCGTATCGCTGAAGACCTTCATGGCCATCAGCTGGGCGTTGTAGGCAACGCCCATCACGACGCCCTCGGGGCTGAGGTTGGCGGCCGAGATGCCGGCAACGTGCGTGCCGTGGCCTTCGATATCCATCGGATCCTGGTCGGCGTCGGCATAGTCATAGCCGAAGATGACCTTTTCGTTCTTATAATAGGTGTTGCCGGTGGCGTTGAGGCCGACCGCGGACGCGACGCGGGCGTCCATCTGCTCTTTGGTGATCTTGGCGGAGGAGTTCACCGTGCTGAGCAGTTCGTGGGTGTAATCAATGCCGGTGTCCACAATGGCCACGAGCATGCCGTCGCCCATCAGACCGGACGCCCAGACGTTGGGCGCGTAGATCATACCGGCGCTGCTGATGTCGTCGGGCTGCGAAGGCAGGCCGTAACGCATGGAAACCGTGACGCTCTTGACGTTTTTGTCGGCTTTGAGGCCGACGACGTCGGACAGCCTGACCTTGGCGGAGAAGCCGTTCATGACTGCCGTGTAGGAGCGCAGAAGTTTGGCCGACTTGTTTTTGGCGGTCACGCCGTTCATCACGGACTTATGAGCGCTCTTAAGGGCAGCGTCGGCCAGCTTAAGGGATTCGACCGTTTTGGTGTTGCGCGACAATTTGGCCGCAGCCAGCGAGTCAAGGTTCAGAGGAGCGGTCTTCATTTCCACGATGACGTAGACGTCCTCATCCTCTTCATACTCGAAGCGCTGCTGGTCATATGTACGGTCAACACCGTTCTGAGAAAGCACAGTGACGTCCTTGCTGGGCGTCATGGAAAGCTTTTTTTCCTGCAAAGACTGCGTTTTGGTGTCTGCGGCGGGTGCGCCCTTTTGCTGCTCGCTCGCGGCCATGGAGGAGGTGACAAGGCTGAAGACCATCACGAGAGCCAGAAGCAGGGACAGGAGCCTCTTTTTCTGCATTTCATTCATCCTTTCTGTATGTCTGTTGCCTAGTTGTTTCCATAATCCAGTTTTTGCAACAGATTATACTATATTTTAGCATAAATTAAAGACAAAGTAAAGCATGATTTCACTGACGTGGAAATTATTGTAAGCCCTGCACGGGGAAGTCGATGAGGACCAGGGGGTTAGGGCGTTTTGGAAAATATTTGGACGCATAGAGGGGAGGCTGGCTGCCCGGACAGGCCTTGTTCCTCCGGCGCGAAGCCCTCTGAAATCAGGGCTTAGTGAGTATTAAAAAAATTTTGCCTTGTCCTTGAAAAAGAACAATTGTTTTGCTATAATAAGATGATGTGGGATTCAGGGCAAGCAGAAAATCGTCGGGAGAGCCCTGAAACGCGATGTCAGCCGGCAGGCAGAGGAGGCGGTTTATGCCCAGGTTTGAGGTGGTCAGCGAGTACTCTCCCGCCGGGGATCAGCCGGCCGCGATTTCGGCGCTGGCGTCCGGCGTGGAAAACGGGCTGGATGAGCAGGTGCTGTTGGGTGTGACCGGCTCCGGCAAGACCTATACCATCGCCAAGGTCATCGAGCGCGTGCAGCGGCCAACGCTTGTGCTCGCGCACAACAAGACGCTGGCGGCGCAGCTCTGCGCCGAATTTAAGGAATTTTTCCCCCATAACGCTGTGGAATACTTTGTGTCGTACTACGACTACTATCAGCCCGAGGCCTATATTCCGCACACCGACACCTATATCGAAAAGGACAGCGCGATCAACGATGAGATTGAGCGCCTGCGCCACAGCGCGTCCTCCTCGCTGTTTGAGCGGCGCGACGTCATTGTCGTGTCGTCGGTCAGCTGTATCTATAGCCTGGGCGACCCGGCCGAATATCAGAACATGGTCGTCTCTCTGCGGCCCGGCATGCGCATAAAACGCGACGCGCTGCTCAAAAAGCTCGTTGAGATCAGATATGAGCGCAACGACATTGCGTTTGAGCGCAACGCGTTTCGTGTGCGCGGCGACACGGTGGAGGTTTTCCCCGTCTATTCGTCCGAGACGGCCATTCGCATTGAGTTTTTCGGCGACGAAATTGAGCGGCTGTCCGAGGTGCATGTGCTGACGGGCGTGCCGCGCGCCACGCTGTCCCACGCCGCGATCTATCCTGCCTCGCACTATGTGACCGGGCGGGAGAAGATGGAAAAGGCGCTAGCGGTCATTGAGCAGGAGCTGTGGACGCGCGTGAAGGACTTTGAGGAGGACGGGAAGCTGCTCGAGGCGCAGCGCATCAAGCAGCGCACGCTGTACGACATGGAGATGCTGCGCGAAGTCGGCTTTTGCTCGGGCGTTGAAAACTACTCCCGCATCATGACAGGGCGCGAGCCGGGTTCAACGCCCTATACGTTGCTGGATTACTTTCCCAAGGACTTTTTGCTGGTGGTGGACGAGTCTCACGTGAGCATTCCGCAGGTGCGCGCGATGTACCACGGAGACCGTTCGCGCAAGCAGAGTCTGGTTGACTACGGCTTCAGGCTGCCCTCGGCCTTTGATAACCGCCCGCTGAAGTTCGACGAGTTCATGGGAAAGCTCAACCAAATCGTCTACGTGTCGGCCACCCCCGCCGAATATGAGCGCGAGCGGGCAGGACAGATTGTCGAGCAGGTCATCCGCCCGACAGGGCTTGTCGACCCGCAGCTGAGCGTGCGCCCGACGCAGGGGCAGATAGACGATCTGCTCGAGGAAATCCGCGCGCGCGCCGAACGCAGGGAGCGCGTGCTGGTCACGACGCTGACCAAGCGCATGGCCGAGGATTTGACGACGTTTCTGCAGACTGCCGGCGTCAAGGTGCGCTACATGCATCATGACGTCGAGACGCTTGAGCGCATAGAGCTGATCCGCGATCTGCGCCTGGGCGTGTTCGACGTGCTCGTCGGCATCAATCTGCTGCGCGAGGGCCTTGACTTGCCCGAGGTCAGCCTGGTGGCCATTCTGGACGCCGACAAGGAGGGCTTTCTGCGCTCGGAGACGGCGCTTGTTCAGACCATCGGCCGGGCGGCGCGAAACAGCGAAGGCCTGGTGATTCTTTATGCCGACAAAATCACCCCGTCTATGGAGCGCGCCATCGGCGAGACTGAGCGCCGCCGCGCCAGGCAGGAGGCGTTTAACAAGGAGCACGGCATCGTGCCCAAGACAATCATGAAGAGTATGCGGGAGTCGCTGGAGATCTCCCAGTCGATGGCCAAGGACAAGGCCAGCGGAAAGCATATGACCGAGCGGGAGAAGCGCGAGGCCATCGAGAAGATGGAGACCGAGATGAAAAAGGCCGCGAAGATGTTGGAGTTTGAGTATGCAGCGCTGCTGCGCGACCAGATTATCAAGCTGAGGGCAGAATGAAATGCTGAGGAAAGAGAGGGTCTTATGAAGGATTGGGCCGTGTACAAGCGCATGCTTGTCGCCGATGTCCCACCCCATGTCGACCCGGATTTATCCGAACTGACTCCCGAAAACATGAAAAAGGCCCTGCTCGCGCGGTATACAACCGACTTTGACTGCGAGACCGAGACCGAATGGTGGTATTGCATTAAGGACACCCCTGTTGACCTGAACACCGTGAGCGGGCAAAGGCGCAGGAACATCCTTAAAGCGTTGAGGTTCTTTGACGTCAGGCGCATTGATCCCTCCGAATACGCCGAGGAGCTCTTTGCGCTTTTGTCAGCCGCCAGCAGCGAACACCCGAAGTACTCCCGGTCCCGCATGCCCAGGGAGCAGTTTCTTCGAAACGCCAAACGAGCCGGATCCAGCAACGTGGCCGAATACTGGGGGTGCTTTTTAAAAGAGACAGGCGTTCTCTGCGGCTATATTCTGTATTACCGCTACGACAGTTTCGCCAACGGCATCGCCATCAAGGTTGATCCGGAGTACAAGCGCCTGGGCGCGAACGTCGCCATCTTTTACACGTCGCTCTTTGAATACCTCAATGAGCAGAAACTCCCCTATGTCACGGTGGGCGAGCGCAATGTGCTGCATGTGACCCAGGTGCAGCAGTATCTGCATGACAATTTCGGGTTCAGGCGGGCGTACTGCAGGCTCAACGTCGTCTATACGCCGGGCATGAAAGTCGCCGTGTTCTGCCTGTATCCGTTTCGCCGCCTTCTTGCGGCGCTGAACAGGCACACAGAGAATTACCTTGCCAACAATTTGTACGTAGTTCTGGAGCAGGAGCGGATCAGGCGAAGCTGTATGCGGCCCAGGGCCGCGCGGCGCGCCGGGGAGGCGCAGGCCCCTGCGGTTAAATCCGGCCCCGATGAGCCATAATTAGGCAAAAGAGAAGACTGACGGGACGTCAAACGTCCCGCCAAACTGTCAAAGAACCTTCGGTTCTTTGACAGTTTGGCGGGTTTGGCTTGCGTCTTTGCGAAGACGCGCAAGGGAATGCTCCCCCGGAGTGAATCCGTGAAAGCATTGCGCTCTCTTCTTTTTCGGTGTTCAGTCCAGCGAGGACCTGCCGCCTTCGGCGTCAGGCTCGACGTGAACACCGAAAAAGGACGAGGATGCGAAAGGCTCTTTTAGAAGACTGACGGGACGTCAAACGTCCCGCAATGGTGGAGGAAAACATGCGCAACTCAATTTTTGTCAAGGGCGCCCGCGAGCACAACTTAAAGAACATCGACATCGAGATCCCGCGCGACAAGCTGGTGGTGCTGACCGGACTGTCGGGTTCGGGCAAGAGCTCGCTGGCGTTTGACACCATTTACGCCGAGGGGCAGCGGCGCTATGTCGAGAGCCTGTCGTCCTACGCCCGGCAGTTTTTGGGACAGATGGAGAAGCCCGACGTGGATTACATCGACGGGCTGAGTCCGGCCATCTCCATCGACCAGAAGACGACGTCCAAAAACCCGCGCTCCACGGTCGGGACGGTCACCGAAATCTATGACTACCTGCGCCTGCTGTGGACGCGCGTCGGCGTCCCGCACTGTCCGCGCTGCGGTAAGGTCATCACCCAGCAGACGATCGACCAGATCATCGACCATGTGATGGATCTGGAGGACGGCGCGCGTCTGATGGTCATGGCGCCTGTGGTGCGCGCCCGGAAGGGCGAGCACACCAAAATTTTTGAGGATGCGCGCCGGTCTGGGTACGTCCGCGCCCGCGTCGACGGCAGTCTGTACGACCTGTCGGAGACGATCGCGCTTGACAAGAACAAAAAACATACGATCGACATCGTCGTTGACCGTCTGGTCATTTCTCCCGACGTTCGCCAGCGGCTGACCGACTCGGTCGAGACCGCCGCCGGTCTGGCCGACGGGCTTGTGGTCGTCGACATCGGGCCGGGTGAGCGCGAGCTTTTGTTTTCGCAGAATTACGCCTGTGAGGACTGCGGGATCTCGATGGAAGAGCTCGCGCCGCGCATGTTTTCGTTTAACAACCCCTATGGCGCGTGCCCGACGTGCACGGGGCTGGGGATGCAGCTGAAGATCGACCCGACGCGCGTGGTCTCCTCGCCCGAGCTCTCGCTGATTGCCGGGGCGGTGACCGCGTCGGGCTGGAACGGCATTGACCCCTCGTCGGTTGCGCGCATGTACTTCAAGGGGCTGGCCAAGCACTTTGGTTTTGACCTGAACACGCCGTTTCAGGAGCTGCCCGAGGCCGTACAGAACGCCGTGCTCTTTGGCACCAAGGGCGTGAAGCTCGACCTGCCGTTTGAACGGCCGGACGGAAGCTTCGGCACGTACCGGCACGCGTTTGAGGGTCTGGTGCACAACCTTGAACGGCGCTACCGCGACACGCAGAGCGAGGCGATGCGCGCCGACATCGAGGAGAGCATGGCCGAGATTCCCTGTCCCGACTGCAAGGGCCTTCGGCTGAAAAAAGAGAGCCTGGCCGTGACGGTCGGCGGGCTGACGATCGCCGACTACACGGCAAAGTCGGTGACGCAGGCGCTGGCGTTTTTGGACACGCTCACCCTTGGGGAGAAGGACGCGATGATCGCCGACCGCATCCTCAAGGAGATCCGCGAGCGGCTGGGCTTTTTGTGCAGCGTCGGGCTCGAGTACCTTACGCTGGCCCGCCGTTCGGGCAGCCTGTCGGGCGGCGAGAGTCAGCGAATCCGGCTGGCCACGCAGATCGGCTCGTCGCTGATGGGCGTCTTGTATATTTTGGACGAGCCGTCGATCGGACTGCACCAGCGCGACAACAACAAGCTGCTCGACACGTTGAAGCGTTTGCGCGACCTCGGCAACACGCTGCTGGTCGTCGAGCACGACGAGGACACGATGGCGGCTGCCGACTATATCATCGACATCGGGCCGGGCGCGGGCATCCACGGCGGCGAGGTCGTGGCGGTCGGAGACATGAAGGAGATTTGCGCCTGCGAGGGCTCGATCACCGGCAAATACCTGAGCGGCGCGCTGCGCATTCCGCTGCCTGAAAAGCGGCGGGCAGGAAGCGGGAAATCGATTGTCATCCGCTGCGCGCGGGAAAACAACCTGAAGGATATCGACGTGACTATTCCGCTGGGGACGTTTACCTGTGTGACCGGCGTGTCGGGCTCGGGAAAGTCCTCGCTGGTCAATGAGATCGTCTATAAGTCCCTGGCTGCCAAGCTCAACCGAGCCAAGACGCGGGCCGGCGCGCATGACGGCATTGACGGCGTCGAGGCGCTGGACAAGGTCATCGACATTGACCAGAGCCCGATCGGGCGCACGCCGCGCTCCAACCCGGCCACATACACGGGGCTGTTTGGCGATATGCGGGAACTGTTCGCGCAGACGCAGGACGCCAAGATGCGCGGCTACGGGCCGGGCCGGTTCAGCTTTAACGTGCGCGGCGGGCGCTGTGAGGCGTGCGCGGGCGACGGGCTGCTCAAGATTGAAATGCACTTTCTGCCGGATATCTACGTCCCGTGCGACGTTTGCAAGGGCAAGCGCTACAACCGCGAGACGCTGGAGGTGCGCTACAAGGGCAAGAGCATCAGCGACGTGCTGAACCTGACCGTCGAGGAGGGGCTGGCGTTTTTTGAAAACGTGCCCAAGCTCGCGCGGAAGCTACAGACGCTCTATGACGTCGGGCTCGGGTACGTCAGGCTCGGACAGCCGTCAACCACTCTGTCGGGCGGCGAGGCGCAGCGCGTCAAGCTGGCCACTGAACTGAGCAAACGCAGCACCGGAAGCACGATATACATTCTGGACGAGCCGACCACCGGACTGCATGTGGCCGACGTGCACAAGCTCATTGAGGTGCTGCAGAAGCTTGTGGACACCGGCAACACGATGCTGGTCATTGAGCACAACCTTGAGGTCATCAAGATCGCCGACCACTTGATTGACCTCGGCCCGGAGGGAGGCGACAGGGGCGGGTTTATCGTCGCCACCGGAACGCCCGAGCAGGTGGCCGAAAATACGGAGTCGTACACCGGGCAGTTTTTGAAACGAATGCTGACCGGCGGCACGGGCTATAGCCATGTCGTTTGAGCCGGTGTTTGACAGCGCCTGCCGCATACTCATTTTAGGAACCACGCCGTCACCGGCCTCGCGAGAGGCCGGCTTCTACTATGGGCATCCCCAAAACCGCTTCTGGCCGCTTTTGGCCCGTCTGGTCAGTGCGGAGCCGCCCGAAACGGTCGAAGCCAAAAAAGCGCTGCTTCTGGAGCATCACATTGCGCTGTGGGATGTGCTGGAGAGCTGCGACATCGTCGGCGCGGCGGACAGCACCATTGCCAATCCCGTGCCCAACGATCTGGGCTCCTTGGCCGGGCAGTGCCGGCTGCGCGCCGTGTACGCCAACGGCAAGGCGGCCTGGACGCTTTGCCGGCGTTTTTGGACGCAGGACATCGTGCGCCTGCCGTCCACCAGTCCGGCCAATGCGGCCTGGGACATGGACAGACTTGCCAAGGCCTGGGCGTGCGTGACCCAAACGCTGTCGGAGGGTGCGGAGCATGGAATTTGAGCTGCAGCGCCACATGGACGATCTGGCCCGCCGCGCGGCGCGCGAGGGCTGCGCCTGCTCGGCCTTTCTCACCCCGGCGGAGCAGGCGCTGACAGAGCAGCAGTTTTCCCGCAGGAACGACGTGAGGCTCTGTCTGGAGGGCCTGCCCGCCGGCGCCGAGCGGCGCAGGGCGGTCTTTCTGGCGCCGGATTGGGGCGAGCCCGACGAGGAGCTTTTGGCTGTCGTGCGCATCGACTACCGCGCTGTTGACCGTCTGACGCACCGGGACGTGCTGGGCGCGCTCATCGCCCTGGGCCTGCGCCGCGACGCGCTGGGGGACATCCTGTGTCCAGGGCCGCCGCCCGCGTTCTTTGTCTGCCTGCCCAATCTGGCAGCACACATAACCCAAAACGTCCTCAAAATCGGAAACGTCGGCGTGACGCTCTTGGCGGTCGGCCCGGCGTCTCTGCCCGAGCCCGAGCAGCGTCTGGAGGTCAAATCCGTCACCGTGGCGTCGCTGCGCGCCGACGCCGTGTTGTGCGCCGCGTTTTCGCTCTCGCGCGCCGACGCGGCTGAGCTCATAGACGCCGGCCGCGTCAGCGTCAACCACCTGCGCTGTGAGCAGGCCGCCAAGCTTCTGGCCGCGGGAGATCTGCTGTCGGTGCGCGGGTTTGGCCGCGCCAAGCTCGTCTCGGTGGGGAGTCAGACCAAAAAGGGCCGCCTGCGCGTTGAGGTGTGCATTTTCGTATAAATCTGGCTGCTCCGCGGGACTCAGTCCGCGCCTGCCGCTTTGTCCCCGCCCGCTGCCCGTCGGCGAGGGAGGGAACGGAAAGCCGGCACACGCGGAGGGATAAAGTGGGGCGCTAGCCGGCGGCTTTTCGCTGTTGACGGAGCCGCCCCAGCATGCTATACTAATGTTCGGCGTTTGCGCTGGTGTAGCTCAGCTGGTAGAGCAGCTGATTTGTAATCAGCAGGTCGGGGGTTCAAATCCGTCCACCAGCTCCAGGTTATCCACCGAAAGAAGGCTTCTTGGCGTGCTTTGCATGTGGAAGCTTTCTTTTGTTGTGTTCGTACGCTCGTTCCGCAGCGGGATAGCCTTGTCGCCCGGCGCTTCGCGCAGCGTTGCGGCCGGGGATAAATCCGGCGCGCAACAGAGTGGCTAAGAAGGAATGCCGCCCAGGCGAATCGGGCCAAAATCGGGTGCAACATCTAATTTTAGGCTTGACAGCCCACTCGATTTGCGGTATAGTTTGACGTGCTGTTGGAATCGAGGCGTGGCTCAGCTTGGTAGAGCGCTGCGTTCGGGACGCAGAGGCCGCAGGTTCAAATCCTGTCGCCTCGACCAGAATTAGCATTGAAAGCAGTCGAACGCAAAAAGTTCGACTGCTTTCGGTTTTGTGTGATATAATAAGATTTATTGTAGGATTGTGGTTGAAGAGGTTTTCGGTTAGGGGAGGTATGGCACGTGAAAAAACTTATATCAGGCATTGGGTTTTTAGTTTCCGGGATATTAATGTACACGGCTTCATCGATAATCGCAGGAATGAATGTTGAAAACACTACTGAATGGAGTAATAGTTTGGGACGATATTGGCAAACGGTAGCCAATTTGGGGCTTATTCCCATGATCGTTTTTGGGTGTGTTTTTATAATAATGGGCGTGATATTTATGCTGTGGGGTACATTTGCAAAATCAGATAAGTGAGTAGTGCAGTCTCAGGAATTTTCTGCACTAAAAACCATAAAACCTTAGGCAACACCGCGCAACAAGCACAACATGACGGAAGAACAGCGCTCAAACGAGGTGCAAGTGCGAAAGCCCGCAGATATCCCCGTGCTCAGTGCCGAGCGAAACACTGTCCTAAGCCGACAAGCAGCGCCTGTCAGCCAGAAGCAGGTTCGCCAGCGCGAACACCATATGCAGTGTGGCAGGGGCAGGCCCACCGATCCCATAAAATTCCACAAATGTAAAAAATATGGTCTTTTCTCCGGTCATGTGCTAAAATTGTGGGCAAGCGACCGAGCGTCGTTGGCCAGGGGGAACGGAGCTGCCCGTGTACAAAAAGAGTCGCGATCTTTTTGACCGCAATGTCCATGCGAAGGGATAAAGGGGTTGCACAACCGATGAGGAAAGCATCGAGATACACAGCCTTTGCCGAGTTTAAGAGAAAAGAGCATGAACTGCAGTTTAAGAACTATGATGTCAAGGCGTCGCTGTTCTTTCTCAGGTTAGCCGTTCTTTTTGGCGGACTCTTTTTTGCGTTTTACATTGTCATTGATATTCTGCACGGCGTTCCGCCAGAGGTTCTCTCCCAAATCTATCTGTGGCGGCTGTTGCCGCTGGGGTATTGCGTTCCGTTTTTCTTCTTTGCCGGCAAAATTAAGGGGCATAGGGCGCTGGGGCTCGTTACGTCGATTATGGAGATTGCCACATTTTTCTTTTACATGGCGGTACTCTTTATTTACGCCGACCCGGAATGGACGTCGAAAAGCATGTCCGTGGCCGTCTTTGTCCTTCTGGTGTTTAATTTCCCGAATTATTTGCTGCACAATGTGATCACCAGCGTTTTTATCTCGGCGTTCTACTTCGTGTTTACCTGTCTGGCGATTCCCAACCACATGGACACCTTTAACTGGTATCAGTTCTTTGGTGTTCTGATCTCCATTTTCTTTTCCTACATTACGTTTTATCAGCTCAATACATTAAAGCGCAACAACTATCTCAGCCAGTCACATTTGCAGAAGCTTGCCGAAACCGACAAGCTGACCAACATCAACAACAGGACGTCCATTGACCTGACGCTGCAAAGCTGCTGTCTGAGCGCGTCTGTGAACGTGGACTCCTTTGCTTTGATCATGTTTGACATCGATAAGTTCAAGACAGTCAACGATACGTACGGGCATGCCGTCGGAGACAGCGTCCTGATCGAAACGGTGGCGGTTGCCATAGAGAGAATCAGGAAGAGCGACGTGATCGCCAGATGGGGCGGGGAAGAGTTTGTAATCATCCTGCCGCAGACGAATATTGATATGGCGTACAAGTTGGCCGAACGAATCAGAATCAGCATCATGAAACACCATTTCAGCGTGGTCGGCCAGGTCACCGCGAGCTTTGGCGTAACGGAGTATTTTCAGGGCGACACCGCCGAGACCGTTATTGAGCGCGCCGACAGACACATGTATGAGGCCAAGCGGGGCGGAAGAAACAAGACGGTCTTCCAGGTCGCCGCTGAGTAGAGCCGGGGATGCGCTTTGTGAGACAGCCTGTCAAAGAACCTTTGGTTCTTTGACAGGCTGTCTCGGGCCTTGCCGATTGGGCAGGTTGTATGCCGCCTCGTTTCCAGGGCCCTGTAAACGAGGCGAAAAGATTTTGTAAGGATGGGTGAGTGCTCTGGATCCAAAAGAAAAGCGCTTGAAATTCATACCGCTGCGAATTGCCGCGAGCCTTACTAGCGCATTTTTCCTGTTCACCTTCTGTGCAGGAGTCCTGTATGATGCCGATTACGATTACAGCCCTCAAGATTATTTGGGCCCTGTCTGGGATAATTCCGGGATTGTTGTGGCCATGTTCGTCGGAATATTTCTGGTATTCATTATTCTTGTTTGGAGTCTGTTCAGGCTGAAATGGCGGCTTGTCGTCTCCGGCTCCATCGTGATCCTAATGATTTGCGCGGGCATATTCATCGCATATCAGGAGGGCATTCTTGAAATATATGAGCTGGGCGGTAGAGGCGAGGAGGTCAATTTAAGATCATATGAGCCCTTTCGTGAGAACTCTCTCGCGAAAAGCCTCGATGATGATTCGGGTTTGACCCTTCAAAGCGATCTGCCGCGACTGGACGGGGCAACAGCGCTTTACCCGCTCTATGCCTCCTTTGCCCGCGCGACATATCCACAGGCGGATTACGATGCCTATGATCAGGACAGCAGCGTGATTGTTTGTTCAAGAACCGCGGGGGCCTTCGCCAATTTGCTTGACGGAAAGGCCGACATCGCGTTTCTTGCAGGCGTTTCAGAGGAACAGCGCAAGCAGGTCGATGAACTTGGCTGGGAGCTGGTGCTCACGCCCATAGGGAAGGAGGCTTTTGTCTTCTTTGTCAACAAGAAGAACTCCATTTCCAATCTTGCCGTACAGGACGTTGTGGGCATTTATTCTGGCCGGATAAACAACTGGAGTCAGGTCGGGGGAAACAACAAAGAAATCCTTGCCTATCAAAGACCCGAAACGTCGGGAAGTCAGGTCAGGCTTAGGGAAATCATCGGGGATACCCCGATCGTCGAGGCTCCTGAGAAGGACGTATTTGATGAGATGATGGGGATGTATATGGCTGTGGCGTACAAGAACCACAAGAATGCCCTGGGCTATTCATTCCTCTATTACATAAGAGACATGATCGCAGAGAACAAGATTAAGTTTCTGTCGATAGACGGCGTTCAGCCAACGGCGCAGAATATAACCGGCGGAACCTATCCCTTTGCCCAAGATATTTACGCGGTTACGATTGCCCGTCCGGTTGCAACGGATGTAGAGAAGACGCGTTCAGACAATACGCGAAGATTTCTTGATTGGATACTGTCCCCCCAGGGCCAGAGTCTGGTTGAAAAAACAGGATATGTGCCGCTCCCGTAACAGCGCACGCGAAGCGAATACGGCGCGCCCTTCCATCCACTGGGCTCAAATTTTTTGGCGTGTTTACCAAATGTTCAAGGTTTCTCCACGATCCATACATATTTGGCAGCTATACTGGGGATAAGAAAGGGGGTGCCTATTGAACTGAAATGTAAACCCTGAAAGGAGGACCTGAATGGATCAACCCTGGAAAAAGCGTGGTGTCTGCGTTCTTTGCTGCGCTCTGTTCATGATAACATCAGCCTTTGCCTATCGACCGGCCCTGAGCGCCTCTGAGGACATCGCCGCCGGCGACGATGCAGCCGCCACTTCACAAGCCGCAAACGACCCAACCTTGCGCCGCGTGCATTCTCACAAAGCGCCGTCCTTCCTGGATCCCTCCCGGTATGAGGGCATGTCGCCCGAAGAGGCCAAGAAGGCCATGCTGGCGGACGCCAAAAAAGCCCTTGACGCGAAAGTCGCCGACGGCTCCCTGACACGGGAGAAGGCCGATGAAATCCTGGCGAGGCTGGAGAGCAAGCCCTTCCCGCCTGAGCGCGGCAGTCGAATGGGCGAAGCGCCGACCCGAACCGATCTCTCCCGGTATGAGGGCATGTCTCCCGAAGAGGCCAAGAAGGCCATGCTGGCGGACGCCAAAAAAGCCCTTGACGCGAAGGTCGCCGACGGCTCCCTGACACGGGAGAAGGCCGATGAAATCCTGGCGAGGCTGGAGAGCAAGCCCTTCCCGCCTGAACGCGGCACTCGAACGGGCCAAGCGTCTCCCGATCCCTCCCGAAATGAGGGCAAGTCTCCCAAAGAAGCCGGGTGAGCAGTGCCGGCCGATGCCTGAAGCATCTTTACGAGGAAATCGGCGGCGGGCCGCCGAAACGGGATATAGCCGAAAAACCCTGTCAGAACCCCGAAGTTATTTCTCTCATAAGAGCTTACTACACTTCCTTTCCTTTTCTTTACCCTAATTTCTGGAAAAACAACATGTAACTACCTTGTTTCTCTGAAAAGAGCCCTGTCAAAAGGGCTCTTTTTAATTATTTTCCGCAAGATCTAAATCTTTCCCTTGATATTGCTATATTAATCAGATATGCTGTAAGAAAAAGGAAGCGGATATCGGAGTTTAACTGCGCTAACCCGTTTTTCACCAGACGGAAAGACAACCTTGGAGATGATACAGAATGCAGACCGTTTTTATTGCCGATGACAATGTACACTGGCTCGACATCCTAAGTGAGACAATCCAGAGAGAGCCCGATTTCAACATCGTTGGCTGCTCGCAAAACGGGCGTGAGGCTCTGGAGCAGATTGAACACCTTCGTCCCGACATTATCGTGCTTGATATCATCATGCCGGAGTACGACGGCGTGTACATTGTGCGGCACATTCGGGAGAACATGCCGGGATACCGGCCGATCATCAACATCCTGTCCGGAATCGGAACCGACACGGTGATCCGGATCCTGAACGACCTGGACATAGATTTTTTCAGCCTCAAGCCGGTCTTGGTCGAGACCATCCTGCTCAATCTGCGCAGTGTATTAAAGCTGCGCGGGGGCTCTCAAGCCGCCGCCCATGCCGCTCCCGAGGCGACCGAGGCGGACATGCGGCAAAAGCAGATCTTGGATGTGCTGTGTCAGCTGGGCATTTCCCCCCGGCTTCTATCCACCAAGCAGACGGTCTGCGCGCTGGCGTACTGTCTTGACGACGAGAGCAAGTTTGCGCTGACCACCAAGATCCTCTATCCGGAGGTGGCGCGGCAGTTCGGCACGTCCGTGGGCGCCGTCGAGCGCAACATCCGCAGCGTCATCCGGCAGATGCAAACCAGCAAAGTGGAGTTAGCCTACCGCCTGTTTGACTACCTGAACACGCGCAAGATTAAAAACAGCGAGTTTTTATATACGCTGGTTGAGTACATCAAAAAGAGCAGCCATAACGGCCGCACATAAGGGCGCTCCCGCCTGCAAGCACCGCTTGAGGAGGGATATTCGCCTTCTGCTTGAGGCGTTTCAACCTCGGCTTGATTGCTTTTTCATGGCGTCCACAGTACGATGGAATTGTCCAAAGAAACACGTACTGAAGGAGGATCATTATGAAAAAGCTGTTTTCCCATTGGCTGGCGCATCACTGCGGCAGATGGGTTAAGGAAAACCCACACCTCAACGGCGTTTATGCGCAGAACATCATAAAAGGGGGGCTGTACTGTGTTCGATAATCAGCGTATGGGTCAATACATCCAGTTTTTGCGCAAGAATAAGGGCCTGACCCAGAGCAAGCTTGCCGATGCCCTGGGCGTTTCCCATCAGGCAGTGTCCAACTGGGAGCGCGGTGAGTCGATGCCGGACATTGCGCTGCTGTCCACGGTGGCCCGCGTTCTGGGCACGACGGCCGACCGCATTTTGAGCGCCGCAGAGAGCGACGCGCCGAACAAAGACCCTTTGTCCGAGCCCGTCGCGCCCCGCGAAGAGCCCGAGGTTTCCCCTTTGGGGCAGACTGAGCAGAGCCGCCCCGCCGCCGGGCAGCCGGCGCCGCCGCCCGGCCCGGACAGCTTTGTCCGCGCGCCGCGCGCCGTTTTGCCTCGGGAAGCGCCCGAGCCGGCCATCTCCGGGCTGAGAAAAACCATCGCAGAGCTCAGGGAATCCCTGAAAGACACCTTGTCGGGGTGGCGGGACGTCCCTCTGGCCGGAGGCATTGCCCGAACGGTCCTCGATGAGGTGGGCGACGCGCTGAAGGACGCCGAGGAGGAGATTGAGGACGCCGAGGAAGAGCTTGAGGACGCCAAAAGCATTCGCAGTGAAGCCGACCGCAGGGTGAGTGCGGAGTTTTCACCCGGGCTTCGCCCTTCCGGTGATCAGTGGAAAGAGATTGTCGGCATCGCGCCCTTCGCTTCGCCCGAAACGCTGTACAAGCTGGTATGCGCGCTTCCGCTGCCAGAACAGTATGAACGCCTTACCGACATTGCGCCCTTTTTAGATGGCGAGCATGTCACCAAGCTTTTTCTGGACGCGCTGCAAAGCGGCGCGGATTCCCGGGTGCTGACCGGACTGGCCCCGTTCACAGAAGACCTCGACAGCGCCATTCTGGACGCGGATGTCCGGCTGGCTGCCCGCACGCTTTCCGCTCTTGCCCCGTTTCTCGAACAGGGTACGGTCGACGAGCTCATCCGCAGAAGACTGAGCTGATCGCAGCTCCGGCTGATGACAAAAACATTGGAATCGCGACTGCGGGGTTTGTCTGCAGTCTGCAGCTCCGGCGTTGTCAAAGAACCTTCGGTTCTTT
>JAVBOR010000066.1:0-18763 GCA_031550325.1 Oscillospiraceae bacterium
ATTCATTCGAATGTCCTCCCTTTGATTTCCCAAGTGCAGTTGACAGACCGCACTTGTAGTATATCAAAGGGAGTTCTTTTTTTATTTTCATCGCTAAAGCTCTTTTCGCTCCACCGGCATAGCCGGTGGTTGTCTCCAAAAAAAGGGCATTCCCTCATTTCGGGAATGCCCTTCGCTGCGCGTCTTCACAAAGACGCGATCCAAACGCCGTTTTGACAAAGAACAAAAGGTTCTTTGTCATTCTGGGGCAGGGGAGACTTACTTGGCGCCCAAGGCGCGGTCCAGCCAGACGCTGGCCACGTCCATCGCGGCGTAAAGCCCGTCCTTTTCACTTTTTTTCACAATCCGGTCCTTGCTCTTGAGATCGGGGTCGGTCAGCTGAAGCTGCACGGAAACACGCGAGGCAACGTCAAGATCGCCGACTTTCGTGCTCTCCAGAACTTGTAACATGATGATATACTTATCGGCCATGCTGCCGTAGTAAATCAAATTGTCTTTGCGCATCAGCGGGTGACCCTTGTATCTCAGGATTTCCTCTTTCTTTTTGGCAGTGGTCATTCAAAAAACACCTCACTTCCAGCGAATAAACTTTATCATATCGGAATGAACTTGTCAAACCATCTTGATGCAAAACTGAGCGCACGCAGTTGAACAATAGCCGCACAGCAGACAACGGCGCGCATCGCACACAGCCTGCCCGTTTTCCAGCGTGAGCGCGCCTGCTTTGCAGGCTGTCAGACAGCGACCGCAGCCTTCGCAGTGATCCTCAATCATCAAACGCCGCCGCTGGCCCCGCAGCTCCTGCCAATCGCTCTCCGGGAACACGCCCTCGCGCAAAAAATGGAGGTTGGCCATCAGCTCCAGCTCGCGCTTCATCCCGATGGCCACGCTGTGGCCTGAGGATAACGCGTAGGCGAGCGCCTCTTCTGCCCTGGCGTAAAGATTGCCGCCTCCAAGGGCTTTCATGAGATACACGCCAAGCCCGGCATTGTCGGCCGCGCGTACGGCTACTTCCATGTCCTGCCGACCGCCGTCCAGAATACCGAGTCCTGCGAGGTTCAGAATGGGGTGGACAATGTCCAGCCTTGCCGCTATCGCGGCGCGCACACCGGCAACGGCGTGCGTGGAGAGCCCGACGGCGCGAATGCGGCCAAGCGCCTTCTCGGTGTAAAGGCGCTCCAGCGCCGGTGCGTGTCCGCGCAGCGTGTGCTCGCTCTCTTGCTCATGGAGCAAGAATATGTCGATGACGTCGCGGTCCAGCGCCGACCGCGCCTCTTCTACGGCCTCTTCCGCCTGGTCAGCGGTGTAGGCGTACGTCTTGGAGGAGATGACCGCGTCGGCGCCCGAACGCCTGAGCCCGTCCCGAATGTGGGGATAGGTCTTGTACAGCTGCGCGGTATCCAAAAAGTTTACGCCGGCGGCAAAGGCCTTTTGCAGCAGCTCGCCGCCCTCAGACGGCGCGAGGTTGTTTTGCAGTGGGCCCAACGTGAGCGTGCCGAAGCAGAGCCGCGAAACCACAAGGCCCGTATTTCCCAGTGTGACATACTCCATGCGCTTTTCTCCTGTAAAAGGCCGCCCCCGTCAACAGAAGGGAGCGGCCAAGACTGACAGATAAGCTGTTTCGTGCGCAGAACGTTTTTCAGGTGAGGTAGTACTTGACCAGCTCCTGCAAAAGTTCATCGCGGTCAAGGCGGCGAATCATGCTGCGCGCGTTTTTATGGTTGGTGATATAGGTGGGATCCTCGGACAAAATATACCCCACAATTTGATTGATGGGGTTATACCCCTTTTCCTGCAGCGCGGAGTAGACCGACAACAGAACCTGGCGCATTTCCTTATCGCGCTCTTCAGACAGAGAAAATTTTCTGGTATGATCCATCCGCACAACACCTCACAAATAATCCTAGTATACTCAGTATACCTGAATAGAGCCTCCTTGTAAAGGCTTATGTTTCACTAAGATTTTGAAAAGAGATCCGCGGCGGACGCAGTCTCCAGGCCAAAAGCCTGCCCAACCTGCCTGCAGGTCAAGTTGCCCAGATAGGCGTTAATGCCGACGAGCAGACCCGGCGTCAGCCGGCAGGCTTCCTCCAGACCGTGGTCGGCGATGAGCAGACCGTAGCGCAGGGTGGCGTTGGTCAGCGCGAAGGTAGACGCGCGCGGCGTCGCGCCCGGCATGTTGCCCACGCAATAGTGAATTACGCCGTCCACCACAAAGGTCGGCGCGTCATGATACGTCGGGCGGGAGGTTTCACAGCAGCCGCCCTGGTCGACGGCGACGTCGACGATGACGCTGCCGGGGCGCATGATTTTGAGGTGCTCGCGGCGGATCAGTTTAGGCGTCGCGCCTCCGGGGATGAGCACGCTGCCGATCACCAGATCAGCGGCGGCCAGTTCCTGCCTGATGGTCTCTTCGCTGGAATACATGGTCTGCAGGGCGTTTCCGTAAATATCATCCAGATAGCGAAGCTTATCCAGGTTGACGTCCATGATGGTGACATCTGCGTTCATGCCAATGGCCACCTTACAGGCGTTGGCACCCACGACGCCCGCGCCGAGAATGACCACCTTGGCGCGCTTGACGCCCGGCACGCCGCCCAGCAGAACGCCGCGACCGCCGTAAGGCTTCTCAAGGCAGCGCGCGCCGGCCTGTATGCTGAGTCTGCCCGCGATTTCACTCATCGGGGTCAGCAGAGGCAGGTTTCCCTGCTTGTCGGTGACGGTTTCATAGGCAACAGCCTTGCAGCCGCTTGACAAAACGGCCTCGGTGAGCGAACGGTCGGCGGCCAAATGAAAATAGGTGTAAATGATCTGGCCGCTCCGGATCAGGCGATACTCCTCTTCAAGCGGTTCCTTGACCTTGATCAACAGGTCGGCGCGCTCCCAGACGGCCTGCGCGTCGTCCGCCATATGCGCACCCGCAGAGATATATTCCTCATCGGGGATGCCGGAGCCTTCTCCCGCGCCGCGCTGCACCCAAACGCTGTGACCATGCGCAATGTAATCCTTTGCATTGCCTGGCGTGAGGCCGACACGATACTCATGCTTTTTAAGTTCTTTGACGCAACCAACTGTCATGTGATCACCTTCCTAAAATTTGATACTCTTGAATATATCATTGATCTTGGGAAATGTACAGAATTATTTTCAGATCCCGCCCGGCGGCTTGAGCGAAGAACAGGCTCAAACTGTCTCCCTTTGGCGGAGGTCCATCCGGCTTTACACGGCGCTCTGCGATGTGATATACTCGGTTGGGCAGTGCCTTTTCAGGCGCGCCTCCCGCCCGCAGCGGCGCGGAAAGTTGAATCCCAAGTCAAGCCATAGTATGACGGCGCTCACGCATTCTTATGCGACAGGCTGTTAATGGGCGGCTTTGTTTAGCATATGCGTAACGGGCCTGCCCGCCGAACCGTTCTTGAAGCGGGGATTGGGGCATACCATGTATGCAGGGGGGATGCGCAGTGAGAAGAAGCACAATGACGCTGATTTTGATTGCCCTGCTTTTTGTGGCGGTTGTCGGATTCAGGCTGAGCTGGGAGGATCTGAGGCCGGTTTCCCAGCCTGTGACGGCCGCCGTCCCAATGGCTCCCAGCCTCGCCCTGCGGTACCGGCCGATCATTGACGCCGGTCATGGCGGCATAGATGGCGGAGCGGTGTCCTGCACAGGCGTGAACGAGAGCCATATCAATCTGGAAATTGCGCTCAAAACCGAACTGATGATGCGCTTTTTGGGCTTAAATCCCATGATGACGCGTGAGACCGATATTTCACTACATGACGCCGATGCGGGCTCCATCGCCGGTCAAAAGCGATCGGACTTGGCCAACAGGGCGGCGATGGTCAACAACAGTCCCAACAGCGCGCTGATCAGCATTCATCAAAACACATTCGAGCAAAGCCAGTACAGCGGCGCGCAAGTATTTTACAACGCGGCCGCCGGAAGCAAGGCGTTTGCCGAGCAGATGCAGGAGGCGCTGCGCGCGGGCATTGACACGCAGAACGACCGCCAGAGCAAAACCATTGACGTTTACATGATGAAAAAAGTCACGCGTCCGGCCATTCTCATCGAGTGCGGATTTTTGTCCAACGCCCGGGAAGAGGCTAACCTGCGCGACGAAATATTTCAGACCCGCCTGGCGCTTGTTGTGACGTCGGTTTTCCTAGGCTGGGCGGGGGAGACGGACAGCGGGGGAGAATAATGAAGAAAAACGCCGCCTATTATTGCGTCCAATGCGGAAATGAGTTTTCAAAGTGGCAGGGAAAGTGCCCGGCCTGCGGCGAGTGGAACGCCCTGGTTGAGCAGCCTCAGGAAGCCCCAAGCAAGAAGGCGAAGCCCGCGCGGGCGGGCACGTACGAATCACAGGGCGTCATCGGGCTGACGGATATCCAAACTGCTGAGGAGATCCGCTTCTCGACTGGTTTGAACGAACTGGACCGTGTGTTGGGCGGCGGCGCGGTTGTGGGCTCGATCGTTTTGGTCAGCGGCGAACCGGGCATCGGAAAATCGACACTGATGATGCAGATTTGCCGCGATATTTTGCGTTTTGGCGGGGTATTATACGTTTCGGGTGAAGAATCCCCCCGGCAGATCAAGCTTCGCGCGACCCGGCTGGGCGTCGAGACGCTCAACATTTTGGCGGAGACCGACCTGTCCAGCGTCCTGGAGGCGACCGCCCGGCTGCAGCCCAGGGTTTTGATTGTCGACTCCATCCAAACCCTGTACATGCCGGAGCTGTCCTCGACGCCGGGCAGTGTGGGTCAGGTCAGAGAGTGCGCACTTGCCCTGATGCAGCTGGCCAAGAACACCGGAACCACAGTGTTCGTCATCGGGCACGTCAACAAGGAGGGCGCGATTGCCGGGCCAAAGGTTCTCGAACATATGGTTGACTGCGTGCTGTGCTTTGAGGGTGACCGCGACCATGTGCACCGTCTGCTGCGGTCGGAAAAAAACAGATTTGGCTCCACGCACGAAATCGGCGTGTTTGAAATGCGGGAGGAGGGGCTTGCAGAGGTTGCCAATCCCTCCGAAATGCTTCTGGCCGGGAGGCCCGTCAACGTTCCGGGAACTTGCGTGGCCTGTTTGATGGAGGGCACGCGGCCTATGCTCGCCGAGGTTCAGGCGCTTGTGACACAGACAAGCTTTGGCGTGGCGCGGCGCACGATCAACGGGATGGACTACAATCGCGCCATGTTGCTGCTGGCGGTGCTTGAAAAGCGCGCCGGCCTGCTGGTCGGCGCGCAGGATGTATATATCAATGTGGTCGGCGGCCTGCAGCTGAACGAGCCTGCCTGCGACCTGCCGGCCATGCTCGCGCTCGCCTCATCCTATCGCAACACGCCGGTTCCGCCCGAGGTGACGGCCATCGGCGAGGTTGGACTCACAGGAGAGCTGCGCGCGGTGTCAGCGCTTTCCCAGAGACTTCAGGAATGCGCGCGCCTTGGCTTTACCAAATGCGTCATTCCGGCGCAGGGCTCCGGCCACGTCCCGGTTCCCGAGGGCGTCAGTTTGATCCGGGCCAAGAGCGTCAATGATGCGCTAAAGATTCTGTTTTCGTAGCCGCTTCGGCGCGAGGCACATGGTATGAACAGCCCGTATGCCGGCTTGAGCCTGAGGATGCGGCGTGTTCAAGTTCACAGACTCCATTGCTTTGGTAAATGCAGTTTGTAGTCGTACAAGCGATCATTTCACTCATCTCCTCACATCGTTTGTATTGTGCCACTCTGTCCGGCAAATATGAAATGAAAAATCAGGCGGCAGGGGAATGGACAGGAAAAACCGATACAAGCCCTTCAGTTAGCCCAAAGTTATCCTTTTGCCCAGCTCAACAAAATAAAGATTTTGTTTAGTTGGGGGGGCAAGTTGACGAGAGAGCTCAGTCGGGCGGCTTGTGGGCCGCAACGCGCTGTGGTATACTTTGAATGCGGCGCTCCCCTTTTTTTACGAGAGACGCTCAAGGTGGTGTTTTTTATGATGTCGCATTACTCGAATGCGCCGGCTCCGCTGCGGGACTTCATGACCTATCATGAAAGCATCCGCGGACATTCGCCCAAAACGTCCAACGAGTATTTTTACGACCTGCGGCTTTTTTTCCGTTTCCTCAAAGTGACCCGGAGCAAATCACAGCTTCCTGACGACTGGGAAACCGTCAACATTGACGATGTGGACGGCGCGTTTCTGCAGGCGGTCACGCTGGGTGAAGTTTACGCGTTTTTGACCTACTTAAGCCGTGAGCGCCCCAGTCTGAGCGCGCGGACTGGCGTTGGACTCGGCGCGGCTGCCCGGGCACGCAAGGTTGCTGCCATTCGCTCGTTTTTTAAGTACGCCACCGTGAAGGCGCACTGGTTTGAAGAGAATCCTGTGCTTGACCTGGATTCGCCGCGGCTGAAGAAAGCGCTGCCGCGCTACTTAACTGAGCAAGAGAGCGTCGCGCTGCTGACCTCGGTGCAGGGCCCGTTTCAGGAGCGCGACTTTGCCATTTTAACTCTTTTTCTCAACTGCGGGCTGCGCATCTCCGAGCTTTTTGGGCTTGATATGAGTGACGCGCGCGGAGAAACGCTGCGCGTGCTCGGCAAGGGAAACAAGGAGCGCGTTCTATACCTCAACGACGCCTGCCGGCTGGCTCTGGATGCGTATCTTGCCGTCCGTCCGGCTGTTTTGGGAGAAAAGGCGCTGTTTTTGTCCAGGCGCAAGAAGCGGCTGACGGTTCAGGGCATTCATTTTCTGGTCAAAAAGCACATTGCGATGGCCGGCTTGGACGAGACCAAGCTCTCGTCCCACAAGCTGCGCCACACGGCAGCCACACTGATGCTGGGCAACGGCGTGGACGTCCGCACGCTGCAGGAAGTGCTGGGGCACGACCATTTAAACACAACGCAGATCTATACCCATGTGGAAAGCGCAGAGCTGCGCTCCGCGGCGCGGGCAAACCCGCTCTCCAAAATCAAGCCGCCCGAAACGCAAACTTAGGCTTTTCACATGTCTTGGTCAAAAAAACGCTTTACGTCTTCGTCCTTTTCCTTCTCCCGTGTTTCAAAGAATCTCCGGTTCTTTGAACGAGACAAAGCTCCCTCTGATCGGAACGCCGACCAGAGGGAGCTTATTTGAACAACCTTATGCGCGTGGGTGGGAGCGCTGATAGACATTGTGCAGCCTTGACTTGATCAGAGACGCGTAAATCTGCGTGGAGGATATGTCGGCGTGACCAAGCATTTCCTGGATGGAGCGCAGGTCTGCGCCGTTTTCCAACAGATGCGCGGCAAAGGAATGGCGCAGGGTATGCGGCGTGATCTCCTTGTCAATCTTGGCCTTCTTCTGGTAAAACTTGATAATTTTCCAAAAGCCCTGGCGCGACATGCGGTCACCGCTGACGTTGACAAACAGCGCGCGCTCGCTGGGGTTGGAGATCATCTTCTCCCGCGCGTATTTGATGTATTCGCTCACCGCTTTGACAGCGGCGGGATAGATCGGGATAAAGCGGTCGTGGGAGCTGTTGGCGCAGCGCACGAAGCTCGCGCTGAGGTTGACGTCGTTGACGCTTAACGCGATCAGCTCGCTCACGCGAAGGCCGGTGGCGTACAAAAGCTCAAGCATCGCGCAGTCGCGGTAGCCCTTCAGATCAACGCACTGCGGCTGGCTGAGCAGGAGCTCGACCTCGCGGTTGCTCAGAATTTGAGGCAGCTTGCGCTCCAGCTTTTGAGGGGCAATATGCTTGACGGGGTTTTCGGTGACAATCCCCTGATTGACTAAATAAGAAAAAAAGCAGTTCAGCGACGCCGACGTGCGCATCACTGTGGCCACAGCCTTCCCCTGGCTGGACAAAAAATTGAGATAGTTTTGCAAAACAGGCGTGTCAACCTGTTCAATATCGCATTCAAGCTGATCCATGAAGCGCCGTGCGTCCCGCAAATAGGAGTCGATGGTGTTTTGCGAAGCCTTTCGGTCATTTTTGAGATGAGCTTCAAACAGGCGCAACAGTTCTGTCATGATCATCGTCCATTCTCATATGTATTGAGTGTGTCAGCCGGTGGTCAGGGGAAGAATCGCCGAGAGCAAGCGGGGGGAGACAAACGCCTCCAGGAGCGCACTGGCGGTTAAAACGGCGGCGCAGATCAGGACTCTGCGCCAAACGGTTCTGCCATTGGGCGGCAGCCGTCTTCCTTTCCCGCGAAAGGACGAGAGCAGCGAGAGTGAACACATCATGCCCTGAGACGCCAGTAAAAACAGACATGGCAGCGAGAGCAGGCTCTGGGGAATCAGCGCGCCGAGCGCAATGATCAGGCCGGACGAACCGAACACGCGATAAAACAGGTTGATGGCGTAGGAAAGCAGAAAACCGCGCGCCGCCATGACCAAAGGAATGCCAGCGACGCCCGGGATGGTGTAGCCCAGAATAAACACGAGGGTGGGCATCAAAAACGCGGTAAACAGCGCGTGCCCCATGACGCCGGTTCCCCCTTGCGTCATGCGCGTGAGCGAGCTTTCAAGGTAGTCCGACAGCGTGACCAATGCCTCGGGTTGAATGCGCCCGGCCACCAGACAGCCGGCCACCAGGCCTGCTAAAAAAAACACACCTGTCAACGCAACGCAGATGGATGTCGTCTGTTTATCCAACATGTGCTCCCCCTCTCTGACCATCACAGTAATGTGTATGAGAGAGGGACAAGTTTTAGAAGACGCGTCTCCGGCAGGCCGCCAAGATGCACAGCCCGGTTTTCGACAAAAACAAACACCTTGTCGTTTAGTTTGACATAATACCTTATGCAAATACTATACGACATTTTGAGCTTTTTATCAAGAAACAAAAGGCGGAAAAGCGATTTTTGGTAAAGGTGAACAAAAATTATGTAAACAGAATTATGTTAACCCCGAAACCATTGGAAAACCGCCCGACAGAAGTCGGACGGTTTTTACCACATCTGGGGGTGTTCTCATGCAAAAAAACAAGATGTTGCCCACGGGGAAAATGTCGGGTCAACGCCTTTACAGCTCTCCCCCGCTCTTGAGTCAGTCGTCAGCTTCGTCCTGCCGCGCCACTTTTAGATAAATTGCACATTCGAGCCTTTTGCGTTCGAGCGCACAGCCGAGCTCATAGGGCTTGGCGATGTCCCCTTCGACGGTCAAATTGGAGGCGGCGCATCCGCCGCTGCAATAGTACCGCGCCCAACATTCGCGGCAGGCCGGCTTGGCGTCTATGGTGAGCCGCGAAAAACGCGCCGAGATTTCCCCGTCAAAGCTTTTGTCCAGCACAGAGCCGAGCTTGTACTCCTCTCTGCCGACAAACTGGTGGCAGGGGTACAGATCCCCTTCGGGGGAAACGGCGGCGTATTCGTATCCGGCGCCGCAGCCGCGCAGCCGCTTGTAGACGCAGGGCCCTTGCTCCAGATCGACGTTGAAATGAAAAAACGCAAAGTCGTCACGCCCGAGCATATGAGCGGTCAGCTTTTCATATTCCCCATACAGAACCGGCAAATCGGCCTCGGTCAAGGCCAGCCTGTGTCCGCCTTCCAGAACGACAGGCTCGACAGACAGCTGCGTGAAGCCGGCCTCGGCCATGGCCAGGACGTCCGCCGCAAAGTCCAGGTTTTGGGCGGTGTAGGTTCCGCGCACAAAGTAATCCCCGTCCCGCTTTTCGAGAAAACGCCTGAATTTCGGAACAATGACGTCATAGCTTCCGCGGCCGCCGATCGTTTTACGCATCGCGTCGTTGACGCTTTGCCTTCCGTCGAGGGACAGCACCACATTGTCCATCTCAGCGTTGAGATAGTCGCTCGTCTCGTCGTCGAGCAGAAGCCCGTTGGTGGTCGTTGTGAAGCGGAAGTTTTTGTCAGGGGCCGCCCTGCGCGCGTAATCCACCGTCCGCCTGATCGTCTCCAGCGACATCAGCGGCTCGCCGCCAAAAAAGTCAATCTCCAGATTCTTGCGCTCGCCGCAGCGGGACAGCAAAAAATCAACGGCGCGCTCCCCTATGTCGGGCGGCATGATTTTGCGCCCCGTGCCAAAGTCGCCCGTGGACGCAAAGCAATAGTCGCAGCGCAGATTGCAGTCGTGCGCGACGTGCAGGCAAAGCGCCTTCAGCGGCGTTTTGTCGGGGACCGGCGGGATGGGCTCGTCGGGCGTGAACAGCAGTCCGGCCTGCTGGAGCTCAAACAGCTCGCCCCAGATCTCCCTCTGCCCCTCAGGCAGGGCCACGGGAGGCTCGGGGGACATGGGAGGGGTGATTGTTTGCAGCAGCGCCAGCGTGTCGGCGTCGACCTCATGCACGGCGCCACTGGCCACATCCAGTACGATATGGCGGTCAAAGAGTGAATAAGTATGTATCATTGTGTCTCCAAGTCAATATGGGGCGCCGCCGAAGCGACACCCCACTCATTTCATTTGGTCAAGCGCTCAGAGGATTGCGCACCTTGGTCTGGCGGCTCTCGCACTTTTGGTTGGCCACCGTGCAGGACGTCTTGCAGGCCGACTGGCACGAGGTCTGGCACTCGCCGCAGCCGCCGTGCGCCGCGCTCTGCTTGAGCGTCGCCTTGTTAATGGTTTTGATGTGCTTCATCATCAACATCTCCCCTTGTGTAGATCTCTGGTTCATCCCGTGACCGGGGGAAACTCATTTGCGTTTGGTGTGCTTGCGTCTCGCGCCCATCAGCCCGCCCAGCAATCCCCCGATGACTGAAGCCGCCATGATCTGCGGCACGCTCGACGGCGGAAAGGAAAAGAGCAGACCGAACACGAATAGCAAAAAGAACATACCCAGCCCTACCGCGGCGCCCAGCATCCAGCGCTTGCCCTTGTGCTTGCGTGCGGCAAACAGGCTGGCCAAAAATGCGCCGATGGCCAGTGAGACCATCACAATGGCGTTTACATTCTGGGTCGAAAGCGCGCCGCCCGATACGAGCGCCGCCCAAAAAGCCAACAGAAGCAGCGTCAGCAAAAGGCCGCCCAGTATACCAAAAAGCACCTTGGACACCGTTTGCCTGCCCGGCAGGACATCCTCCTCACGTTTTCCCATGAACGTATCCCTCCTCACATGCCCTACCCCCGGCCTGCAGCAGGCTGGGATAAGCTTTCCCAATCAAAGCATATGAGGAGCGCTCACAGGATAGACGTGTTATTTTGCCTCGTCCGTCATTTGTTCGCCCTTGGAGGAAATGGCCCAACGCATGATTTTCACGCGGGATTTGTCCGATCCGCTCTCGATGGTGATCGTGTCGTCCTTGATATTGACCACACGTCCCACAATTCCGCCGATCGTGGTCACTTCATCGCCAACAATCAATTCGTCGCGCATCTGCTTTGCCTTTTTCTTGCGCTTGTTTTCGGGACGTATCCAAGAAAAATAGAAAAACACAATGACGACCACAAAAACCAGCACCATGCCCCACGAGCTGAAAAAGTCGGGGTTTTCGGTTGTTAAATAAAGTGGCAACAATCGTCTCACCTCCTCCTTGGCCAAAATCATATTTTTTTCTAGGTGTGCTGTACCATTATACTGAGCCCTGTCCACAAAAGCAAGTGAATTTTTTATGAATACACGCCACTGCTATATGCGCCGGCAGAGGGTTTCGCGGTGACTGCGGTAAAACCCCTCAAAACCGTCCTCATCAATAGACCGGCGGATTTCGGCGAGAAAATGGTTGTAAAAGTAAAGGTTGTGCATCACGCCGAGCCGCAGCGCAAGAATCTCCCCGGCCTTATATAAATGCCGGAGATAGGCAAGCGAATGCGTCCTGCACACGGGGCAGCCGCAGCTCTCGTCAACCGGGCGGTCGTCACGAACGTACTTCTCATTTTTCAGGTTTCGCACACCCTGCCAGGTAAACAGGTGGCCGTGGCGCGCGTTTCGGGCCGGCATCACGCAGTCAAAAATGTCGACGCCGCGATAAACCGCCTCCAAAATGTTTGCGGGGGTTCCCACGCCCATGAGGTAGTGCGGCTTGTCAGCCGGCAGATGGGGCGAAAGAACGTCCAGAATGTGATACATCACCTCGGTCTCCTCCCCCACCGCCAGCCCGCCGATCGCGACGCCCGGCAGATCGAGTTCCAGGAGACCCTTGAGGTTTTCCAGCCTGAGGTCGTCGTACACGCCGCCCTGATTGATGGCCCAGAGAACCTGCCCGGGGTTGACCGGCGAGACCTCCAGTTGCCGGCGCCACTCACGGCTGCACCGCTCAAGCCAGCGCAGCGTGCGCGCGGCGGCGCGGCTGACATAGTCGTACGGCGCGGGGTTGGAGACACACTCGTCAAACGCCATGGCGATATCCGAGCCCAGCGAGGCCTGGATGGCCATGGCGTCCTCGGGACGCAGATGAATCAGGCGTCCGTCAATATGGGAGTTAAAGGTCACGCCGTCCTCCTCGATTTTACGTAGCTTTGCCAGAGAAAACACCTGAAAGCCCCCGCTGTCGGTGAGAATCGGCCCATCCCACGCCATAAAGCGGTGCAGCCCGCCCAGTAAGCGAATCACCTCGGCTCCCGGGCGGAGATGCAGATGGTACGTGTTGGCTAAAAACACCTGACAGCCCAGGGCTTTCAGGTCGGGCGCCGAAAGGCCGCCCTTGATGGCGGCCTGGGTGCCGACGTTCATAAACGCCGGCGTCTGAACCACGCCGTGCGGCGTGCAAAGCTCGCCGCGCCGCGCGCCAAAACTCTCTTTGTGTACAGTAAAGCGCATTCTATCAAGCCCTTTATGAAGGATGACAGCCCCGGCTATAAAATCGCCATGGCGTCTCCGAAACTAAAAAATCGGTAGCCGTCCCGCACGGCCTCTTCGTAGGCGCGGAGCACATGCTCCCGCCCGGCAAACGCCGAAACGAGCATCAGCAGCGTACTCTCGGGCAGGTGGAAGTTGGTAATCAGCCCGTCAATCGCGCGGAACGTAAAGCCGGGGGAAATAAAGATGTCCGTCCAGCCGCTCCCCGCCTGCACATCGCCCTGATCGTCGACACGCGACTCAAGCGTGCGGCATACCGTGGTGCCCACGGCGATGACGCGCCCGCCGCGGCGCTTGGTCTCTCTGACCGCCTGCGCCGTGTCCTCGGGGAGCATGCACAGCTCGCTGTGCATGTGGTGTTCCTCAATGCGTTCGGCCTGCACGGGCCGGAAGGTTCCCAGTCCGATGTGCAGCGTGAGCTCGCGCACAAGCACACCCCCGGCGGAAAGCTCTTCCAAAAGCTCTTTGGTAAAGTGAAGCCCCGCGGTCGGCGCCGCCGCCGAACCGGGGCTTTTGGCGTATATGGTCTGATAGCGCGCGTCGTCGTCAAGTCGCTCCGAGATATAGGGTGGCAGCGGAGCCCGGCCGAGCCGCTCCAAAACCTCCAAAAAGACGCCCTCATATTCAAAGTGTATATCGCGCAGCCCGTCCGGCTTGACAGCCGTCACGCTGCCTCGCAGCAAGCCGTCGCCAAAGTCAAGCGCACAGCCCGCTCCGATGCGCTTTCCGGGCTTGGCCAGGCACTCCCAGACGTCTTCGCCCAGGTCGCGCAGCAAAAGCAGCTCGGCCTGTCCCCCGCTCCCCCGCCGGCCGATCAGCCGCGCGGGCAGCACTCTGGTGTTGTTGAGCACAAGACAGTCGCCCGGCCTGAGCAGCCCGGGCAGCTGAAAAAAGCTGAGCTGCTGGGTTAACCCGGTTCTGCGGTCGAGCCGCATCAGTCTGGAGTGATCACGCCGCTCAGCCGGCGACTGGGCAATGCACCGGCGCGGAAGGTCATACCAAAAATCGCTTGTCTTCATCGTACTCTTACGTTCCTGACGTCAGTTCAATATTTTGAAAATAGAACTTCACAATCTGATCATAGGTAAAGCCCAGCTCCGCCATACTGCGGGCGCCCCACTGGCTCATGCCCACATTATGCCCGCGCCCGCGCCCGCTTACCACATAGACGCCGTTGCGGGGCGCTGCCGTTGTCGGCAGGGAACTGACGCCAGAGGCCGAGATCACGCGAATGGCATCGGACGCCGGCAAGAGTGAAAGCGCGCCGTCCGCGCCGATGGCGTACATGGAAGAAGTCGCGCTGACTGCTGCGCGCTCGTTGTTTCCGCCAGCGACCGTCATCTGCGCTGCGCCGGCGTTGATGGTGTAGCGCTGGCTGTGGATGGCGATGCCAAGCTTTGTACTGCTGAAGAATGTTCTGGCGGCCTCTTTGGAAAAGGAGAATTTCTTGCCCGAGGAGTCCTCCAGCACAACCGTGTACACATTGCCGGTTGGTGTGAACTTGGAGATATAGAAGTCCGTGACGCCCGAGGTTGTGTATCCCTTGTCGCGAAGGAGCTGCGTGAGTTGGTCGTTTGTGTATGTATACTGCCACACGCCGCTGCTGACGCCGGAGAGGTCCTCATAGTTATCATAAACCCCTTTTAAATAGGGCACCGCGCTGACCCAAACGTTGTTGCTGTCCTCGGTCGCGCCGCCGTCACAGGAGTGATAGACAGTGCTGCAAATCTTGCCGCCATAGGTCAGATACACGCCCTCCAGCTCGTCCACGGCGAGGTTGGTGGTGTCGTTTGCGCTGTTGGCGCCCCGGTAGACCTGACAGTGGGTCTCGGTGCACAGGTCGAACCCGGCTGAAGAGTGCCGGGAGAGGTTTGACATCGTGTAGGACTTGGCGCACAGCGCCTGCGCCTTGAGCGCCTGCAGAGGCCAGGACGGGCTCATTTCGTAGGGGATGACGCCCTTGATGTAGTCCTGCAGCGAAACATAGCTGATCACGGTCAGGTTGTTGCCGTCCGCCCGGTGATAGAGAAAGACGCCCGGATAGCGGTAGCCCTTAAACCAGGTCAGCGGCCTGTCCTGCCCGGTGATATCGGGCGAGATGGCCAGCGGGGTACTTTTGCCCATGTCAAACTGAAAGATGATCCGGTTGGTGCCGGTCAGCACGACCGAAATGGCGTACTTGCTGCCCGTAACGTACTTCCCCTCGGAAGACGCGTAGGAACCCGCCCGAACGCCCCAGCTACCGTTTTCATAGTACACAAACGCGTCGTCCCCCGCCGCGCCCGCTTGAGCCACGGCGCTCTCGTAACTATCCAGGTTCTTGGCGATCTCCCGGTGATAGCAGCCGACCAGCGCCGCCCCGGCAGCCGACTCGTCCTGATAGGTACCGCCAGCCAGATAGACGTTGCGGTTTTTGACCATTGTGATCTTGGTCTCTCCGGTCAGGGCGACTTGGACAAACTGCCCGGAGGCGCCTAAAAACCCGAACCGGTATCCGCTTCCCTGCGCGTTTTGCAGGTTGGCCGCAATCAGCGCGCCGGTGCCGGAATAGAGCCCGATTTTGACGTTGGGGTTGGCGTCCACCGCCAGAGCCGGCGGAACCGTGGCGCAGGTCAGCGCCAGAATGATCGCCGTAAGTACTGCCAGTTTTTTCATGCTGAACTCCTTTATGCCTATCAATCAAACTCGACTCTGCAAAAAAAACAAGGGCAATTGACAGCAAAGCGCTCATATGATATACTGTGTCAAAAATATTGCACAACGATAGAGGCGCGGACTTCATCAGTAGCGCGGGGAGGATACGGTAATCCGTTGATCCGCTGCGAAAGGGGCGTCCGCCGAAGGGAAAGCGTGACCGTGACGCTTTCAGCCTGGATGTTCGGTCAACAACCGGATGTCTGTCGTCCCTGAGGATGAAGAGCTATCTGTGTTTTGTATCTGGCGGAGTGTTGACATAACGCCCTACTCCGACATTATAGTACAAAACCAGCCGGTTTTTCAACCGGCTTTTTGTTTTTTTCAAAATTCGACAAATTTGTGAAAAGAGGTCCTCTGCATGAAACAGTATAAAGTGGGAATTTTGGGCGCGACGGGCATGGTTGGCCAGCGGTTTGTCTCCCTGCTCGCCGAGCATCCGTGGTTTTCCGTCGTCCGTGTCGCCGCCAGCGCGCGCTCAGCCGGCAAGACGTATGAGCAGGCTGTCGAGGGCCGCTGGGCCATGCCGTCTCCCATTCCCCTGTCGGTGCGTTCGCTGGTCATTCAGGACGTCACGGCCGATATGCGCGAGATTGCCGAACATGTTGACTTCTGCTTTTCGGCTGTCGATATGAGCAAGGACGAGATCCGCCATGTCGAGGAGAGCTACGCCAGGCTGGAGTGTCCGGTCATCTCCAACAACTCGGCGCATCGCACGACGCCCGATGTGCCGATGGTGATTCCCGAAATCAACGCCGAGCACTGCACGGTCATCGACCACTTCCGAAAGCGTCTGGGCCTGAGCCGCGGGCTGATTGCGGTCAAGTCCAACTGTTCGCTGCAGAGCTACCTGCCGACGCTGCATCCCCTGCTCGACCTCGGCCTGGAAAAGGCCCTCGTGTGCACCTATCAGGCCATCTCCGGCGCCGGCAAGACCTTTGACACCTGGCCGGAGATGCGGGACAACATCATTCCGCTGATTGGCGGCGAGGAGGACAAATCGGAGCGCGAGCCCATGAAGATCTGGGGCAGGGTGCAAAACGGCGTCATTGTCAACGCCGAGGGCCCGGCCATCACGTCTCAGTGCATCCGCGTGCCCGTTACAGACGGCCATCTGGCCGCCGTGTTCGCCTCGTTTGACCGAAAACCCGAACTGAAAGACATTTTGGACCGCTGGAGCGCCTTTGAGGGGCTCCCCCAAAAGCTCGCGCTTCCTTCGGCGCCCAAACAGTTTATCCATGTGTTTACCGAGGAAAACAGGCCGCAAACCGCGCTTGACCGCAATCTGGAAAACGGCATGGCTATTTCAGCCGGCCGGCTGCGCTACGACAGCCAGTACGACATCAAATTTGTCAGCCTGTCGCACAATACGATTCGCGGCGCTGCCGGCGGCGGCATTTTGCTCGCCGAGCTGCTCTGCGCGCAGGGTTACATTCAATAAGGGAAGGAGCACAGCATCATGAAAAAACCTGTGTTTACCGGTTCCGCCGTCGCCCTTGTCACCCCGTTTAAAGATGATTTCGTCGACTTTGACAAGCTTGGCCAGCTCATTGAGTTTCAGATTGAAAACGGAACGTCTGCCCTGGTCATCTGCGGAACGACAGGTGAGGCCTCCACGCAGAGCATCCCCGAACACCTGGCCACGATCGAGTACGCCGTCAAGCGCACGGCGGGACGCATTCCGGTGATTGCCGGCACGGGCTCAAACGACACGGCACACGCGGTGATGATGAGCCAAAACGCTGAAAAATCCGGAGCCGACGCGCTCCTGCTGGTCACGCCGTACTACAACAAGACCACCCAGCACGGCCTGGTCAAGCACTTCCAGTACGTTGCCGACCGCGTGAACATCCCGATGATCCTCTATAACGTCCCCTCCCGGACGGGTTTGGCCTTCACGGCCAATACGTATAAAGAGCTGTCGGCGCACCCGAACATAGTCGGCGTCAAGGAAGCCTCGGGCAACATCACGCTTGTCTGTGAAACGCGCGCCAACTGCCCGGAGGACTTTTTTATCTGGTCGGGAAATGATGATCAGGTCGTTCCGCTGATGAGCCTGGGCGCGCTCGGAGTGATTTCGGTCGCTGCCAACATCATTCCGCGTCAAATGGCGGACATGACTCAGTTTTATTTAAAAGGCGATGTCAAAGCCGCCGCCGAGCTGCAAATTCACTATTTTAATCTCATCAACAGCCTGTTCGTCGAGGTCAATCCCGTGCCTGTCAAGACGGCTATGAACCTGCTCGGCTGGAACGTCGGCTCGCTTCGCATGCCGCTGGCCGACATGCTGCCCGCCAATCTTGAAAAGCTCAAGTCGGCGCTTGCCGAAGCCGGACTGAAGCCAAACAGCTGACGGGGCCGCTCAAGCGCCCTTATCCCGCGCGGCAAGTGGCGCACATAAAGATTTGGGGGCATTGGTATGCGAAAGATACTGCTCAGGGGCTGCAACGGAAAAATGGGCAGAAACATCTCCGAGCTTTGCTCGGCTTATCCCGACGTTATGATTGTCGCCGGAGTGGACACAAATACCGTCAAGCTCGATCAGTATCCGGTCTACGCCGACTTGATGGAGTACGCCGGGCCAGCCGATGTCGTGGTGGACTTTTCCTCTCCCCACAATGTCGCCGGACTGTTGAACTACTGTGTGCGCCGGTCGCTGCCTATTGTGCTGGCCACAACGGGCTACAGCGCCGAGCAGCAACTTGAAATTGAAGCGGCGGCGCAGAGAGTCCCGCTGTTTCAGTCCGCCAACATGTCGTTGGGCGTTTCTCTTCTGGTCGATCTCGTGCGGCGCGCCGCCGAGGTCTTGGGCGAGGGCTACGATATTGAGATCATCGAGCGCCATCACAACCAGAAGGTTGACGCCCCGAGCGGAACGGCGATGATGCTGTACAAAACGCTGGAGGGCCAGCTCCCCTATTCGCCCGAGCCTGTTTACGACCGCCACGAGGTGCGGCGCAAACGCGGCGCGCATGAAATCGGCATCCACGCCGTGCGCGGCGGCACGATTGTCGGCGAGCATGACGTCCTGTTTGCCGGGCCGGGGGAAGTGATCACCTTGTCACACTCAGCTGTATCGCGTGAGGTGTTCGCCGCCGGCGCGCTGCGCGCCGCCCTTTTTATGGCCAGGCAGAGTAAGTCCGGGCTGTACGCCATGCGCGACTTGCTGCAAAATCCGTAAATCAATCTGCTCTAAATAGGGGCGATCAATGACCGCCCCTGAGACTGTAGACAAACCTTCGATTTGTCTACAAACGGGAGCAGGAACGCGTCTTTGTGAAGACGCGCATTGGGTGACTTTCCCGGAGTGAATCCGTGAAAGTCACTTGTTTCCATGCTTTGCGCTCAACCAGTCCAGCAAG
>JAVBOR010000030.1:0-97225 GCA_031550325.1 Oscillospiraceae bacterium
GGACGATTTCTCGCGTTCCCGGCGTTTGATCTGACCTTGCGAGGCCGCGGAACGATGAATCCACGATCGTGCCCTTTTTCAGGATCAAACCGCGCTCCATCAGCAGCTGCACGACCTGCGCAAATAGCTGCTCCTGCAAGCCGTGTGCGATAAGCAGTGCCCGAAAACGTCCGATGGTATCCCCATCCGGCACCTGATTGCTGGAATCAACTCCGCAGAATTCTGAAAACGCGCGGCTGTCGATCACTTCCGTCATCGTTCCCATATCGGACAATGTGTACAAGTTCTGCACCAGATGAATCCGCAGCATCAGCTCGAGCTCAAAGGGCTTGTTCCCGCGCTCTCCTTTGTAGTAGTGCGGCTTGATGATCCCTATCCACTCGCTCCACGGACTGATTCGGTCGATCTGTGCCAGAAATTCTTTCTTGCTTGTGCTGGCCTGCGCCAGCACGTCGGTCAATGCAGACATCGTTATCTGTTTGTTCATGTCTCTATTTTATCACATTTGCAGCTGCCGTGTTGCGCGGTGTTTCTCTTACGAAAGTTGGCTATGGTTTTGAAATCCGGCTTTAATTCCCCGATCAGCCACATCACCGCTTTTAACCCTTTCTTAAAGCGTTTTTACACAGTCCGGCTTATTTTCTATAGTCATAATCAACTTGAATATTCTCTGCTGTGGAATAAACATCAACAAAGTAATCCCTCGGATTGCTCCGGCTGACATAAATATTTGCTGAAAAAGAATTTTTGCTGTTGAAATGTGGATAAATACAATCTAATAAAAAAGATTTACTCATTACTAGGCAGGTCTTTCCCTCTGTGTTCCTGTATATACACTCGGCAGAGACTGTCGCGAATCCGCCTATGCGCATGAGATAATTCGGTCGTATACGAACACTTTCAGCAACATAACAAATGCCTTCGTATTTTAGCCGCTCACCTTTGGCGATTACACCTTTAGCGTACAAATAAAAACATGCGCCTAATATAAGCCATACCGCAGCATTTATCCCAAAAACCATAGAGAGCACAGAAAAAACAAAATTATCCGTCAATCTAATCCAAAGAATAAACACAGTTATCGCAACAGCAAGAAAACAAGAACCAAGGACCAAAGCAATTATTCCAACTAGTTGCTGAGGGTTTTTCTTTACTTTCAAATTATCTCGTCCTCCCATTATATACATACTGTTTGCATCTCATTTTAGCATTAACCCACAAACACAATCAAGACCCAAAACCCCTTGGACTCGTTTTTTACTCGGAAAGCCAAAGTCTGCGCACCCTGCATAGAGAGACAGTTGAGGAATGCCGCAGCCCCTGAGGCGCCGTAGCAACTCGATAAATTTTTAATTGTATTTCTCGTGGAATATATGTATAATACATCACGTGTATGGGACGGGCCTCTCAGGGGCAATCCCTTCCCCCGCGGCGGCAACCTTTTTTTGTATTTCCTGCCGGAGGGCGAAAAACCAATCTATCTAGGAGGCGCGTTATGGCAGTATCAGCATACAATCCCTTTGAAAACGCCCAGGCTCAGTTTGACGGCGTTGCGGAAATCCTCAACCTTGACAGTGGAACCCGCGAGCTCCTGCGTCGGCCCATGAAAGAAATTCACTTTACGATTCCCGTGAAGATGGACGACGGGACTACACAGGTTTTTCAGGCGTACCGGATCAAGCACAACGACGCGCGCGGCCCGGCCAAGGGCGGCATCCGCTTCCATCCTCATGAAACGGCCGACACAGTCCGGGCTCTCTCCATGTGGATGACATGGAAGTGCGCGGTGGTGGATATTCCCCTGGGCGGCGGCAAAGGCGGCGTGGTCTGTGATCCGCACAACCTCTCCCGTTCGGAGCAGGAGCGCCTGTGCCGCGGTTATGTGCGCCAGCTGTATCACCTGCTCGGCCCGAACCTTGATGTTCCCGCGCCCGATGTGATGACCAACGGCCAGCACATGCTGTGGATGCTTGACGAGTATGAGACCATTTCGGGCGGACGCTTTCCCGGGATGATCACCGGAAAGCCCGTCGGCATGGGAGGCTCTCTGGGCAGAACCGAAGCCACGGGATATGGCGTTATCTATGTGCTCAAGGGACTTCTAAAGCGGCTTGGCATTGACCCTGCAAACACGACCGCCAGCATTCAGGGCTTTGGCAACGTGGCCGAGTACGCCGCTCAGATGTACACGCAGCTTGGCGGAAAGGTGATTGCCGTTTCGTGCTGGCATCAGGCCGACGCAAAGGCGTATACCTTTAAAAAAGCCGAGGGCTGCAATATTCCCGAGCTGGTTTCGCTCAAAGACGCCTTCGGCGGCATTGACAAGGACCGTGCCGAGGCCCTGGGCTATGAGATCCTGCCCGGCAACCAGTGGCTGGAGCAGCCTGTGGATATCCTGATTCCGGCGGCGTTGGAAAATCAGATCACCCCCGACGTGATGAACCGCATAGACCAGAAGGTCAAGGTCATCTGTGAGGCCGCCAACGGCCCGACCACCCCGGACTGCGACGCGATGATCAAGGCGCGGGGAATTTCGTTGCTGCCCGACTTTTTGTGCAACGCCGGCGGCGTGACCTGCAGCTATTTTGAGCAGGTTCAGTGCAACATGAACTACTTCTGGGACAAGAATGAAGTTCTGACCAAGCTTGAGTACGCGATGACCAAGGCGTTTGACGCGGTGTACGCGCTTTCTCAGGAAAAGAAGCTGTACCTGCGGGACGCTGCGTATGTCATCGCCATCAACCGCGTCTCCGACGCGGTCAGGTTGCGCGGCTGGGTGTAAGCCCTGCGACGCCGCGGGAGGTGTCTGCTCCCCGGTCTGGGCAGTCTTCCATACTTTTTCTTGGAGCCGACGAAGGGGATGCCTGTAAAGCGTCCCCTTTTCATTTTCTGACGGGAGGATACGCATATGGATCCCATGGAAATGCAGGCGCTTTCGGAACGGGCCAAGGAACTCGAATGCGTGTACGCGGTGGACGAGGTGCTGCAGGACCGCGCGCTCGCGATCCCCGACGCCATGCATAGGCTGACCCGGATCATCCCCACGGGCTTTTCCAATCCGGGCGCGTGCCGCATCAGGATCGAGCTCTGGGGCGACAGCTATGAGACGCCGGGCTTTTGCGACGCGGAGATCATTTACAGTGCCGCGGTGATGATGGAGGACGAGCCGGTCGGGGCCGTCACTGCCGGGTATGTCGCTTCGCTTTTGAAGGAGGAGTGCCGGCTCCTTCAATACGAGGTAAAGCTTATGGACACCATCTCCAGACGCGTCTCGCAGCTGGCGCTGGGACGGCGGCGGGATCTGACGCTGCTGCTGAACCTGCTGCGGCAGGTTGATCCGGATATGCTGCTCCGAATCGAGGAAAAGCTCAAGGTCTATATAGAGCAGACGGTTGGTAGCGAGGCGAGCGCGTTGTTTCGGGAGCTTGGCGCCTCGCACGGGCCGACGTATGGCGAGGCAAACGCGCCCATGGCCGCCGGACCTTCGGTCAACGCCGAGCTTTTGGCCCGAAAGCTGATTGAGGGCGCGACCGCCTTTTTGCCGCAGGACACGCTGTTCGGTTTGCTCAATGACTGGATGTTCGAACAGAGGATTCTGGCGTTTGTCAAAACAGTGGATCAAAAGGACTCCACGATCAGCGACATTCTGGACGCCGTGCGCAAATACACCGGCGCGCGAATGGACATGCCGGGCGACGAGAATCAGTATTCCCAGATCGAAACCTGGCTGATCTCGGAACTGACGCACCGCTTTCTGTCGGATGACGAGCGCCTGATCAATCTGGTGCTCGACAGCATGCGCATTCAGGACTTCGCGCCGATGATCGAGCATATTGTCGGCTCGGAGCGCACGGTGGGGAATATCGGCGGAAAGGGCGCGGGAATATTCATTGCCAGTCAGATCCTTCGGCACGCCGCCCGGGACGACCCGCTGCTGGCCGACATCAAAATCCCGCGGAGCTGGTATATCGCCGCCGATCACAGTGTAGATTTTATGCACTTCAACGACCTGGAGGAGCTCAATTCTTACAAGTACAACTCCATGTTCCACCTGCGCATGACCTACAACAACATTGTGACCAAGGTGAAAAACGCCAGGCTTCCGCCCCAGACCATGAACATGCTGCGCGTTGTGCTGACCGATCTGGCCGACACCCCGATCATTGTGCGCTCGTCCTCCCTGCTGGAGGATAAGCACAGCGGCACGTTCAGCGGTAAGTATAAGAGCCTGTTTCTCAGCAACCGGGGGACGTTCCAGGAGCGGCTTGACGCTCTGGCCGACGCCGTTCTGGAGGTGTATTCCTCGGTGAACAACCCCGACGCCATTCAGTACCGCAAGGAGCGCGGTCTGCTGCACTTCTCCGAGCAGATCGGAATCATTATCCAGGAGGTCGTCGGGAAAACCATTGGCCCTTACTTTATGCCGCTGTTTTCGGGCGTGGCGTTTTCCGACAACCTGCTCCGCTGGTCGCCGCGCATCACGAGGGAAGACGGCCTTGTCCGGTTGGTGATGGGGCTGGGAACGCGCGCGGTTGACCGGGTGAGCAACGATTATCCCGTCATGTTCGCGCCCGGCCAGCCGCAGTTGAGAATCAATCAGACGCCCTCGGACGTCTTCCACTACTCCCCCAAGCAAATTGATCTGATTCATCTGAAGACCGGGAGGTTCGACACGGTTGACGCTGCGTCGTTCTTAAAAGAGATGGGCGGCGAAATCCCCAAGCTATACCAGATGGTCTCCGTATATACGCACGACTTTATGGAGACCAAAAACGCCTTTTCACTGAATCCCAAACAGGACAACATGGTCATCACCTTTGACAACATCCTCAACCACACCGACATCCCCTCCAAACTCAAGCGCATGATGGAAGTGCTGTCGGAGAAGCTGCGCTGTCCCGTGGATATCGAGTTCGCCTATGACGGCGAGCACATCTACCTCGTGCAGTGCAGGCCCCAGGGAACCGGCCTGATGAGCGCCCCTGCGCCCATTCCCCAAAATATTTCGCGGCAGGACATCGTGTTTACGGCCAACCGGTTCGTCACCGACGGCCTGCTCCAGGACTTAAGCTACATTGTCTACGTGGACGGCGACGCGTACAACGCCCTCTCCACCCGCGAGGAGCTTTTGGCGGTCGGAGAAGCCGTGGGCCTTCTCAACGACGCGCTTCCCCGCCGCAATTATATCCTGATGGGCCCGGGGCGCTGGGGGAGCAGAGGCGACATCAAGCTTGGCGTGCGCGTGACGTATTCCGACATTTCCAACACGGCGGCATTGATTGAAATCGCCAAGGAAAAGCACGCCTATGTTCCCGAGCTGTCCTTTGGCACGCACTTTTTTCAGGATCTGGTCGAGTCGGGCATCGTCTATCTGCCGTTGTATCCGGGGCAGCGCGACGTCGTCTTCCGGGACGGGTACTTTCAGTCCTGCCCGAACCTGCTGGGCAAGCTCCTCCCGCAGTTTCAGCGGCTTTCCGACGTCATCAAGGTCATCGACGTCCCGGCAAGCAGCGCGGGGCGTACGCTCTCGCTGCACATGAACTCCCAGCTCGGACAGGCCGTGGCGTTTCTCAGCCACCGGAATGAGCCGGCCGCCGGTCAGGGCGAGCCGCCGCAGGCCGCCGCGTGGTCAAACTGGAGCCTGGAGAGCGAGCAGGAGCATTGGCAGTGGCGCCATTATATGGCGCAGCAAATCGCGCAGAGCATGGACATGGAGCGTTACGGCGTGAAGGGGATCTACCTGTTTGGCAGCACCAACACCGGAAGCACCGGCATGGGAAGCGACATTGACTTGATTCTTCACTGCGAGACGGAAGAAAAGATCGCCGAGCTTCGGCTGTGGCTGGACGGCTGGAGTCGGGCACTGGCCAGAATCAACTTCCTGCAAACGGGCCATGACGCCGATCTCCTGCTGGATATTCATGTTGTCACCGACGAGGACGTCAGGGCCGGCAATTCATTTGCCATCAAGATGACCTCCGCCGTCGACCCCGCCGCGCCCCTGCGCCTGAGGTAACCCATTTTTACTCTTTTGCAAACCAGCCCTCCCCGCGCGTCTTTGCGAAGACGCGCGGGGAGGGCTGGTTCTCGCTGGACTAAAAACAGAAAAATATGAATAACAATGCTTTGGGGATTCACTTGCGCGTCTTTGCAAAGACGCGCTCAAGGCTCCGTTTTGTCCGGGAACCCATGGTTCCAAGACAAAAACGGTAAACATGGGCAGGTTCGCTCCATACACTGGCGATATTGAAGTGCCGATTAAGCCTTGCGCGGTTTGCGGGGAAATGCGCCGACCGCGACGCGGGCAGCGCAATTGGAAAGCAATGCGGCGCAAGGCTTCATGACGGGACCAATAGAAAAAACGACAGGAGTGAATGGACAATGGGATTTATGAGGGCCAGGCGAGCCGGAATGCCCCACGTTCCCCTTCCAAACGATTTTCCCGCCAGAGGAGAGCTGATGGCCGAGGCGCATGTCTCGGGCACGGGAGAACACTCAAAACTGAAAGGGCTGGTGCGGTTTTACCGGGCGGTGGGGCAGCGCGGCACGGTGGTCACTGCCGACATCAGCGGCCTGCCGCCCTACACGCCTGCCCAGCCGGACGCCGATCCACCCACCGCGCCCATAGGACCCTTCGGCTTTCATATCCATGAACACGCCGACTGCGCCGACATGGCCATGGCGGCGGGCGGGCACTACAACCCCACGGATCAGCCGCACGGAAACCACGCGGGCGACCTGCCCGTTCTGTTTTCCAATCAGGGCAAGAGCCAGATGGCGGTCTACACCGATCGGTTTACGCCCGAGCAGGTAATCGGCCGGGCAGTTGTCATCCACCTCAACCCCGACGACTACCGCGGCCAGCCGGCGGGCAACAGCGGCGCCCGCATCGCGTGCGGCCCTATTCTTACCGTTGCCGAGGCGGCTTGCAAACTGTAGACAAATCAAAGTTTTGTCTGCAAACGGGAATGCCTGAACGTGTCAGAAGCTCCGCCCAATCGCGGGTACAGCTGGATAGGGTTCGGGACAATAACAAAGGGATGCTTGACCATGTGCGGTTAAGCATCCCTTCTCAAAATGATCGAAAAAAGCCTCGTGTCCAGGGCAAATGGGGTTTGCGCTACCTCCCGCCGTGTCCACACATTCAAGCGGCAGAAGCCCCGTCCGGCCTTCCCTGAAAGCACGGCGGATCGGCTTTTTTGGATGAAGTCACTTGAAAGCCGGCGCGGGAACAGATACAATGTGCGGGGACCTTGGCAGTATTTTTTCTAATGGCTTTATACGGCGTCCAAAAATGACGATACAAGGGGGGAAAGAAATTTGTAAATAAGGGAAAAGCAGGGGGAAACGCACGAACACACGGAAAAGAAAGGGCGGGAGAGCCCTTGGCCGCGCCCGGCGGCGCGGAAGAAAGGAGTAAGCATGACTTATCAGGGTATTATTTTTGATCTAGACGGCGTACTTTGTTATACGGACAGGCTGCATTATCTGGCGTGGAAGGGAATCGCAGACGAGTTGGGCATCTTTTTTGACGAAACCGTCAACCATCGCCTTCGCGGCGTTTCACGCCGAGAGAGCTTTAATATTATTCTGGAGAGCTACGACAAGGAATTGACCGAGGCCGAGATTGAGGAATGTTTGCGCAAGAAAAACGAACACTATGTGCAGCTGTTGGCCACGCTCGGGGATGAGGATCTCGCCGAGGGCGCGTTCGAGACGCTTGCCGCGCTGCGCGCCATGGGCATCAAGCTGGCTGTGGGCTCGTCCAGCAGGAACGCGCCGACCATTTTGCGTCGCCTGGGCCTGACCCCGTATTTTGACGCCGTGTCGGACGGCAACAACATCACAAAGTCCAAGCCCGATCCTGAAGTTTTTGTCATGGCTGCCGAGTTTTTGGATCTGCAGCCCGCACGATGCCTTGTCGTCGAGGACGCCGTGGCCGGCTTGATTGCGGCCCGTGAGGCCAATATGGACAGCGCTGCCATTGGAGACGAGGCGGTCGGAAGCGGACTGGCCACGCACGCGCTCGGCACGCTGACCGACTTGATCGATTTGTGCAAGTAGACTGCGGCAGGATGCCGTCCCGTCCGCCCGCCAAACCGGCGCGCAGCGCGCTTTTTGCCCGGAATCAATAGGAGAACCGGCCTTCGCTGTACGAATGTTGAAAGGATGACCGTGAGTATGCAGCCTGTTAAGGGAGTGTCGCTGACCGTAAAGATCGCAATATCCGTATGCGCGCTGATATTGATCAGCACAACCGTCATCGGCGTATTCAGCTACGCGCTCCACAGGGGCGCCGCGATTGACGCCAATGCGGAGCGCGCCGTGGATATTGCCGGCAGCGTTGCCGCGGCCGTCGATCCGTCCGTTTTCAGACAGGCCATGGATACGGGAGTGAAAACGCCCGAATGGGAGGACTACAAGCGGTTTTTGGACAGCGTGAAGCGCGATACCGGTGTGATCTACCTCTATGTGCTGGACAGCCGCTACTCCGACGTCGTTTACTATTATTGCGAGGGCAATCTGCCCGGTGAGGAAGACGGGATTGACCTTGGGGACACCGAGACGGTGGAGGTTCACGCCGATGAGCTGTTTCAGACGCTGCGGACGGGCGGCGAGAGCACCACGGAATTCTACGACTCCGAGGGCTTCGGAACGATGGTGTCGGGCTTTTCGCCTATCTTTGACGAGACCGGTGCGGTGATTGGCGTCGTCGGTGCCGACGTCAGTCTGGACGAGGTGATGGAAACCTCGCATGCGTTTATGCTCAAACTGATTCTGATTGTGCTGGGAACCAGCATCTTGTTCGGCCTGTTCTGCTTTTGGCTGCTCAGGCGTCTGGTAGGCGCGCCGATCAAGTCCCTTTCGCAGGCGGCCGGGCATATCGCGCGCGGCGACTTAAGCATTCAGCTCATGAGCCGGTCCAACAACGAAATCGGCAGGCTCTTTGACGAGTTTAAGGCCATGGTGGAGGCCACGAAAAAGCAGATAGCGGTGTTTGAGGAGATCGCGGAGGGGGATTTGACCGTCAAGGTGGAGCCGCGCTGCGATCAGGACGCGATGAGCTTTGCCATGCGCAAGATGATCGGCAACCTCCAGCATATCTTTTCAGGCATTCGCGACGGCTCCGAGCAGGTGGCCCTGGGCGCGCGGCAAATTGCCGGCGGCGCACAAACGCTTGCGCAGGGCAGCACCGAGCAGGCAGCCACGATGGAAGAGCTTTCACGCGCCATTTCCGGCATCTCAGACAAAACGCGCGACAACGCCGGCATGGCTGAAAAGGCGACGGCGCTGGCAGCGGTCATTCGTCAGCGCGCCGAGACAGGGTCGCGGCAGATGGACCGTATGCTGCAGGCCGTGACAGACATCAACAGCGCCAGCCAGTCGATCGGCAAGGTCATTGAGGTTATAGACTCCATCGCGTTCCAAACCAACATTCTCGCGCTCAACGCGGCCGTGGAGGCGGCGCGCGCAGGGCAGCACGGCAAGGGTTTTGCCGTGGTCGCCGACGAAGTGCGCAGCTTGGCCGCCAAAAGTGCCGAGGCGGCCAAAAACACAAGCCAGCTAATTGAGGATTCTATTGAAAAGGCCGAGCTGGGCGCGCTCATCGCCAAGGAGACCGCCGACTCGCTGTCCGAAATCGTCACGGGGGTCAACGAGAGCACCAAGATAATCGCCGAAATCGCGTCGGCCTCGGAGGATCAGACCATCGCGGTGTCACAGGTCAACAAGGGCATTGAGCAGGTCTCGATCGTCGTTCACCAGACCAGCGCGACCGCCGAGGAGAGCGCCTCCTCCTGCAGCGAGATCTGCGGGCAGTCCGACCACCTGCTCTCCATGCTGTCGCAGTTCCGGCTGGAAGAGGCCCGGCCGGGACAACAGAGACTGGAGCTTCCGCCGGGCGCCATGAGCGGCAGGACTCCGAGAGGCTAAAAAAGCCTTTGGAGCTTCCCCCAAAGGCCCTGTCCGCGTAAACCAACGCTCTGTCAAAGAACCGGGATTCTTTGACAGAGCGTATCACAATCACGCGTGCGCCCGGCCAAACGTGATGTCGGCCGGGCAGAGCAAATGGGGAGGGCGCGCTACTCGTCGAGCTTGAGCACGGCCATGAAGGCCTCTTGCGGAACCTCGACTGAGCCGAGATTGCGCATGCGTTTTTTCCCCTCTTTTTGCTTTTCAAGCAGCTTTTTTTTACGGGTGATGTCGCCGCCGTAGCACTTGGCCAGCACGTCCTTGCGCATGGCTTTCACCGTTTCGCGCGCAATGACCTTGCCGCCGATGGCGACCTGAACCGGAACCTCAAACAACTGGCGCGGGATGTTGTCCTTGAGCTTTTCGGCGATGCGCCTGGCCCTGGGATAGGCCTTGTCGGTGTGGACAATGAAGCTCAGCGCGTCGACGATCTCCCCGTTGAGAAGCACGTCGAGCTTGACAAGATTGCTCTTGCGGTAGTCCAGCAGTTCATAGTCCAGCGACGCGTATCCCCTGGTGCGGCTCTTGAGCGCGTCAAAGAAGTCATAGATGATCTCGCCGAGCGGGAGCTCATAGTGAAGCTCCACACGGCCCGAGGTTGTGCCGTCCAGGTACTGCATGTCCTTGAACACGCCGCGCCGGTCCTGGCACAGCTCCATGAGATTGCCCACATATTCCTGCGGCGTGATGATGCTGGCCTTGACAAAAGGCTCCTCGGAGATCTCGATGCGCGCCGGGTCGGGATAGTTGAGCGGATTGTCAATCTGAAGGCGCGTGCCATCGGTCAGGGTCAGATGGTATATGACGCTCGGCGCCGTGGTGATCAAATCGAGGTTGTACTCGCGCTCCAAACGCTCCTGAATGACCTCCATGTGCAAAAGGCCGAGAAAGCCGCAGCGGAAGCCGTAGCCCAGCGCGACCGACGTCTCGGGCTCAAAGGTCAGCGAGGCGTCGTTGAGGAAGAGTTTTTCAAGCGCCTCGCGCAGGTCCGGGTACTTATCCCCCTCAGTCGGGTACACGCCCGAAAACACCATGGGCTGCACCTTTCGGTAGCCGGGCAGCGCCTGGGCGGCCGGGCGGTCGACCAGCGTGACCGTGTCGCCGACCTTGGTGTCGCGCACCGTTTTAATGGACGCAGTGAAATAGCCCACCTCGCCCGCAGACAGCTCGCCGCACGGCTCCAGCCCGAGCGGGCGCATATAGCCTGTTTCCACGACGAGATACTCGGCGCCCGTGGCCATCAGGCGGACGGTTTCATCGGGGCGAAGCACACCGTCAAACACGCGTAAAAAGATAATGACGCCTTTATACGCGTCATACTGACTGTCAAATACGAGCGCGCGCAGCGGCGCGTCGGGATCCCCCTTCGGCGCTGGCACGCTGCTGACCACGAGCTCCAGAACGGCGTCTATGCCGACGCCCTGTTTGGCCGAAATGCGCGGCGCTGCCTCGGCGGGCAGGCCGATCACGTCCTCGATTTCGCGCACGGCGCGCTCGGGGTCTGCGGCGGGCAGGTCGATCTTGTTGATCACCGGAAGCACTTCCAGGTTGTGATCCATGGCCAGATAGGTGTTGGCCAGTGTCTGCGCCTCAATGCCCTGCGAGGCGTCCACCACCAAAATGGCGCCCTCGCAGGCAGCCAGCGAGCGGGATACTTCGTAGTTGAAGTCGACATGGCCGGGCGTGTCGATGAGGTTGAGCGTATACTCCTGTCCGTCGGCTGCGGTGTACGGCAGACGGGCGGCGCGCGCCTTGATGGTGATGCCGCGCTCGCGCTCAAGATCCATATTGTCAAGGATCTGGTCGGACATCACACGCTGCTCCACCGAGTGCGTGGCTTCAATCAAACGGTCGGCAAGCGTGCTCTTCCCGTGGTCGATATGGGCAATAATAGAGAAATTGCGGATGTTTTGCTGATTTGTCATGACAAATTCTCCAATGGGCGGCAAAGTATTTGAAAAATGCTTGTGGTTATTATAGCATCATGGTATAAATATGTAAAGACATGGCGCGAGCGTTGGTGAGGGGGATTTTCCGGGTGTTTGATTGGCGGCGCATGATGCGGATGTTCTGGCCGGTGTTGGCGGAGCAAGGGTTTGCGGTCATGATCGGCATTCTGGCCACGATCATGGTGCGGTCTGTGTCGGGCGCAGCCATGGCAGGGGTCGGCATGCTCGGCACGCTGAATTTTCTCGTGATGAACGCGTTTACCGCTGTGGCCTCGGGCGTGACGGTCGTGGTCAGTCAGGACATCGGCGGGCAGCGGTATGCCGAGGCCGGCCGCGCGTCCTCCCATTCGCTGACCACGGTGCTGTACGTCTCGCTGGCCATGGGCGCGCTGCTGACCGCGCTGAACAGGCCGCTGCTGATGCTTCTGTTCGGCTCAGCCGAGCCCGACGTTATTGAGGCAGCGCAAATTTACTTCCTCTGGTCTAGCATTTCTCTTCCTCTGCAGGCCATTTTTTCCACAATCGCCGGGATTATGCGCGCCACCGGCAATACCGCCATGCCGATGGCGGGCTCCATTTTGTCCAACGTGGCCTATCTCGCCTCGGCCGGTCTGTGCATTTACGGGCTGAGCATGGGCGTTCAGGGCGCTGGCGTCGGCCTGATGATGTCCCGGCTCTTCCCCGCGGCGCTGCTGTCCTATTGGCTTTACCGGGGCAAGGCCGGGGTCTATCCGTCGCGGATGCCGCTGAAGCCCAGCATGGAGGTCATGCGGCCCGTGCTGAGAATCGCCGTCCCCGCCGGCGTGGACAGCCTGATCTTCAACGGCGGCAAGCTGGTGGTGCAGGTGTTTATGTCGGGCATGGGCACGCCCGTGCTGGAGGCCAACTCCATCGCCAACAACCTCGCGATGTTTTTAAATCTCCCGGGAGGCTCGCTGCAGATCATCGCGGTGACCATTGTCGGGCAGACCGTCGGCGCCGGAATGCGCGCGCAGGCGAAAAAGGAGACCTTCAGGCTGACCTGGGTGAGCTCGCTGTCCCAGCTTGCCATGAGCGCGCTGATGTTTGCCGCCCTGAATCCGTTGATCAACCTGTTTGAGCCGTCCTCCGTGACCTTTGCCATTACGCGCGATGTCATGCTGATCATGCTGGTGTTCACGCCGCTGCTCTGGTCGCCGTCCTTTGTCACGCCCCAGGCGCTGCGCGCCGGGGGGGACGCCACCTACACCATGTGGGTGTCCATCGGCTCGATGCTGCTGCTGCGCGTACTGGCGGCGTGGGTGCTCGGCGTCACGCTGAACATGGGCCTGCAGGGCATCTGGCTGGCCATGATGCTCGACTGGCTGGCGCGCGCAATCCTGTTTTTGCTGCGCACGCGGGGGATGGCCGACCGCAATGTTACCGGTGTGTTACAAACCGCTCAAAGATCTTGACCTTTTTCCGTTCATGCTGTAAAGTAGCAAGTGTAAGACGGGCATACGCCCCAAATTTAAGGAGGTACATATTCACATGCGTAACATGAAGAGATTTTTGTCTCTCGCACTCGCGCTCGTTATGGTCTTCTCGCTGGTCATTTCCGCATCGGCGAAGTCGATTGACGAGTTTGCCGACATCAACCCCGATGTCGACGCCAACGACGCCATGAACGACTATCTCGACGACGGCGACTATTTCCGTGACAGCCTGCAGATGGCCGTCGACCTCAGCATCCTCAAGGGCGACAACAACAACAACCTCAACCCGCAGGGTTCGGTCACCCGCGCTGAGTTCGTCACCATGCTGTACAAGTTCATGCATGGCGGCGCCGAGATCGCCGGCGTGTGGACCAACACCGCGTTCGCCGACATCGTGGGCCACTGGGGCGAAAAGTACATCGCCTGGGCCTATGGCCAGGGTCTGATCAGCGGAACCAAGGCGCCCACCAACGCCACCTCTAAAGACGGCGTGTTCAGCCCGAACGGCACCATCAGCTACACCCAGGCGCTGCGCATGACTCTGTCGGCGCTGGGCATCAACGGCACCTACGAAGGCATCGACGCCTACAACTGGGCCAACAAGACCCTTGTCATCGCCACCGAAGGCGACATCAACATCGTGCGTGATTTCAACGCCGCCAACAACGCCACCCTGACCCGCGTTGAGTGCGCCGTCATCCTCAACTTCGCGCTTGAGGCCGCCATGCAGGAGTACACCATGCAGTACAACGGCTCCGGCATGACCTATACCCGCAAGTCCGCCGAGCGCTCCAACGATCTCCTGCTCGCCGGCGTGAAGTACTATGACTATACCCGTGTAAGCGGCACCGTTGCCGCCAACGACATAGCTGCCGTCAGCGGCGCCGTCGCCGCCTCGGGCAAGATCCGCATGACCAGTGTCGTCGCCGGCACGTTTACCGGATCCCAGACCTATTCGATCGATCTGCCCGTCGAGGCCATTGGCCGTGACGTGTACTTCTACGCGAAGATCAACCAGACCACCGGCGCCGCCTCGAAAATTTACGGCTCGGTCAACTACACCGATAAAATGGACACCTACTCTGTGGGCGGCCTGACAGTTAGTGGCACAACCCTCGTAAACGGCGACGGCGATACTGTTGCCAACAACGCCACGACGGGCACTTACGTCAACTACGCGATTGGCACGGATGCCACGACCGTGCGTAACACTTTTGCCGCCGCCAAAGCCGACAACAATGTCCGCCTGATCTTCAAAAATGGCGCCACCGTCGCCACATACGCGTTCTTTGAAGACCTGACCTTCACCCAGATCAGCAAGGTTTCGGGCGGAAAGGTCACCGCCAAGGCCGTCATGACGACCGCCACTGAGACCAAGTACATCGAAACCAAAGACACCCTGGCCGCCAACGATTACGTCACCATTGCCCCGGTGGGCAGCGTCTACCTGATCAACAAGGCCACCACACTGAAGGCTCAGGTCAGCCGCACCCGCGACGCCGGCGCCACCTTTGTCATCAACGGCACCAACTACTCTAACTACGCGATTACCGGCCTCACCGCGTTTGACCCGGCCGGAAACCTTGCCAAGGACTTCACGTTCTACGTCTTCGGCACGAAAATCGCCAAGGCCGTGAGCGCTTCGTCCGAGGTTGCCGAAGCTACCCAGTACTGCTACGTTGAGAAGTTCGTTGTGGACTCCAGCGTCATGGGCGACACGTCTGACGTTGTCACCGCCCGCGTCTGGTCCCTCAAGGATCCCAAGGGCAAGGGCTATGTCGTCAGCGAAGACAGCACGGGTTATGCCGCCATGGCTAACAAAACCACCACTACGGGATACTTCTCCTACACGATTGACGGCGACGGCCTGATCGTTCTTGACACTGCCGCTTCCACTACGAGCAGTGCAGCCACGCAGACGGTGCCCGCCTATAACGGCACGTCCTCTATGATTAAACTTCCCATCGGCTCAACAAACACCAAAGAGTTCTACATCGCCGCCAACACCGCGTTCTTCCTGACTGACTCTTCTGACGCGGTCGTCGGTGTGCGCAACAAGCCCGTCAAGTACGCCGTGTCCTCCGCGCTGGCTGTTGACAAGGTTAAGACCCTCGCTTCCACCGCAGCGGCTGATCAGGTCAGCGGGCTTGACGTCCTGTATTACGCTGTGATGCCGAGCTTTGACGCGGCCTCCAACTTCCAGTATGTCTTCGCGACCGACCACGGCAGCTATAACAGTGACAAGACCGTTACCTTCTCGGCCTTTGACGGTACTGTGGTCAAGGATTATGTGTCCGTCGCCGATGTGAAGATCAACGGAACCAAGGCCACCGCGACCACTAACCTGAAGTTCAAAAACCAGATCATTAAGCTTGACAACGCCACAGGCGAAATCGTTGACATTATCTGGGGCGCCACCAACGCATACACCAGCAAGACCACCACGACCTACATGAGCTCCGAGTCGACCGGCTACTTCAAGGGCAGAGTCCTCGGCGTCAGCGGCGGCATCATTGGTCTGGGCAACGACGGAACCGCCACCGACACAATCTTCCGCAGCGAGTTCTCCAAGGTCAAACTCTATGTCATCCAGGGCACTGATTGCGCAGAGATCACCGATCTGGCTGACTTCACGATGGACACCGACAACAACACCTACACCGCGTACTTCAACTGGAACAACTCAGACGCGACTGTCACCGACATCTGGGTTCTCGTTGCAGCCAAATAATCAGCGGTAACCAAAAAGGCATAGCGCTTCAAGGCCCGCCGGACATTTTGTCCGGCGGGCCTCAGCCTGTAGACAAAGGCCGCCTCTTCGTTCCTTTGCGCAAAACCACGTCGAGCCTGACGCCGAAGGCGGCGGGTCCATGCTCGGGCGGGCGGCTCTTCGCTTGGGCGGCTCTTCTTGCGTTTTGCGGGGGCGCATGGTACAATGATTCCCAAAGCAGGTGAAACCATGAAAAAAATTGTGCCATGGGTCATCGCGGTGTGCGTGATCATTGCGCTCGCGGGCGGATGGCTTTTATTTGGCGGGCGGGCGCTGCAGTGGTACTATACCTCGCAGGCCACGCGCGCCATTGAGGAAAACAGGCCCGAGCGCGCGGCGGAAATGCTGCAGAAGCGCTTGGATATGACGCCCGGGGACGACACGCTGCGGCTGCGCCTGGCCGAAATGCTGGCCGGGATGGGCGCGTTTTCCCGCGCCGAGTATATCCTGCATGAGGGCTTGGAGGAGGCAGCCGACCCCGTACCGTTTTACGCGGCGCTGAGCGCTGTTTTTGTGACGCAGGACAAGCTGTATGACGCGGTGGCGCTGCTGGACGGCGTTAAAAACCCGCTCACGGCCGAGAAGCTCTCCGCGCTGCGGCCGGCTGATCCGGTGCCGCAGCCCTTGGGCGGCGTGTATCAGCATCTGCTGGAGGTGTCGGTGACCGTGCCGGAGGGCTATAGCTGCTATATCTCCTGGGAGGGGGAGATCCCTTCGATAGAGCGGGATAGGTACACGGAGCCGCTGACGCTTCAGCCGGGGATTACGCAGGTCAAGGCCGTCATGGTGGATGAGGCGGGAATAGTGTCTGGCTGGGCGGTTGCCGAGTACAGACTGGAAAATGTGCGGGTGCCGCTTACGTTTGCCGATCCGATGGTGGAGCGCGACGTGCGCGCTGCCCTGAACAAGCCCGAGGGCGAGCTCTATTCGGACGAGGCGGCGGCGCTGACCGAGCTTCATTCCGTGGAACCTGCGGCGTACAAGACGCTGAGCGACCTGGAACCGCTGACCGGGCTGACGAAGCTCACGCTGCAGGGGCTTGGCGAGCATTGCGATATTTCGGTTCTGCCGAAGATGGGCAAGCTGGCGGAGCTACGTCTTCAGAGCATGAGCCTGGACTCGATGGATCTTGAGGTCATCAGCCAAATGCTCTGGCTGCGCGTCCTCTCACTGCCCGAGAACCAGATGACCATCCTCACGCCCCTGTCGGCACTGACAGAGCTCACAGAGCTCAATCTGAGCAGCAACAGCCTGATGGAGCTGGAGGATCTGCGCGCTCTGACGGCGCTCACAGGGCTCAATCTGGCCGGAAACGCCGTCCAGGACGTGAGCGTGCTGCGGGAGCTGACAGCGCTTAAGTCGCTTGATCTGTCGGGAAACCGCATCGTGACGCTCGACGGACTGCAGAACATGAAGGCGCTGACCACGCTGTCGGTGGCGCACAACTATCTGAGCGGGCTCTTTGAAATACAGGGCCTTACGGCTCTGCAGGAACTGGATATCTCAAGCAACGCGCTGACCTCGCTCTCTGCGCTGAGCGCTCTCACTGCTCTGCGCGTTTTAAAGGCCCCGGGCAATGAGCTTGAGGCCCTGGAGGCGCTGAGCACGCTTGCGGCGCTCGAGACCCTGGACGTGTCGGGCAATCAGATTGCCGCGCTGACCGGGCTGGAGTCCCTTACCTCGCTCAGCGAGCTGGAGGCCAGCAAGAACAAGATCACCGGCGTCGAGCCGCTTCGCGGGCTCCCGGCGCTTGCTGTGCTGCGTCTGGAGAACAACGCCGTTCAGACGCTGCAGCCGCTGAAAGACTGCCCAAAGCTCAAGACGGTGTACGCGTTTGGCAACACGCTGACAGATCCGGTCGACGCGTTTTCCGGCACGGGCATCACCTTGTACCGCAACTAAAGCCCTTACGGCTGTCAAAGAACCAATGGTTCTTTGACAAAGCGGGGACAGGCTCGCGTCTTTGTGAAGACGCGTTCCTGCTCCCGTTTGTAGACAAATCGAAGGTTTGTCTACAGACTAAAGGCATTCCCGGAATGAATCCGGGAATGCCTTTTGGTCTCATCTTTTGCGGTTTTTATCCCAGAAAGCACCTTGCGGCTGCGCCGTCAGGCTCGGCGTAAAAACCGCAAAAGGGTGCGGATGCGTGGGGCTCGTTGACGCGCGGGCAATGTGTCAGGTCAGGCTGCCGAAAAACTGGCCCGTCATGGCGTTGATGTAATAGCGCCCACTGTCCAGATCGGCCCGCCAAAAAGGAGTAAGCCGCAGGACGTCGGTGGAGATGAGCTCGGCGTTATACCCAAGGGAGAGCTCGACAAGCGCTCCCGGCGAGACACCCTGCGCGCTCAGCCCGCTGGCCAGGGAGAGCAGGCACCAGCCCGCTGTTTTGCAAGGAGCGCGGGATGTTATCTGAGGCGTCCCCAGCGGCCAGCGCCCTGAAAAAGACGTCAAAGCGCCGTCTTCAAGCACAAAATCAATGCCCGCGCCCCACAGGGGAAGCCCGTTGACATCGGCCTGGAGGTGGAGCCCAGCCGTCGTCGGCTCAAATACGGGTTCCTCCAGTGCCATCCAGAAGCCCATGGCGCGAAGCCACCGGGCGCATTGCGCCTCCGGATCCTGTGTAGGAACAGGAAAATTGGGCTGGCAGGAAAAGGTCGCGTCGGCGCGGAAATGAGCGCTCCATGCGGCGCCGGTCATTTCAAAACTGCCGCCGCCCAGATTCTGCATGGTGACCGCGCCGCCGTTGAGCGCCGTTACGGCGGTGAGTTCGGCTGCGGAATCTCTGGGAATGTCACATACATAGGCCGTTTCGTCGGAAAGCGCGGAGGAAGAGACCTCCAGCCCGGCCTCGCGCAGCAAGCTCAGCAGCGCCTCCGATTCCCGCCTGGTCTCGGCAGCGCCGCTCCATGCGCGCGCGCTTAAAAAGGCGATGAGCACCAGATTGATAAACAGCAGAAGGACGATCATAGAGGTCTTCGCTTTTGGCCAATCCATGCGTATCCCTCCATCAATTCCGTCGGCGCGCGTACCAGCTTGGCTTGTACGCGCCGCCGTCGGCGGCATAACTCACGCCCGGCAGCGTGCCGGCGGGCAGCAGCGCAGCGGCCTGCCGAACGGGCAGGAGAGGAATGGATTCATCGGTGAGCGTGTATTGACGCAGAAGGATATCGGCCCGGACGATAACCCCGTTTTCAATCTCCACCGTGGCGGACGAGCCGTCAAAGACCGGCGCGCCGTGAAGCCAAAGCGAAAAGGTGAAAACGGTCTGCCCGCGCACCTCGCTCAACTGGAACTCCGCGGAGCCCAGCGCGGGGGAGAGCGTGGCCAGAAGCCCGCGCGCCATTTCAACATGGGCGGCCGTCGTATCCGAGGCTGCGAACATCGCCATTTCCTGCTCGTCGAGTGTTTGATAGTCAATCACGCCGTCCGGGGAAAAACGGCAGGCGCGCAAGCTGTCCACATACACCCGCGTGCCGTCGGCCTCGGTGTAGTGCGCGCCCTGCTCCATTTCCAGCGCGCGCAGAAACTGCGCAGTGTAGAGGGTGGCGTCCACCGTGGTGGCGGCGGCGCTCGGAAGGACCGGCGCGTCGGCCATCAAAAACGCGTCGGAGGGGACGGTTGGGTATTGATCGGGTTGCTCGAAGGCAAAGAAGCAGGGCTTTGCGTCCGGAAGCTCGTCCCAGTCCGGCCACGCCGCGGCCGCGGCGGTGTCGCAGCGGTAGAGAAGCCCGTTTTGCGCGTCCTCATACAAAAGGGCTACGCCGCCGCCGGTCTGACTCAGCAGAAGCCTGCCGGCGGTCGCGCCGCCCGCATAATCGGTGGAAATCCAGGCGGCAAGCACGTCCAGCGGCAGCGCGAGGTCGTACTCAATGTACGCGCCCGGACCGGCCAGCGCTTTCAGCCACTGCTCGCGGGTGATCTGTACGGGGCTGCCCGCCGTACCCAGCGCCTCGCGCAGCGTCGGCTGCAGCAGGCGCTGGAAGGCGCCGATCCCCGCCGCGTCGGCGCTGGCGCCGAGCATGACGCCTTTCGCGCGAAGCGCAACCGACACCGGCCGGGTGGCCGGCTCAAAAGTGGTTTCCAGAGCGACAGTGACCTCGGGCGGCTGCTGGGGAAACCCCCAAATCCAGCGCAACGGGGCAGCCCAGGCCATGGCCGGGGTGCTGAGCATGGCCGGATCAGAGATCAAGGCGCGCAGCGTGAGGCCGATGGTCAGCAGAAACAAGGCGGCAAGCAGAACCGATTTGAGCAGCTCCCTGATGCCTGTCAACTTTTTCACGGCGTCTCCTCCGGCTTGTTGCGGCTGATGGGAAGCGTCATCGTGATCACCGTGCCGTGGCCGTAGTGGCTCTGCAGGTCAATATAGCCGTGATGGGCCTCGATGATCTCTTTGGCAATGGCCAGCCCAAGCCCTGTGCCGCCCGACTGCCGGGATCTGGCCCTGTCCACACGGTAAAAACGCTCAAAAATGCGCGGCAGATCCTCCACGGGAATGCCCACGCCGTTGTCCTTGACGCGGCACCAGATCTCATCGGCCACCTGTCCCGCCGAAAGCTCGATGAGCCCGCCGTCTGGCGTGTATGTGATGGCGTTGGAAAGAATGTTCAGCAGCACCTGCTCGATGCGGGAGGAGTCGCCCCAGATGTCCGGCAGACCGGGCAGAATGTCGAGCGTGAGCTTGTGGCCGTGCCGCCCGGCCTCGAGCAGCATGACGTCGTACACGCTCTGCAGGCTGTCGGCAAACGAGAACAGCTCGGGGTTCCAGTTTGCCTGCCCGTAGTCAAACCGCGACAGCGTGAGCAGGTCGCGCACAAGCCGCGTCATGCGGTCGGCCTCGTTGACGATGACCTGGGCAAAGCCCATGATCGTCTCCATGGGGATGTCCGAGGACTCGGTCAGCGTTTCGGCATAGCTGCGAATGTTGGTCAGCGGCGTGCGCAGCTCGTGAGAGACGTTGGACACAAACTCGCGCCGCACCTCGTCCAGCCGCTGCTGCTCGGTGACGTCGTGGATGACGGCAAGCGCGCCGCCCTCGGCGGTGTCGCCGCCAAAAGGGGCAAAAAAGATTTGCAGGTGCTTGTTGCCGATCGTGACGCCGTGCTCGATGAACTCAGGGGGCTTGAGCAGCATGACGTCCTGAAACGGCGCGATGTGCCCGAGCACCTGGTCATAGGTCATGCCCTCGATAAAGCGCAGATTGAGCAGCGCGATGGCGGCTGGGTTCATGTGGACGATCGCACCTGAGCGGTCAAACGACGCCACGCCGTCGGTCATGTGCTGAAAAAGCGCGCCGAACTTGTCGCGCTCGCTCTCCACGGTTTCAATGGTCTCCTGGAGCACGCGCGCCATGTTGTTGAATGTGCGCGTAAGCACGCCGATTTCGTCGGTCGAGCGCACCTCAAGCGGCTGGGAGAAATCGCCCGAGGCCACCTTGGTCGCCGAAAGCGTGAGATTTTCGATGGGCGTCGACATCGTCTTGGACAGGAAAAAGCTCAGGACAATCGAAATGGCCAACCCGAACAGAACGGCCTGCACCACGATCATGAACAGATCGGAGGTCAGCCGCCTGAGGTTGGCCTTGGTGTCGCGGATATAGACAATGTAGCTGCCGCTGTTTCCCGGAAACGGCACCGCGCAGTCGAAAAAGGCGTCGGTCTCGCGGAGCTTGTAGCCGACCTCCCCGCCGAGCGCCGTCAGAATGTTGGGCGTGAGGTCGATCGAGATGTCGCCGGGGTCGTTGCCGCCGAGATAGGCGCCCGTGCCGCCGTCGAGGATAAAAAACTTGCGCTGTCCGCCGTCGATGCCGAGCGGCGCGGCGTAAGCCTCGACAACCTGGGCCAGCTGCGCCGGGGCGTTATCCTCGGTGGCCGCCTGACGCAGCGCCTCGACAAAGTTTTGGTTGTCGCTGAACGACTCGGACATCTGGTTGGAAAACTCTCCGATATAAAAGCCCACGACCGAGTTGATGAGGAAAACCCCCACCACGGCCATCAAGGACAGTATGAGCAGGATCAGGATGAAGACGAGCTTCATATGCAGGCTTCGAAACACAGCGATCAGGCCTTTCCGGACGCAAACAGATACCCGGCGCCCCGGCGCGTCAAAATGTGGACGGGTTCGGCGGGATTGGCCTCAATCTTTTCCCGCAGCCGCCGCACCGCGACGTCAACGGCGCGCAAGTCCCCATAGTAGGCGAAGTTCCAGACGTTTTCCATGAGCTCCTCGCGGCTCACCACCCGGTCAAGGCGACTGATGAGATAGTAGAGCAGGTCATATTCACGCTGGCTGAGCTCGACGGGCGCGCCGTTGACGGTGGCGCTCATGCGGCCCGTGTGCAGAGAAATCCCGCCGACCGTCAGCACTTCCTCAGGCTCGGCCCGCTTGGCCTCGTGCGCCGAGCGGCGCACGTTGGCGCGCACCCGCGCCATGAGCTCCTTGACGCCAAACGGTTTGGTGATATAGTCGTCGGCGCCCAGCTCCAGCCCCAGCACCTTGTCGGACTCATCCTCGCGCGCTGTCAGCATGAGAACCGGTGTGAGGGGGTCTGTTTTGCGCAGCTCGCGGCACACGGCAAACCCGTCCATTTCGGGCAGCATGACGTCGAGAAGGATGATGTCCGGCGCTTCCTTCAGCGCCATTTGCAGGCCCTGCGCGCCGTCGTACGCCACGAGCGTCTCAAAACCCTCGCGCCGCAGATGGAACGACACAATGTCCACAATTTGCTTTTCGTCCTCAATGACCAGCGCTTTTCTCCCCACTCCGGTCACCCGCGCGCGGCGCGCAACGCGTACCGGTACAGCGCCGCCATGGTTTTGGCGTCGTCAATGCCGCCCGACAGAACAAGGCTTTGCGCTTCATTAAGCGGCATATAGACAGCGCGCACAAACTCTCCGTCGTCGGGACAGCAGTCGCCCTGCGTCAGCCCACTCGCCAGGTAGAGGTAAATGCGCTCGGTGTCATAGCCGGGGGTGGGCAGAACCATGCCCAGACTTTCAAACTTCGCGCAGCGCAGACCGGTCTCCTCGGCAAGCTCACGCCTTCCGGCCACGGCCGGGTCCTCGCCGGGCTCAATGCGTCCGGCGGGAATCTCCAAAAGTTCGCGGCCAGCGGCGTAGCGGAACTGGCGCACAAGATAAATCCCTTCGTGTTCGTCAACTGCCAGAACGGCGACGCCGCCGGGATGGCGCACGACCTCGCGCGTGGACTTAGCCCCGTTGGGCAGCAAAACGTCGTCCCGTTCTATGGAAAACACTTTTCCGTGAAACAGAGTTTCGCCGGAGAGCCGGCGCTCGGTGAAATCGGTCATCAGCTTCCTCCTCAGGTTGCGCGGGAAAACTACACATCCTCGTTGCGCAGAGATCCCTCAGTGGGGTGCCCGTTTAAATAGTATGCGACAAGATCCCTCTTTTTCTGCACGCCAACCTTGGACAGCACATTGCGAATGTGAAACTTCACGGTGTTGATGGAGATGTACAGCTCGTTGGCGATCTGCTGATTGGAATAGCCGCTCAATATGAGGAAAAACACGCGCTTCTCGGCGTTTGTCAGCGTTTGCGTCAGCTTTTCAACGTCCAGAACGTCCCGGTTCTCCCTGGGCGGAGCCTCGCTCTCGGCGGCGGGCTGCGCCGCCGCTTCGGGCCTCAGGTCCCTGAAGAGTATGGGCGCGAGCATCAGCACAAACACGGTCAGCGCGATGCCGACGGCGCCGTACCAGGAAAAGGAAAACAGCAGGTACAGGTCGTCGCGGTAAATAAACGCGGTCAGCGCCCACAGGCACAGAATATACGCCAGTCCGCACATCATGCCCCGGTTGACCGGCGAAACGGCCCGCACCGCATAGCTGAAAAACAGGACGAGCATGCCGGCGCCCGCCACAACATACAGCATGCTGGGCAAATCGCGCAAAAGGTCGCTCTGGGCTGTGCGGAAGAGCAGGGAAAACAGAACGCCCAGGCAAAAGGACGTAAAGACGATATAACATGCCTGCCAGTACCGCCCTTTTTGACAAAGACGGCCATAGAGCCAGATCATCACAATGAAAAAAAGCGCGCCGACAAGAATCCAGGCCTGAAACGCCCCCCAACGCCCGCCTCCCGCGCCTTCCGACCGTCCCATGAGGCGCAGAACCTCCAGCGCGGCGAAAACGGCGGACAGACAGGCCGCCGCGCACAGCAGGAACATGGACGTCCTCGGCCGCGTCTCCGAACAGGGGGCGGGCGCTTCCTCAGGCGGCGCGCGCATCGCGAGCAGTCCCGAAACGCCGCCGCCCAGCGGAAGAACGGCGAGCAGAACAGGCGTCAGCACCTCGGTGGGCACAAACGCGCGCAAAACAAGCCCATAAAGCAGCGCCAGCGCGACAGACAGCGACATGCCGGCCTGGAAAACGCGAATACTGCCGCTGCGCTCGGCCAAAAGCGGCATCAGCAAAAAGAACATCAGTGAAAACACACCGTAAGCGCACGCCACACAGGCGGCGCCGGACAACGACACCCAAAGCCCGCAAAAGCCGCCCAAAACCAAAACGGCGAAGACGGCGCAGCGCGTCCAAACGGCAGCGCGCCGCGAGACAAATCTGGCGGCGGTTAATGCGGTAAAGAAGCCCGCCACCGCAGCGGCGAGCGTCGCCGGCCAGGGAAGCGCAATGAGGCATGTTGAGCCGGGTTCTCCGATCAGCAGCGTGAGCCAAAGGAAAACAGCCGCAATGCAAACTCCCGACAAAAGAGCGTTTTTCAGGCCCGGGGTTACTGTGTCGGTCACCATTTCACCGCCCCATCATACGTATAAAGACGCCATTGGCTTAGTATAGCACATTTTCAGTATTCATTTCAAGGGAGTTATCCCCTAAAAAGGGACAACTTTGGATAATAATCGTCAAAATCTCCGAAAGAAAGCGTCCAAAGCCGCGCCTACGTATGGCCGCAAGTCAATCTTCGCGCGTCTTCGCAAAGCCGCGAGCCTGACCTCAGCTTTGTCAAAAAACCGAGGGCTCTTTGACAAAGACTCAGACTGTTGACAAAAGTTGCAGTCGCGATTCCAAAGCTTTTCCGACCAGCAAATCCGGAACATTTCGCCGCATTAGGGCGCTTTAGCGCCTCCAATCTTCCGGATTTGACAACTCGCCACTGTGCGGCTTCGGGTCGGAAAAGTCTTTGTCATCAGCCTTTTTTGCCCATAAACGAATCTAAGCGGCGCGCCCGCAGCTCTGGCCCCGGAAGCGCCGCTCAGAAGTACAAAACCTGGTAAGAAGAGCCCCGCAAGCCTTTAGCCGCCTCAGACGTATGTATCAATGCGGCGCCCAAGCGGGGAGCGAAGCGCAAACTGCGGCCGGCGCGCGTCGGTGCGCGGCTGGGCGTCCTGGGGGAGCTGCTGCTTTTGACTCTGCCTGAACATGGCGGACGAAAACTTCGTCTGCGCGGCGTACTGACGAATGGCGGCAGAAGAGCCGCTGATTTTTCCCGAGTTCACAACGCACCTCCTTCAGCGCGACACTGACGCGCACGGACATCTTCACTGCGGGGGATACTTCATTCAGTGTATCATCATGCCGGGCAAAAATCAACCCCGCGGCGGCGGGAACGGCCCGTGACACTTGACCGCGCGGGGAAGGCGTGATATTCTATTCTTCTGAATCAATAGACACGAAACTCAAAGGAGAATGTCCTGTGAAACGATCTTTTATCAACGCCGAGATTGTGAAAAACATCGAATTTATCCGCGCCATGAACTTTAATCTGCCGCCGTTTGCGTTCTGGACCCCCGGACAGTGGGAGAGCGCTGGCGACGAATACCGTGAGATCCGCGACAACATGCTGGGCTGGGATATGACCGACTACGGTAAGGGAGACTACCGCAAGGTCGGGCTGTTTTTGTTCACGATCCGAAACGGGAACCTGAGCCGTCCCGACAACAAAAAAACATACGCCGAAAAGCTGCTGATCGTGGGCGAGGAGCAGGTAACGCCCATGCACTTCCACTGGGCGAAGATGGAGGACATCATCAACAGGGGAGGCGGCAACCTGCTCGTGCGCGTCTATAACGCAACGAACGACGAGGCACTTGCCGACACGCCCGTCAGGGTCAATGTCGACGCGAGAAGCTACACGGTGGACGCCGGCTCGGTGATCACGCTGAAGCCGGGGGAGAGCATTACGCTGCTGCCCTATCAGTACCACAGCTTTTGGGGCGAGAAGGGCAAGGGCGTATGCCTCGTGGGCGAGGTCTCGCAGGTCAACGACGACGTAAACGACAACCGGTTTCTGGAGGAGATGCCCCGGTTTTCCACGATTGAGGAGGACGAGCCGCGCCTGTACGTGCTCTGCAACGAATACGCAAAGACATGAGCAATCAGATCGGGCTTTACGCGCACATTCCGTTTTGCGTCAGCAAGTGCGTGTACTGCGACTTTTATTCGCTGACGGACGTCGATAAACGCGGGCTGGACGACTACCTCAAGGTCATGCAGGCGCATCTGCGCGAGACCGCCGAGTTTACGGGCAAGAAGGCCAAGGGTGGCGTGGGCATCGACACGGTCTATTTTGGCGGCGGCACCCCGACGCTGTTTGGGGCTGACCGCATCAAGGCGCTTCTCAAGGCCATTCAGACGCTGTGGGCAGTTTCGCGAAACGCCGAGATCACGGTTGAGGCCAATCCCGAGAGCGTGGATGAAAAGCAGCTGCGGAAGCTTCACCGGGCGGGCGTAAACCGAATCTCCTTCGGCGTGCAGGCCATGCAGGACGAGCACCTGAAGGCGCTGGGCCGCGCCCATGACGCCGCCCGCGCGAAAGAGGCCGTGGCGCAGGCACGCGCGGCGGGCTTTGACAACGTCAGCGTCGACCTGCTGTTCGGACTGCCGGAGCAGACCGCCGAGCAGCTATACGAATCGCTTGAATGGGCGGTCGGCGCGAAGGTCGAGCATATCTCGGTATACGGCCTGAAGGTGGAGGAGCGCACGCCGCTTTATAAGGCGCGCGACAAGTTTGTCTTCCCCGACGACGACGCACAGGCTGCCATGTATTTGGCCACTGTGGCGTACCTCGAGCGCGAGGGATATGAGCAATACGAGATCTCCAACTTTGCAAGGCCCGGCTGGGCCTGCCGGCACAACCTGAAGTACTGGCAGCTCGATCCCTATATCGGCATTGGTCCATCGGCGCACAGCGACTTCGGCGGCAAGCGATACAGCAATGTGCGCAGCCTCGAGGTCTACTGCGACGGCGTGCGCAACGGGGATTCGGTCATTGACGAAATGACGGCGGTTCCCTTGCTGGAGCGCGCCGGGGAGTATGTGATGTGCGGACTGCGCACGGCCTACGGCATTTCGGGAAACGCCTATACCAAACAGTATAAGGTCAGCTTTGACCCCATCGAGCGGCGCCTGGAGAGGTTTATGCAATACGACCTGACGCAGCGTCACGGGGATCGCTGGCGGCTGACGCCCAAGGGCTTTTTGGTGTCCAACAGCATCCTTGCCGAGCTGCTGAGCGCTGAGTCGCAGGACGTGAGCGGGAATATGGCGGCTCATATCGGGTAGGGGGCCTCATGATGGCGGATGTCTTCACAGAACACATGGTCAAAAGGCGGTCCTCTCCCAAGACGGCGCTCATCAAGCTGCTGATTGCCGCGGCATCCGCGCTGGCGGCGCTTTGGCCGGCGCTGGCGCTGCTCAAGGGGGTTAACCTGCTGTACTTTTTGCCGCTGACCGCCGCAGGCGGGTTCTGGTTTGGCCGGAAGCTCATTTTGAGACAAAATGTTGAGTTTGAATATATGGTCACCAATGGAGAGCTTGATGTGGACAAAATTCTGGCGCGCAGAATACGCAGACATTTGCTGACGGTGGACTGCCGCAGCTTTATTACGCTGGCGCCCTGCGCGCCGGGGCGTCCTTATGAGCCCACGCCGGTCGGGCGCCGGGTCGACGCCTCGTCGGCGCCCGACAGCCCGCAGAGGTGGCTTGTCGTTTTTCCCGGAGGGGACGGCGTGCGCACGCTGCTGGTCTTTGAACCGAACGAGCAGATGCTGGACGCGTTTCGTCAGCTCAATCCGGGCTGTTTTGAAGCGCGATGAGGATCGGGCTGGACATGCTGGACATTGAGCGCATGGAGAGGCTTCTGCACCATGCGCGGTTTATGGAGCGCATTTACAGCGCTGCCGAGCGGGAGTATATCGCGTCCAAGGGTTCCCGCGCCGCGCAAACGGCTGCGGGAATTTTCTGCGCCAAGGAGGCCTATGCCAAGGCAGCCGGAAGAGGGGTCGCCGCGCTGCTGGGGGGCTGCCTAGAGGTGCGCTACGATCAAGACGGCAAGCCCTTTATGCAGGGTGCCGCCGTATCGATTACCCATACGGATCGCACGGCCGCGGCGGTTGTTTTGCTGGAGGATTGAGCATGGATATCGACAAAGAGCTGGTGAAGACGCTTTTGCCTGTGCGTGCGCGAGAGAGCCACAAGGGCGATTTTGGCAGAGTGCTGGTGCTGGCGGGCAGCGTCGGGTTCACCGGCGCCGCGCGGCTGTGCGCGATGGGCGCTGTGCGCGCGGGCGCTGGCCTTGTCACCGTCGGCACGCCGCGCAGCTGCTGGCCGATTGTGGCAGCCGGCGCTCCCGAGCCCATGTGCCACCCCTTGCCGGAGGACGAGAGCGGACGCCTCAGCCTGGAGGCCTGGTCGTGGATCGAACCCGCGCTTCTCCGCAGCGACGTGTGCGTCATCGGGCCGGGACTGGGCCGGTCGGATGACATTGCGCAGCTTGTAGGGCTTGTGCTGAAGGCCGGGCTTCGGGTTGTTTTGGACGCCGACGGCATAAACGCCTATGACGGTCATATACTGGATTGTCCGTGTGTTCTCACCCCTCACGAGGGAGAGTTTGTGCGGGCGGGCGGCGATTTGAGCGCCGGGCGGGACGCGGGGGCGCGTGCGTTCGCCGCTAAGACGGGCGGCGTCCTTGTGCTCAAGGGGCGGCACACGCTGGTGGCCTCCCCTAAAGGGCTGCTGCGCCGCAACACGACCGGGAATCCCGGGCTGGCCAAGGGCGGCAGCGGCGACGTGCTGGCCGGAATGATCGGCGCGCTGGCCGGGCAGGGCCTGACGATGTTTGACGCAGCCTCGGCGGCGGTCTGGCTGCACGGAGAGGCTGCCGATCACTGCGCGCGGCGTTGGGGGGAGTACGCCATGACGCCGTCAGATCTGCTTTTGTCGCTGGCGCGCGTCCTCACAGCCTATAATGGAGGGAAGACATGAAAAAGCTGGCCCTTGCACTGATGCTGCTTATTTTGCTCACGGCATGCGGGCAGAAGGAAGGCGAGTCCTCCGAAGATATTCGGGACTACTACCGTTCGCTAGAGCATATCGAGATGACCGTCACGCAGCGCACCGACTTCGGCGACCGCGTGCTGGACTTTGAGGTGCTGTACAAATGGCAAAAGGACGGCGCGTGTACGATAGAGACGCTGTCTCCGCAGGCCATTCGCGGGCTGACGGCCACGCTGAGGGACGATGGCGCGACGCTGGCGTTTGATCAGACCATCGTCGAGCTCGGCGCGCTTCCCGGAACGGGCCTGTCCCCGCTGGAGGCACTGCCGCTGATGATCGGGCAGTGGAGCGACGGGTACGTCTCGTCGAGCGGCCGGGAAAAGCTGGCCGAGCAGCCGTGTCTGCGCTATACATACAAGACCACGTGGAATGAGACTGCGCTCGAGCAGACCGTGTGGTTTGCGCAGGACAGCCGCGCGCCCGTCCTGGCCGAACTTGCGGCCGACGGGCAGGTGATCGTGCGATGCACGTTTTCCGGAGTAAACCTGACTTGACGCCGCGCGCGTTTCAAACGATAGAGTAAGGAGAGCCCTTATGGTCAAAAAGGCACGAACCTGGGCGGAGATTTCGCTCGACGCGCTCTCGGGCAACTATAAAGCCGTGAAGGCCATCACCGATAAGCGTATTATGGCGGTTGTGAAGGCCGACGCCTACGGGCATGGCGCGACGCCGATCGCCCGGCGGCTTGAAGAGGAACAGGTGGATTTTCTGGCCGTGGCCACCGCCGAGGAGGCCGTGGCGCTGCACGGCGGCGGCGTGACAACCCCGCTGCTGGTGCTGGGGTATGTACCGCCCGATCTGGTGGCCGAAATGGCCGAGAGGGACGTGCGCCTCGCGCTGTTTGATTTCGAGCAGGCCAAGGCCGTTTCCGGCGCCGTTGGGCGCAGGCCTGTCAAGGTGCATGTGAAGGTTGACACCGGAATGTCGCGGCTGGGCTTTTTGTCGCTGGAGGAGTTGGAGGCCGCCTGCCGGCTGCCCGGCTTTGTTCCGGAGGGAATTTTTACCCATCTGGCCACGGCGGATCTCCCCGGAGACGGCTTTGTCTCGGTGCAGGCAGCCGCTTTTACGGGGATTATTGAGGGATTGCGGGCAAAAGGTCTTGAATTTGAGATTATCCATTGCGCAAACAGCGGGGGTGTGATAAACTATAATGAAGTTCCGGGGAACATGGCCCGCACGGGGCTTCTGCTTTATGGATGCAGCCCGTCCGGCGCTGGTTTTCCGGCGCTTACGCCCGTGATGCGCTTCTGCGCCACCGTGGCGCAGGTGAAGCGTCTTCACCGGGGCGACACTGTCAGCTATGGCCGCACCTTCACCGTCGGCGAGGGCGCCTCTGTCGCGGTTTTAACCTGCGGGTATGCAGACGGCTATCACCGCGCGCTTTCCAACCGCGCGGACGTGCTGCTCAACGGCTGCCGCGCGCCTATTCGCGGCAACATCTGCATGGATATGATGATCGTCGACGCGACGGGATGCCCCAACGCAAGGTCGGGCGACACCGCGGTTCTGTTCGGCCGCGACGGCGGTCTTACGCTACCTGTGGACGAGCTTGCGGGCCGGGCCGGGACGATTTCCTACGAGCTTTTGTGTTCGGTCAGCGCACGCGTACCGCGTTTTTATGTGTGACGGCAAGCGCCGTGCGCGTATAAAATAATCCCTCTTGTGGGACAATGTTAGTGCTGGTAACAGCCAAGCATTGAACATAAGAGGTGCGACTATGGATTCCAGTACGAGCATTCGATTGGGCTCTGAAGCGCTGGCCGAGACCCGTCAGGAGACGACCGTCCGGCGCGGCGACATTTACTACGCGGATCTCAGCCCGGTGGTCGGCAGCGAGCAGGGCGGCATGCGCCCGGTTCTCATCGTGCAAAACAATGTGGGCAACCGCCACAGCCCAACCGTCATCGCGGCGGCCATCACCTCGCAGATCGGCAAGGCGCGGCTGCCGACACATATTGAGTTGTCGGCACGGACATATGGGTTGTCGCGGGACTCGGTCGTTCTGCTGGAGCAGGTGCGGACGATTGACAAGAAGAGACTGAAGGAGCGCATGGGGCGGCTGGACGAGCAGTTGATGCAGCAGGTGGATTCGGCGTTGGCGGTGAGTTTTGGATTGTCGGCCATGTGATACGGCGGCGCAAAGGATTGTTTTTTGACAGTTGGCGGCGCGGGCGGGAAGCCCGCTTACATAGAAATGGCGCACATAGGAGGGTTTTGTATGGCACATAAGAGGGCGATCATTGGCACCCTGGCGTTTTTGCTGGTTGCGGTGCTGGCGGTGGGGTACTTTGCCCTTGCCGCCGAGATTGGCGGAAAGGACAACCCTTTGGTCACGCTGAGTTACCTCAGTGGCATTGAGCCGCAGCTGGAGGCCCAAATTGACCAGATGATCACTCAGCAGACCCAAAAGCAGGCCGATGAGCTGGACGCGAAATACGCGCAGGCGAAGGACTCGCTGCAGAAGATGATCGACGACTTCTCCGGCGCAAACGCCGGGGCCATCACGTCCGACCCCGCCTTCATGACGGCGGTCGTCAACGCGGTGCTGGCGCAGATGGATCCGTCCGGTTCGAGCACGGGCACGCAGCCCGAGACCTTTAAGCGCGTCGACATTCCGAGCGGGAAGACCGTGACGCTGGGCATGGGCAGCATGGCCTTTCTGCGCAGCGGGGCCGCGAAATGTTATTCAACCGGTTCGCCCGGCCTGATCAATCTGAGCGATGGAACGGCGCTTGAAAACAACAGCGCGCTGGTGAAGAACAACCTGTATTCCGTGACGTTTGACAGCGGACGCGGCTTTAAGACTTCCGAGGCTTCCATCGTATTCATCCTTGGTTCGTACTCCATCCAGTAATATTGGGAGGTTTGGCAATGGCGAAAGCATCTGAGGCGGAAATTCTTCTGGAAAGCGGCACCAATGAATTGGGAATCATGGAATTTACCATCGCGGGCAACATTTTTGGCATCAACGTCGCCAAGGTCACCGAGATCATGATGTATTCCCCCGTCAGGCCCATGCCCAACTCGCATCCGAACATCGAGGGCGTTTTCAAGCCCCGTGACGCGATCATCACCGTCATTGATCTGGCCTCCTTTATGGGGCTGCCGCCCTCCGAGAACACCGACCGAGACATGTTTATCATCACAGGCTTTAACAAGATGAGCGTCGCGTTCCACGTGCACACGGTCGAGGGCATCCACAGGGTATCCTGGGCCAACATTGAAAAACCGGACAACACCATTTACGGCGGGCAGGAGGGCCTGGCCACCGGCATCGCCAAAGTGGGGGACAAGCTGATCACCATTGTGGATTTCGAGAAGATTGTGTTCGATATCAGCCCGCAGAGCGGCATTCAGATGTCTGAGATCAAGGATCTCGGCCCGCGCGAGCGTAGCGAAAAGCCGATTTTTGTGGCAGAGGATTCGCAGCTGCTCAAGCGAATGATTCTCGAAGCGCTGCATGAGTCCGGATACGCAAATGTATCGGCGTTTCCCAACGGCGAGGACGCCTGGGTCCGGCTGCAGGAGGTCAGACAGCGCACCATGGCCGGGACGCCGCTGGAGTCACAGGTGGCCTGCCTGATCACCGACATAGAGATGCCCAAAATGGACGGGCACCGGCTGACAAAGCTCGTCAAAGAGGACGCCATCTTGCAGAATATCCCCGTGGTCATCTTCTCTTCGCTGATTGATGAGGCTATGCGCGTCAAGGGCGAGGCTCTCGGCGCCGACGCCCAGCTGTCCAAGCCCGAAATCGGCAACCTTGTGTCTATGGTTGACCGCTGGACGCAGAAAAAAGACTGACAGCACATTCACGCGGCTTCGCTGAAAGTAGACCCAAACGGGGACTTTTCCGGGCCTTCGCTTGATGTGGAGGTCCGATTGTTTTTCTCCTCAGAAGGAGAGAGTTAGAGAAAGAGGTGTTTTTATTGAAAAAAAGAGTGTTGTCCCTTGGCCTTGCGCTGGTGCTGCTGTGCGGACTGTTCGCGCAGACTGCCCTTGCGCTCGGCGTGCAGGCCGAAAAAGCCAAGGCCGTGCAATGGGCCACGGCCCATCCTCAGACAGCCGGCCTGGGCGATGTCCTCGCGCGGTACTCCCTCGGCATTTCGGGCGTTTCTATTCCCGCGGAGAGCGCTGCCGGAACGGTGACCGCCCTGGCGTCCAACATTCTCCTGCGCCTGGTGGCCGACAAAAGCGTCGGACAGCTCGCGTATGATCTGGCGATGAAGCAGCTGCCCAATGGCAGTTTTGGGGACGGTCTCACCGACACGGTCTACGCCGTTCTGGCGCTGAACAAGACGCTGCCCGCCCGCTTTGACTTTGAGAAGGCGCAGGCGTGGATCGCTGCCCAGCAGCTGGCCGACGGCGGCTTTGCCTACTCCGGCAGCACGGGAGACATCGACATGACCGCCATGGCCCTGCTCGTCTATGAGGGCGACAACACGGGCAAGGCCATCAACTTTCTCCAGCGGCAGATGACCGCAAACGGCGGCTACATATCCCCCTGGTCCCCCAAAAAGGAAGAAAACGCATGCTCCGTGGCCACGGTGATTACCGGGCTGCTGGCGTGCGGCGCGGTGGTTGACGACAAGATGATCGCCAATATGCTCTCGTTCCAGCTGGCCGACGGGTCCTTCTGCTACCAGCTGTCGGACAAGACAACAGACGCGTTTGCCACCCAGCAGTGCCTGCTCGCGCTCGGAGAGTTGAGCGCGCAGGAGAGCGTGTACACGCGCATCCCCGCCGCCGAGCTTCCGCTTTACCGCGACTGGCCGTCGATTGCCGTCTGGGCGCGCTCGGGCGTGACGACCTGCTTTGAGACGGCGCTCATGGTGGGCGACAACCGGCTCAACTACAACCCGATGCAAAACTTCAACAAGGCGGAGCTTGCCGTGATCATCTCCAAGTTTCTGCCTGAAAATGCCCCGGCAACCGATCCCGGCCTGAAGGACGTCGCGCCCGGAGCCTGGTACTACACCCATGTCTGCCGCGCCATTGCCGCCGGAGTGCTCAGCGGAAGCGGCGGGCTGTTCCGGCCCGACGTCGCCGTCACGCGCGAGGAAGTCGCCTACGCCCTGACAAAGCAACTCTCGCTCGCGCCCGGCCCGAAAAAACCAGACGACATCGGCTTGGCCAACCCGGCCTATGTGGACGCCATCACGGCTGTGATGGCTGAGAATCTCATGGTGGGCGACGGCAAGACTTTCCGGCCCAAGGAACTGATTACGCGGCAGGAGGTTGCCACTGTCTTTGCCAAACTGTATGATTAAGCGCCTGATACTGCTTGTCTTTGTGCTTTTATGGCTGACGGCGTGCGCATCTTCCCCCTCTGCGCCGAGCGGCCAAAATAAAACAGGCGACGTTTCGACGTCGCCTGTTTTGGTCGTACCCGCACCCTCCGTACCGCAGATAGAGCAGTCCTCTGTGCCGACTGAAAACGCGACAGGTGAGAAAGAATCGCCGCCTCCGGGAGCAGCCTCTCAGGCGCCGCCCTCACCGTCTCCGTCTCCGTCGTCCGTTCGGCCGTCGGCCTCGCCGACTCAGACGCCGACAGCGGCCCTGTCCCCCAGCCCGGCGGCCGCTTCGGAGCAGCCGGCGCATGTTCTGGTCAAGATCGAAGGGCCGGAGGGGTGGCTGATCGAGGGCGCGACGGTCGCCTGGACGCAGGACATGACCGCGTATGACGCCATTTTGGAGGCCTGTACGCAGGCCGAGGTGGAGCTTGTCACCACCGGAAGCGGGTCGTATGTCTATATTTCCTCGGTGGGCGGCTTTGCCGAAAAGAGCGACGGAGTGCTCTCCGGCTGGATTTTTAAGTTCAACGGCGAAATGGCCTCCAAGGGCTGCGGCGCGGTCAAACTCGAGGAAAACGACCGTGTCAGCGTGTATTTCACCCGAGATCTGGGCATCGACTGCGCCGACAAGGACTAGGGAAGGGCGGGCCATGGCCTCAGCCCTTTTCCAGCTTTCGGCCGACGGTGGAGATCACGACGACGCCTACCAGCATGACGGCGGCGGTCAAAAGCATCAAAAGCTGCTTGTTGCCGAAGGCAAAGCCCAGCACGGTCACGGTTCCGGCCGCGCCGACGAACGCGCGCCCGCAGAACACGCCGAGAAGCGCCGCCAGATTGCTGGCCGCGGCAAAAAAACCGATATACACGGTCTGGTTTTGGGCGGGGATGTTCATATAGGGGAGATTTGCCAGCGCTAGCTGTACGCCGGGCAAAATTAAAAAGGCAAAAATCATGGTCACGGGATAGAGCGCGATGGACGAGGGCGAAACAAAGGCCAGCCCGATATAGTGGAGCAGAAAGACCGCCATGGCGACCGCCAGCGTTTTGGTCCAGGAGTTCCGGTCAATTCTTCGCCGCCAGAGCGGCATGATGAACAGGATGATCGGAATGTTGGCCAGCCCTACGCTGTTGAGGAAGGAATAGCTCACGCCCATGTCGCGGAGCATGTATATGGTGTAATACGGTCCGGGCAGGTTAAACGCGAAGCTCCAACAAAATGACATCAGCGTCGTGATGAGATATTTGGGCTCCCGCAACGGGAGCAGCAGCAGGTCGCGCAGCCTGATGCGCCGCGCCGCGGGCGCTGTAGGGTATTCCTTGACCCGCAGCAGGAAGAAAAAGTCCACCGCCACCATCACAAGCGCGATGCCGCGCAATACGATCAGGCCGGTCAATTCGCTGCCGCGCGCCCTGAAGAGGTCGACAAGCTGGCTGCCCAGAAAAATGGAAAGGTACACAAACGCGCCGCTGGTTGCGTTGAGCAACGCAAAAAACCTCGCCCGCACCGAGTCCGGCACGCTTTTGATGTGCCAAACCATCAGGCCGGGCGTGGCCAGCGCCGAGATGATGTTAAAGGCCAGCAGCGCCGACAGGATCAGCATGAGCTTGACCGACTGCTCGAGCGGGAGCAGCGCCGAGACGCCGACGAGAACCACGTTGATCAGCGCCCCGCCGACGCGGCACGCGATCAGAAGTGTTTTTCTGCGCTCAAACCGCTCCAGCAGAAGCGGCGCAAAGATCTGAAAGAGGTTGCCCAAAAAGCCGATCATCGAGATCACGCCCATGAAGGCGTTGTCGGCCCCAAGCAGGAGGAGCAGCCCCGTGATAAAGCTGCCGCCGACCAGATTGACAGAAACGCCCGACGCATTGTTGGCGACAATGACGCGCCGCCTGTTTACCGCCAGCTCGTCCGGCTCAACGCGGAAAGCGCCCAGACGGGACAGCCTGCGCCAAAGGGCTGAAAAAAACGTAGACATGGCCACCTCCTGCCAATGTTGGGCTATGTACGTTCGGCGCGTGATAGAGAGGCGGTGACGGCGCCTGCCCCAAAACCCGTAAAGCTAATACGCAATGGTTTGGCCATGCGGCCGTCCCGCGGCCATGGCCCGCGCCGCCGCAGTGGCGGCCGCCCGCTTGTAGTCGTTGTTCCAGCGGTTTACGCCGATGATGTCATAGGGGAGCGCGCCGGTGTGCCGGCAAAGCCGGTCCATTTGCTCCAGACAGCTGAGCAGCCCGTTGCCGGTGCCGCCGGCACAGGCCACGAGCAAAACGGGCTTGCCGGACAGCGCGCCGCTCTGGCCGAACGAACAGCGGCGGAGCTTATCTGTAAAGCTTTTCAGGGATTCCTCCATTTCGCCCCAGTAAACGGGCGTGATCAGACAGAGCGCGTCTGCGCGCCCAATGTGCTCGAGCGCCTCGTTAAAGCCGTCCGAGCCAAAGGCGCAGCAGTGTTGATCCCGGCATATGCCCCAACCGTCGCCGCAGACGCGGCAGCGCGCCAGCTGGTCCACATGCAGAATATCCACAGCGGCGCCGGCCTCCATGGCGCCGCGCGCCACGGCGTGCGTGACGGCATAACACAGACCGTCCGACTTTGGGTTGCCTGTGACACATAAATAGTTCACCGTTCGGACTCCTCCAACGCGCTTTGCATGGCCTTGAGCGTGCGTTCCAGCAGGGTGTCCAGCTCGATGCCCAGCATGTCGGCGCCCGCCTGGATGACGCTGCGGGAGCAGCCGGCCGCAAAGCTCAGATTTTTATACTTCTTTCGAAGCGACGCAAGTTCCATGTCACAGACGCTGCGCGAGGGCCGCATGAGCGCCGCCGCGCCGATCAGCCCGGTCAGCTCATCCACGGCATACAGCACCTTTTCCATGACGGATTCAGGCCGGATATCCACGAAAAGGCCATAACCGTGGCTGGCGCAGGCGCGCACGATGAGCTCGTCAACGCCGTGCTCACGCAAAATGGCTTGCGTCCTGACGCAATGCTCGTCGGGGAACCGCTCGAAGTCGAGGTCGTGCAAAAGTCCGACGACCGCCCAGAGTGCCTCGTCCTCTCCGAGATCACGCGCCCACCAGCGCATCACGCTCTCCACGGTTTGGGCGTGCCGCAGCAGAAAATCCTCCTGCGTATACTCTTTAAGCAGCGCCATGGCCTGCGCGCGGGAGGGAATCATGGGCCAACCTTCTTTCATAATGGCGTTCAGACTGTCAAAAAAGCTCCCTCGCACTCCCGCAAACCGCTTCAGCGGGTTGATCCGCTCCCCGGCTTTGTCAAAGATCCGAAGGGGTTAAGGCAAGCCGGCGCATTCAAGCGCCTTTCGCAGTTTTAGTATAGCACCCCGCATGGGCTAAGGCAAGACGGTTGTTTTCCATGTAAAGCCGGCGCGTGTACACGCTCTATTATGAATTGACGTGGCCTCTTTGGCTTGGTATAATAATGCGCGTACGCGGCCCGCGGTGAGAAACGTTGCGCTTCGGGCGAAATGAAGAACCGGGAGGGGGGAGACCATGCCGCTTTTGACGCGCGACAGGAGCTTTTACAAGACGCTGGTGAGGTTGGCCATTCCGATCTCTCTGCAAAACTTCATTACGTTCAGCGTCGGCCTGTCGGACAACATCATGGTCGGCTCGCTCGGAGAATATGCCATCTCGGGCGTATACATCGGCAATCAGATTCAGATCTTCCTGCAGTTCTATGTCGACGGCATTTGCGCTGCGCTGCTCATTTTGGCGGCGCAGTATTGGGGGCGGCAGGACAAGCAGAGCATAAAAAAACTCGTGAGCATCGCGTTTCGCCTGGTGATGGCGGGCGGCCTGCTCGTCAGTCTTCTGTCTATGTTTTTCCCGGCGCAGCTCGTATCGCTGTTTACACCCGACAGCCTCATTGTGACCGAGGCTGTTCACTATGTGCGCATCGTGGCGTTTTCCTATCTGCTGTTCTGCCTGTCGCAGGTGCTGATTTCAACCATGCGCAGTGTCGAGAGCGTGCGCATCGGCCTGCTGATCTCCCTCACGGCGTCCCTTCTGAATATCGGGCTGAACTACCTGCTCATCTTTGGCAAATTCGGCCTGCCGGCCATGGGCGTCGCGGGCGTCGCGACGGCCACGCTGATTTCCCGCGTCGTTGAATGCGCGATTGCCTGCGTCTATGTCTTTGTCGTGGATAAAAAGCTGCATCTGAAGCTGCGGGACTTTTGGAAAAGCGACGTCGCGCTCTGGCGTGATTTTATCCGTTACGGGTTGCCTGTGCTGGGCGGCAATGTCGTTTGGGCGGCGAACATGCTCGCCCAGAGTGCGATTGTCGGGCAGATGGGCGCCGAAGCGGTCGCCTCCATGAGCATGACCGGTATGCTCAACAACCTTGTGGCCGTTTGGGTCTTTGGTCTGGGCGCCGGACTGGGGATCATCACCGGAAAAACGGTGGGCGCCGGAGACTTTGGGCGTGAAAAGCAGTACGCGGTTACGGCCCAGGTTCTGTTCGCCGGGTTGGGCGTCGTGGCCGGTCTGACCGTGTTTTTGACCAAAGGGCCATTTTTGTCGTTTTACGCGGTCAGTCAGGCCACCCTCGATGTGGCCAACCAGTTTATGCTGGTGCAGTCGGTCGCCATGGTCGGGCGATGTTATCAGGCGGTCTGCCTGGCGGGACTGGTCAAGGCCGGCGGGGATACCGGGTTTGTGTTCCTCAACGACACGATTTTTGTCTTTGGCGTTGTGCTGCCGTCGGCGCTTGTCGCCATGTTTGTCTTTCACGCGCCGGCCTGGGTGATTTACGCCTGCCTGCAGAGCGACCAGATCCTCAAGTGCTTCGTCGCCGTGATAAAAATCAATCGCTTTAAGTGGATGAAAAACCTGACGCGCGGCGCTCAGCGGGCGTCGCCCCAGCCGGGATAAACATAAGATATCGAAAAACTGTGGTTTTTCGATATACAGTTTGTCAAAGAACCTCCGGTTCTTTGACAAAGCGGGGGTCTGGCTCGCGTCTTTGCGAAGATGCGCAAAGAAATGCTTTCCCGAAGTGAATCCGTGAAAGCGTTGTGGTTCAATCTTTTTCGGCTTTCAGTCCAGCAAGGACCTGCCGGCTGCGCCGTCAGGCTCGACATGAAAACCGAAAAAGGACGAGGACGCGAGGGGTTCTTTAACAACCTAGGCCGCCGAAAGCGAAACGCTTTCGGCGGTTTATCGTTTTTGTGCCGCCGCCTTAAAGGAAAGCGGCACAAAAGGGCGCTTCTGACCATACAATGAGAGTAAGTCGATTTGCGGGAGGAGGATGCCCATGCTCGGCGCGGCAATCACTTTACTGCTGCACAGCTTCTATCTCTGTCTGCGCCTGACCGGTCGAAGCGGTTCTTTTCCCCGGCCGCTGACGCCGGAAGAGGAGCAGTCCGCGCTCAAAAAAATGTTTGAGGGGGACCAGCAGGCGCGCGAAACGCTGATCTTACACAACCTCAGGCTGGTGGCGCATGTCATCAAGAAGTATTACACCCACACCTCTGATCAGGACGACCTGATCTCCATCGGTACCATTGGTCTCGTCAAAGCCATAGACTCCTACCGCCCGGACAGAAGCGTCAAGCTGCCCACCTATGCCTGCAAATGCATTCAAAATGAGCTGTTCATGTACTTCCGCAACCTCAAAAAGCGCGCCGGTGAGCTCTCGCTGAGTGATCCGCTGGACAACGAAAATGAAGGCCCGCCGCTCTCGGTGCTGGATGTGCTGCAGACCGAGGACTTCACGCAGGAGCATCTGGAGATGGAGGAGACTTACGGGCAGCTTTTACGCCTGGTGGAAAAACTGCCCGACGCCCGGCAGCGGCAGATCATTCGCCAGCGGTATGGACTGGACGGACATCCGCCGATGACGCAGCGCGACGTGGCCGAACAGCTGGGCATCTCCCGCAGCTATGTATCGCGCCTGGAAAAAAAGACGCTTGCCGAACTGGAGGCCGGCATGTCGCAGTAGCTCTCCCGGGGCTGCCCAAAGCAGTTGCTCCGCACCTCCCAGGCTGATGATTAAACAGTTCCGATCCGAAGCCGCACAGCGGTGAGTTGTCAAATGGGGAACATTTCGCCGCATCCATGCCTTAATGCGGCAAAATGTTCCCCATTCTCTGGTTGAAAAAGCTTTAGAGTCTCGACTGCGAAGGACAAACTTGACAATCAAAGCGCCGCGGCGCTATACTGAGGGCAGCGTTGGGCGGGTTTCGCCGCTCAACGAAAAAGCGGACATGCCCGGCCTTCGGCAAAGGCCCCGATAGGGCGTCCGGCAGGGGTCAATTCGGGAAACCCGGGGTGTTTTGTTGCGCCGAAACGGCACAACCGAAAAGAGGGGATAATCAATGAAAAAAATAACATTGGGGGGTTCGGGCCTGGAGGTTCCGGTTGTCGCCGTGGGCTGCATGCGCCTGAACAAACTGAGCCCGGCGGAGGCCGAGAGACTCATCGGGTCGGCACTGGAGATGGGCGCGAACTTCTTCGATCACGCCGACATTTACGGCGGCGGAGAGTGCGAGGAGATTTTCGGCGGCGCGGTCAAGCTGCGCGGCGACGCGCGGGAAAAGATCATCCTGCAGTCCAAATGCGGCATCTCCCGGAGCGTGGCCGGCGGCGGCGCCCAAACCATATTTGACTTTTCCAAAGAGCATATTCTGGCGGCCGTTGAGGGCATTCTGTCCCGCCTGCGCACCGATTATCTGGACGTTTTACTGCTGCACCGCCCTGACGCGCTCGTCGAGCCCGAAGAGGTGGCCGAGGCCTTCAGCCTGCTGCACCGCGCGGGAAAGGTTCGCCAGTTTGGCGTCTCCAATCAGAACCCCGCTCAGATCAGGCTTTTGCAAAAGTACGTCGCCCAGCCGATTGTGGCAAACCAGCTGCAGCTCAGCGTCACCAACGCGGGCATGATTTCGGCGGGGCTCCACGTCAACATGGAGGTTCCAGCGGGGATCGACCGGGACGGCGGCGTGCTGGATTTCTGCCGTCTCCACGACATCACGGTTCAGCCGTGGTCACCGTTCCAATACGGTTTTTTTGAGGGCGTGTTTTTAGACAGCCCGAAATACCACGAGCTCAATCAAGTGATCAGGGAGATCGCCGCCCAGTACGGGGTCAGCAACACCACCATCGCCATGGCGTGGCTGCTGCGCCACCCGGCGAAGATGCAGCCCGTGACCGGGACGACGAACGTCGGCAGGCTGCGCGACTGCGTCAAAGCGACCGAGATTGAGCTGACCCGCGCGCAGTGGTATGAGATTTATCTCGCTGCCGGCAATGTTCTGCCGTGAGGCAGCCGGAAAAGCCGCTTCGAGGAACCGTTTGGGGGCATAGTTTGATGGAAGCTACCCGCGCTGCGCCTGAGAGAACAAAGGCTCGGGAGGGCCGGCTGCCATGAGCCCGATGGTTGTGCCGTGTGTGATGGGATATTTGGCGCTGATCAACCTGCTGACTTTTGTGCTGTGTGGCACCGACAAACGCAGGGCAAGGCGCGGCCAGTGGCGCATATCGGAGGCCACCCTGCTGATTCTCGGGCTCTTGGGAGGGTGCTTCGGGCTGTATCTTGCCATGATTGCGTTCCATCACAAGACAGAGCATGTTTTGTTTAAAGTGGTCGTGCTCCTGGAGGCCTTCGGCTGGTTTATCCTGGGAATTTACCTGATCACGCGTGATTACTTTGGCGGCAAATAGGTGGGCTGGGGACAGAGGCTGATAAAAGCCCCTCGCATGCTCGTCCTTTTCCTGGATTCACGTCGAGCCTGACGCCGAAGGCGGCGGGTTCTTGCCGGACCGGATCCAGGAAAAATATGAACCACAACGGTTTCGGGAGTTCATTTCTCGAAACCGTTTCTCGTCAAACCGCCTCAGCGGTTTGATCCTGCTTTCGTTTTGTCTAAGAACCAAAGGTTCTTTGACAGGCTTAGGCTGCTCAAGAATCTAGGTTCTTTGACAGATAAAAATGCCCTGCTCCTTGCTAATGTGGAACACGCCGCCGTTCTCAAAGCAGCGCCCGACCAGCGCCTCGAACTCGGCGGAAACGTCCTCGGGGATGTGGTTATACGACCTGATATAGGCAATTAAGTCGCTCGGATCGGGCACCTCAAGCGCGTCGGGGTATTCGCGCTTTTCCACCGCACCGAAGTGCTTGCCGAGGAGCGCTGCTCCGTTTTCCAGCGTAAAGCTGATTTTATTCATGAAGACGAACTCTGCCTTGCCCTCGAACGCGCGGTAAAGGTCATGCAGCTCCTTGAGCGAGTCTTGGCCGAGTGTCGTGGCGTAGAAAGCGCCGCCGGGCTTGAGAACCCTGTATGCCTCCCGCAGCCCCTTGTTCAGGTCGGGCACATGGTAAAGCATGTGGTTGGCGATCACGACGTCAAAACACTCGTCGGGGTAGGGAAGACTTTGAATGTCCGCCTCCTGAAACGAAAATACCGGATTGTCGCCGAGGCGCTCCTTGACCTTGGAGACCATGAGAGGGGAAAAGTCTGCAAGGATGACGGCACAGCCGCCGGGCAGCCGGTGCGCCCTGCCCTGCCAGAGCTGGCCAGTGCCGCAGCCGAGCTCGAGAATCCTCGCGTTCGGCTGAATGGAAAGCTGGTCAAACACCCAGTTCTGCCAGCCGTAGGGGTTGACGCTGCACTTTTCCTGAAAGGCGATGCGGATAGAGAGCGTGTCCTTTTTTTTGTACATTTCGTCCAGGTGGCCGGCCCGCCACATGCGCGGGATGGCCTTTTCGCAGTCGACGATATACGTGTCATACTCGTGGCTGAAGTGGTAGCCCAGCTTTTGGGCCAGCGCCACCGACGCCTTGTTTGCGGCGTCCCAGCTCGGGTAGAGGCCGCGGCTCAGGCACTCCAGGATCAGCCTGGCAGCGCAGGCCGTGGCAAGTCCCTTGCGGCGATGCTCCCTTTGGGTGTCGACTTCAATTTCAATGCCGCCGTCATAATAGGTATAGGACGACGCGCCGCCGACGATGTCCCCGCCGTACATCGCGCAAAAGCCCAGGCCCTTTTGCGCGAAGTGTTCGGCGGAACTGAACTGCGAGCAGAGGTCGTGCGAGAAGTTCTGCTCAAGCGCCCGCGCATAAAGCTCGGTGTCGATTTGCCTGAGCGTATATCCCGGAGGAAGAGTCTCGGCCAAAGCCGCGAGTTTTGCTTTGTCAAAGCAGTCGGGCTCCTTTTTTATGGCGTATCTGCTTGTGAGTTCACAGGCGTCCGGGAAAGCCTCTTCTATAAGCGCCGACCACTCTTTGTCGGGTGGGGCAATCAGAAACGTGGAGGAAGGGAAGTCTGCGGGGATGTGACTTGCGAGCTCGGCGGCGCCCTGCGAGGCGGCGTCTCCCCTCAAGAAGCAGAAGTCGCCGACAAGGACCTGCACGCAGGACGGGGCCTCGAGGCTGTCGGTCCATCCGCGCCCAAGATGCCCCTGCAGATAGGAGAGGGCGAGCGTCTCCTGCGTGTTGCCAAAAAACCGCTCAAACGCCTTTTCGGCGCCCTTGGGGATTTGCTGCATATCGTCACCAACTTTCCGTTACTGCCTATATTATGCGCTTCAGCCGCGTTTTTGGCAAGGCCCTGTTCCCAAAAGGCAAAAATGGCGCCGATTTTGTTGAAAACGAGCAATACATTACTAGTCCTGGGAAAAATAGAATCCGATAATTTGTTGATTTTTCTAAAAATTGTGGTATACTTATCTTTAGAAGGAAGCCTGTAATGATACGCAATCAGAATGGAATAAGAAGAAATGGGTTTGAAAAGAAAGGTGGAGCGAGAACTATGAAGCAGGCGTACATAAAACCCAAGGCAACGTTGATCAGTCTCTTCCCGGAGGATCGCCTGTGCGCGGACGGCTGCCTTCGCGGGTATGGTGGTCCAGGCGCGGAGGAATATCCGCAGAACACGAACTGCACGATTCTCTTCGATCAGGGCCCCTCGGAATCCTAGACGGGGTTTCGGTGCTTTCACAACAGCTAGATGATTCAGGGCTCTCTTTTTGAGAGATACCTGGACAAGAGGATTTGGGTGAAAGTCTATTTTGAAGGTGATACGATGAAAACTACACGAAAACGTCGCTTACATGCAATGGTCGTTGCCCTCGTTCTGATGGCTATTCTCGCAAACATTCTGCTTGTCACGTTTGCGTATAATGGCCCCGGCGGACAAACGCTCAACTTGAGCGGGAAGGGCGCGGACCCCTCTACCATGGATTCCTGGAAGGATCAGAGCGGACCTGTCTTGGAAGACGGCGAGGTTTGGGCGGATAAAACCGTGCAGTACGCCCGGCCGAATGACGGCGAGTTTACGGTCACGCTTTCGGCGCTGGCGCGTGAAAAAGCTCTTTATGAAGAAGCCGCCGAAAATTTGATTGTCCTGATGATCGACTGGTCGGGCAGTGTGGTGGACTTTAATACGGCCTGCCATACCGCAGAAGGCGTCCTTGACACGATTTACGCAGATCGTCCGGAAAGCAGAATCCTGATGGTTTCTTACGGAACCAATAACGTCACCTCTCCTGTATTCAGTGACTCCGTTTCAGCAAAAGACTACCTGAATACATTTATCAAGGCCAACAAGCCCACCGTAGAGAAGGATAGCGGTACCAACATACAAGGCGCCATTTTCGCGGCTGAGCAAGCGCTTAAACTGCACATGGCAGCCTCCGGCGAACGGCTGGTTCCCTCCTATGTGCTGATCACGGACGGGGTGCCTACCTACGCGTATCGCTATGTGCTCAACGAAAGCGTCACGCCTGACGTCGGCTTGCGCATGGGCGACGGCCACACGCCGCACACCGCGTTTTACGGCCAGCCGCTGTTCAGTTTCCAGACCATCCTTCAGGCGAATGCCTCCAAGAAAGCGCTGCCGGGGAGCCTGTTCTTTACCTTCCGCTCTCCTGGCGACAACAGCAGCAGCGCATCGGCAACCTTGGGCGCTGCTCTGCCCAATGAAGACCTTCTGTACATACACGACGGCAAATACGAGGTTCAAAAGCTTATCCCGGGCACCAACCCCGAGGAGTGGGAAGAGTATACAAACGTTTCCAATCCCTTTGTGAATATGTTCCACGCGTTTACCGATGAGCAGACCTTTACCGAGCCCTATTTTGTGGAAGTCGATCGATATGTGGGCGGCCAGTACCGCACCGGATACTGGGTGTATCCCACCTTTATCGAAGAGAGCCTGCCCCAGAACTACACGCCGTACGCCGACATTGCGGCCGGTCTGAACGTGAATCCGGCCGACACCGGACTGACCAGTATGCTTGCCCAGCAGCGCGTTGTCCGCAACGGCGTCATCAAGCCGCTGCGCGCTGAGACAGATATGGTCATCACCGACGTGCTGGGCGAAACCTTTACGCTGGACGCTCAGGCGCTCACCGCCGCCGCCGCCGCGCAGGCGCCGGGAACGAGCGTGGCTTACGACGAGACGACCAGAACCGTCACGTGGACCATCCCCGCTGCGCTTGTGCCTCTGCTGCCGTGCACGGAGGATTATCAGGAGCCCAGTAACGTAGCGCCGCTCCGGCTGAGTTATGATATTTTGTTCAGCCCCGCTGCCGGCCAGCTGGACAACTGGTCCGAGGGAATGCGCTACTACACAAACGCGCGCACGATGCTTGCGGGCGTCGAGTCCAATCCGAACCTTGCCACCTTTGCTCCCAACCTTCTTGCCGGACGCTACGTAAACGAGACCGAGACCATCCTGCTTCCCAATCGCGGTTGGGTTGAGCTGACGGTCAGGACTCCGCCCACAAGCAGCGGCAGGACCAGCACAACGCCGAGCGACCCCACGAGCTTTTCTCCGCCGCCCAGCGATGAGTTTACCACGCCCAGCATTCCGATCGATTTTCCGGTTTCTCCCTCTCCCAGCGATGATGGGTTTGAGGATACCAGCATTCCGATTGACCCGCCCATTCCGCCGACAGGCGGCGTGAACTCAGCTTTATTCATGCTTTTCGGGGGTATAGCTCTGGTGGGCTGTGGTCTCCTGCTCGGAAGAAAAGTCGGCGGAAACGTGTCCCAGGATTAACAGATAAGCAGTTTTATCAGGATCCCCCTTGAGTATTCAAGGGGGATCCTCAGTCTGTAGACAAAGGCCGCCTCTTCGTTCCTTTGCGCAAAACCACGTCGAGCCTGACGCCGAAGGCAGCGGGTCCCTGCTGGACTGGTTGAGCGCAAAGCATGGAAACAAGTGACTTCCACGAATTCACTCCGGGAAAGTCACCCAATGCGCGTCTTCACAAAGACGCGTTCCTGCTCCCGTTTGTAGACAAATCGAAGGTTTGTCTACAGTCTCAACAAACCGCTGAGGCGGTTTGCAGGGAAACGGTTTTGAGAAATGAATTCCCGAAACCGTTGAGGTTCCTATTTTTCCTGGATTCAGTCCAGCAAGAACCTGTCACTTGCAGCGCCAGACTCGACGCGAATCCAGGAAAGGGACGAAGGCGCAAAGCTCCGGTTTGACTACAAAACGATGAAAAGTGATCGGCTCTGTGGAGCCTCCCAAAGAAAGGCTTTCCCGGAGTGAATCCGAGAAAGCCTTTCTATTTCATCTTTTGCGGTTCACATCCCAGAAAGGACCTTGCGGCTCCGGCCGCAAGGCTCGGCGTAAAAACCGCAAAAGGACGAGCGCGCGGGACTGTTGCTTTGCACCAAGCTCCAGTAGCTCCTGGAACAAGGCAGGTGAACACCCCACGCGGAGACTCCAGCTATATAACAAAGTGTCAAAAAAACAGACAATTCGACAGTTTGTTATATGGAGAGGCCGTGGATGACCGTGTCGGCGGCGGTTCGGCTGATTTGTCTACTCCAGAGCCAGGGCCTGATCGATGGCGAAGAAATAGACGAGCTTTTCTCCGACCTCCAGCCCGGTCATGCGCTGTGCGGCGTGGGCGTAAGTCTCCAGCTGCACGCGGTAGTGCTCGGCGCGCGCTGGCGCGCCCTCGGGGCTTATGGAGTCAGTCTTGAAATCCAGCACAATCAGCTTGCCGCTTTCGACGAAGAAGCAGTCAATAACGCCCTGCAGCAAAATCTCCTCCCCCATGGCTGTCGTGGCGCCGGTCAGGACGTCGGCGGGCTCGAGCATGGAAAACTTGCACTCCCTCCAGAGCCTTGTTGCCTTCAGGACGCGCTGGCCCAGGTCGCTCTGAAAGAACAAGGCTATTTTTTCGGGGGACACGGCGTCTGTTTGCTCGGGCGTGAGGATGCGCCGCTTTGCAAGGCGCGACAGCTCGCCCCGGACACCGCCGGCGCTCTGGCAAGCAGCATACGAAATAAACTGCATGGCCAGATGGTAGGCCTGCCCGCGCTCCGGCCCCGATAAGCCGCGCCCGCGCGCTGGGCTTTGCGAAAGAAAGGTGCCGGTGCCCTCCCAAACCTCAAGATCGGTATAGCGGCCCTTCAGCTGGGTCACCGTCATCTTGGACGGCAGGTCGACCGCGCCGGCGTAAGGGTAGACAAAGGCATCGCGCGCCTGAATCGCGTCGCGTTCGGCGCCGGGGGCGGGCGCGGCGGTCAGTGCCGCCGGCGGGGCGGCCAGCCAGTCGGGCTCGGCCACGCCCAGCAGAAGATCCATGAAGCTGGAAGCCTCACGCAAGCTCTGCGCGGGCGTCGTCTCGCTGCCCAGCATGATCAGCTTGTTCTGCGCGCGCGTCATCGCGACATACAGCAGGCGCAGCTCTTCGGCCTTGTGCTCGCGCGTGAGCTCCTGCCGCACCGCGTGGTAGGCGGCGGTAGGGTACTCGCACAAGTCGGTGCGCCGCTTCAGGCCGCAGCCGGTCGTTTCGTGCATCAGGAGCTTGGCGTTCATATCGCGAAGGTTGTACGACCTGCCAAGGTCGGCCAGCACGACAACGGGAAACTCCAGACCTTTGGACCTGTGAATGGTCATGAGCCTGACGGCGCTGTCCGTGTGCACGCGGGTGCGGGAGAGTGTCTGCCGGTGAAGCCACGGCAGAAAGGCGGCCAGGCCGCTTTCGTGCGGGCAGGCTTGGGCAAGCTCTAAAAAAGCCATGAGATCGGCCTGGCCCTGTGCGTCAAACTTTGTGTCCAGATCGGTTTGCGCGTAAATACGCGACACCAGCCGCCACACGGGAAGGTCGGGCGCGAGGTAGCGCCACTGGCGCAGCAGAATGAGCAGCCGCTGGCTCTTGAGCTGCGTGTCGGCCAGCAGGCAGTCGTACAACGACAGCTCCGACACGGCGCGAAGCGACGCCAGCTCCTCGGCAGTAAACGCGAACGCGGGCGAGCGCAGCGCGGCGAGTAGCTGGACGTCGTTGCGCGGGTTGAGTGTGACCTCCAAAAGCGAGGTGATCGCCCGCACGGCGCCGGACTGTTCGTCCTCGGCAGCGTCGGAGTTTGCGTCCAGACCGGCGTCGCGCAGCGCCGCCAAATAGGCCGGCGCGCGGTTTTTCAGCGAGCGCAGCAAAATAACGCAGTCCCCCGGGCGGGCAAAACCCGCGTCGATGAGCGCGCGAAGCCGCGCAGCCACGGCGCGCGCCTGCTGAGCCAGCTTATCGCTCTCGCCTGTGTCGGGCAAGGCGATGAGCTCGACGGCGGGCTCCTGCTGCGGGGGAAAGCCCAGACCGCTCCTGAGGGGCGGCCCATAGTCCATCTCGGCGTCCGCGCGCGTCATCAGGCGCTCAAGCGTGTGGTTTACGGCCGAGAGAACCTCGGGCCGCGAGCGGAAGTTGCTGGTCAGATACACCTTGCACGGGCCGGCCGCCGCCTCGCTCCACAGCGCAAACTCGTCGAGCTTGCGCAGAAAGATGGTCGGGTCGGCGTGCTGGAACCTGTAAATGGACTGGCGCACGTCCCCCACATAGAACACATTGTCCCTGCCGGCGGACAGCGCGTCGATCAGCGCGTCCTGGCGCGCGTTGACGTCCTGGTACTCGTCGACCAGAATCTCGGCAAAGCGCGCGCTCACGGTCAGCCCTGTTTCGGTCGGGCGGCCGCTCTCGTCGGTGAGCAGGGAGAGCGCGGCAAGCTCATAGTCGGTGAAGTCGGCCAGCTTGCGCGCCGCCTTCTCCTGCCGGTAGGCCTCGTCAAAGCAATTCACGGCGAAAAAGAGCCCGCTGAGCACCTCCTGCGTGTCGGCGATGTCGGCAAGATTGTCCTCATGCGTGCAGGAGATGCGCTCGCACAGAGCCCCGACGCCCTTTTTCCAGCCGTCCCGCTCGGCGCGAAGGCCTTCGGCCTGATCCTTCGCGGCGTCGTCGACGGCTTTAAAGGGCTTGAGCTTGGCAAAGCTCAGCGCGTGAAGCGCCTCAAAGGCTTTGTCCCAGCCCGCGCCCAGCGCGCCGTCCAGCGCGGTCAGCGCGTCGATATCGCTCAGGAGCGCCGGCGCGTACGCCGTGTACAGCGCGGGATCGTCCACGCCCTCCAGGGCGCTTTGCGCTTGGGCGCGCCACTTGGCCAGCTGATGGCGCGCGTCCTCCAGTACGAGCTCTTCCCAGAACTGTACGCGCCTGTCGGAGGCGCGCAGCTGCTCTGCCCGCCAGCCCGCCGGGCCGCGCATCGTTCGGGTCTTTCGCCAGGTTCTCTCGACAAGCTCCGAAACCGCCCTGTCACCGCGCATGTCCACAAAGGCGTCGACAAAGCGCCCGAACTGCGGCAGCCCGCCGCCTTCCAGCTGGTCGTACAGCTCGTCCAGCACGCGGTTCAGGGTGTCGCCGAACAGCCCGGCCGCCTCGCTGTCCTCGCAGACCCTGACGTCGGGCGGCAGGACGCTTTGGGCGGCGAACTCGCGCAGCAGCTCGACGCAGTACGCGTGCAGCGTGCAAATGCGCGCCGTGTACAGGCGGTTCAGCTGGCGGCGCAGATGGCGGCTATCCGGGTCGGCCTCCATGCGCCCGCGCAGCGCGCGGAGAATGCGCGCGCGCATCTCCCCGGCGGCGGCGCGCGTATAGGTGATGAGCAAGAAGTCGTCGATGTTGCGCGGGCAACTCTCGTCTGTGAGATAGGCCATCAGCCGCTCGACAAGCACAAGGGTCTTGCCCGCGCCTGCCGCCGCCGAGACCAAAACGGTGCGGCCGCGCAGCGTGACGGCGGCGTGTTGTTCATCCGTGAGCTCTCTCATGGCGTATCCCCCTCCCGAAGCGCCTGCCAGAATGACTGAAGCGAAAAGCTCTGCAACGGCGCGTCTTTCTCGCGCGAGGCGTCAAAGTAGCAGCATGGCGCAAAGTCGCAGTTGTCGCAGGCGCTGCTCTGGCCGCTCTCCCGCACGGGAACGGCGCGAACGTCCCCCCGGATCAGGTCGGAGGCCACCGCGCGCGTCAGGGCTTCGACGTGACGCCCCAGCCGCGCGAAATCTTCCCGGTCGCCCACCTGAGACCGCTGGTCGAGCTCGCCGCTCTTTTTGCGGTCAAACGGCAGAAGACCAGCGCCGTCCGGGCCGCTCATCGCCTCCAGCACGGCGTCGTCGGCCAGCAGAAGGCCGCGGCGCTTGAGGCCGGCGGACGGGCCGGGCAGCTGCGCGCCCGGATGGGACTTTAAGGTGAGAACCTCGTCGCGGGCGGGGACATAGAGCATCCCCGCGGGTTCGATGCGGTCGGCGCCGAACAGCCCGGCCCCCAGCTTGGCCAGCGTGAACAGATACAGCGGCAGCTGCAGCCCCAGGCCGTGATAGAGCTCCGAGACCGAAAAAATCTTTTTGCCGGTTTTGTAGTCGACAACCCGAAGATAGAGGGTGCCGTCAGGCCCGCGCCAGCCGTCCACGCGGTCAACCGCGCCCTCGACAAGCGCCGAAAAGCCGCCGGGCAGGCCGTCCACGCGGACGGCGGGCAGCTTCCCGCCGCGGTCGGAAAAGCGCAGTTCATAGGCGAGCGGAGAGAACAGGGAAGCTTGCAGCTCGGCCAAAACATCGGCGGCGATGCTCACCGCCGAGCGGCGCAGCGTGTCGAACAGCCGCGCAAAGCGCCGCGTGTGCCCGGCAAAGCCTTTCAGGACGGTATTCTCGTAGGCGGTCGTATACATAGCGGCCCAGTCGCGCACCTGTTCGGCGGTCACGTTTGCCGCGCCGCCGGCGAGCTCTGTGTTTCGCCCGGTCTGCTCAAGCATGCCGTGGATAAACGCGCCGATGTCCAGCGGGGCAAACCCCGGCTGTTCGGTCGGGCGGGCGCGCAGCCCATACTGGCAGAAGTAGGCAAACCGGCAGGTGAACGCGCGCTGGAGTCTCGTCGCGCTGAAACGCAACTCCGTGCCGTACAGAGACGTGACGGCGTCGGGGGAGAGCGGCTCGCGCAGCTCGGGCGGCGGCGTAAAGGGCCGCACAACCGGGGGAAGCGCGGTGATCTCCACGCCGCAGAGCGCGCAGGCGCGGCTGAGCACGTCGGCGGGCAGCGCCTTGCCGTCGCCGTCTCTGGAAAAGCTCAGGTACAGGGCGTCGGACGGAAGCGTCATGGCGGCATAGAGGTTGAACAACTCGCGCTCCAGCCTCTGCTCGCCGTCCGGCGGCATCTGCAGGTCAAACGCCTCCAGAACGGCGCGCTCCTCCAGGGACAGCAGCGAGTCGGTGTTCGGCACCATGGGCATCGCGTCGGCGCGCGCGCCGGGCAGAAACACAACGCGGGGCGAATGCCGGCGCAGGCGGCCGCACTGGCCGATGCCGACGCGGTCAAGCGCGACCGGAATCGTGCCGACCTGGCAGCCGGACAGCAGCAAGAGCAAAAGATCCATAAAGCCGTCCAGGTTCATCGGCGTATCTCCGAGAATCGAGGCGCACTCGTCCAGAGCCTCTACAAAAAGCTCCCAAAGCTGGGCGCACTCGTCGGCCAGCTTGAGCTCCCCAAGCGACCGAAGCGCCTCGATGCGGCGCTTCAGCGCGCGGTCAACGCGCATTTGCAAAAGGACTTGGAGCAGAAGCTTACTCCAGCCGGACGCGGTGCGTCCGCCGCGCAGCGCGGACAGCGGCGTGTGGATGAGGGCGCGCATACGGTTGACAAAGATAAGCGCGCGCGTGTCCTCCTCGGTCATCGTCTCGACATAGCCGCGCGGATGCAGCGTAAACGGTTTTGCCCACTGCGCGCCGTGGGGCCGCCACCGGCGCAGATAGGGCTCAAAGCGGTCAACCTGCTCGAGCGGCGCGCGGAACAGACCGGTGCGCAGCAGGACAAGCACGTCCTCGCTGCGCCAGCCGTACAGCGTGATGTCGGCGAGGGCGCGCAAAAACTGCGGCAGAGCTTTGCCGATGACGTCGTCGGTGCTGTCCATAAACACGGGAACGCCCTCGCGCTCAAAAGCCCGCTCAAGAAGCGGGCCGTAGAGGGGCAGGTCGTTGACGGCCACCTGCATGTCGCGGTAGCGCAGCCCGCCCGCCGCCAGGCGCTGGACTGTCTGGGCGATGACGGCGCACTCGTCCGAGACGGTTTGCGCGCACAGCGCAGTGACGGCGCCGCCGCCGTCAACGGACAGCGTGGATCTGTCGAAAAAGTGCGCCTCCAGATGGGCCAGCGCGGGGGCGGAAAAGCGCCTTGGCTGTGTCAGGACGGTCTGCGTCGCGTCGCCGAGCGCTCTTGTAAGCGCGGCGGCCGTGCGCTGGGCGACCGGGAAGTCCTGACCGTCGGGCAGGCCGCACAGCGCGCAGAGAATCTGCCCCCGTCCCTGCGAGAACGCGCTCAAAACGTCGATTTCCTGCGGGGTAAACGTGACAAAGCCGTCCAAGAAAAGCCTCTTGTCCAACGCAAAAAAACTGTGGCGCAGCTTGTCCGCCAGCAGCGTCAGTCTGTCGCGCTTGTCCAGCGGGCCGGAGGCCAGCAGCGCGTTGTAAGAGGCGTAAATCAGCGAAAGCTCACGCAATTTCAGCGCGGAGGAGCCCTTGGCCGCGTCTGAGGCCTGATGCAGGGCCTCGGGCGCAATGCCGTAGCATTTACACTCATCCACGGTCTGGAGCAGCGAGGCCAAAAACGCGGGCTTGTGGGCGTTTTTGGCCCACAGGCTCAGCTGATCGCGCACCACGTCGACCGCGAGGCGCATGGTGAGAAGCCGCCCTCCGTCGGAGAGCGGCCGGCGGGCCAGACCGCCCTCCTGTCCAAACACGCGGTCGGCCAGCCGCCCGAACGTGAGCACCTCGGCGTGCAGGCAAATGGCCGGGCCGCCGTGCGCCGCCAAAAAACGCTCGCACTCGTGGGAGAAGGGCTCCGGAACAAGCCAGATCAGGCCCTCCTCGCCGTGCGCCGCGCGCGCGCAGATTTCATTAACGATTGTTGTCGTCTTGCCGCTTCCGGCGCGGCCCCAGAGAAGGTGCAGCAACCAAAATTCCTCCCAAAATCCGCTGGGCGGAGAAGATCTGCGCAGGCCGCCCCCGAATGATGCCGGGGGAGGCCTGCGCAATGTAAACCGTCTTCCCAATCCTTGGCGCGCCGAAAGAGTCCATTGACAAGAGTTTTCCCCGACTCACTCCGGAAAAACCCTCTCTGCAAACCGCCTCAGCGGTTTGATCCAATCCTTCGCTTTGACAAGGAACCGGAGCCCTTTGTCAAAGGGTGTAAACAGAAGCGGTATCCGCGCTCCTTTGCGCAAAACCACGTCGAGCCTGACGGCGTAGCCGGCAGGTCCTTGCTGGACTGGTTTAGCGCAAAGGAGCGAAACAAGAGACTTTCACGGATTCATTCCGGGAAAGTCGTTCTCCGCGCGTCTTCGCAAAGACGCGATCTAAGCCCCCGTTTGTAGGCAAACCGAAGGTTTGCCTACAGCCTGCAAAGAACCGAAGGTTCTTTGTCAGTTTATTGTTATTTTGTTGTCAGTGCGTTATAGAGCTGAACAAACGTGACGTCGGCCATCTCGCGCGAGAAGGTCATTTTGGGCTCAAAGCCCTTGGCGGTGCCGTTCATGATGCCGTTGGCCGAGACGTAGTCAACAGCGCTCGTTGCCCATGAGGAGATCGTGGCCTTGTCGGAAAAGCTGTTGGCCGGGGCAGCCGACATGAGCCCGAGCGAGCGCACGGTGTTGGCCAGCATGACGGCCGCCTGCTCGCGGGTGATGTCCCCGTTCGGGTCGAAGATGGTCGTGGACTTGCCCGCTACGACGCCCAGCTTGTTGGCCGCCACGATGACCTTGTCGCTGGTGTCGGTAAACGTGTTGGTCGAAAGGTCGATGCCGCGTTCGGCGATCAGCTGGTCGAGCGTTTTGCCGGTCACCGACTCCATGAGCATGACCGCCTGAAGGCAGAACTCGGCGCGCGTGGCGTTTTTCTTGTAGTCGCCGATCAGCGAAGCGGGGATCAGATTATGGGCGTAAGCCGCCTCGATGTGCACGGTCGCCCACGAGCTGGCCTCGCCGAGCTTGAGGTCGACAGGAAGCTCGCCGGGCACGCGGACGCCCGACAGAATTTGAACGGGACTCATGCGCCCGGTGGCCGAACCGTCGCCAATCGAGCCCTCTGTGTTGCTTTGGCCCCAGGACCACAGCGTGCCGTCCTTTTTCAGCGCCAGCGTACTGTAGTTGCTGAGTACGGCGCTTTCAACCCCGTCAAGAACCTTGACAGGAGCCGAACGGTTTTCTTCGGTGCTGTCGCCGAGCTGTCCATAGAGGTTGTCTCCCCACATCCACAGCGAGCCGTCGGCCTTCAGCGCGCCGAAATGTACGGCCCCGCTAAAGAGTGAGGCAGCGCCCGTCATCTTCAGCGCCGGCTGGCTTCTGGAGAATACTATTCTGGTCTCGGTTGATTCAACCGAAAGCGTAGCCTGATAAACGTCTCCGTTTTGCTTAAGCATGACGACATCCTGAATACCGTTGACAATGCTGACCACCCCGTCGGCGTACTTTTCAGGTGTTTCGACAAAGTCTACATTGGCGGTTGTGGACGTGACATTTAATCCCTTCACCCCCCAGAACCACACGGTACCGTTGGTCTTCAGGGCAAAGGTCCCTATCAGATCTCCGGAAACCGCGGCAACGTCGCTGAGCAGCTGAGACGGGGCCGTCGAGCCGCTTGCTCCCAGATATTCGCTCATTCCATAGTATTTGTCGCCCCAAGTCCAGAGGGTGCCGTCCAGCTTGACCGCCATGCCCTGGTAGATGTGGATGTCCATGTTGCGAACGCCGTCCATGAGTTTGACCGGGCTCAGCCGGTCCCTCGTCGTGCCGTCGCCGATCAAACCGTTTGCGTTGCTTCCCCAGCTCCAGAGACTGCCGTCCTTTTTCAGCATCAGCTGCGTCTCGCCGTTTGTAGTGACGCTTTTGACGTCTTTGGCGATCTCAACGGGGCTCGGCCGATCGACCCTGCTGCCGTCGCCGAGGTAACCTACATTGTAACCCCAGCCCCAGAGCGTGCCGTCCTTTGTGATTGCGTAGTTGGTTTCGCCTATCGCCATGACGGAGATGACGTCAGTCATGACTTTGACCGGGCTCAGCCGGTCGGTCGTCGTGCCGTCGCCAATCTGGCCGTAGTTGTTGAATCCCCAGCACCACAGTGAGCCGTCGGCCTTAATGGCCATGCCGCCGTCCAATCCGGTGTCAAATGTGCGCGTGAGGCGTTCCTGGGGCGCGACCGCGTCCGCGGCGAGGGCTGGCAACGCTGATAACAGCATGAGAAGGGCAAGAACCAGACAAAGTAATCGTTTTTTCATAATAATTCCTCCAAAACTAGCAAAGTAGTCTTCACGGCGCGGCCCGCCAACCGTTGCGTCCGGGCGGCGCGTGAAGCTCAAATGTTATTCCCAGATGACGCCCATCGGAGGTACGCTAAAAAGCCGCCAGGCTCTCCAGCTTGCAGACAAAGAGGGCTTTGTCTACAAAACGATGACAAATGATCGGCTCTGTGGAGCCTCATAAAGGAATGTTTTCCCGGAGTGAATCCGTGAAAGCATTGCGGTTTAATATTTTGCGGTTTTTGTCCCAGCAAGGACCTTGCGGCTCCGGCCGCAAGGCTCGGCGTAAAAACCGCAAAAGGACGAGAGCGCGTAAGGTTTATCTTCAGTCTGACGTCTGCCGCCGAAGGCGGCAGACCCTCGTTTTGACAAAGAACCTATGGTTCTTTGTCAGTTTATTATCAGTTTGCTGTCAGTGCGTTATAGAGCTGAACAAACGTGACGTCGGCCATCTCGCGCGAGAAGGTCAGTTTGGGCTCAAAGCCCTTGGCGGTGCCGTTCATGATGCCGTTGGCCGAGACGTAGTCAACAGCGCTCGTGGCCCAGGAGGAGATCGTAGCCCGGTCGGAAAAGCTGTTGGCCGGGGCAGCCGACATGAGCCCGAGCGAGCGCACGGTGTTGGCCAGCATGACGGCCGCCTGCTCGCGGGTGATGTCCCCGTTCGGGTCGAAGATGGTCGTGGACTTGCCTGCCGCGACGCCCAGCTTGCTGGCCGCCACGATGACCTTGTCGCTGGTGTCGGTAAACGTGTTGGTCGAAAGATCGATGCCGCGCTCGGCGATCAGCTCGTCGAGTGTTTTTCCGGTCACCGACTCCATGAGCATGACCGCCTGAAGGCAGAACTCGGCGCGCGTGGCGTTTCTGGTGTAGCTGCCGATCAGCGAAGCGGGGAGCAGATTGTTGGCGTAAGCCGCCTCGATGTGCACGGTCGCCCACGAGCTGGCCTCGCCGAGCTTGAGGTCGACAGGCGGAAGCGGCATGCCGGTCAGCACTTTCAGCGGATAGGTGATGTGCGTGCCCAGGCCGGCGTCGTCGACATTCTGTCCGTTCAGGCCGCAGACCCAAAGACTGCCGTCTGTTTTCTCAATCATGGTGCTGGTTCCGCTGACAAACGGCAGCGAAAGCACGTCCAGAGACATGGTCTTGACCGGGGCCGCGCGGTCAACGACAGTGCCGTCGCCGAGCTGTCCGAAATGATTGGTCCCGCGGGACCAGAGCGAGCCGTCCTTGAGAAGGAAGGAGGTCTGCGTCTGCGCGCTGACCATGGACACGACGTTTTCAATCAGCTTGACGGCGGGCTGGCGCGTCATCGACGTAACGCCGGATTTGGTCTCCGGCGGCGTCTCGATCGTCCAGGCCACGCCGGCGGTATTCAGGTAGTTCAGCGCGTACAGCTCGGCAGTGACGCCCGTAACGCCGGTCAGCTGCCTGACGGGCGCGGCGTCCAGGGTCACGCTGTCCTTGGCCAGCGTCTTCAGGCCCCAAACATAAAGCGTCGAATCCTCGAGGACGGCGCCGGCCAGCGTCTGCCCCAGCGCGAACGCCTTGACGTTTTCCAGCACCTTCACAGGAGAGGTTCCGTCGGTCTGCGCGCCGAGAAGCCCGTATCTGGACTGGCCCCATGACCAGAGGCTTCCGTCCGTTTGGAGGGCAAGGGTTTGATCGCCGTTGGTGGCGACGTCCAGCACATCGTCCATCACTTTAAAGGGCTCAAGCGGGTTGGTTTTTCCCGCCGCAAGATAGCCGTGGTCGATCCCCCAGCACCAGAGGCTGCCGTCCGTTTGAACGGCGTAGGTAAACGTCGCGCCGGGCACCACGAGAGAGACGTCCGGGAAAATATAGGTCGGCGTGAGCCGGTGAGCGGCGTCGCCGGTGCCCAGGATTCCGTTGGTGTTTCTTCCCCAGGCGTAGAGGTCGCCGTTGTCCAGAACGGCAAATGACGAGCGGTTATAGGCGAACACGGCGCGCACGCCGTCCCGCAGGTTGACCGGCGAGGGGCGGGCGTTGATGCCGCCGTCGCCAAGCTGTCCATAGTGGTTGGCGCCCCAGGAGTACAACGTTCCGGTGGCGGTGACTGCCAGAAAGTGGTTCTGCCCGGCGGCGTACGCGTGGCCAAGCCGGTCTGCCGGCGTCTGCGCCGCGAGGCTGTGCCCTGCAAGGGACAGGACAAGTGCGAGGGCCAGCGCGATGCTCAGAATTTTGCGTTTCATTATGTAAACTCCCTTTTGATCAAATCGCCCCCGATCCGCAAACGGAAACGGGGGCGAAAAAACAGCGTCTACTTCAGGTTAAAGAAGGCGGAGCGGCCGAGGTACTGCGCGGCGTCTCCAAGTTCTTCCTCAATGCGAAGAAGCTGGTTATACTTGGCCACGCGGTCGGTCCGAGAGGGGGCGCCCGTCTTGATCTGTCCGGCGTTGAGCGCCACGGCGATGTCGGCGATCGTTGTGTCCTCGGTCTCGCCCGAGCGGTGGGAGACAACCGCGGTGTATCCGGCGCGGTTGGCCATCTGGATGGCGTCCAGGGTTTCGGTCAGCGAGCCGATCTGGTTGACCTTGATGAGAATCGAGTTGGCCACGCCAAGGTCAATGCCTCTCTTCAGACGCTCGACGTTTGTTACAAACAGGTCGTCGCCGACAAGCTGGATTTTACTGCCCAGCGCTTTGGTGAGCATGGACCAGCCTTCCCAGTCGTCCTCGGCCATGCCGTCCTCCAGCGAGATAATCGGGTATTTGTCGGCAAACCCTTTCCACATGTTGACCATCTGCTGGCGGGTCATGGTCTTCTTCGCCTTGGGAAGCACATAGACCTGCTTATCGGTGTCAAACCACTCGGACACGGCGGCGTCCATCGCGATCATGAAGTCCTTGCCCGGCGTAAACCCGGCCTTTTCAATGGCTTCGACGATGATCTTCAGCGCGTCCTCGTCTTTTTTCAGGTTGGGCGCAAAGCCGCCCTCGTCGCCGACGGCGGTGGTCATTCCCTGCGCCGTCAAGATCTTTTTCAGGTTGTGGAACACCTCGGTGCACCAGCGCAGCGCTTCGGCCCACGACGGGGCGCCGATCGGCATGACCATGAACTCCTGAAGGTCCACGTTGTTGGAGGCGTGCGCGCCGCCGTTTACAATGTTCATCATCGGCACGGGAAGCGTCTTGGCGTTGACGCCGCCAATGTACTCATAAAGGGACATGCCCAGCGCTTCGGAAGCCGCCTTGGCGCAGGCCAGGGACACGCCCAGAATGGCGTTTGCGCCCAGTCTGGACTTGTTGGGGGTGCCGTCAAGCGCGATGAGCGTCTTGTCCAGCTCAACCTGGTCAAGCGCGTTGAAGCCAATCACGGCATCGGCGATCTCGACGTTGACATTTTCCACGGCCTTGGAAACGCCCTTGCCCAAATAGCGGCCCTTGTCGTCGTCGCGCAGCTCGCAGGCCTCAAAAATGCCCGTCGACGCGCCCGAGGGCACGGCGGCGCGCCCGACATGCATGCCGCTTTCATCTTCGACGACAACCTCCACCTCGACAGTAGGATTGCCGCGGCTGTCCAGAATTTCCCGTGCGAGAACGTCAACAATTTCGATCATTTTTTTCATGAAAGGTTCTCCTTTGTATTAAAGTGGGGAGGAAGCCCTCCCGTCAAAAAAACCGTGAGGCTTGCGCTAGCTGACAATCAGGGACACGCCGGTCATTTCGGCGGGCTTTTCCAGCCCGAGAAGATCCAGAATGGTCGGGCAGATGTCACACAGGCGTCCGGGGTGAAGCGTGCCCCGCGCTCCATACAGGATGAAGGGGACGGGACTGGTGGTGTGGGCCGTAAACGGCGTTACGCCGTCCGGCTCGAGCATCTGGTCGGCGTTGCCGTGGTCGGCGGTGATGAGCGCAATGCCCCCGACCTCCGAAATGGCCTCTATGACCCGGCCGACGCAGGCGTCAACCGTTTCCACGGCGCTCTTCGCGGCGCTGAACACGCCGGTGTGGCCGACCATGTCGCAGTTGGCGTAATTGAGGACGATCACGTCATATTTCCCGTTGTGAATGCTCTCCACCACGGCGTCGGTGACGGGAATCGCGCTCATCTCAGGCATGAGGTCATATGTCGCGACCTTGGGGGAGGGGACCAAAATGCGGTCCTCGCCCGGAAATACCCGCTCCTCGCCGCCGTTAAAGAAAAACGTGACGTGGGCGTATTTTTCGGTTTCGGCGATGCGCAGCTGGGTCAGTCCGATACGGCTGACGTACTCGCCAAAAATGTTGGTGAGCTTATCCGGCTGAAAGGCGACGGCGACGTTGGGCATGGACGCGTCATACTGCGTTGTACAGACATACGTCAGAGGGAAGTACCCCTCACGCCGCGCAAAGCCCGAAAACGCGGGGTCGACAAACGCGCGGGTGATTTCGCGCGCGCGGTCGGGCCGGAAATTGGTGAAAATCACACTGTCGTTCGGTGAGACGCTGGCGCCCTTTACGCAGACGACCGGCTGAACAAACTCGTCGGTCACTCCGGCGTCATAGGAGGCCTGGACTGCCGAGACGGGATCGGGTAGGAATGTCCCCTCTCCGTACGCAAGCGCGGCGTACGCGCGTTCAACGCGCTCCCAGCGGTTGTCGCGGTCCATGGCGTAATAACGGCCCATCACGGTGGCCACCTGCCCGGTGATCGAGGCGCATTTGGCCACGGCTTCTTCCACAAAGGCCTTTCCCGACATCGGCGGAACGTCCCGCCCGTCGAGGAAGCAGTGCAGAAAAACCTTGCTCAGCCCACGCTTCTTGCACAGCTCCAAAAACGCCCAGGTGTGGGTGTTGTGGCTGTGCACGCCGCCGTCCGACATGAGCCCCATGAGGTGGAGCGCCGAACCGTGCGCCAGGCAGTTGTCGATCGCGGCGTTAAAGGCGGCGTTCTGAAAAAAGTCACCGTCTTCAATGGACTTGGTGATGCGCGGGAGATCCTGATAGACGACGCGCCCGGCACCGATGTTGGTGTGTCCGACTTCACTGTTGCCCATCTGACCGTTCGGCAGGCCGACGTCCAGCCCCGACGCGCTCAGCGTCGTGTGGGGACACTCGGCAAACAGCCTGTCCAGATGAGGCGTCTCGGCCGCCCTGACGGCGTTGCCCGGCCCGTCGGGGCCAAGGCCGAACCCATCGAGGATCAAGAGCGCCAACGCTTGCTTTTTGCTCATTGGTTCGCCGCCTGAACAATGGTGGAAAAGTCATCGGCCTTCAGCGAAGCGCCGCCGATCAGACCGCCGTCGATATCCGGCTGCGCCAGAAGCTCAACAGCGTTTGAGGCGTTCATGGAGCCGCCGTACAAAATGGATACGGCGCGCGAGGCGCGGGCGCCGTACAGCTTGCGGATGGTGGTGCGGATAAACATGCAGACCTCCTGCGCCTGCTCGGACGTGGCGGTCTTGCCGGTTCCGATCGCCCATATCGGCTCGTACGCAAAAATGACGTGGCGCAGCTTGGCGGCCGGAATGGCGGACAGCGCGGATTTGACCTGCAGCGCGATGAGATCGGTCGTGATGCCCATTTCGCGCTGCTCCAGGCTCTCGCCGACGCAGACGATCGGGTGAAGATCCTCTGCCAGCGCGGCGGAGATCTTTTGGGCCACCAGGGCGTCGGTCTCTCCAAAATACTGGCGGCGCTCGCTGTGTCCGATGATGACGTATTTTGCGCCGGAGTTTTTCAGCATGGAGGCCGAGATCTCTCCGGTGTAGGCGCCGGAGGTTTCCTGATGCAGGTTCTGGCCGCCCACGGCAATGCGGCTGTCCTTGAGCGCGCGCACGGCGAGGGGGATGTCAACAAACGGGACGCAGCACACGACTTCGCACCATTTGGCCTTAAAGATTTTCTGTTTCATCTCGTCGAGCAGCACGCGGGCATCAGCGGGAGTCTTGTTCATTTTCCAGTTTCCGGCAATCACTGTTTTGCGGTATCTTCTGTTCATGCGATAACCCACCTTCTATTTTTCGAAATTTATGGTGCACACGGATTGGGCTGGCTCAGTGGTGTGCGTTGTCCGCGAAATAACGGAAAGCGCGCCGCCTATTTGTCCTCCAGACAGGCAACGCCGGGAAGCTCCAGACCCTCCAGGAACTCAAGCGACGCTCCGCCGCCCGTGCTGACATGCGTCATCTTGTCGGCGAATCCAAGCTGCGCAACCGCCGCCGCGCTGTCGCCGCCGCCAATGATGCTGATCGCGCCGCTGTTGGCGATGGCTTCGGCAACGGCCTTCGTGCCGCCCGAAAACGCGTCGAACTCGAAAACGCCCATGGGACCGTTCCACACCACGGTTCCGGCTGATGCAATATGCGCCGAGAACAGTTTAATGCTCTCGGGGCCGATGTCAAGGCCCATCAGGCCGTCGGGAATGCCGACCGAGGGGCAAATGATCGGCTTGGCGTCGGCCGCGAAGTGGTCGGCGCAAAGCGTGTCGACGGGAAGCAGGAAGTCGACGCCCTTTTCCTTGGCCTTCTTGAGCATCTCCAGCGCGTAGGCGAGCTTATCCTCTTCAAACAGCGAGTTGCCCACGGTGCCGCCCTGCGCCTTGACGAAGGTGTAGGCCATGGCGCCGCCGATGATGATGCAGTCGCACTTGTCCAGAAGGTTGTTGATGACGCCGATCTTGTCCGACACCTTGACCCCGCCCAGAATGGCCACAAACGGACGCTTGGGATCGTTGAGCGCCTTGCCCATGATGTCGATCTCTTTCTGGATGAGGTAGCCGCACACCGAGGGAAGATAGGCCGAGACGCCCGCGGTTGAGGCGTGGGCGCGGTGCGCCGTGCCAAACGCGTCGTTGACGTAGATGTCGGCAAGAGACGCCAGCTTTTGAGAAAACTCCGGATCGTTCTTTTCCTCTTCTTTATGGAAGCGGACGTTCTCCAGCAGAACAACGTCGCCGTCCTTCATGGCGGCTGCCTTGGCCTGGGCGTCAGGCCCGATGACGTCGGACGCAAGGGCGACCGGGCGGCCAAGAAGCTCGGAGAGCCTTTTGGCAACAGGCGCCATGGAGTATTTGGCGTTGACTTCGCCCTTGGGACGGCCCAGATGAGAGCACAGAATGACTCCGGCGCCATGCTCAAGCAGGTAGTTAATGGTGGGCAGGGACTCGACAATGCGCTTGTCGGCGGTGATGTTGCCCGCCTCGTCCTGGGGGACATTAAAGTCGCAGCGAACAAGAACGCGTTTGCCTTTCACCGGAATGTCTTCAATGGTCTTTTTGTTGACGTTCATACCGTTCCTCCTAAAAATACCAAACAGGCATTAATATTATATACGAACGGCCAAAATAATACAAGTACAGGCCCATTCGTTTACAATTAATTCACGTTCGTCAAACGCCCCGCATCTATTTGAGAGGCTGATGACCAATAAATCCGACCCAAAACCGCACAGCGGCGGGTTGTCTGCGGCCTGAGCTCAGGACGAGACCTGCGGCCTGCCGTTGAACACCAGCGCCATGGCCTGCGGGCCGGTATTGATGGCAATGACCGCGCCGATCGGGTGGCGCGTCAGCGAACGGGGACGGAGCGTCTTGCGGACGGCTGCCTCGGCGCGCGCAATCTCCTCCTCGGGGACGTCGGCGTAGAGAAGAATCATGTCCTGCTCCTCGGGCTTTTCGGCGTATTCAAGCGCGAGCCTGGCCATCCTCGGCACAATGTTTTTATCGCCCCGCACGCGCTCGATCGGGGAGATGACGCCGTCGCGGATCCAGAGGATGGGCCGCAGTCCGAGCGTCTCCCCGACAAAGGCGGCCATTCCGGTGATGCGGCCGCTCTTTTTCAGGTGGTGCAGGGAGTATACCCACAATAACGCCTGAGCTTTCGCAAGCTCGGTACGCAAAAAGGAAACCGTTTCGGCAAACGAGGCGCCATCCGCGGCCATTTGGGCCGCCATCGGCATCAGCCTGCCGTAAATGATACTGTAGTTGCGGGAATCGAGTATTTCAATCACCAGCCCGGCCGGATGATCCGCGCCGTAGATCTCCCGCGCGGCGCAGGCGCTGCCGTAGGTGCCGGTGGCCGTTGAGCTGAGCAAAAGGACAATCATGTGTGTGTATCCCTCGGCGCTTTTTTGGGCAAACAGGCTGATCCACTGGTCGGGGGTGATCTGCGCGGTGGTCGGGATGTCCTCGTGGGTGTAGAGCTCTTTCCAAAACGCGGTGCGTTCAACGTCATAGTAGTCGCGGCGGGTGACGGAGTCCACGGTGATGGTCACGGGGGCGATATGGATGTCGAAGGCCTGCGCCTGTTCAGGGAGCAGGTCGCCGGGGGAATCCATCACAAAGGCGATCTTCATCAAACGGGGCCTCCTTATACGCGGTGAACTGTAAGCAGAGAAAACGTCACTATGATACAGTAAAACGATTAGAATTTCAAGAGCATTCTTGCCTTATCATGAGATTTATGAGAAATTTGTGCGTTTTAGACACTTTCTCTTGAAGAATATTCCATTTGGCGCCCGGCCGCGCGCCGAAACCGGGTGCGCCGGGCGGCGGCGGGCCCGCGGGGCAGCGCGGGGTAAATATTGTATTTCGAGCGGGTTTGCTGTATAATGGCGTCACATTTGCCGGTGCGCGGGGCCTTCCTGGGGGCGCGGCGGCGCGATTTGGGGGGGAAGCCGTGAAAAAAGAGAGACGTATCGTCGTCAAGGTGGGCACGTCGACATTGACCCATCCGTCCGGGAAGCTGTTTTTGGAGCGCATCGACAAGCTTGCCCGAGTGGTCTCGGATGTGCAAAATGCCGGACACAAGGTTGTGCTGGTCACCTCCGGCGCGATCGGCGTGGGCGTTTCGGCGATCGGACTGCCCCGGCGGCCGGAGGAGCTGAAGTACAAGCAGGCCGCCGCGGCCATCGGGCAGTGCCGGTTGATGCACTTATATGACAAGCTGTTTGGAGAATATGGCCGGGTTGTGTCGCAGATTCTACTTTCCCGGCCCGACACCGACATCCCCGAGCGGCGCGAAAACCTGCTGCGCACGTTCGAGGCACTGCTGGAGTGGGATGTTCTGCCGATCGTCAACGAGAACGACTCGGTGTCCCCTGAAGAAATCGAGTCCGCCCGGTCCAAGATCTTCGGCGACAACGACACGCTGTCGGCGATCGTCGCGCGGCTTATCAGGGCAGACCTCTTGGTGCTGCTGACGGACATTGACGGGCTGTACGACGCCGATCCCCATCAGAATCCCGGCGCCAGGCTCGTGCCGCGCGTGTCGGAGATTACGCCGGCGCTTCGGCAGGCGTCCGGCGGCGCGGGGTCGGCGCGCGGCACCGGCGGCATGCAGACCAAGCTGGCCGCCGCCGAAATCGCGCTGGAGTGCGGGTTTGATATGGTTGTGGCCAACGGAGCAAGCCCGTCCCTGCTCGCAGAGATTGTGGCGGGGAAAGACGTGGGAACACTATTTAGGAGGGATTAGCATGTCTGTCAAACTGTTGGCGCAGAACTGCAGGCAGGCAGCCGAGCAGCTGCGCATCGCGCCCATCGGGGTGCGCAACGCCGTTTTGGAGCGCATGGCAAGCATGCTCACAGAGCATCGCGAGCAGCTTCTGGCGGCAAACGCCGCCGACGTGGCGCACGCGCGGGAAAACGCCCTGAGCGAGGCCATGGTCGACCGGCTGACGCTGAACGCGGCGCGCATAGAGGGCATGGCGGCCGGTCTGCGCGAGGTGGCCGCGATGCCCGACCCGATCGGCTCGATGGACTTTGTCTCCCGCCGCCCGAACGGGCTTCAGATCGGCTGCAAGCGCGTGCCGCTGGGCGTGGTGGGCGTCATCTTCGAGTCGCGGCCCAACGTCACGGTCGACTCGGCTGCCCTGTGCCTGAAGGCCGGGAATCCCTGTTTGCTGCGCGGCGGGAAAGAGGCCATTTCGTCCAACATGGCGCTGGCCGGCCTGCTGCGCGCGGCGCTTGAGGCCTCCGGGCTTCCGGCCGACTGCGTCTGCCTGGTGGAGGACACTGACCGCGCGAGCGCCGTGGAAATGATGGGGCTCGTCGGGCTTCTGGACGTGCTTGTCCCGCGCGGCGGCGCGTCCCTGATCCGCACGGTCGTGGAAAACGCGCGCGTTCCGGTCATTCAGACCGGGGAGGGCAACTGCCACATCTATGTTGATGAGGACGCCGATGAGGACATGGCGGTCGGCATCGTCGTCGACGCCAAGTGCTCGCGTCCGTCAACGTGCAACGCCGCCGAGACGCTGCTGGTTCATCAAAAGATCGCGCCGGGCTTTCTGAAGGCCTGCGCAAAGGCGCTGCTGGAGCGCGGCGTCGAGCTGCGCGGCTGTGAGCGCACGCGCGCGATTCTGACGCAGGGCGTCAAGGAGGCCACGGAGAGCGACTGGCAGACCGAATACAACGACCTCATTCTGGCAGTGCGCGTGGTCGACGGGCTGTACATGGCCACGGCGCACATCGCAGCGTACGGTACAAAGCACAGCGAGGCGATCGTCACGCGCAACCTCTTCACTGCCCAGCGGTTTATTGACCGCGTTGACGCCGCGGCGGTGTATGTCAACGCCTCGACACGGTTTACAGACGGCGGGGAGTTTGGGCTTGGCGCCGAGCTGGGCATCTCAACCCAAAAGCTGCACGCGCGCGGTCCGATGGGCCTGCGCCACCTCACCACCGTTCAGTATGTCGTGATTGGCGAGGGGCAGGTCAGGGGGTAAGGCTGTCAAAGAACGTGTGCTTTCGCTTTGTGAAAGCACACGTTCTTTGACAAAGCGGGGGTTGGATCAAACCGCTGTGGCGGTTTGCAGAGTAGGGCGTTCCCGGAATGAATCCGGGAACGCCCTAAGACTGTAGACAAACCTTCGATTTGTCTACAAACGGGAGCAGGAACGCGTCTTTGTGAAGACGCGCATTGGGTGACTTTCCCGGAGTGAATCCGTGAAAGTCACTTGTTTCCATGCTTTGCGCTCAACCAGTCCAGCAGGGCCTAGCCGCCTTCGGCGTCAGGCTCGACGTGGTTTTGCGCAAAGGAACGAAGAGGCGGCCTTTGTCTACAGGCAGACAAACCGAAGGTTCGATGGGAAACGGTTTCGAAGAGTGAAATCCCGAAACCATTGTGGTTCATTTTTTTTGGATTCAATCCAGCAAGAACCTGTCGGCTGCGCAGCTGAGAGCAGGGCTTTGCGGAAGTTACTTCCGCAAAGCCCTGCTCTTGTTTACTCTTTTTGGTTTTAGGCGGGGCCAGTTGCCCATATGCACGGCCTTCTCCCCTTTGGTCCATTTTGCGCCGATCATCCTCAATTAACATTTTTACCCGCCTGTTTTCCAATAATCCCTATAAAATGATGTGACTTTCTGAAAATTTCTTCACAATCTGTCCTTTACTTTTTGAAGCAATATGGTATAATTTTCCCATGGGAAACACACTCTATGGCTTCCAGCATTTGGCAATTGGGTATTGGACAAGGAGGAAATTAGACAATGAACCGTTTATTAAGAGGTCTCTCACTGGCCCTTGCGCTGGTTCTGCTTTCAACTCTGGTTCCGGCGGGCCTGGCCGTGAGCGGCCCTGACCATGCAGCGCATGTTATGCAGGGGGATGTCATTTCCCGCGAGAATGCTCTTTCCCTTCCCTTTGCCCCTCCTGCCCCAAATTTTGAGCAGCCTTCCCCGGATCTGGAGCGTCCCCTCCGCGCGCGTCCCGCCCGCACCTCCGGCGTGTACGCCGGCGCGTTTGACTATAACGCGCACGACGCGGCCGCGGTCAGGACCTTTCTGGGCCAAATGCGCGAGGGCGTGTGCAACTTTGAAAAACTCGGCCTCTCTTCCCAGGATATCAATACGCCCACAGCATGGCGCTTCGCGGACTGGACGCTTGTCGGCAGCGAGTACCGGTTGCTCTCTCTCAATCTGTTTTTCCGCGGCGTATCGGGCTCCATTGACCTTTCGGGCTGCACAGAGCTGACCGAGGCCTATTTTGACTACAATCAGATCACCGATCTCAGGCTTACGGACTGTCAGAGCCTTGTGCGGTTGTCTCTTGACGGCAACCCCATCCGATCGCTTGATCTGTCCGGCCTTTTGTCGCTTAGTGAGGTCGATTGCTCCGCGACCGGACTTCAAACGCTGAATGTCGCCGGCTGCCAGTCGCTCACGACCCTGTATTGCAGCGACAGTGAACTTGCCTCTTTGGAGCTCGACGGACTGACCTCACTGAGGTTTCTCGATTGCACGGACAACCGGCTCACCCAGCTCAGCCTCGCGGGCACAACCGGTATGATTGACTTTGCCTGCGACGGAAACAATTTGACAAGCCTTGATTTGACCGGCTACGCGTCGCTCCTGAATCTGTCCTGCACGCGCAACGCGCTTGACAGCCTGATCCTGGACGGCTGCGGCGCGCTCACCAGCCTTTTCTGCGGCACAAACGAGCTTACCGGTCTGGACTTAACCGGACTGAACGCTCTTATCTCCCTCAACTGCGCGGGCAACAAGCTGACAGGCCTGACGCTCAGCTCGACTTCAGAGCTCCTCTGGCTGGGCTGCAGCAACAACCAGTTTACCTCGCTTGACCTGTCGGCGCTGACGAACCTCGAAACTCTGATTTGCTCAGACAATCGGCTCAAGTCGCTTGACCTGTCGGCTCAGCCCAACCTGTTCCTTCTCGACTGCGGTCAAAATGAACTTGCCTCGCTGGAGCTCTCCGGCCATGATGCGCTCACCTATCTTTACGCCGGCGAGAACAAGCTTACAGACATTACCCTCACGGGCTGCTCATCGCTTTTTTCGGCCGACTTTTCCCAAAACAAGCTCTCTGCTCTGGATCTGGACGGGCTGATTTCGCTGAACGACCTGATGATTCGCTACAACCTGTTCAGCGTTCTCAGCATCACGGATCTTCCCCGTCTGACCGTACTGGACTGCGCGTATAACGGCATGACCGAGCTGAGCCTTGTCGACCTTCCTTGGATGTCCCGCCTCGACGTCAGCGGCAACGAGCTGACAAGCCTCGGCTTTAACCCCGCAGATTTTCCCTGGCTTGAGCTGTTTTATGGCAACCACAACTATTTCTCATCGCTCGACTTTTCGGGCTGCAACTTCCTGTTGGAGGTCAGATGCGCCGGCAACGGCCTGAACGAGCTTGTTCTGGACGGCTGCACGGGTCTCCAACTGCTGCAGTGCCAGGAAAACGCGCTCTCCGAGCTTGACGTGTCCGACGCCGACGAGCTCGTTTTGCTCTCGGCTTACGCCAATCCGTTGACCGACGAGTGCGTTGACGTCTTATTGACGGCCGGGCTGACTTTCCTTGACTATACGCTGAACCAAAGGGGATACTCCATCCTGTCCTACGGAGAATACTTTGCGGACATCCAAAGCACAGGAGACGGAATGGCGCTTGTCTCCGACCTGAACACTCACAGCGGGGAGATTTACTTCCGCGTGCTCCCTGTTGCAAGCTTCATCGGCTGGCAAAGCCTTGTCGGCATGGAACAGCCCGAACCGGACTCCAATGAGGACAACACCATCGGCTACTACACCGCCGCCATGACAGGGCCCCGGATGAGCGCCCTGGCCGTGTTCGCCGAGCCGTCGATTGTAACGAAGCTCGTGGTAAACAGCCCGAGCATAGTCGAGGGTCTGGCCGCCACGCTCAAAATTGACCTCACTGGCGAGAATCTCGACGGAAAAGAGATTACGGCGGGCTTCACCGCCGGCGGGCAAACCGTGGGCTCTCCGATTGCGCTGACCGCCGAAGGCGGCGTCTATCGCGCCAAGCTTGCGCTGAGCAGCGCCCCGGCCTGCGGCACTGACTGCGCTGTGGTGATTTGGGCTAACCGTGCCCTCCTTGCCTCCTTCCCGATTACCCTTCTAGAGTATAAGCCACAGGATCTCTGGTCGCCCGTATATCGGCCCGAACCGGACGGCGGCCGCATTGTCTTCGGCGAGACCATCGCGCCAGCCGCAAAGGGCGGATACGCGCTGAAAATTGATGGAACCTCTGTAAGCGCATGGCAATCAGACCGTAATACGCTTTCGTTTTCCACTCCTCTCCCGCCGCAGCCGGGGAGCAAAATTGCCGTCAGCGGCGTCAAGTACCCAGAACTTTTCCCCAGCTACAGCTTCAGCTTTACGCTCAACGTGTAAAGCGCGCCGCCGCGCTGAGTCGCGGCGGCGCTGGCAGCCGCGAAACGTTTTGCCGGGGTTCGGGCGCAGCGTCGTTTGAGCCGCCGGCGAAACATTTTGCCTTGTTATGTAAAGTTTCCTCTTGTAACTTTGAAAGATATACTGTATCATAATAGGGATATAAGCAGTTTTTAATCATTACTCTACTTTCAGCATGCACAAAGGAAGGATGACGAGCCATGTCAAATCGCATGTTTCAGGGCATAGTCCTGCAAATGAAAGAAGCTTCGGATCGCATTCTCGGCGTGCTGGACGGGACGGGAACGGTTGTCGCCTGCAGTGATCTGTCCAAGATTGGCGAAAAGTGGGAGTTGGCCGTCAACGACATTTCCATGCAGTCGGACGACATCGTTGTCAGCGGCGGCTACACGTATCGCCCGCTGACCAGCTGGTCTTCCCATTTTGACTACGCCGCCTTTGTCGAGGGCGATACGCCGCACGCGCGCAGCCTGTGCGTCGCAATTGCCGTGGCGCTCAATGGCGCGAAGGCGTTTTTTGATGAAAAGCACGACAAGGCAACGTTTGCCAAAAACATTCTGCTGGACAACATCCTGCCCGGAGACATTTATGTCCACAGCCGCGAACTGCACTTTGACGGCGACGTCCCGCGAGCTGTCCTTCTGGTGCGTCAGCTTGACACGCCGGACATCGCGGCCGTCGACATTATCCAGGGCCTGTTTCCTGACCGCCAGCACGATTTTGTTGTCTCGCTCAACGAGACCGACATCGCGCTTGTCAAGGAAGTCTTGCCCGACGTTGATCCCAAGGACCTCAGAAAACTTGCGCTCGCCATTGAAGAAACCATCAAAAGCGAGCTCATGGTGCGCACGGTCATCGGCATCGGCACGGTCGCCGAGCATGTGAAGGATCTGGCGGCGTCCTACAAGGAGGCCACCGTTGCCATTGAGGTCGGCAAGGTGTTTGACACCGAAAAGACCATCATCAATTACGAGAACCTGGGAATAGGGCGGCTGATTTATCAGCTTCCCACGACCATGTGCGAAATGTTTTTATCCGAGGTGTTCAAAAAGAGCACCATTGACTCCCTTGACCGCGAAACGCTGGAGACCATCCAAAAGTTTTTTGAAAACAACCTCAACGTCTCCGAAACCTCGCGGAAGCTTTTTGTCCACCGCAACACGCTTGTGTACAGGCTTGAAAAGATCAAGAAGCTCACGGGACTAGACTTGCGCGAATTCGACCACGCGATTATTTTCAAGGTTGCGCTGATGGTCAAGCGGTATCTGCTTTCCAGACAGGGCGGATGATGATAGAGATGGAAGACTCCGGGGGCATTATGGGAGTGGTAAATTGGTTCGATTTGTAGATGTGTATAAAGCATATGACAATGGTACGAAAGCGCTGAAAGGCGTCACTCTGCGCATTGACGACGGGGAGTTTGTGTTTTTGGTCGGCCCTTCGGGTTCGGGGAAATCTACCATCATCAAGCTTTTGACCGGTGAAATCAGGCCCACCGAGGGCAAGGTTATGGTCAACGGCTACAGCATCAACACCGCCAAAGAAAATGAGATCCCCATGCTCAGGCGCACCCTCGGCGTCATATTTCAGGATTTTCGGCTGATTGACAAAAAGAGCGTCTATGAGAACGTGGCTTTTGCCATGCGTGTCGTAGGCGCCTCTCCACGTGAGATCAAGCTTCGCGTGCCCTATGTCCTGGACCTGGTCGGACTCTCCCACAAGGCGCGCAGGCGTCCCTTTGAACTTTCGGGCGGGGAGCAGCAGCGCGTGGCCATTGCGCGCGCGCTGATCAACAACCCACGCGTGATCATCGCGGACGAGCCCACGGGAAACCTTGATCCGGCGCGCAGCCTGGAGATCATGATGCTGCTTGAGCGCATCAACGCGCTGGGAACAACCGTTTTGGCGGTCACACACGAAAAAGAACTGGTCAACCGCTTTGCCAAGCGCGTGGTGGCCATTGACGGCGGCCGGGTCATTGGCGACCGGACCGGCGGGTATTTTAACTATGAAACGTTACGTCACTAGATACTTCCTTACCGAGGGAATACGCGGACTTTTTCTGCACGGCTTTATGAGTTTTGCCGCCGTCGGCGTGATTGTGGCGTGCCTGCTGATCATGGGCAGCTTCACGCTTCTGGCCGTCAATATTGACTCGCTTGTGCGCGGCCTTGAACAGCAAAATGAGCTGATCGCCTATGTGGACGAGTCGCTCACCGATGCCGAGGCCCGCAGCGTCGGTACGCGCATCAACCTATTGGACAATATCGCCAACACGATTTTTGTCTCCAAGGAGGATGCGCTGGAGGAGTTTACCGATTCCTTCGGGCAGTATAAATTTCTGCTGGAGGGCTATGAGGACAACAACAATCTGCGCCACCGCTACCGCGTGTTTCTTATGGACATTTCCCTGGTCAATGAAACCGTGGCGGAGATCCAGACCGTGGCCGGCGTGGCCGAGGTTCATGTCGACCTGGAAGTGGCCAACGGGCTGATCACCTTCCGGCGCGTCATTGAAACCGTCTCCTTTGTGCTGATCGTCGCGCTCTTGCTCGTGAGCATCTTCATCATATCCAATACGATTAAGCTGGCCACCTTTGACCGGCGCGAGGAAATCGGGATCATGCGCATTGTCGGCGCAACCAAGAGCTTCATCCGCTGGCCGTTTGTGGTCGAGGGCTTTTTGCTTGGCATGATGGCCGCTGTTTTCGCGTTCTTTTTCCAGTGGATCGTCTACAACACCTTTGCCGACGGCGTACTGAGCGACGTTTCGCAGGTACAGCTGATCTCCTTTGGGGACATGTTCCTGCCCATTTTGCTCATCTTTGTGCTGACCGGCTTTCTCGTGGGCGTGGGCGGAAGCCTGCTGACCATCCGTAAATTCCTGCGCGTTTAGCGCAGGCGCACATAAAACGCATTCGTTTTGCATACATTAGGGGGATTGACTTTGAAAAAACCTGTGAAAACCCGCAGGCAAAAGCTGGCCATGTGGCTTGCGATCGGCTTGGCCGTCCTGCTTCTCGTGCCGATTTTGGCAGGCGTCATCCTGTCCATGCTCCCCTCTGCGGAGGCCGTGACACAGTCGGAAATTTCCCGCCTTAAGGACAACCAAAAAGCGCTGGAGTCCGAAAAAAAACGCATTCAGGATCAGCTCAATGCCCTTAAAAGCGAAAAGGCCGACGCCATCGCGCAGAAACAGGCCATTGATCTGCAGATTGACGTCACCGCCATGGAGATTGAAAACACGACGGCGCTGATTCAGGAGCTGACCCAGGCGATCTTTGACCAGCAGGTGGCGCTGGGCCGCGCCGTTTCCGAGGGAGATGAGGCCTACGAGCTCTTCCGTACGCGCGTGCGCGTGATGGAGGAGGCCGGCAGCGCGACGTACCTAGGCATTTTGTTCCAGTCCAGCAGCTTTTCCGACCTGCTTGGTCGATGGGAGTTTATCAACGAGGTCATTGCGTCCGACCAGCGGCTGATGTCCGATCTGGCTGAAAAGCGCGCTGCCATCGACGAGGCCCGTCTGCAGCTCGAGGCCGACAAGGCCGACCAGATGGAAAACAGACGCCAGCTGGACGTGCGGCAAGCCGAGCTGGCCGAACAGTACCGCCAGGCCGACGCCTTTATCGCCCAGCTTGTCAATGAACACGCGGAGTACGAAAAGGCTTATAACGACCAGGTCAAGGCCATGGAGGACGCCAGCAAGGACATCGCCAAGGCCGAGGCCGAGTTTAAGCGGCAGCAGCAGGCCGCCAAGAAAAGTACAAAATACGTGGGCGGCGTGTACACCTGGCCGCTCCCGAGCAGCTACAACATCACCTCTCCGTTCGGCTGGCGCGACCATCCGATTTTAAAGGTTCCCAAGATGCACACGGGCATTGACATCGGCGCGCCGAAGAACTCCCAGATCGTCGCGGCCAACGCCGGTACGGTGATCGTGGCCACATACAACAGCGGCTACGGCAACTACATCGTCATTGACCACGGCGGCGGGCAGTCCACACTGTACGCCCACCAGACCAAGTTCGCCAGCGGCGTCAAAGTCGGCACTGAAGTGAAAAAGGGCCAGCTGATCGGCTATGTTGGCTCGACCGGGCTGTCCACGGGCCCGCACCTTCACTTTGAAGTGCGCATCAATGGCGAACACCAGAATCCTGAGAAGTATTTTACGAAGGCTGGGTAATGCTTGAAAAGAAGGTTTTCAACCGGCACTGTCCTCGCGCTGATGCTGCTCGCCGCAGCGCTCACCTATTTGTTGTCCCTGGTGTCAATCAACGAAACGTATAACGCGAAGCTGAAAGCCGCCGAGCAAACGATTGAACAGGCCAAGACCTTTTTGGAGGCCGAAACGGTCATTGAACAGAACTTCGTCGGCGATTGGGACGCCGATACGCTTATGGACGGCGCGATCAGCGGCATGGTCGGGTCACTGGGCGACCGTTGGTCGCATTACCTGACCGCCGAGCAGTATGAGGCGTATCAAAACGCCGACGCCGAGTTTGTCGGTATCGGCGTGACCGTCACGCCCGTCCCCGATTCGCAGCGGCTGCAAATCTCTTCGGTATACAGCGACTCCCCCGCGCAGGAGGCCGGCATCGCGCCCTACGACATCATTATTTCGGTAGATGGCATTGACGTGGAGACGCTTGGCTATCAGGGCGCCGTCAACCGCGTGCGCGGCGAGGAGTACACCGTTGTCAGCCTCACGCTCATCCGCGCCGCCGACGAGACCACCTATACGGTCAATGTCACCAGGCGCGCCGTCAAGGCAGAGCGCGTAACTTCGGAGATCCTCGACGGCGACATCGGCTATATTCGCGTGCGCTCCTTCAACGAGCGCGTGGACGAGGAATTTGCCAGCGCGCTTAATCAGCTTCTGGACGCCGAGATCGGCGGTCTGATTGTCGACGTGCGCTATAACCCCGGCGGACGGCTGGACGTTTTGGTCAGCATGCTTGACCAGTTTCTCGACGAGTGCAATCTGATCACGCTGCGCCGCAAGGACGGAACCGAGGTGCAATACAGCGCGAAGGACGGCAAGGCCGACCTGCCGCTGATCGTCCTGGTCAACGGGGAGTCTTACAGCGCCGCGGAGTTTTTTGCCGTTTGCCTGAGCGAATACGACCGCGTGCAAACGGTGGGCGATTCCACCACAGGCAAGGGCTACGCCCAGGTGCCGATTGAGCTGTCCGGCGGCTCGGCGATTGTCCTCTCGGTTGAAGAGTACTTTACGCCCACTGGCCGCAGTCTGGCCGGCGTCGGCTACGAACCCGACGTTGTCCTTGAAGTGCCGCCCGAGGAGAGCGCCAGCTTCACCGATCCCCTTCACAAGGGCGACCGGCAGTTTGAAAAAGCGGTCGACCTGATGCGCGCGCAACTTCTGGCGCCGGCGGGATAGTCGGCGCCCGCGTTGAAGTGGGTTCCCTCCGGATAGGGTATGACCGTTTGCCCCCGGGTTTTGTTGAATAAATAAGCAACCCTTCCCATATACATGGTTCAAAGCCTGTTTGCCCATGGGAGGGATTGTTTTTGTTTTCGATTGTTGACGGCGAGATCACCGTGCCCCTGCGTTTCTTTGACCGCTGGCGAAAGCCCAACCCCTGCGCGATTGAGCGGCTTGCCTCCCCCCGCTGCCTGCACTCGACGGTTTTTTGGCCGCTCAACGCCACGCCGCAACAGCGCGGCGTGCGCACCGCGCTGACGTTTGAGCGGCTTGCCGCGCTGAACGTCACGGGCGTTGTGCTGAGTCTGGGGTTTCCCCACGCCGATCTCGCTTCCCGGTATGGTCTGGCGGTTTCCACCCCTGTTCCGCTGTACAGGCGCATGGCCGGACGTCTGGCCACATGGGCTGCCGATGCCATGCGCATTCCCGGTAATCGCCTGCACGTCGCTCTGGTCGCCTCACGCGCTTCGGTCGAGCTTGCGGCTTGCGCCACGGCACTGCGCGACCGCGCCGGGTTTCTTTCCGTGGAGGCCGGGCGGGACACCGAGGCGTTTTGCTTCGGGCTTGGCAAACAGTTTGGCGTTTCCTGCACGCCGGGCGTGGCCTCGCGCGCGGACATTGTTTTGCTGTTTGACCGGCAGCGTGAGCCCGTGTCGGCGCGCGCGCTCGTGCTCGACCTCACCGCGGGCGTGCCTGCCGTGACGGGGAGCAGCCTGTGGGCAAACGGCGTTCAGCTTCGCCCGCCCGAGCGCTTTGCCTTCTGGCCGCACGACACCGATACGCCTGCCCTGCTTGCCGCGCTGCTTTCCACAGGCTCGGTCGGACTGGACGAAATAGCCGTCTGCGGTCTCCTTGCGCATGGGCGGCCTGTAAAACTGCCCTTTTTGTCTGATTGTGGGTGAAGCAACTGTCTCAAAAAGGACTTCTTTGTCTTTTTACTGCAGTTGTGAACAAATAATAGTTGACATTTTGTTTGAGACTATGTATAATAACTTTTAATGTATAGCGGGAGAAGGGTTGAAAATCATGCAGAAGCAATACAAACTTACGAAAGAACGCTTGCAAGAGCTGTCAGACGAGCTCGTCTATTTGAAAACGGTACGGGAAAAAGAAGTGGCCGAGCAGATCAAGGAGGCCCGTTCCTTTGGCGACCTGTCAGAAAACTGCGAATATGACGAGGCCAAAAATGAACAGGGCAAGGTGTTTTCCCGAATCGCTGAACTGGAGAACATCATCCATCACTCGGTCTTGATCCAGACAGAGCAGATCGCCACCGACCGCATCGTCACCGGATGCCGCGTCGCCGTACTCGACCTGGAGTATCAGCAGCGCGAGGAGTATGCCATTGTCGGCTCGCAAGAGGCCAATCCGGCGCAAATGCGCGTTTCGGACGAATCTCCCTTTGGGCTGGCCCTTCTGGGCTGCGCCGTGGGGGATGAATTCAGTTTGAACGTCCCGGCCGGAAACGTATCCTATCGCGTGTTGGAGATTCTAAAGTAAATTCGGCGGCTGCGGAACGTCCGTAGCCGCTTTTGCCCGACTATCGGGAAATAGAACAAAGGATATGGAGAGAGAGCGGTATGCGGAACATCCCTGAAAACCCTGAGGAGACCGCCGTTTCCGGCGGCTCTGATCCAAACGAACTCGTGCAGGTCCGGCTGGACAAGCTCGCCGCCCTGCGTGCCGAGGGGAACGATCCCTTTCGGATCACAAGCTATAGCCGCACGAATCTGAGCATGGACGTCAAAGACCGCTTTGACGAGCTGGAGGGCAGCGTGGTGTCCCTGGCCGGCAGGCAGATGTCCAAGCGCGATATGGGCAAGGCCTTTTTCTGCGATTTGCAGGATTCGAGCGGCCGCGTCCAGCTCTATGTCCGGGTGGACGACCTCGGAGAGGACCGGTTTAACGAGTTTAAGAAGTGGGACATCGGCGACATTCTGGGCGTTACGGGCACTGTTTTCCGGACAAAGCGCGGAGAGATCTCGGTTCACTGCACCGAGGTGACGCTTTTGTCCAAGTCTCTGTTGCCCCTGCCCGAGAAGTTTCACGGCCTGACCGACTCCGAGCTTCGCTACCGTCAGCGCTACGTCGACCTCATTGTGAACCCCGAGGTGCGCGGCGCCTTTTTGCGGCGCTCGCAGACCATCGCATCTATCCGCGAGTTTTTAACAGGCGAGGGCTTTCTGGAGGTCGACACGCCGGTGCTCCACACGCTCGAAACCGGCGCGGCCGCCCGCCCGTTTGAGACCCACTTAAACGCGCTTGACATGCACATGTATTTGCGCATTGAGCTTGAGCTCTATTTAAAGCGCCTGATTGTCGGCGGGATAGACAAGGTGTTTGAGCTTGGCCGCATTTTCCGTAACGAAGGCATGAGCGTCAAGCACAATCCCGAATTTACCATGTGCGAGTTTTACCAGGCCTACACCGATTACAACGGCATGATCGACCTGATCGAACGGCTCTTTGCGTTTGTCGCGCAAAAGGTCGTCGGAAGCACGAAAATCGTGTATCAGGGCGTTGAACTTGACCTCACGCCGCCCTGGCGGCGGATGACCATGGTGGACGCCGTGCGGGAGTTTATCGGCGTGGACTATCACGCTTGGGCAGACGACGAGCAGGCGCGCCGGGCGGTCACCGACCTCGGCCTGGCCTGCGAGCCCTTCTTCACAAAGGGCGACTGCCTGGCCGCCATTTTTGACGAAAAGTGCGAGGAGTTTCTCGTGCAGCCGACGATCATTATGGACTATCCTGTGGAAATTTCCCCGCTGGCCAAGCGCAAGCCGGACAACCCCCTGTTCACGGAACGGTTTGAGTTTTTCATATACTGCCGTGAGGGCGGCAACGCTTTCTCTGAACTCAACGATCCCATTGACCAGCGTCAGCGCTTTGTCCGTCAGGTCGAGCTGCGCCGCGCGCAGGGCGTTAACGCCCAGGTCGATGAGGACTTTTTGCGCGCCATGGAATACGGCATGCCTCCGACAGGCGGGCTCGGCTTCGGCGTTGACCGACTTGTCATGCTGCTGACCGACAGCGCCACGATCCGCGATGTGCTGCTCTTCCCCACCATGCGCCCCGGCGGCGATCTGCCATGAGCAGCCGACCCGGCTTTGAATTTGCCCCGACCGACGAGAGGCCGGTGCATTCGACATGACCGAGCATATCACCTCCAGGAAAAATCAGCTGATGCAGCATGTGCTGGAGCTCGGCGGCAAGGCCTCGGCGCGCGCTCGGGCCGGGGAATACCTCTGCGACGGGCCGAAGCTTCTGGAAGACGCGCTTGGCTGCGGCGTCACGCCGACCGTAGTGATCAGCGCTTTGGCCGTCGCGCTTCCGCCATTGCCTCCGCAGACGCGGCAGGTCACCGTGCCGCCGGCGCTACTGGACAGTTTGTCCCCGATGGATACGCCGCAGGGCGTTTTGTTCATTTGCCCGCAGCCCGGCCCGCTTGCCTGCCTTGATCCCCAAGGACGCTATACCTATTTGGACGGGGTGCAGGATCCGCGAAACGTCGGCGCGATCATGCGTTCGGCCGAAGCGTTCGGCCTGAACGGCGTTTTGCTCTCCCCCGGATGCGCCGACGCGTTTGGTCCAAAGGCCGTGCGCGCCGCGATGGGCGCGACGTTCCGCCTGCCCGTCGGACAGCTGCCGCTCGAGGCTCTTTGCGCCTCGGGGCTTCCGTTGATCGCCGCGGCGCTCGGTGGCGAAGACATCCGCCTGGCCTCTTGGGGCCCATGCATTCTGGCCGTTGGCAGCGAGGGCTCAGGGTTATCCGAGAAAACGCTTTCCCAGGCGGCGCGGCGCGTACACATCCCCATGCCGGGCGGCGCGCAGTCGCTCAACGCCGCTGTCGCGGCCGCCATTCTTTTTTGGGAAGTGCAGCGCAGCTTTACCTGCAGAGAGGATGAGATGAGATGAGCGCGCTAAAATACTGGCTCTGGCTGACGTCGACGCGTCACCTTGGCCCTCAGAAGATCTGCGCTCTGCTTGACGCCTTTGGAAGCCCTGAAAACGTCTTTTATGCGACCGATGCCGATCTTTCCGCCGTCGAGGGCCTGACCGGCGCCGCGCTTAATGAACTTTACGACAAATCCCTTGACCGGGCGGAGCGTATTTTGGAGCGCTGTGAGCTAACCAATGTACGCGTTCTGACGATGCAGGACGCCGAATTCCCCGACCGGCTCAAGAACATTTACGCGCCTCCGTCCGTCCTGTATGTCCGCGGAAAGCTTCCCCCCATGGACGAGGAGGCCGCGCTGACCATTGTCGGCTCGCGTTCGGCGTCGCCCTACGGGTTGCACGTTGCCCAGCGCATGAGTTATCAATTGGCAAAATCGGGTATGCTGATCGTGTCCGGCCTGGCCAAGGGCGCGGACGCCATGGCCAGCGTCGGCGCCCTGCAAGCCGGAAAGCCCACCGTGGCCGTGCTTGGCTGCGGCGCGGACATCGTCTATCCCGCTGAAAACCGTGAACTGTTTGAAGACGTCGCGTATCACGGCGCTATTGTCACCGAGTATCCCCCCGGAACGCCTGTTGTTGCCGCCAACTTCCCGGCGCGCAACCGCATCATGAGCGGGCTCTCGCTGGGCACCCTTGTGGTGGAGGCGCCGCGGCACTCCGGCGCGCTGATTACGGCGCAGTACGCCCTGGAGCAGGGGCGGGACGTCTTCGCCATTCCCGGCAACATCGACGCGCGCGAAAGCGAGGGTTGTCTGGAGCTGATTAAAGTCGGCGCAATGCTTGTCAGCGAGCCCGATGACATTCTGCGCGAATACGCGCCTCTTTTTCCGAGCAAACTTTCGCTTCCGGGTGTTCGTCAATCGCCCGCCGTGCGTCCGACCGTCCGCTCGGCCGGGCCGTCGCGGGAAGTGTCGGCGGAGGCTCCGCCCAAGGCCATTGACCTCAGCGCCGTTCTTACCGACCATTCGCCAGAGCAGCAGCGGCTGATGCTGACCATTGCCGGTACGGCACGGCATATCGACGAAATCATCGAGCTTACCGATCTCTCCGCCGCACAGGCGCTCAGCGAACTGACGGTGCTTGAGCTGGAAGGACTTGTCACGCAGCTGCCCGGCAAGCTCTTTGTGCTGTCCGTGGAGTGAGGCAGCCCTTCGTTGTCAAAGAATCGTAGGTTCATTTTCTGTCTGAATCGCACTCCGGCGCGGCTGCGCGCTTTGGCAATTCCCCATCCCCTATTCATAAAGGAGGAACTATGTCACATCTGGTCATCGTGGAGTCGCCTGCAAAGGCGCGGACAATTGGAAACTACCTGGGTGACGGGTACACTGTGATGGCAACCATGGGTCACGTGCGCGACCTCCCCAAGAGCGTCAAGGGTGTGGACGTGGACGCGGGCTTTGTCATGCGGTATGAGCCCATTGCCGGCAAAGCCGGCACCATTCATGATTTGAAAACCGCCGCTCTGGATGCGGAAAAAATATTTCTGGCCACCGACCCCGATCGCGAGGGCGAGGCCATTTCATGGCATCTGAAAGAGATTCTCGGGTTGGATGACGACCGGGCTCTGCGTGTAACGTTTAATGAGATCACTAAGAGAGAGGTACAGTCCAGCATTCAAAAGCCGCGCCAGATTGACTATCAGCTGGTCGACGCGCAGCAGGCCCGCCGCGCGCTGGACCGCATTGTCGGCTATGAGGTCAGCCCTGTATTGTGGCGAAAGATCAAAGGCGGCCTGTCCGCCGGGCGCGTGCAGTCCGTCGCCTGCCGCCTTGTGGTTGACCGGGAAAACGAAATCAGGGCGTTTACCCCCGTCGAGTACTGGACGCTGGAGGTGACCCTCCAGCGCGTCGAGGGTCAGGGGCGTTTTGTCGCGCAGTACTTCGCCCCGCTCGGCTCTAAAAAAGTCGAGCTGCATACACAGGAGGAAGCGCAGGCGATTCTTTCCGCCGTTCAGGCGTCGCCGTTTTCCGTGCTCAGCGTCACGCACAGCGACAAAAAGCGCTCCCCCGCCCCGCCCTTCACCACCTCTACCCTGCAGCAGGAGGCCTCACGCAGGCTCGGCATGGTACCCAAGCGCACGATGTCCATCGCACAGCAACTCTATGAGGGCATCTCGGTTCACGGCCATGGCCTGACCGGCCTGATTACCTATATGCGTACAGACTCCCTTCGCCTGAGCGACGAGGCGGTCGCCGACGTGCGCCGCCATATTGAGGGCGTATACGGCAAGGCGTATCTTCCATCAGCCCCGCGCGTATACAAGTCCAAGGCCGGCGCGCAGGACGCGCACGAAGCCATCCGGCCCTCCTATATCGATCTGCCGCCCGACCAGGTCAAGAGCAGTCTGACGACCGACCAGTACAAACTGTATAAGCTCATCTGGGATCGTTTCGTCTCCTGTCAGATGGAAAACGCCCTGTATGACCTGCTGACCATTGACTCCGCCTCGGCGGGGCATGTGTTTCGCGCCAATCACACCTCGGTGAAGTTCGCGGGGTTCACGGCAGTTTACGTCGAAAGCCGCGAGGAGGACGAGGACGAGGCTGGTCAAACCCTGCCCGACCTCAAGCAGGGCGAAGCGCTGCGACTGACCGACACGGCGCCTGAACAGCACTTCACCAAGCCGCCGGCCCGGTACACCGAGGCCAGCCTTATCCGCGCCATGGAGGAAAAGGGCATCGGGCGTCCGTCCACCTACGCCCCGACGATTTCCACCATATCCGACCGGGAATATGTGGTGCGCGAGAACCGCCAGCTTCGCCCCACGCAGTTGGGCGAGGCCGTGACGGCGTACATGGTGGATAAGTTCAACGACATCGTTGACGTCGAGTTCACCGCCCGCATGGAAAACGATTTGGATCAGGTCGAAGAGGGCAAAAAAGAGTGGAAGGCCATGCTGTCGGAGTTTTACGGCGGCTTTTCCAAGACCCTGGAAAAGGCCATCTCGGATCAGGGCCGCGTGAAGATTCCCGATGAAAAGACCGACCAGATCTGCTCGGTTTGCGGACGGAATATGGTGATCAGGGTCGGACGTTTTGGCCGCTATATGGCCTGCGAGGGCTATCCGGACAGCTGCAAAAACACACGCCCGCTGTCGGAGGAGACGCCGGGACTGTGTCCGCTTTGCGGCGCTAAGATTCTCAAGAAGAAGTCCAAGCGCGGGTTTTCCTATTTTGGCTGTGAGAAGGCACCCTCCTGCTCGTTTATCACCTGGGACACGCCAGTGCAGGACGCTTGCCCGACCTGCGGAAAGACCCTGTTTAAAAACCGCACCCTCAAGGTTCCGTTCTGCGAAAACCCCGCCTGCGCCGCGTTTGTCCCCGAGGACCAGCGCGGATACCGCAAGAAAAAAACCGAGGAGAGCGGTGAGGACGCCGCCAAATCGGCAAAGACGACGGGCGCCAAGAAGCCCGGCGCGAAAACTGCCGGCGCGAAAACGACCACCAAGAAGCCCGCCTCCAAAGCGGCCACCGCGAAAGCGGCCATCAAGAAAACAGCCACCAAGAAACCCGCCGTCAAAGCGGCTGATGCGAAGACTGCTTCCAAAACCGCCGTCAAGACGCCCCGCTCCCGGAAACCCGCGCCCGGGCCGGACGCCTCGTGAGCGCCACCGTCATCGGCGCCGGACTCGCGGGCTGTGAGGCAGCCTGGCAAATCGCCGAGCGCGGCATGGACGTGACCCTTTGTGACATGAAGCCGGGCAGGCGTTCGGCGGCGCATCACGCGCAGGACTTCGCCGAGCTCGTTTGCTCCAACTCGCTGAAAAGCGACCGTCTGGAAAACGCCTCAGGGCTTCTCAAGGAGGAAATGCGCCGTTTGGGCTCCCTCATTGTCGGCTGCGCCGACGAGACGCGCGTCAAAGCCGGCGGCGCGTTGGCCGTCGACCGGGACGCCTTTTCCGCGCTTGTCACCGCGCGTGTGCGCGCCCACCCCCGCATTCACATTTGCGAGGGCGAGGTAACAGAGCTTCCCGCGCACGGCGATGTGATCGTGGCCACCGGGCCGCTGACGTCCGACGCCTTGGCCGAGGCGATCTCCCGGCTTGGCGCTACGCTGCATTTCTATGACGCTGCCGCGCCGCTCGTCTCCTTTGACAGCCTTGATATGTCTCAAGCCTACTTTGGCTCCCGCCACAGCCAGGAGGACGACTACATCAACTGTCCGCTTGACAAGGACGAGTACCTGCGCTTTTGGGATGCGCTCAAGGATGCCGAACAGGCGCATGTGCACGGGTTTGAGGACAGCAAGGTGTTTGAAGGCTGCATGCCGGTTGAGGTTATGGCGCGCCGCGGCCCCGACACGCTGCGCTTTGGCCCGATGCGGCCCATCGGTCTGCGCGACCCCGCCACGGGCAAGGGCGCGTACGCCGTGCTCCAGCTGCGCCGTGACAACGCGGCCGGTTCGGTGTATAATCTGGTTGGCTTCCAGACCCATTTGCTCTTCGGTCAGCAAAAGCGGGTCTTTTCGATGATCCCCGCTCTGCACGACGCCGAGTTTCTGCGCTATGGCGTCATGCACCGCAACACGTATTTGGACTCCCCTCGGCTGCTGACCGCCCATTTTGAGCTTCAAACCGATCCCCGGCTGCAGTTTGCCGGCCAGATGACCGGCGTTGAGGGCTACGTTGAGTCCTCGGCCTCGGGTCTGATGGCCGGGCTTCACCTTGCCCGACGCCGTGCGGGCATGGCGCCGCTATTCTTCCCGGACACCACGGCACTCGGCGCGCTGTCCGCCTATATCAGCAACCCGGCGGTGCTCGACTTTCAGCCGATGAACGTCAATTTCGGGCTTTTTCCCGCGCTCGACACGCCGGTGAAGGGCAAGCGGGACAAGGCAGCCGCGCTGTCGCAGCGCGCGCTCCAGGCCCTCGACGCGCTGCTCGAAAGCACGCTTTGGACAAAAGCTACCTGTTGAGAGAGAAAGAGAGAGGGAATCCTATGAAAATCATCATTGACGCCATGGGAGGCGACAAGGCGCCGGACGAAATCGTCCGCGGCGCGCTCAACGCCGCGGAGGCATACGGTGTAGACGTGATTCTGGTCGGGCGCGGCGAGGATATTCTCAGCACGCTAAAGAAGCAGGGCATCAGCGATATCCCCGCGCACGTGACCATTTCTCACGCGGACGACGTCATTGAGATGACCGACTCCCCCGCCAATGTCGTCAAGGAAAAGCCCAAGTCCTCCCTTGTCTCGTCCATTGAAAAGCTGGCGGCCGGCGACGGCGACGCCGTGGTCAGCGCCGGCAGCACCGGAGCGTTGCTCACTGCCGCCACGCTGTATGTCAAGCGCGTCAAGGGCATCCGCCGCGCCGCGCTCGCGCCCTTTTTGCCCGCACGAAAGGGCAGCCCGCTGTTGATTGACTGCGGCGCGAACGTGGAGTGCACACCCGAGTATTTGCTCCAGTTCGCGTTTATGGGCAGCTTTTACGCTAAGCGTCAGCTTTCGCTGGAAAGTCCGCGCGTCGGGCTTCTGAATATCGGCGCCGAGGAGACCAAGGGCGCGCCGCTGCAGAAGCAGGCGTATCAGCTCCTGCAAAAGGCCGGAGACAGCGGCAGGCTGAACTTTATCGGCAACGTGGAGAGCCGCGACGTGGCGTTTGGCGACGTGGACGTCGTTGTGGCTGACGGCTACAGCGGCAACATTCTGCTCAAGACCATGGAGGGCGTGGGCATGTTTTTTGCCTCCATGCTCAAGGATATGTTCACCAAAAACATGGGCACCAAGCTGGCCTCGCTGCTCGTCAAGGACGGCCTTACGCGCTTTAAGAAGACGCTTGACTACTCCGAGGTCGGCGGCACGCCGCTGCTCGGGCTGCAAAAGCCCGTCATCAAGGCCCACGGCTCGTCAAACGCGCTTGCCATCCAAAACGCCGTCCGGCAGGCCATTGAGTTTGCAGGCAGCGGCGTCATCGCCGACATCGAAAAAAATATTGACTATATGAAAGTGGATGTATCGGAAGAATGACTGATCTGGAACGCACCATCCAATACAACTTTCGCGCGCCCTCTCTGCTCCGCCGCGCGCTGACGCACACCTCCTACGCCAACGAGACGCCCGGGGTGGACAGCAACGAGCGCCTTGAGTTTTTGGGCGACTCGGTGCTGGGCTTCATCACGACGTCCACGCTGTTTGAGCGCCGGCCCGAATGCGCCGAGGGTGAACTGACGCGGCTGCGCGCCTCCTATGTCTGTGAGGGAAGCCTTGCCAAGGCCGCCCAGTCCATCGGACTGGACAGCGCGCTGCTGGTAGGCCGGGGCGAACAGCTCGCGGGCGGGCAGAGACGCCCCTCGATCATGGCGGACGCGTTTGAGGCGCTTCTGGGCGCCATTTATCTGGATGGCGGCCTTGAGCCCTCGCGCGCCTATGTGCAGACCTTTCTGCTGGATATTCATGTGCCCCCCGAGGTGGAAGACTTCAAAACCGTTTTGCAGGAGCGCTCGCAGCGCCATGGCGTGGCGCCCGTCTACCAGCTTTCGGGCGAGTCCGGCCCCGACCACGAAAAGGTCTTTGTAGTCACGGTTTCGATTGCCGATAAGACACTTGCCTCCGGCACAGGGCGGAGTAAAAAGGCTGCGGAACAGGACGCCGCGCGTCAGGCTCTTCCGCTTCTGCCGGAATAGAGGCCGCCATGCAGCTTAAGTCTATTGAGATTCAAGGGTTTAAAACCTTTCCGGAAAAAACGGTCCTGACCATCCAGCCCGGCCTGACGGCTGTTGTCGGCCCCAACGGGAGCGGCAAGAGCAACATCGCCGAGGCGCTGCGCTGGGTGCTGGGCGAACAAAACCCCCGTGTGCTTCGCTGTGAAAAGAGGATGGAGGAAATCATCTTTCACGGCACGGAGCGCAGGGGGGCCGTTGGCTTTGCTGAGGTCAGCCTTCGTCTGGACAACTCCGACAGGCTGTTTCCCCAGAACACCGACGAGGTTGTGCTGTCCCGGCGGCTGTACCGCTCGGGCGAGAGCGAATACTACATCAACCGCGCCGCGGTGCGCCTGAAGGACATCACCGAGCTGCTCATGGACACGGGGCTCGGCACGGACGGCTACTCGATCATCGGGCAGGGCATGGTTAAAAAGATCATCTCCGACAGGGCCGGGGACCGCCGCCGCGTCTTCGAGGAGGCGGCGGGCATCTCGCGCTACCGCCACCGCAAGGAGGAAAGCGAGCGCAGGCTGGCCGGCGCGCAGGAGAACCTCGTGCGCATCGGGGACAAAATTGACGAGCTCGCGCCGCAGGCCGAAGCGCTCAAGCAACAGGCCGAGGTTGCCCGTCAGTACTTACTGCTGCGCGACGAACTGCGCGCGCATGAAATCAACCTCTGGATGGACGCGCTTTACAAAATCCGCCGGACGTTCGACGCGCTGCGCGACGGATATCGCGTGGCCAAGGAGCAGGTCAGCGCGGGCGAGGAGGCGCTGCGCGCGTTTTACGCGCAGTCGGACTCCGTGGAGGAGCGCGCGGTGGCCGCCAGCCTTGACGCCGAGAACGCGCGCGGTGTCCTTGGCGAGCTGGAGGCAAAACTCGCAGCCGTCGAGAGCGCCCAGGCCGTTCTTCAGGCCGACATGACCCATTTCCAGGAGAATATTGACCGTATTTTGGCCGAGATTGAACTGCAGGAGGCCAAGGCGGGCGGTCTGGACGACCAGATCGGTCAGGCGGTGTTGGCCATTGAGCAGCATGAGGCCGAGCTCACGTGCGCAAACGAGGATCTGAGCGCGGTGCTTTCGGACATAGAGACGCTGGCAAAGCAGACCCATGAGACCTCGGCGATGATCGACGCGCTCAGGGCGCGCGAACTGGACGAAACCATGCGGGCGGGCGAGGTGCGCGTGGAATCGGCCGCTTTGCGCGCGCAGCTTCAGGAGCTTCACGCGCGCGGACAAGCCCTGCTGGCCGACCGGCAGGCGCGCGAGCGCGCCTCGGCCGAGGCCGAGGGCGGGCTGGCGGCCGCGCAGTCCCGGCTTTTGGAGGCCAAAACACAGGTGGCCGAACTGGAAAACGTCATTGAGGGCTACGAGATCCGCAAGCAGTCCAGACAAAAGCGCGCCGACGCGCTCAGGGAAAAGCTCAGCGCCCTGGAGCTGGAGCACAACTCCACAAAAACGCGCCATCACCTGCTCAGCGAGCAGGAGCGCGAATACCAGGGCTTTTACGGTTCGGTCAAGGTGGTCATGCAGCAAAAGCTGCCCGGCGTGCACGGCACGGTGTCCGAGCTTCTTTCGGTTGACGACGCCTACGCCCTGGCCATAGAAACCGTACTCGGAAGCGCGCTGCAGAACATTGTGGTGCAGTCTGAGGAGGACGCCAAGCGCGCCATCGCGCTGCTCAAGTCCCGCGGGGCCGGCAGAGCCACCTTTCTGCCGCTGTCGTCGGTGCGCGGCAGCGTCATGCGCGAGCCTGCCGGCGAGGCCGGCTTCATCGGCATGGCCTCTTCGCTGGCCAGCGCCGACGCTCTTTATGAGGGTATTCTACACAGCCTGCTTGGCCGCACGGCTGTTGTTTCGTCCCTGGACGACGGCATTGCCATGGCCAAAAAGCATGGCTATGCCTTTCGCATTGTCACGCTGGACGGTCAGGTGCTCAACGTGGGCGGCGCCATTTCGGGCGGCAGCGCGGGCAAAACGACCGGCATTCTTTCGCGCAAAAACGAGCTTCTTGCGCTGCAGCGGCGTCTTGAGGCCCTTGAGACCGAACTCACGGCGCTGCGTCAGTCCTCACAGACGACCGAGCGCGAGCTGACCGCCGCCGTCTATGATCTGGATACCGCCGGGGCCGAGCTGCGTCAGGCGCGCGAGGCCGTCGCCGCTCAGGCGTCGGAGGTCGAGCACCGCCAAATACTGCTGGACAGCCACCGGGCCCATCTGGAGGCGCTCGCCGCCGAGCGCGGCGCGGCGGACACGCGAATAGAGGCGCTCAGCGTCGATCTGGCGACTCTGGACCGCCGGGCCGAGGCGCACACAGAGGCCGGCCTCAAGCTGCAAGCAGAGCGCGAGGAGCTCGAAACCGGGCACGGACTGCTCTCCGAACGCGGAAGCGAACTGTCTAACCGGCTGGCGGCAGGGCGGGAGCTCAAGGTTTCGCTGCAGGAAAAGCTGCTGTCCAGGCGCCGCACGCTGCAGGACCTTGAAGGGCTGCGCCGCGAGCTGGCGGGCGACGGCGCGCAGCGCGACGCCGCGCTGGCATCCTATCGCCAGCGCCAGACAGAGCTCCATGAAAAGCTCTCCGAACAAACCACACAGCGCGACGCTCTGGCGCTGGAGATTGACGCGCAAAAGAGTGCCCTGCAGGAGATCTACGCGCGGCAGCAGCATATGGAGGCCGAACGCGCCGCCGTTCTGCGCGGAATCAAGGAGCAAAATGAGCAGTGCGCTCTACTCGAGCGCGAATGCGCCCGCATGGAGAACAAGCTGGTGACCGGCGAGGCCGAGGAGCGCGCCATTGTGGACAGACTATGGGAACAATACGAGCTGACGCCGTCCGCGGCGGAAAAGCTCCGCACCCCGGTGGACAGCCTGCAGCGCGTCACGCGGCGCATTGCCGAGCTGAAAAGGGACATCGGCGCGCTCGGGCCGCCGAACATCGGCGCCATCGAGGCCTATCGGGAGGTTTCGGGGCGATACGAGCTGCTGGCCTCTCAGCGCGACGACGCCGTTTCGGCAAAGCTGGAGCTGGAGAAGATCATCGCCGACATCACCGCCGAAATGCGCCGCATCTTTTCCGAGCAGTTTGAGCTGGTCAACAGGCTTTTCGGCCAGGTGTTCACCGAGATATTCGGCGGCGGCGAGGCCATGCTTGAGCTGGAGGATCCCGACGACGTGCTGGGCAGCGGCGTGGACATCAAGGCCCAACCGCCGGGCAAGAAACTGCGCTCCATCTCTTTGCTCTCGGGCGGGGAGACCTCCCTGACCGCCATCGCGCTGTATTTCGCGATATTCAAGGTGCGGCCCGCGCCGTTTTGTATGCTCGACGAGCTTGACCACGACCTTGACGACGCCAATGTCTCCCGCTTTGCAGCCTATCTTTCCCGGCTGTCGCAGAGCACGCAGTTTATTGTCATCACGCATCGCCGGGGCACGATGGAGTGCGCCGACATCCTCTATGGCGTAACCGCGCAGGAGGCCGGCGTGTCCAAGGTGCTTTCGCTTCGGCTGAGTCAGGTCGAGCAGGCGCTGAATATGAAGACCGATTGAGATCTAGGAGGAACGTTACTTGGGACTTTTTGACAAACTTCGCGGCAAGCTCAGCGGCGTATTTTCTCATGAGGGCAAGGTTGACGACGCATTTTACGACGAGCTTGAGGAGTCTCTGATCGCCTCGGACGTGGGCGCGTCGGCCTCGGCCGACATTGTGGAAAGACTGCGCGCCGTCTGCCGGAAAAACGGCTATAAGACGCATGACCAGGCTCGCGAAGCGCTTCGCGAGCTTCTGGCCGACATTTTGGACAGCGCCGGCGACCGCGCGCTGCACCTGTCCACGTCGCCGTCCATCATTCTGGTCATCGGCGTCAACGGCGTCGGCAAGACCACCACGATCGGCAAGCTCGCCAAGCTGCTCGCCAACCGGCGCAAGCGCGTTCTGCTCTGCGCGGGCGACACCTTCCGGGCGGCAGCCGCCGACCAGCTTGAAATCTGGGCAAACCGCGCGGGGGTTGAGCTTGTGCGCCAGCATGAGGGCGCCGATCCCGCCTCTGTGGTGTTTGACGCCATCAACGCCGCCAAGGCGCGCGGCGTCGACGTGATCATCTGTGACACCGCCGGACGCCTGCACAACAAGCAAAACCTGATGAACGAGCTGAATAAGATCAGTCGCGTCATTGACAGGGAGCTCCCCGGCGCCCACCGGGAAAACCTGCTGGTGCTCGACGCCACAACCGGCCAAAACGGCCTATTGCAGGTGCGCTCCTTTGCGCAGGCGGTCGGGACGACCGGCCTTGTGCTGACCAAGCTCGACGGTTCGGCCAAGGGCGGCATTGTCATCGCCGTGGCCGAAACCCTGAAGATCCCCGTAAAGTTCATCGGTCTGGGCGAACAGATCGGCGACTTGCGGGAGTTTGACCCCAGCGTATTTGTGGAGGAGCTGGTGTGAGCGCGCAGGTTCTGGTGCTGGCGTCTCACAACGCGGACAAGGCCGCAGAGCTCTCCGACATGCTCACGCCTCTGGGGTTTGACGTCAGGCTCCTGTCCGAGTTTACCGAAGCGCCGCCGCCGGAGGAGACCGGGGCCACTTTTGAAGAAAACGCCCTGATCAAGGCGCGCAGCGCGCTCAGCGAGACGGGCCGCGCTTGCCTCTCGGACGATTCGGGGCTTTGCGTGCCCGCGCTCGGCGGCGCGCCGGGCGTGTTTTCGGCGCGCTATGGCGGCTTTTCTACGGCGGCAGAGCGCAACGTCTTTCTGCTCGAACAGATGAAGCATGTGGACGACCGCAGGGCTTATTTTGAGTGCTGCGTTGTTTTGCTGTTTCCCGACGGGCGCGAGCTGCGCGCCTCGGGCCGCTGCGACGGCGAGATTCTGCGCGCGCCGCGCGGAACGCGTGGGTTTGGGTATGACCCTCTTTTTTTTGTGCCCGAGCTCGGGCGCTCGATGGGCGAGCTCTCCGGCGAGGAAAAGGCCGCGGTCTCTCATCGTGGCCGGGCGCTGCGCAAGCTCGCGCTGATGCTGTCATGAGCCGAGTCGTGTTGTTTGGCGGCACCTTCAATCCTCCGCACCTGGGGCATGTCGCGGCCTCCCGCACCGCATCAAACGCGCTGAAACCGTGCACAATGATATGGCTTCCCTCCCGCGAGCCCCCGCACAAAACGCTGCCGCCGGGCTCTCCCACGCCGGCCCAGCGCCTGGCGATGTGCGCCCTGGCAGCCCAGGGGCTCCCCGACACGCAAATAAGCGACTTTGAGCTCCTGGGAGACACGCGCTACACCGTGGACACCGTGCGCGGTCTTGCGCCGCTTTTGGGCGGCGCCGAGCTCTGGCTTCTCATCGGCGGCGACATGCTATTGTCCCTGCACGAATGGGCCGAGGCTGAAAAGCTTCTTTCGCTTGTCCGGATCGCGGCGCTGTGCCGGCGCGGCGGAGAGCAGGAGGCGCTTCGCCGGCAGGCCGGCAAGCTGCGCCGGCGCTATGGCGCGTCCATTCGCCTGCTACGGCACGACGCCGTTGAGGTGTCGAGCACCGGGCTTCGCGACATGCTTCAAGAGGGCAGGGGCGCGGAGTATCTTCCGCCGCCGGTTTACCGGTATATTCTGGAAAATCAGTTGTATTTGTAGGTGTTGTTATGCTGAGCTTTGAGGAGCTTTACGCGCTTGTCCGGGAAAAACTGAGTCCCAAACGTGTGCTGCACGTGCTGGGTGTCGAACAGGAGGCCATCGTGCTCGCCCAGCGCTGGGATGTTGACGTGCAGTCAGCGCGTCAGGCGGCGCTGCTTCATGATATTACCAAGGAAGTGTCCGACCAGTTGAAACTGTGCGAAGAATGTGGTATAATGGCCGACATATGGCAGCGCGGCAACGAAAAATTGCTGCACAGCCTGACCGGGGCTTTCTTTGCAGAGCGTTGCGGCGCAAGCGCTGAGGTGGTCCAGGCCATCCGATGGCACACCACCGCCCGCCCCCAGATGACGCGCCTGGAGCAGGTCCTGTATCTGGCTGATTTTGTCGAGCCGACGAGAAAGCCCATGAAAGGACTCGATCAGCTTCGCGCGCTGATCTATGAGGATCTCCCGGCCGCCATGCTCAAGGGAATCGTGATTTCCCTGTCTCACCTGCTCAAGCAGGGCAGCGTGATCCACCCTGACAGCTGGCGCGCGCAGCTGTATTATCTGGAACAAAGTCATGCCCGGAGCGGCCTCTCCGGCAATGAAAAATCATAAATCCCCCCAAGTTTCTCTCGGCGAGGCCTGCGGCAACACTATAAACATATCTGGTTTTTATGGAGAAGGATGAGGTTATGAAATTATTTGGAGGCTCCTCCAACGGAAAACATGCCCAGCGCGGGTCTTCCCGCGCGCAAAACACGCCAAAACGAGCCAAACGCAGCAGAGGCAGAACGGCGCTGCTGGTCATCGTCACTATTCTCGCGTTAGGTGTCGTCAGTTATGTGCTGCTGGATACTTTTTTTATCAATCCGCCGGACATCTCCCCGCCTCCCGACATGTCGGGCTCCACACGGCCTGACGTGTCCGGCGCTCCGCTTCCCTCGGGCGCGTCCCCTTCGTCGAGCTCCCCTGCCCCCCAGCTGCAGTGGAAGGACGGCGTTTACACGGTCTTAATGGTCGGCACCTATGAGGACGGCAACACCGACACCATCATGTTCTGTACGCTTGACACCAACAAGCACACGCTCAACGTCATGAGCATTCCGCGCGACACCGCGGTGGACACCGACACGCGCAAACTGAAAAAGATCAACGGCGCTTACGCGACCGGAGGCTCGGGCGAAAAGGGCATGGAGGCCCTCTGTCAGGAGGTTTCGACCATCCTGGGCTTTGTCCCCCACCGGTACGCCATGGTGCAGATGAAGGGCTTTAAGGAGCTTGTTAACGCCATTGGCGGCGTGCAGTTCGACGTCCCGATGAACATGTACTGGTATGACGGCAAAACGACGATTGACCTGAAAAAGGGCGATCAGCTTCTCAACGGCGACAAGGCTCTGCAGCTCATGCGATACAGGCACTACGGCTCGAACAACAAAGCAGGCGTCGACCATGACGATTACGGGCGCATGGAGATGCAGCAACGGTTTCTCAAGCAGGTGGCCAAACAGACGCTGAGCATCAAGCAGGTGTTTAAAATTCCTCAGTTTGTGGACATCGCCTCCAGTAACATCAAGCCCACCAACATCAGCGCCGGGGAAATGACCTGGTTTGCCACCGAGCTTCTCAAGCTCGACACCGACAGCATCAGCTTCTGCACGCTGCCCACCGAGACGTCCGCTGCCAATTACTATGAGAACATAAAGCAGGACGAAGCTCTCGTGCTGATCAACGACACCATCAACCCATACACCACCGACGTCACCAAAAGCATGGTGCGCTGGGTGAAACACTAGGAGGCGCATGCATGACTCCACAGGAAATGGTCAAAACCCTGGCGACGGCGCTTGCCGATAAACAGGCGCGGGAGGTCCGCGTTCTGGAGGTCACCGACCTCACCATTTTGGCGGATTTCTTTATCATCGCCACCGCCACGTCCACCACCCACCTCAGAACGCTCAGCGACATCTGCGAAATGACCATGAAGGATTTGGGCGAGCCGCCCCGCCATGTGGAGGGACACGCCGGAGCCAATTGGGTTTTGCTGGATTTCGGCGTTGTGGTTGTTCATCTTTTTTTGCAGGAGACCCGCGCGTTTTATTCGCTCGACCGACTCTGGTCGGACGCCAAAGTATGGAGTGAGGCAGATTTATGAGCCGATACGCACCGCAGGAGATCGAAGCCAAGTGGCAGGCGCACTGGCTGGAAAAACAGGTCGGCGCCGCCTCCGAGTCGTCCACTAAAGAAAAGCTGTATGTGCTGATTGAGTTCCCCTATCCGTCCGGCGCGGGGCTTCACGTCGGCCACACGAGGCCCTACACCGCCATGGACACTGTCGCGCGCGCCAAGCGCATGCAAGGGTACAACGTGCTGTTCCCGATCGGCTGGGACGCGTTTGGGCTGCCCGCCGAGAACTACGCCATCAAGAATAAGATTCACCCTTCGATCGTGACGAAGCGGAACATTGACGCGTTTCGCCGCCAGGCGCAGAGCCTGGGCTACAGCTTCGACTACAGCCGCGAGGTCGACACGACCGATCCCGGCTACTATAAGTGGACGCAGTGGATTTTCCTGAAGATGTTTGAAAACGGGCTTGCCTACAAGTCCCTTATGCCGGTCAACTGGTGCACCTCGTGCAAATGCGTCCTGGCCAACGAGGAAGTCGTTGACGGCGTGTGCGAGCGTTGCGGCAGCGAGGTCATCCACAAGGAAAAAAGCCAGTGGATGCTCAAGATCACGGCCTATGCCCAGCACCTTCTCGACGACCTTGACACCGTCAGCTTCCCTTCGCGCGTCAAGGCGCAGCAGCGCAACTGGATTGGCCGCAGCGAAGGCGCGGAGATCAGCTTTTCAGTCCTCTATGACGGCGTCCCGCAGGCCCAGGCCGCTCCCGTGCGCGGCAGCGGCGAGAAGGACTCGCTTTTGGTGTACACCACGCGGCCCGACACCCTGTTTGGCGCGACGTACATGGTCATCTCGCCCGAGCATGCGGCGCTTAGCCGCTTTAAGCCCTATCTGCGCAACGCCGCCGAAGTGGATGCCTACCGCGCCAAGGCCGCGTTGAAGTCGGACTTTGAACGCACCGAGCTTTCCAAGGAAAAAACCGGCGTTATGCTTGAGGGCGTTTCGGCCGTCAATCCGGCCAACGGTGAAACCATCCCCATTTTCATCTCAGATTATGTGCTCGTGACCTACGGCACAGGCGCGATTATGGCGGTTCCCGGCCACGACACGCGCGACTGGGAGTTTGCCAAGGCGTTCGGCCTGCCGATTGTTGAGGTCGTGGCCGGCGGCGACGTCGAGAGCGAGGCCTACACCGACGTGGAGACGGGCGTTTTGATCAACTCCGGCTTTCTCAACGGCCTGGAGGTCGCCGACGCCAAGGAGGCCATGCTGCTCTGGCTGTCCAACAACGGTCTCGGAACCTCCAAAGTGAACTATAAGCTGCGCGATTGGGTGTTTGCCCGGCAGCGCTATTGGGGCGAACCCATCCCGATTGTGCACTGCCCGGACTGCGGCCTGGTGCCGCTTCCCGAGAGTGCGCTTCCGCTTGAGCTTCCCCAGGTGGACAGCTATGAGCCCACAGAGACCGGCGAGAGCCCGCTGGCGGGCATCTCGGAGTTTGTCAACACCACCTGCCCCAAATGCGGCGGCGCCGCAAAGCGCGAAACCGACACGATGCCGCAATGGGCCGGGTCAAGCTGGTACTTCCTGCGCTACACCGACCCGCACAATGTCACGGCACTCGCGTCGCCCGAGGCGCTGCGCCGCTGGACGCCGGTTGACTGGTACAACGGCGGCATGGAGCACACGACGCTCCACTTGCTGTACAGCCGCTTCTGGCACAAGTTCCTGTTCGATATCGGCGTCGTCCCCACGTCCGAGCCGTATATGAAACGCACTACGCACGGCGTCATCCTCGGCCCCGACGGTTTCCGCATGAGCAAAACGCGCGGCAACGTCGTCGATCCCATGGAGGTCGCCGCGCAGTACGGCGCCGACTCGATGCGCCTGTTCATCCTGTTTATCGGCGACTTTGAAAAGACCGTCACCTGGTCCAATCAGGCCGTCAAGGGCTGCCGGAGATTTCTCGACCGCGTGTGGAGCCTTGCCTGCTCCGCCGCAAGCGGCGGGCCGTCCGGCAGGCTGGAGACACTGATGCACCGCACGATTCAAAAGGTCACCGAGGACATCGACGCCATGAAATTCAACACGGCGATCGCCGCGCTGATGGCGCTGCTCAACGAGATGGACGGCTGCACGCGCGACGATATGCGCACGTTCCTGCGCCTGCTCTGCCCGTTTGCGCCCCACATCTGCGAGGAGCTCTGGCAAAAGGTCGGCGGCGAGGGGCTTGCGGTCCTGCAGTCCTGGCCGTCCTTTGACCCCTCCAAAACCGTGGAGGACGAGGTGGAACTGGCCGTTCAGGTGGGTGGAAAGCTGCGCTCCACGATCAGGGTCGCGCGGGGTGCCGACAAGGACGCCTGCATTGCGGCGGCGCTTGCCGATGAAAAAATTGCCCGTTTGGCCGTCGGCCAAACGCTCATCAAACAGATTGTGGTTCCGGACAAGCTGGTCAATCTTGTTTTCAAGCCGCTCTGACCTCCGGGCCTTGCCCCGGCATCCTGACAAATATTTGCGCCTGTGTCAGAAGGGATTTGCTTGACAGAATACACAGATTGAATTATAATATTTTCATTGCAGGTTGGCTTGCCATGCGGGGGGAGGGAAGATCATGTCTGAAGTTCGTCTCAAGGATAATGAGTCCTTAGATAGCGCGCTGAAGCGGTTTAAACGAAACTGTGCCAAAGCGGGCATCAACTCCGAGCTCCGTAAACGCGAGCATTACGAGAGTCCTAGCGTTAAGCGACGTAAAAAGAGCGAGGCCGCTCGCGCCAAAAAGAAAAAATTCAGATAAGCCTAGCCCCTCGCCTGTTTTATGGCGGGGGGCTTTACGTTGTCAAAGAACCAAAGGTTCTTAGACTGTAGACAAACCTTCGATTTGTCTACAAAACGGGAGCAGGAACGCGTCTTTGTGAAGACGCGCATTGGGTGACTTTCCCGGAGTGAATCCGTGAAAGAGTTGTGGTTCTAATTTTTTCGCCTGTCAAGCCTCATTCGTCCTCGCGGGCGGTCGTCCTTCGCCTTGCGG
>JAVBOR010000040.1:0-38574 GCA_031550325.1 Oscillospiraceae bacterium
GGGCGACCGGTTCAAAAGCCGCAAGGCGAAGGACGACCGCCCGCGAGGACGAATGAGGCTTGACAGGCGAAAAAAATTAGAACCACAACTCTTTCACGGATTCACTCCGGGAAAGTCACCCAATGCGCGTCTTCACAAAGACGCGTTCCTGCTCCCGTTTGTGGACAAATCGAAGGTTTGTCTACAGTCTCAAGGCTCCCCCGGAATAAATCCGGGGGAGCCTTGTGTTTCATGCATTTAAGGCTTTTGCGGCGGTTTAATGTGCGCTAATATCGGTTGGCTGCGATGGAGACCAGCCAGATGGGCAGCCACCACAGGAACATGAAGATCAGCACATTGCCCGGCGTGATGGACAGCGCGGCCTCAGCCGTTCCCACATAGGTAAAGTAAAACATCAGCAGCAGTCCGCCGATGGCCGAGAGAAGCTGGATAAACAGGTTGATCAGTGTGATTTTGTGCAGGCGCATCCCGCCGACAATGCTCTCGGCGTAAGGGCTCAGGCCCTCGCGCGCCAACACGGCCATCGGTTTGGCGGGCGTCTCGCGGCCAGGGTCGCTCAGCGCGAGCCGATCCTCGATCGGCGGGTATTCCAAGGCGTCGGCATTGATGCCGAACCTGTTTTTCAGCATGAGCGGGGAGATGTTAAAGTCGCGCACCGCGAGGACGGGCGTGATCTTCTGTCGCTCAAACAGGTGAAGGGCGTTTTCCACGCCGTCTGCCGAGATGTAGTTAACTGCGAAGATGCCCGCGATATTCAGGTTGACCGAGACCAGAATGGCGTTTTTGATGTTCAGCTGCTGCGGAAGCCGGATGCCCATGCGCAGCATAAAGGCCGAAGAGCCCAGCAACACGCGGTCGTGATCGATCTCCCCCCCGACGCCGCCGCCCTCATAGTGCTCAAACGAGGTCACGCGCCGGAGGGACTCGCGCGTCTCGCGCGTCAGGTCCTGCATGACCGCAAAGAGCCCGCTGCCCGACGCCGCGAGCAGGGACGCAGCCAGCGAGGTGATGCGCTCATAGCTATACTGCCCAAAGACTTTCAGGCCGTTCAGCGTGACGGTTCCCGCGGGGAACAGATCGCCGTCGCTCACAACGGCAAAGGTGCCGGAGGAAAAAGCGCGGGCGGCCGTCCAGCCGGGAATGGCCACGCCCATGTGCGCCAGACGCTTGGCGACCTTGGCAAACGGAAGCGAAAACGCGAACAACGAGCCGAACGGCACAACGGCGGCGCTCAGCGCGGCCCACGCCCAGAAGAAATCCTCCGGACGGCCAAGCCCTAGAGAGGACGCCAGCGCGAGCAGCAGCGGCGCGAGAATCAGCAGCGGCGACAGGAAGGACATCGTGCGCTGCACGACGTCCGGCGCTTCGGTGCGCGCCACAAAGCCATGAGCCGAGCCCGGCCGCCGGGTATAGCCGTTTAGGCCGTCCCAGAGGTTTTCCTCAAGCAGGACGACGTCGGGCGACTGCGCCGCCGATGCCGCCTTATAGCTGCGCACGCGCGCTGAATACAGCAAAACCTGACCGAAGAGCGCAAACGTCACAATGCCGCCGGTGACCGCACAGTAAGGCAAATACCCCGCAAAGCCGTCAAACGCGGTGATGGAGAGCACCTGCGCAAGCGAGGCGATGCAGTTGACGCATACAAGCGTCTCCGTGCCCGGACGAAGATGGATCATGTCCGAAAAACCCTTGGCCAGCATGTCGACAGCGCACGCCATGACGAGAAGCATGAGAACCGCGACCAGCAGCGTGTGCCGGTAGGGGTGCGGAAAGAATAAAAGCGCGCCGGGAAGCGGCCAGCCGTACGGCTGGGCGAGGGAGAGATAACCCAGCGGAAAAAGCAAAATGAGCGCAATGAGGGCGCGTACACGCAAAGACGCCGTATACGGGCCGAGCCGCGCGGCAGCGCGCTCGGGAGGATCGTCCGATTCGGGCGGCTTGTGTCGCAGGCGCTTTTTCAGCGCGCCAAGCCTGTCCTTTTTCGGCTCCGGCGCAGGCTCCTCCTCTTGCGCGTCGCTTTCCTCGCGCACATAGGCCGAGGAGGGGGAAAACGCCTTCTCAAATGTCTCCGGCAGGCCGAAAAACACTTCCCCTACGGGCTCGTCGCTCTTCGGCGAGGGGTGTTCCTCCCGCAGATTTTGCGCGTCCCGAGCGAGCTTCTTCATGTCCTCGGTGATCTGCCTGATGCGCAGCGTGTCGTCGTCGGACGACTCGGGCGTCTCTTTCTGCGGCCGTTTCCGCGTAGTGACCGACTCATATTTATATTCAGCCATAATGGCGTCAAAGGATACGTCGTCGTTTATCTCTATATTGTCGTCTAAAAGCTCCGTAAACTCGGACAAATCGTCCTCGTCTCCAGGATTCCTACCCAAAATCATCTCACCTCTCTCGTTAAAAGCAGCGCAGCTGCCCGGCGGCCATGGTCACCGCCCGCGCGCGCGGCCTAGAGCCACCTGATACAACACAATGGCGGCGGCCGCCGACACATTCAGCGAGCCCACCCGGCCCCACTGGGGAATGGACACCAGCACATCGCACATGTCGGCGGTCAGGCGGGCCAGCCCATAGCCCTCCGACCCCAGTACAATGGCAGTCCCGCCTGAAAAATTGGTGTCAAATACCGTTTGGGCAGCCGAGGCAGCCGTGCCGTACACCCAGATCTGCCGCTCCTTGAGCCAGCGCAAAAACGCCGGAATCCCCGGCACGCGCGCCACGGGAAGATGCTCGACGGCACCGGCGCTCGCCTTGGCAGTCACGGCAGAAAGCCCCGCGCTGCGCCGCTTGGGAATGACTACACCATGCGCGCCTGCCGCTTCGGCGCAGCGGATGATCGCGCCCAAATTGCGCTCATCCTCCACCCCGTCGCAGACAACCAGAAACAGCGGCTGTCCCAGCGCCTCGGCGCGCGCCAAAATATCCTCGGGCTGGGCGTACGCGCGCGCTGCCATCGTGGCCAGCACCCCCTGGTGCGCGCCTGTTTCACTCAGCGCGTCCAGCCGGGGACGGTCACATTCAATCACCACGGCGCCCGCGTCTTTGGCCAGTTTGACCAGCGGGCCCATGCCCTCGGCGCTGGAGAGGACATACAGCCTGTCCACCGCCCGCCCGGCCAAAAGGGCCTCTTTGACGGCGCGGCGTCCCTCCACACGGGTTTGTTCACTCAAATTGCGGTCACTCTCCTCTTTTTAAACCCCTACAGTATATCACAGTTGGCGCCCGAAGCAAAGTGCGGACAGCTTAGGATCGGTGCCGCCGGAATTTTGCCAACACCGGCGCCAGCACGCTACGCGCCGCACCCCAAATATACTGAAACTCCTTTGTTTTGTGAAACAGAAGAAAAAACAGCGCGTTGGGCACAATGACACACAGGGCAGCCATCCCCAAGAAACCCGGCCAGCTTAGCGGAAACAGCGAGCACAGCGCGTAGAGCCCAGCGCCGCAAACAGAGATCACCGCCAGGGAGCGCAGATATTTCAGATAGTACCGCGCCGGCCCGGTCTGGAAGGCGTATTTGTGAATCATCCACGGGTCAAACCACCAGGTGGAGACCATGCGGCTGATGACTGTGGCGAGCAAAACGCCGAAAATACCCCAGAAATGCACAAACAAAACAGAGAGAACCACGTTGATCAACGCGCTGATGAGCGCGCGGTACCGGCCCTGCCAAAACAACCCACAGCCGTCCTTAAACGCGATAACCGCCTGCTGCAGGCCTGCCGTGAGCATATTCAGCGCAATGACGAGCGTCGTGCCGAAGTCCAGCAGATAGCTCTTGCCGATCCAGAGCGTGATAAACGGGTTGACCAGAACCCAAAAGCAGATGCCACAGAATCCGTACAGCCAGAAATTCAGAAAATTGAGGCATTCAAAGATGAAGTGCTTCTTTTGGGGGGACTCCGTGGCGTCGAGATTGCCGATGCTCGCGGTAAACCCTCCGAAGATTCTTTCCAGAAAGACCGTGACGCTCGAGATGATCAGCAGATAGTTGGAGTATAATCCGACAACCGCAAGGCCGATAAAGGTCGAAAGCACAATGTTGTCGGTGGTGTTCAGAACAATGCCGCTGATCTTGTACATGAAAAGGCCGTATACGTTCTTTACGATGCCCTTCCGCTCGACCTTTGAGAGCTTTTCAGCCGGCGGCTCCAGGATATAGGGATACATTTTTCCGGCCTTTCTGGCCACAAACAGGTTGCTCAGCGCGCTGATGAGGATCTGCGCCGCCAGATACAGCTCGAAGTTGTGAAAGAAAAGCAAAATGACGATGTCGGATATCGTGGTCGCCACGGTCGTCGCGTAGGTGTAGGGCGCAAGGACGTAGCTCTTTTGGTCTGCCGAGATGATCGCGCGGCGATAGGCAAAAAACCAGTAGCTGAGCACCGAGCGCAAAACATACAGCAAAAAAATCAGCGTGATGTTGACGTCCGGCGGCGCGTCCTTGATGATGTAAGGAAGCAGAGGAACCGCGCAGACGCCCAAGACCAGAATGACCAGTCCGATCACGCGGTAGGCAGTCTTGTACAGATGGAGCAGCGCCTGAACCTTCGCGGTGTCCCGCTGCGCGAGCGGCTTGTACATGCTGTATACAATGGCCGAGCCAAAGCCGAGTTCGGACAGCGACAGCACCATGAGGATGCTTGTAAAGAGTCCCGACAGACCGAGATACTGGCTGCCGAGCGCGTAGATAAACACAGAGCGGCTGACAAAGCTGAACAAAAGTGTGAGCACATGTCCCAGCACGCCGACAGAGGCGTTCTTTAGCGAGTTTTGCGTTCTCATGAACAGCCCTCCTCCGGCGGCAGCTTCATGAGCGCGCGCGTGAAGGCGCGCACATTTCGGCCATAGGCGCCAGGGCCGGCGTCAAGCTCGGCGGCGAGTTCGGCCACGCGCTCGTCAAGCGGCCCGGCAGCCACCGCGCGGAGCAGTTCGCCGAGCTCATCGGCGCTCTGCAGCACGGGGAGCAGCGGTCTGGCCTTGGCCAGAAGAGACTGCGACCAGATGCGCTCGTCTGAAAACGGGCTCAAAACGAGCTTGCATTTGGCCAGAATTGCGAGTTCTGCCATGGAGGAGTAGTCGCAGAGAACGACGTCGGCCGCGGCGAGATAGGGGATGGCGCTTTGCGAGGGCTGGCGGACCAGAAAGCCGTTTTGGCTCTGCTCGTCCACAAATTGCCCGAGCGGCTCCAGATCCTCGCGATAGCGCCCATACTCGCGCGGATGTATGGACAGTGCAAAGCGGTACCCCTCGGGCATGAGGGCAGCAGCCGCCCGGACAAGCTCCTTGCCGAGCGTGTGAAACAGGCTCGTATCGTTCCAGGAGCCGAAAATCACGACAAAGGTCTCGTCGGGGCGCACGCCGAGCGCCTGCCGATGGGCGTCGCGGTGCCCAAGCGCCTCCCGGATTGCATCTGCATCTTTGCAGCCGACGAAGCGCACGGCCCGCGCATAGACAGGGTTCTTGCCCATGTACGCCGCGATGCGGCGGTTGGGCTCAAACATCATCTCGTGACGGCACGGGTTTCCGGAGCCATAGACGTAGGTGTGCGTTCCGCCGTCATAGCTGATCAGATGTTGCCCGTGGTTGACGTAGAGGGTCGGAATACGTCCGAGGTGGATCTGCGGCGCACCCTTAAACGGCGTGATGCCGACGATGTCGGCATTCACGGCCAGATCCCAGATCCCGACAAGCGCCTGACGGGCGCTCACCTCGCGGATCGATGTGCCGGCAACAAGCGCCGAAACGCGCTCGGGCGTCGCGCCGGCAGCCGGGGGATAAAACAGCGAGAACTGTAACGCGGGATCGCCGCGCATCTGCTCATAATAATCCCTCAGATGCGGCTCCATGGTGGGAGCTACGCATATCAGCAGGCAATGCCGCCTTTTGCGCATGCGCCGGCGTATGCGCAAAAGGCCAAGACGGTAATAAAGGTGCGTGAGCAGCCCACGGGCCGCGAGGCCGAAACCCGGACGGTTCCCGCCCTGCGAGCGTGGGGGAAAGAGCGCATGGAATGCGCGAAAGAAAAGCCGCATGCGCCCGTCCGACCGAAAGGTCAGCATACATCGCAGCAGGGACAGGCGGAACCGGACGGCGCAGCGCCGGTTGGAGGACTTGCGTCCATCGAGTGTTTTGCGCAGAATGACGCTGTAGTACTTCGTGCTCCGCCACGAGGTGGCGTCCACATGCTGAAAGCCCCATGCCCTGTACATGCCGCGCAGTCTATGCGCGCCCAAAGCCGTGTCCAGGACAATGGCCTGTCCGCCGGCGCTCTCTGTGCGCCGGACGACCTCCTCAAACAGTTTTTTCCCGATCTTCAGCCCTTGAAAATCGGGATCTACGGCAAACTGAAAGAAAGAGGCGTAGGTTTCGGGCCGGTACCAAAAGCCCGGGGACTTGTCGGTGTGGAGAAAATAGGTGACGGTGCCGACCAGACGGTCGCCCAAAAACGCCGTCAGGCAAACGCCGCCGCCCATGCGTTCGCGCGTGACCTGCGCCGACTGCGTCGCGGCGGAAAAAGCAATGCCCTTCTCCAGCCAGGGGGCGTACGCCTTGTGGAGCAGCTGCGTGATCTGCTCCAGGCCGACCGATTCGGGCAGCTCGGTGATTCGGATGGCCACGTCCGCCTGTACGTTATCGTCCAAACTTCGCCTCCGCCCTTTCCAGATCGTGAATGTCGTCAATTTCACACCAGTGGTCTGCGGAGATGTCCACCATTTTAATCTCGTCGAGTCCGTAATAGACAAGACTGCCGAGCACAAGCTCATAGTAGCTGTTGACCCCCTGCGTGCGAATAAAGGTCTGTGTTGCGGGAAAGAGCTTGCCCTCGATAAACTCCCTGGAAAACGTGTACACGTTGACGGTCTTGTAGGCGTCTTCATACGAAAAGTTTTCGTCCTGGCGGCTCTTCACAGTCAGGGCGGTCACGCGCCCTGAGGGGTCGGCGTGAATGGCCGTGCCGTCCATCGTGGCGCGGTCAAAGCGGCTGACCAGAATATTGCAGTCGGCCTTTCCGGCGCCAAGCATCGTGGTGATCAGCGTTTCATCGTAGAACAGATCGCATTCGAGCAGCATGACGTCGTCGCGCACATAGGGCCGGGCCAGGTAAAAGGAATACACATTGTTGGTCTGGTTAAACACCGGGTTCTCCACATAGGTAATGGCCATATTTTCAAAGCGATGGCCGATGGCCGAGACAATCTGGTCCTTCTTGTCCCCCACAACCAAAATCACCTCGTCAATGCCCTTATTTGACAAAAGATTCAGCGCACCCAGCAAAAGCGGCGTACCATGAACCGGGACAAGTGCCTTGGGAACTGTATCCGTCAGCGGGCGGAGCCGCTTCCCCAGCCCGGCGGCCAGAATAATTGCCTGCATGATCGTCCCTCCCAGAGTGTGGTTTTGAGGAAATGCCTCATCTTTCAGTTTACGCTTTTTTCCGGATTTTGTCAATGTCGGTCGGCTCGCCGAGGGGCTGAAACAGCGGCCGGAGCGACTGCTCAAACGGGGGATATACAAGGCCGCGCTCGGTCACAAACGCCGTAATGAGATCATGCGGCGTAACGTCAAACGCGGGATTATAGACGTGCACACCCTCGGGCGCCATGCGGGAGGCATACCACAACTCGGTGACCTCGGCTGCCGGGCGCTGCTCGATCTGGATCGCCGCTCCGTCGGGCGTAGCGCTGTCCAGCGTGGAACAGGGCGCGCAGACGTAAAACGGGATGCCATAGTGTTTGGCCAAAATGGCCACGCCGCTCGTGCCGATCTTGTTGGCCGTGTCCCCGTTGGCTGCCACGCGGTCGCAGCCAACAAAGCACGCGTCGACGAGCCCAGAGGCCATCACGGTCGAGGCCATGCTGTCGCAGATCAGCGTGGTGTCAATCGAGGCGCGCGTCAACTCCCAGGCCGTGAGGCGCGCGCCCTGCAAAAGGGGCCGCGTCTCGTCGGCAAACACGCGGATGTGCAGGCCGGCCTCGTGGGCCGTGTAAATCGGCGCCAGCGCCGTGCCGTATCGCACCGTCGCCAGCGAGCCCGCGTTACAGTGCGTCAGCACACCCATGCCGTCGCGCAGCAGCGCCAGTCCATGGCGTCCGATCGCGCGGCAGACGTCCTCGTCCTCCCGCGCCAACGCGGTGGCGCACTCCAGAAGGGCCGCGCGGGCAGCCCGCACGCTGGCCGCTCCGTCCAGCCGGGCGGTCATTTTGTCAAGGGCGCCGAACAGGTTCACGGCGGTCGGGCGGGCCGAGGCCAGTATGCCGCGCGCTTCCATGACGTCTGCCCGGAACTGCTCGGGCGTTTGGGCGGCGCTCTGCTCGGCCGCAAGGCACAGCCCGAAGGCAGCAGCGACCCCAATGGCCGGCGCGCCGCGCACGCGTAGCGCCGCGATGGCCTCGCGCACCTGCTCCACCGAGACAAGACGCAAGTACTGCAGGCTGAGCGGGAGAAGCGTCTGGTCAATGATCTCGACGGCGCCGTCCTTGTAGCGAACCGTCTCGGGAAATTGAAGCATGCTTTTCACCCCTTCGTCGTCAACGCGTGGCCACAAGCGCCGCCCAGCCGCCGCGCTCCCGCACCTCGGCAAGTGTAAAGTCTTCGGACGCCAGCGCTTCCCTGACGTCATCCAGGCGCGTGTCAATGACGCCAGAGCTGATCCATACGCCCCCCGGCGTAAGCAGCGCGCCGATCACAGGGGCAAGCCCGATGATCACGTCGGCTACAATGTTGGAAAGAATCACGTCAAAGCCCTCCCCGACGCGCCCGCGCAGGGCGGCGTCGGACAAAAAGTCGCCGCTGTGCGCGACGACCGTCACCGCGTTGTCGGCGGCGTTGCGCGCCGAGACGTCGGCGCTGAGCGGGTCAATGTCGACGCACACGGCCTCGCGCGCGCCGAGCAGACGCGCGCAGATGGCCAATATGCCGCTGCCGCTGCCAATGTCGAGGACGCGCGCGCCAAAGAGCTCCCGCGCCTCTAAAAGCTCCAGGCAAAGACGTGTCGAGGCGTGCAGGCCCGTGCCGAACGTCATGCCGGGGTTATTCAGAAAGACAACCCGGCCGTCAGGGTTTTCCGGTGGCTCCCACGCCGGCTGCACGAGCAGACGCGCGCCGACCAAAAAGGGCTTATAATACTGCTTCCAGTTTTCGGCCCAGTCCTCCTCGTCGACGAACTGTTTGGTAACGCCCTCGAAGTGGGAGTTGACAAGCGCCAGCGTTTCCCGGCCATCGGGGGCGTCGGGCAGATACAGCACCACGCGGCAAAGCCCGCTGTAGTAGTCGAGCAGTGCGCGATCGGTAAAGTCCCAGGACGGACATCGCTCCAGGACGTCCCGTTCGTCCTCAACCTGAAAACAGTCCAGGCCGAGGCCGGTCAGCCTGGCTTGGACCGTTTCAAGCGTTTCGGCTGTCGCCTGCACACAAACTTTAATCCAGCGCATAAAGCGCCTCCTTCTGTGAAAAATGGAGAGGCAGCGGGAATGCCTTGTAAGAAATGCGTGAGTATGGTAGAATATGGAATCCGTTCAGGCGCTGCGGCCTATAAAAACAGTTTTGCCCATAAAGGGGGATGACCATGGAGAAGCTGAAACACATGCTGCCCAAGGGCCTTTCCCGCACCGTGCGGCTGGTTTGGGACTTTGTCATGCATCTTTTTGAGGTCGATTTTATCGGGATGGCGGCCCAGACGGCGTTTTTCTGGCTGCTCGGCTTCTTCCCGCTCATTTTGTTTGCCAGCACGGCTCTGTCCAAGCTGTCCATACAGCCCGACTGGACGCAGGGGCTGATCCCAGATGAAATCGTCGAGCTGCTGATCGACGCCAAAATGCCGGATTTCAGCTCGCCATGGCTGTTCGTGGTCTCGTTGTGGGCAGCGTCCGCCGGCATCTGGGCACTGATGCAGGGCGTCAACGCCGTATACTCCCAAAAACGACTCAGTTCCATCTTTGCCCGGCTTCTGGCCCTTTTGTACACCGCAGGGTTCGTCGGAACGCTCGCGCTGACGCTGACGGTGTTTGTCTCGGGCCGGTGGATGGGCGTGCTCGGCTCGGCCATCGCCATCTTCGCGCTGATCTGCGCGCTGTTTTACTTCACGCCGGGGACCAAGGCGCGGTTTAAACGCTGCGCGTGGACGGCCGGGCTGGCTGCGGCGCTGTGGATGCTGGTAAACTGGGGCTTTGAAATCTATTTGCGGTCCTTTGCCAAATACACGGTGATCTACGGCTCGATCGGCGCGTTTCTGGGCCTGGCGCTGTGGCTGTTCATCATCAGCATCGTCATCCTCGTCTGCGCCCAACTCAGCGGGTACACAGTCAAGGACCACGCGAAAACAAGCGCGCAGAAAAAAGACCCGGAGCAGACGGCGGGACAACGGAAAAAGGTCCAGCGCAGGCGGCCCGGCGCGTCAAAGCGCGGGTGACCCTACTCCGCCACCCGAAGGCGCCGGACGGCCCGGCAGCGGCCGGTCTGCTCGTCAATGTCAAACAGCGCGCCCTCCAGCTTCGCGGGCCCAGGCGGGGACTCAAAGCGCGTGGGCGGCATGCCCAAAAACATGGAGACGCTCTGCTCGGGGCGAACGCCGAGGATGGAGTCCACCGCGCCGGTCATGCCGAGATCGGTGATAAAGCCCGTGCCGCGCGGCAAAACCCGTTCGTCGGAGGTCTGCACATGGGTGTGCGTCCCGAACACCGCGCTGACCAGACCGTCGTTGTGCCAGGCCAGAGCCGCTTTTTCGCTCGTGGCCTCGGCGTGAAAGTCCACAACATAGAGGTCGGCCTCGGCGCGGCCGAGCAGCGCGCTGAGTGTCGTAAACGGGCTGTCGGCGTTCCAGTCGCACTCGCACCGCCCGATGAGGTTGACCACGCAAAGGCGCTTGCCGTCGGGCAGGATGTGAATGAGGCTGCCGTGCCCGGGCGCGTTGCCCGCGAAGTTCATCGGGCGCAGCAAAAACGGACTGTCGTCGAGCAGGCGCGCAATCTGCATGCGGTGATACGTGTGATTGCCAAGGGTCACGACATCCGCGCCCGCGTCGTACAGCCGCTGCGCGTGATCGGGAAGAATGCCGGTAATATCGGTGTTTTCCCCATTGACTACGCAGACGCTGACCTCATACTGCCGGCGCAGAGCCTTAATCTTTGCCTCAAACAGGCAAAGCCCAGGCTCGCCGCAGACATCGCCAACCGCGAGTAAAACCATAAAAAGCATCCTTTCCCATAGGCCGGCGCAGCCGGCAGGTCCTTGCTGGACTGAAAACCGATAAAGGCAGAACCACAAGGCTTTCACGGATTTACTCCGGGAAAGCCTTTCTTTGCGCGTCTTCGCAAAGACGCGAGCCAGGCTCCCGTTTGTAGACAAACCGGAGGTTTGTCTACAGCCAGTCTGAGGCGTTGCGGCCCAGTGGCCGCAACGCCTCAGACTATAGATGCCAAAGCTTACGCGGCTTTTTTCCTTTTGCTGTTCTGCCACATGGCCCACAGGGGCCCGCAGATGCACAGCGAGGAATAGCAGCCGAAGATGGTGCCCACGGCCATGGGAAGCGCGAAGCTCTTGATGGACTCAATGTTGTTGACCAGCGCAAAGATATACACGACCACGATGCACATAAGGACCAAGAGGCTTGTGACGAGAGAGCGGCCAAGGCACTGGTTGGTGCTCAGGTTCAAGACCTCGTCGGCGGGCATCTTGGGATTGAGCTTGCTGTTTTCACGAACGCGGTCGTAAATGACGATCGTGTCGTTGATCGAATAGCCTAAAATGGTCATGGCGACGGCGATATACGAGTCTCCGACGGGAATGCGGAAGATGATGAACGCGATGGTGACCATGATGATGTCGTGGATCAGCGCAATTACGCCGGTGGTACCCGCCGAGAGGCCCGAAACGCGGCGGAAGCGGAACCAGACGTAGAAAATAATCAACACGGCCGAGATCACCAGCGCCCAGATGCCGTTTTGGAGGAACTGCTTGCCAAACAGGGGCTCGACCACTTCCGTGGCGTCCAGGACCAGGTTCTCCTCACTGAACGTGCTCTTCAGCGCGGCGTCAAGCGCGCCGAAATCCGCTTCAGAGAGGCCCTCGTTTCCGGCCAGCGTAATCACGATGTGCTTTTGCCCGGTGGCAATGTCAACGGTGGTCTGCACGGTGGCGCTGCGGCCGAGCGTGTCGCCGACGAGGCTCTCCACCTGCGAGGTGGGCATATCGTTGTCGGCGGTGTACTTGTAGTTCAGCTCTGTGCCGCCCCTGAACTGCACATCCAGGTTGAGCCCGTTGATAAACAAAAAGATGATGCCAATCACAATAAACGCGCCCGAAAGAGCAAAGTATTTCCAGCGATTTTTATAAAAATCAATCATTGCGGCAACCTCCCAGCAGAAATAAAGAGCGTACGCTTGCGGAAGGGCTTATAGGTGTTCAGCGAGTGAATCATCAGCCTGGAGGACAGGACGCCGGCCAGGAGGTTGAAGAACACGCCGGTCATCAGCGTATAGGCAAACGAAAAAATCATGCCTGAGCCCAGGATCATCAGCACGACGGCGACAATCAGGTTGGTGAAGTTGCCGTCGAACACCGCCGAGAACGCCCGGGCGAAGCCCGAGGAAATGGAGCTGTCCAGCGTTTTGCCCGTGCGCAGTTCGTCGCGGATACGCTCGCAGATGATGACGTTGGCGTCAATGCCCATGCCCAGCGACAGGATGAGCGCCGCAATGCCGGGCAGCGTCAGCGTGAGCTGCGGAATGGAAAGCGCGAGCAGCTGGCCGGCCATCTGCATCACAAGGGTGATGCAGGCCACGGCGCCCGGCAGCCGGTAATAGAAAACCATAAAGACGAGAATCAGCGCAAAGGCAATCAGGCCGGCCTGAACCATGACATTCAGAGCGCCCTGGCCGAGGGTCGGGCTGATGGTGTTGTAGGTTCTGGTTTCCAGCGCAAACGGCAGCGCGCCGGCGTTGATCTTGTCGGCGAGATCTCTGGCGATGGCCATGGTGCCCATGCCCTCAATAAACGCCGAGTCACCGGTGATCTGGGATTTCACGGTCGGGGAAGACAGCAGCGTTTCGTCCATGTAAATCGAAATCTGTTTGTCAATCAAACGGCCGGTCGCCTCGGAGAACTTGACGTTGCCCTCGGGCGTCAGCTGGAGAGTGACAACATAATTGCTGCCGGCCTGGAAGTCCTGCGACTGCATTGTCTGGGCGGCGGCGCCGGCGATGTGCTTGCCCTCGAGCACAATGTTGCCGTCAGGATCGCGGAAGGTCAGCATGGCCATTTCGCCGAGTTCGGCAATGGCCTGCTGCGGGTCAAAGTCTGTTTCATCCGACTTCCACGGGAACTGAACGAGGACAAAGCCGTTTGTCTTGTCAACGGTGACTCTGCGGTCAAAGATGTTCTGGCTGTCGAGACGGGTTTCAATGACGACGCGCGCGCTCTCAAGCTCCTCGCTGGTGGGGGCGCGGCCGAGGTCCTTCGGCTGAAAAGCGGCGTCAACGCCGCCGCGGATGTCAATGCCGAACCGCATGTGGTTCATGCCCTTAATGGCCGGCGTATACGAGTCGTTCGGCAGCGCGAATCCAAAAAACGCGACGTACACCATGATGATGGTGACCGCCAGAACGACCCAAACATAGGGTCTGAATCTCTTATTCATCTCCTGCTCCTTGTCAATTAGTTTTTGAGGATAATTACACGCATCGGGCCGGAGGGGCAAGGATTCCCAGGGGAATCCACAAGCGGCGGATCAGCCGCTTCATTCGGTGAGGCGTGCCGGAGAAAAACAGGCACAGCGCCATAACGAGACCCGTCGCAAACAGCTGAGCCCAGAGGGCCGGCGCCGCATGGCCGGGCTCAGGCTCAAACCACGGCGTTCTGGCCTGCACAAGATAGAGCTCGTTTGTGTGGGGCGCATCACGCGCCGAGGGCTCGTCCGATTGTGTTTCCCGCGACCAGGCCCCGGCCGAGCGCACGTTTTGCGCCATAAGGACAAACAGGGAAAGCAGGACAAGCAGCGCCATAAAAAGCGCGATGGATCTGGAGAATACCGAGCGCCGCATAGACTTTCCCCCTTTCATTCAGCCCTTTCAAGATACCATACGCCCAGAGATCCGTCAATGATTTTATCGGGAACGGGGGGATTCCGGCGCGCATCCTGCTGAAAAAGGGTTTTCGCCACAAACGCGCGAAAACCCTTTTTGGGTCCTAGCCGGGATCGTCAGACGAGCGTCATGCCGTCCTCGCACGCCAGCTCGCTCACGTCGGCTTCATAATCCACGCCGTCCACCATGAAGCCGAAAAGCCGCAGAAAATCGGTCTGGTATCCCTCCAGATCGGCCAGCTCACGAATGTTTTGGCTGTCAACCGCCGCCCAGCGTCGGGTGATCTCCTGCTGAACGTCGGGCGCCATCTCCAGGTCGTCCATGCGGATGCAGCCCTGCGCGTCGGTGAGCGGAGGCGACGCGCTGAGGCGCCCGAACAGGCGCGTCATCTGCTCAATGCACCCCTCCTGCGTGCCGCGCGCCTCCATGACGCGAGCCAGCATCGAGATGTACAGGGGAACAACCGGAATGGCAGAGCTCGCCTGCGTGACCAGCGCCTTGTTGACCGAGATATACGCGTCCGGCAGGCCGGGCTGGGCCAGCATGCGATCAGCCGTGGCCTTGAGGTCCTCCTTGGCTTTGCCGATGGTGCCGTCCCTGTAGATGGGATGGGTCAGCTCGGGGCCGATGTAGGAGTAGGCCAGCGTCAGTGCGTCGTCGGAGAGCAGCTCGCGCGCCGTGAGGGCGTCGATCCAGCGCCGCCAGTCGTCCCCGCCCATGACGGCGACCGTGCTCTCCACCTCGGCCTCGTCGGCCGGCTGGAGTTCAACGGTCACGACCTCCCCGTCGGGCAGGCGCACGCTTTTGGAGACATAGGGCGCGCCGATCGGCTTGATGACCGACTGCAGGCGCGCGCCCGTTTCGGGATGGATGCGCACGGGCGCTGCCAGGCTGTAAATGACAAGATCAATTTTGCCCATGTACTCGGCCATATATGCGCACGCAAGCTGCTTTACGCCGTCGGAAAAGGCGTCGCCCATGATGACATGGGCCTGAAGTCCGGCCTTCCGCGCCTCGCAGAGCCAAGCCTCGGCGTTATAAAAGCCCGCCGTCGCCGTGCGGCCGCGCTGCGCGTTTTTTTCAAAGCCGATGCCCAGCACATGGGCATTGCAGCCGAACCCCGCGCAGAGCGCGCTGGCCAGCCCGTAGCCGGTCGTCGCGCCAATGACAAGCGCGTTGCGTACGCGCCCGGGCGAAAACGCCTCGGAATGCGCGCGCACATGCTCAATCTGTCGGCGCACATTGACCGCACAGCCTTGCGGATGTGCGGTCAGACAAATAAATCCTTTGGTTTTGGGGGCGATGACCATCAGCTGTTCCTCCCTGGATGCAAGATGGTCTTCATTATACCGCAAGACGACGTCTTGTCAAGTGATGTCGTGCGGGGCGGTCAGGCGGCGACAACGCGATTGCGGCCCATATGCTTGGCGCGGTAGAGACAGCCGTCCGCCGCCTGCAAAAAGGACTTTATGGTCATGTCGGGCTCATGCTTCACAACGCCAAAACTTGCGGTCACGGGCTTGCCATGGGGGAACATCGCGATCTCGATTTCATGGCGAATGGCCTCCACACGGAGAATTACGTCGGCGTAGGGGACATCCTTAAACAAAATGACGAACTCTTCCCCGCCGATGCGCGCCAGCTCCATATTGCGATCAAGCATGCGCTCAATGATCCGCACCAGCGCCTTCAGCACTTCGTCTCCGGCGGCGTGCCCATAGAGGTCGTTGACCTGCTTGAACTTGTCGATGTCCAAAATGCACAACGAGAGCTCGCAAGGGTTCCGGCGCTGGTCTTCCAGCGCTTTTTCCATGTTCTGTTCAAAAAACAGCCTGTTGTATGTTCCGGTCAGCGCGTCGCGCACGGCAAGCTGACCGAGCTTGGCGTTGGCTGCTGTCAGTTCATAGGTGCGCTTGGCCACCATGCTCTCCAGGTTGACATTGAGGCTGTAAACCTGCTGATAGGCCTCCCGGTGGTCGAGCAGGCGCAGAACGGCGTTAATCAAAAAGTAAAAAATATAGAAGAAGTCCAGCGAAAGATTCCACGAAATCGGAAAGGTGAGCTGGAGAATGTCCAAAAACACGATCACGGCGATGTATGCCGTGGAAATAGACAGCAACAGATTATACAGCGTGGGCGTCCGCCTGATCGAGGGAATCAGCATGGGAAACACGCTTAAAAACGTCAGGGCGTAGTTGATTAGGGTGATCCAGCGCGGAATGAACCACAACTCGACGGGCAGGAGCAAAAACAGCAGGCTCAGCGCCAGGTAGGTCAGACAGATTACGACGCCCACGCGGCTGATGCGCCCGCCGCGCAGGACAAACGTGGCAAAGTAGTAGCCGCAGATCCCCGCAAGCATCAGGACAAAAAGGTGGGCGCGCAGCAGGCCCTCATGGGAGGCAACGCTAAAGCCGGCGATCGAGGAAAACAGCACTCTGATCTGGTCAAAGCCCAGCAGAAGGGCCGTGGCGAGAAACCACTCAAACAGGGTCATATACAGGATGCGCTTGAGCTCGAAGCGAACCACCAGGAAAAACGCGGCTTCAGCGATCAAAAAGATCAGCAGGCCGAGCTGGAACATCGTAATGCCCCAATGGGAGGAGAGATAGTTGGAAACCTTGACCGAGCCGCCGATGACCAGCGTGTTCTTGAAGAAGAGAGACTGGCCGGCGTCCTCGTTGGCGACAATCAGGATTTCCTGCTCAGTCTCGCGGTCAAAATCCAGGTCATAGGTGTATTTCCCGAAGAGCAGCAGATAGTCCTTTTCGTCGGCGTCAAAATTGCGCACCAGCCGCCCGTTGACAAAGAGCTCGTAGCTCTCGTCGGCCAGCGCCAGGTACCCCATCAGATGAGCCTGGGGCGGACAGATCACGGTCAGCTTATAGGTTTTGATCCCCGACGCGGTGGACAGCTCCATGTGCGGGAGGTCAACCGCCTCCCAGTTCTCATAGGACGCGGCTCGCTCGGGGGTGAGATGCTCGCCGGGCGCGTACAGCCACTGTCCGGTCAGGGTGATCGGGGAGGATGCGTCAAAGTCGTAGGACGAAAGGTCAACAACGCCGCCGCTGGCCGGAATGTTACGCACCAGCGTACGGTTGGCGTCTTTGTTTCCAATGGTGATGGCCCAAAAAATGATCATCAGCACCATGAAGATATACGTGCACGCCACAACAAGGGCGAACGCAGATCGTCTTGACTTTTTTATTTTGCTCGCCCCCTGCTGTTGTTGCCCGGCAATACGGGCAAACTATCGTTAGAGGAAATAGCGCTTCTGAGCGAAAGACCATAGCACGGCGCACCGCCGCCAAAAAAGTGCAGAAGAAGTTTTGCAGGCCTGAAAACGAACAAGGCGCGGCGCGCGATCGTCCGCAGAGGCATTCCATATAGCTTTTATCGAAAAAGTGGCGCATGGTCACGAGTTTATTTGATAAAATACTTCTGTAATTCAGAGTTCTGACTGCAATGCAGGGGGGATTTCCTCCGACTTAGAGCACATTGACGATATGGGGGAGATGGAATATACTAAGTATGAGGCGGGCGGCCCGGTCCCGTGCCGAATAGGTTAAGGCGGCAAAGGGCTGAAAGAGCGCGGTTGTCCCTCGGGCCAGCCCGGGAGCAGAGGTGTTATGATGATTGAACTCAGTCGCATAGAAGAGGCCGCGCGGGTGCTTGCGCCCGTCCGCCGCAAAACAGAGCTGATTCACGTGGCGTGGCCGGGGGACTCCCCCGACTTCTACATTAAGCCGGAAAATCTTCAGGTCACCGGCTCGTTTAAGCTGCGCGGCGCGTATTACGCGATGTTTAAAATGGAGCCCGAAGCGCGGGAGCGCGGAATATTGGCGGTGTCGGCCGGAAACCACGCCCAGGGCGTGGCGCTGGCGGCGCAGCAAATGGGCGTACCCGCGGTCATTGTCATGCCGCGCAGCGCGCCGCTTTCCAAAATAAAGTCCACGGGCGCGTACGGAGCCGAGGTGATTTTACAGGGCGACAGTTATGACGAGGCGTACGCTTACGCGCGCGAGCTTGAGCAATCCCGCGAGCTGACCTTTTTACACCCGTTTAACGACCCCGACGTCATTGCCGGACAGGGCACCGTCGGGTTGGAAATCCTTGAGGCGATGCCGGACGTGCAGGCCGTCGTGGTTCCCGTCGGCGGAGGCGGCCTGGCCGCGGGAGTGGCGTCTGCCATCAAACAGATAAACCCCGCATGCCGGGTCTACGGCGTGCAGGCAGAAAACTCCGCGTCCATGTTTGCCTCGCTGCAAAAAGGGCGGAGGATCTCGCTGGACTCCTCGGTGACGATTGCCGACGGCATCGCCGTGCGGTCGCCGGGCGAGCTCACGTTTGACTTGTGCAGGCGCTGCCTCGACGGCGTGTTTACCGTCAGCGACGAGGAGATCTCGGGCGCGATTCTGACCATGCTGGAAAACCTCAAGCTGGTCGCCGAGGGCGCGGGCGCCGCCTCGGTGGCGGCTCTGCTGTTCGGCAGGCTCAGTCTGCCGGGACAAAAAACCGTTGCCATTGTGTCGGGCGGCAACATCGACGTCAACCTGCTCGCGCGCATCATTGATCTGGGCCTCAAGCGAACCGGCCGCAAAATGGCGTTTTACACCGAAATCTCCGACAAGCCCGGCATGCTGGGAAAACTGCTCGGCTGTATTGCCCGGACGGGCGCCAACCTCGTATCGGTTCACCACGACCGGGTGGTACACCATGTGCGCATCGGGCATTGCGTCGTGGAAATCATTTTGGAAACATCGGGGGAAACCCATATGGAGCACATTCAAAAGACCTTGCGCGAAGAGGGCTACGCGATCCAAATGATCGGGTAAAGCCGCTGGTAACCGCCCGCGAGGACGAACGAGGCTTGATCCCCGATAAAGACCCGACCACAACGCTTTCCCGGATTCACTCCGGGAAAGCGTTTCTTTGCGCGTCTTCGCAAAGACGCGAGCCTACTCCCGCTTTGTCAAAGAACCGAAGGTTCTTTGACAGTTTTATGACGCCGTGATGTACCGCACCCTGACATCCGCGGGATCGGTGTAGGCCACAAAGCTGGAGGCCAGCGCGCGGGCCTCGTCAATCGGAAGGGACTGCCCTGTCCGGGGGATATAGACGAGCACGCCGTCGGCGATCGGCACCGTTTTCCCGTTCAGCAGCAGGCCGTCGGCCCCGAAGTCATAGCGGGAGAGGCCCGGATAGCGGTTGCAGATGACATAGTCTGCCAGCGCCGAATCGCCGTTGACAAAGGTCCTGCCTACGATGCCGCCAATCGTGCCGCGCATCGGCGCGGGAACAATCGGGTAGCACAAGAAAAACTTGCTCCCGGCGTACAGCACGGAGGTCAGGTAGGATACAGACTCCGGGTCAACGTCATCGTAGGCGAGCGGGCCGAAGGAATAGCCGTCATACAGCGTGTTCTGCATGATGATCTCAGTCACCTTGCCCGTGGCGTCGATGCCGGCGTGATAGAGCATCGACCGCGAGATGACGCTCTTGGGCAGGCTGTCGCGGGAAACCGGCCAAACATGGCCGTCCGCGCCGGCGGACTGATAAAACTGACAGTAGGGAGATACGTCCAGGCTGCCCAGCTTGTTGGTCTGCAGATTGAGAGCTCCCGAGGGCATTGTATAGCTGACGCGCGTGGCGGTTATCGACCCGGCGGCGGTGGACATGAGTGTGGCGAGCTGGCCGGAAAAGAGCGCGCGCTCGGCGGCGTCAGTTTCAAAGGTCAGGCCGTTCGGCAGCGTCACGACCGTCTGTCTGTCGTCGTCGATGGGCAGCGCCCAGCCGACCGTGTCGCTGGCCAGCGAGGGATAAGGGACGACGTCAGCGATGCTGCCGTCATACGCGAGCAGAAAGGTCAGGCGCGCGCCGACGGTGTAGGCCTGAATGCTGGCGGTGGCCAGCGGCGAAAGCGAAAACGTGTGGCCCATCGTGGTAATCTGTGTGGGCGACGTCCAGTTGGGCGCGCCGTTTTCGTACACGCCCGTAAGCTTGATGTTGCTGGCCTGCACGGTGTTGGTCAGCGGCAGGTAGGTCAAAACGTCCCACTGGCAGAGATCCGAAACGGCGCACTTCGCGCCGTTCTTATAGAGGGTGGCGCTTGCCGCCCCCGCGCCAAAAGCCGCCGTGACGGGATTCCCGGTGGGCGGCGTGCGCAGAACGGTTAGCTGACCGCCCGTGGCCAGCGAGCCCAGATACAGATATTGCAGCGCGCCCGACGCGCTGTAGGCCAGCAAAACGGTCTGCCCGGGGAAAATGTTCACCCAGGCGGCGCTGAAGAGCGCCGGCGTTTCGGAGTCGGCGTCGTACACCGGCGTCCTGGCCGGCGCCGCGTATGTCTTCCCGTCGGTGCCGGTCAGCGCCAGGTTGGTGGCGTCCTTGACCACCACGGTCTGGATGGTCTGCTGCGAGGGGGAAAAGCTCATCAGAACGTCGTCCTTGTTCAGCAGCGCCGTACCCATGCGCCCGGCGCTCGAGGACGAGGGCGCCGCAGAGCAGGCGACGAGCCCGTCGGAGGTCAGGACAGCCGGCGTGATGCCGTCGGGCATCAGCGCGGACGTGGAGAGCAGAATGGTCTGGGACTCGGTCACGCCGAACTTGGACAGGTAGGGCGTCGTTTCGCCCATCTTGGGCAGGGAGAGCAGGTTGTAGATCAGTCTGGCGGCGGTGGCGCGGCTGATCGAGGCCGTCGGGGCAAAGCTGAACTCCTTGCTGAGCCCGATGGAGGCTGCCTTGTTGATGTAGCTGTAGGGCCAGTTCATGCCGACCTGCTCGTCCTTGTAGCCGAGCACATGCATGAGCACCGTGAGGGTTTGGCCGTAGTTGATGGCGTCATCGGGGCCGAACGAGCCGTTCGGGTACCCCGAGACGAGCCCGAGGCTGCTGGCGGCGTTGACCCAGCCCAGCGCCCAGTGTCCCGCCCGGACGTCGGGGAACTTGATATAGCTTGTGTACAGGGACGGATCTATATCCGGCGTGGACAGCCGCACGGCCAGAACGCAGAAGCTGGCGCGGGTCAAAATGCCGTCGGGCAGAAACGCGCCGCCCGGAACGCCCTGAAAAATGCCCAGCGCGTGCAGCAGATCAAGCTTCTGCGAAAGAGCCGGATCGGTGACATCTGAAAATGACGCGAGCGAGGCCGGCACGCAGCAAAGCAGCAGCGCCGCGCAAAGAACAAGTGCGATAAGACGTTTCATGGAGGTCCTCCTATTCATTCCGGAGCGCCACAACAGGCTGAAGCCCGGAGGCTTTAAAGGCCGGATATACGCCGAAAACAATGCCGAGCGCGATGGACACGAGCAGCGCGATGCCGGTGATGATCAGGTTGGGCCGGACAATGAGGTCATATTGCATCTTCCCCCAGAAAAGCGTGCCCACAAAACCGGCCACCACGCCGATCAGTCCGCCGCAGAGCGACAACACTGAGGCCTCGATTAAAAACTGGGTCACAATGCTGCGGCGCGGCGCGCCGATGGCCTTGCGAATGCCGATTTCCCTGGTGCGCTCTGTCACTGTGACCAGCATGATGTTCATGATGCCGATGCCGCCGACGAGCAGGCTGATGGCCGCGATGCAGGCCATGAAAATCGTCTGCTGGCGATTTGTCTCGGAAATCTCGTCGAGATAATCGTTTGCCGAGCCGACGTAATAGTAGCCGTTCTGGTCCTGATCAATCTGGGTGGCCAGGAAGTCCTCCAGCTCCTCTGTGGCTTCGGGGATCATAAAGGCGTCGCGCATCTTGACGGTGTAGTCTGTTCCCCAGAGCTGCTGGCCGATGATTGAGGCCGAGGTATACGGCATGGCGATCATGAAGTCCTGCGAATACTCCAGATACTCAGGCTCGGTCATAAAGTCCTTTTGGGCGTAGGTGCCGACCACGCGAAACGGTTCGCCGCTGATCATGATGGTCTTTTCCACGGGGTCCTGCGCGCCGAACAGCGCGGTGGCCGTGCGGTATCCGATGACGCACACGCGTGAGCCGTACAGGATGTCCACCAGGCACAGGTCACGCCCTCTTTCAAGCGTGTAGCCCGTGCAGAGGGAAAACTGCTCCGAGCCCAGAGAGAGCTGCATCTGGCGCGACAGCCCGTCGCCGTATTTGACCGTGGCAGAACCCCGCCCGTTGGGAGTGACGCCGAGCACGAGATCGCTCATCTCGGCGTTGATAAACCGGCCCAGCCTCTCGGAGAGGCCGTTTGTTCCCGTGGGGTCGTAATCCCAGGAGTAGGCGTAGACGCTGAGCGTGTTCTGCCCCATCCACATCATGCGCTCCAGCGTCTGCTGGTTGTTGGCCTCCGTCACCGACACAAGCGCGATGACGGCTGCCACGCCGATGACGGTGCCGAGCATCGTGAGCAGAGAGCGAACCTTCTTGGCGCGGATGGCGGCCAGCGCCATGGAAAACGCCTGCAAAAACGTCATGAAGTCACCTCCCGGAGCTGTTCATCCGCAACGATGTTTCCGTCGGCAACAGACACGGAACGCCGCGCGACTTTGGATACATGCAGATCATGGGTGATCAGAATGATGGTGGTCCCGTCGGCGTGAAGCTCGTTGAGGATTTTGATGACATGTTCTCCCGTGCGGGAGTCCAGGTTGCCCGTCGGCTCGTCCGCCATAATGATGCTGGGCTTGGTGGCGATGGCGCGGGCGATGGCCACACGCTGCTGCTGCCCGCCGGACAACTCGCTGGGCTTGTGAAACATGCGCTCCAGAAGGCCGACGCGCATCAGCGCGTCCTCTGCGCGCTCATGCCGTTCGCTGCCCGAAACGCCCTGATAAATGAGCGGAAGCTCGACATTTTCGGCGGCGGTCAGGCCGCCGAGCAGGTTAAAGCCCTGAAACACAAAGCCGATTTCCCGGTTACGGATCGAGGCCAGCTTGCGGTCGGGCATGCTGCTCACGCGCTGGCTGTTGAGGGTATAGTCACCGTAGGTCGGCATGTCCAGACAGCCCAAAATGTTCATCAGCGTGGACTTGCCCGACCCCGAAGGCCCGACAATGGACAGAAATTCTCCCCGCTCCACGGTCAGAGAGACGCCGTTCAGCGCGCGCACCTCGCTGTCCAGCCCTTCATTGTAAATCTTAAAGATATTGTGGATTTCAATTACATTGTCCATATGGTCACCGCAGGGGCCTTGGCGGCTGGACAACGACCGCTCCGTCGCCGCCGTCAACAATCACGCCGCCGTCAACGGCCTTGCCGTCATCGGGGACGATCTCGCCGCCATCGTCGGGGACGATCTCGCCGCCATCGTCGGGAACGACCGCGCCGCCGTCGTCAGGAACGACCGCGCCGCCGTCATCGGGGAGAACCTCGCCGCCGTCGTCGGGAACGACCTCGCCGCCGTCATCGGGGGAAGGCGACGCCTCATCTTCATCGGACGGCTCAACGGACGGGGAGGGCGTGGGGGACGGCTTGGTGGGAAGCTTATGCGTGCAGACAACGTCGCCCTCCTCAAGGCCGGACTTGATCTCCACGACGTCCTTGTAGTTGTTTTCAATGATCATTTGCTGGGAAATGCCGATTTCCACGGGAACCGCGTAAAAGCCCTCGGGCATGTCGGCGTCCTGCAGATCAATGGCGTTTTCCGGGCGCTCGTCACGCTTAACGTAGACGCACTGGCCGCTGAGCAGGGGCTTGACGGCGTCCACGGGCACCACGAGCGGGTTGAGGCTCTGCTCAAGGATAACCAGATACGAAACGCCGTAGCTGTTCATCAGCAGCCCTTCGCTGTTGTCGGCCTCGATGACAAACGGATAATAGACGTTGCCCCTGCCGCCCTGATTCTGGTCGCCCTGGCCCTGGGGAGAGATATACTTGACCGTGGCCTTCACGCCAAGGTCGGTCTGCCCGTCCATTGTGAGCATGATGGGCATGCCCACCTGAATCGACTCCAGATCCTGCTGGGAAACGGTGGCGTCTATGAGAACGGTGGTCATCCTGGCCACCGTGCAGATCTCGGCGCCAGCCTCCATCATCATGCCGGGCATCGCGTTGTAGTTCATCAGCGTACCGCTCATGGGCGCCACAACCGTCAATTCGGCGCGTGTGGCGTCGGCCTCAGCGATGGCCGTGTTCTTCTCGGCGATCACGGCGTTGGCGGTGTCAATGATGTCCTGCTGGCCCTGGATGGCCGTCTTGAAACCCTCCAGCCGGCTTTCGTCGGGAACGTAGTCCACGCTGGCCAGCAGCGTCCCGGCGGTGTATTCGTAGTTGTTGCGCAGAGCGTATACCTTCATGTTGCCCGAAGCGCCGACCGACAGAACCTCTTCGCGGGAGTACTCGAGCGCTCCGCTTGCCGTAGGCAGCGCCACCTCGCCCGAGGACAGCGTAATGGAGGAGGACGCGGGCATATCCTTGGTCAGCGAGCCGGGGTTTTTCAGCGTGATTTCCACTTCGAACGTGATGGTGCCGTCGGTGTGAATGTTCCTTGCCGTTTCGACGCCTGTAACCGTGCCGGTCTGCACCGTCATCACTGAGGGAATGGACACCGAGACGCTCATGCCCGTCTTGATATCCCCTATGTATCCGTAGGAAAAGTGTTGGCGCAAGATCATGGTATCGTCAATGACCAAAAGCCCGAGACCCGCTCCCTGTTCAACGCGGCTGCCGATGGTGACCTTAGTCACTTCAAGGGCCTTGCCCGAAAACGGGGCGGTCAGCGTGGCGTTTTGGATCTGTTCGTAGATGTCGGCGTTTTCCTCCTGCATCTGCTTGTCAATCTTGCCGATCTCCTCCTCCGCCTTTTTTATGCGCGCGTTCTCCGTTTCAATGTCCTTGTTCAGCGCCTCAATCTGCTTGTCAATCTCGGCGCCATCGAGTACGCACAAAACCTGCCCCTCTTCAACGGGCATGCCGGGGTATCCGTCAGCCATCAAAACAGAACCCTTTATCTGGGCTGAGATCACCTGGGAGTCCATCGGCTTGACCGACCCGTAGCCCTGGATACTGCGTTCAAGCTTCTCCACGCGGCGGACGATGTCGGTCTTGTAGTAGGGCGTTTCGGGCTTGAAAAAGACCTCATACACGGCAAAGACCATGCCGACGATGAGCGCAATAACCACCACAGACGCAACAATGCGCTTTGTATTTCTTTTTCGGCGAATGGCCCGAAGCTTTAGCCTTTGCTGCTCAAGATGATCGGGAGGAAGGTCACCGGCGGGCGCCCCGTTGGGCGCGGGAGCGGGAACGGGAACACCTGTCTCGGCGGGCTGAACCGTGTTGGTCTCACTCATTCTGGCTTCTCCTTATGCATTTTGATAAACTGCCTAAACTACAGATTTTCAGTATATTCTTCCCGCGGGGGTAAAGCAAGGCAGGACAGGAATCGGTTGACAACAAATCGGTTACAACTTCCCCGCCTGGCAAGGCCCTCCAAAAAAGATTAAACAACGCCATGAGATTAGACGTACGGCCGGCCAGAGTGTTCCGGTTTTGGGAAAAAACTCTTTGGAAAGTTTTCCCTTGTTACAGCCAGGGAATCATGTGGCCGAGCGACGAAAACACCAGATCGGGCTGAATTTCAGTTTCGTCGAGATCGCAAAGCGCCGTTTCGCCCGACAGCACCAGAATACTGGTCAAACCATGGGCCCGTCCCATCGCAACATCGGTGTACAGCCGGTCGCCGACCATGGCCGTCTGTCCGGGAGAGGCGTCCGCCAGCGAGCGCGCGTAGTCGACAATAGGGCGGTGAGGCTTTCCGACGATGACGTCGGGCCGGCGGCCGGTCGAGGCCTCGATAAAGGCGTGGATCGCGCCGATATCGGGGATAAATCCCGTCGGGGTTGGACAGTTGAGGTCGGGATGCGTGGCGACAAACGGAAGGCCCATGCGCACAAGCTCACATACGCGGCAGAGCTTGGCGTAATCCAGAGAGGTGTCAAACGCCGTGACCACCAGCTCGGGCGTCCGGTCGTCGAGGACAATGCCCTCTTGACGAAACTCATCGCGGAGCGCTTCGGTTCCGAGCAAATAAACCCGCTTGCCGCGCTCATGCGCGCGCAGGTACGCCACCGTGGCCTGGCCGGAGGTCGCCACCTCGTCCGGGGAGACCGACACGCCGAGGGCGGCGAGCTTGCGCACATAGTCGGCCTGCGTCCTGGAGCTGTTGTTGGTCAGAAAGAGAAAGCGCCTGCCAAGGCTAGACAGCCGCTGAAGAAACTCAAGCGAGCCCTCAATCAAGGTGTCGCCGACATAAAAGGTGCCGTCCATATCGAGCAAAAAGCAATGAATCCCGCCGAGCAGGCGGAGGGGGTCGGCGTTGACAGCGGGCATATGAAACTCCTCCGATCGAAAAGGCTGCTTTGCCGCGCACTGGCGGCAAAACAGCCCTGAGTGAAATGTAGCGGCAAAGGCGCGGTTTCGCCCCTGCCCTGCGGCAGTCTTATTTCAAAGAGACCTTCGCGCCGGCTTCTTCAAGCTTGGCCTTGAGGGTCTCGGCTTCGGTCTTGCTCACGCTCTCCTTGATCGCCTTGGGCGCGCCCTCGACGAGATCCTTGGCTTCCTTGAGGCCAAGAGCGGTGATCTCGCGAACGACCTTAATGACGGAGACCTTGTTTTCGCCGAAGCTGTCGAGCATCACGGTGAACTCGGTCTGCTCCTCCACGGGAGCGGCGGCGGCTGCCGGGGCGGCAACCATCATTGCGGGAGCGGCGGCGGAAACGCCGAACTCTTCCTCAAGAGCCTTGACGAGCTCGGAGAGCTCAAGAACGGTAAGGGCCTTAACTTCCTCAATCAGCTTGGTCACTTTTTCACTAGCCATAATGGGGTGTTCCTCCTTAATAATACGTTAAAATGTGTCTGTATGGGGCAGGCGCTCGCTTTGTCAAAGAACCATTGGCCTTTGACGGTATAGGCGTTATGCGCTCTTTTGCTCGGCGATGGCATTCAGCGCGACCACGAGACCGCGCAGATTGGCGTTGAGCACGTTGACAAACCCCGTGATCGGCGAGTTGAGCCCCGCGAGGGCGCGCGCAACGAGCTGCTCTTTGGACGGAAGCTCGGCCAGAGCCCTGACCTGATCGGCGGAAATAATCCCGCCGTCGACAAATCCGGCTTTGATCTTAAACTTGTCGCCCGACTTCTTGGCGTATTCGCAGAGAATTTTTGCGGGCGCGACCATGTCGGTTTCACAAACGGCAAGCGCCGTTGTGTTGTTGAGCACGGGCTCAAGCCCCTCATAACCGAGTTGACGGACGGCTCGTGTCATCAGCGTGTTCTTGACGATGTGGTAGTCCACGCCGGCTGCCCGCAAATCACGGCGAAGCGTGGTGTCCTGCGCAACCGTAATGCCCTTGTAATCGACCAGCACTCCGGACTGAGCGGATTTCATGGATTCGACCAGACCGGCGACAATGGCCTTCTTTTCCTCAAGCACCTTTGCGTTTGGCATGTATTCACCTCCCAATTGAACCTAAGATCTCCGCCGGACGGCCCGGCCGCGCTGCGGAGAACATAAAAAATGCCCTGCGTCACAAAGACACAAGGCGCCTATATCCCATAGACGCACTCCTCGGCAGGGCTTACTTATGCCTGCTGTCTTAGGAACGCAAATGGAATTATATCGCATCGGCTCCAGCTTGTCAAGACTGAATCGGCAATTGCCCGCTTTAAGAGTAAAGCCAAGAGAAATGTATGTATGTCAGGCCACTCAGCTGCGCGCCGCAGGCGCACACGGCCTTCCCACCCGTCAGAGTATAGTCGTGGGGCTCGAGCCGGTATCCGTCGCAAAGCCCGCACACAAGCCTGTGCTCATTGTGGGAGTCGGCCGAGGGCACGGGCGCCCCAAAGACGTGATCTTCGTTGCGATGAATGCCCAGAATCACGGCGGCGCCCTTGATGTCGGCGTCCGTCGGGCCGTAAAACGAGCGATCCCAGCCATATCCCATCAACACGTCGGAGAACAGATAGGGGCTCTGGCTGGCCTTGGCATACCCGTCCAGATCGACCAGCCCGATGACATGTCCAAGCTCGTGGCAGAGGATGTGCGCGTTTCTGGCGCGCTGCTCGTCAGTTTCGCCGCGCAGGTAGAACGCGTTGATGATGATGGATACACGCTGATAATGCGCCGTGCCGGGGAAAAGCACTGCGTTTTTATTGTCCACATAGGCCGAGCGCACGTCGTTGGGATCATAGATCACCCGCGCGTATACGCTGGGGGCTTGATCGGCGCGGGCAAAATCAATGTCAAACGGAAGGAGCTCTTCGCCGGTGTTAAACGCAGCGCCGCGCCAAAGAGCCATCGCGACCGCAAAATCCTCCTTTAAATAGGAGGCGTCCAGCGTCTGGCCTTCGGGCAGGTTGATCCGGGCGGAGGCGTCGTCAAACGCGCACAGAATGCCGTTTGACGCGCTGTGGCACCAGCCGTATCCGTATTTTCCCTCTTTGATGCCCCAGTTAACCTGACCCGGGGTGTATGTACTCGTATCATATTGCTCGTACAGCACCGAGGTCTCCTCGCTGTGCGCCGCACCCGCAAGGGTCAGTGTCAAAAGCAGAGCCGCCCAAACGGCCATGCCGCGCGCGCTCCTTCGCAACATATCGTTCTCTTCCCCTCTGCCGGAAATTGACCGGGCGCAGTCCCGGTTCCCGTGCTTATATCTATACTGATCCCAATTCTATAGAATAATGCGTATTGGCGCGTCCGAAACCGTCTCGCCGGCGCGGAGGCTCGTTTTGCGCGGATTATATCACCCGCCCAAGCGCTTTGTCAAGCAAAAGCGCCGCCCTGCTAAACTGTCAGGGGACCCCGGTTCTTTGACAAAGCGGAGGCCGGATCACTTGCAATCCGCAGCGGCGGCGGCTATACTGGTACTCAAAGACGGGAGGCGGTCAAAGCGGACGGTTCTGTTCCGGGGCGCTTTAAGAAGCTCTATATAGAGGTGACCAACCTGTGCAATCTGCGCTGCTCGTTTTGTCCTGGGCCGGGACGGCCCGCGCGCACCATGACACCGGAGGAGTTTTCCCGGGTGCTGGAGGCGCTGGAAGGCGTGAGCGGGCAGCTTTATCTGCACGTGATGGGCGAGCCGCTTTTGCACCCCGAGCTGGAGGGGCTTCTCGATCTGTGCGCTGGCCACGGCCGCGAGGTCAACCTCACGACCAACGGGACGCTGCTGGCAAAGCGCGCGGAGCTGCTGCTCGGCGCGCGGGCGCTCCGCCAGGTGAACGTCTCGCTGCACGCCCAGACGGACTCCGAGGCGCTTTCGGTGCTGGAGGCGGCAAAAGCCTTTATCGGATCGCCCGGGCGGCGCGTGATGGTCTCCCTTCGGCTTTGGTCGGGGCAGGATGCGCCTGAGACCGCCTTTTTGCGGGACGCTGTTTTGCGCCGTTTTCCCGACGCTACCCCTCAGACGCGGCGCGGCGCGCCGGCCTGGCGGCTGACGGACGGTGCGCATTTAGAGCTTGCCCAGCGCTTTGACTGGCCAGATCAGGCCCTGTCCTACGGGAAGACGGGGTTTTGCCGCGGGCTGAGAGACCAGATGGCCGTACTCAGCGACGGAACGGTCTGCCCGTGCTGCCTTGACCGGCGCGGGGATATTTCCCTGGGAAACCTGCTAAGGACTCCGCTGGCGGAGATTTTGGCGTCCGCGCGGGCCAGGGCGCTGTATGACGGCTTTTCGGCGCGTGTGGCCGTAGAGCGGTTGTGCGTCGGGTGCTCCTATAAGGAGCGCTTTGGATCAAACGGATGCGGAGGGTGACGCAATGGCTCTGGAAGGGCCGCGCGACGCGGCGATGACCGAAACAATGTACTATATTCTTCTGTCTCTGGCCAGCCCGCGCCATGGCTACGGCATTATGCTGCACACGCGTCAGATTACAAATGGCCGCCTTTTGCTGGGCGCGGGAACCATCTACAACTCCCTGGCGCGGCTGTTGCGCGACGGGCTGGTCGAGATCTGCGAGCAGACGAGACGGCGCAAGTTTTATAAGCTCACGGCGGTGGGCCGCTCCGTTTTGATCCGGGAAATTGAGCGGCTGAATGAGCTTTGTCGCAATGGCGCCGACTTTGCCCGGCAGGAGCCCTCGCCTCAGGCTGTCAAAGTACCCGCAGAATAAATCTGTACCGGGTTTTGATGGGGAACGCTGCCGGCTATGCAGTCAGGCATCAGACAAAAGCGACATTCTCGTTTCTTTGAGCAAAGGCCCGACGCCAAATCCGAAAAGGACGGGAGCGTGAAGGGCCTTTTTTTGCAGATTTTTTTGACAGGCTGCGCCTTTTGAACTTTTTCTTGCATTTGGAAATCCCTTGTGGTATACTGTTTTGGCCTGCAAAGCAGGTAATTCACACGCGGCGGGACAGTTTCGGCCGGTGCCTTCGGGTGACCGGACTGGAGGAACGCTGCGGAGGAATAACAAATTGAAGGAGGTATCCCATGGGAGTCGTATCCATGAAGCAGCTTCTGGAGGCCGGCGTGCACTTTGGTCACCAGACCCGCCGCTGGAACCCCAAAATGGCGCCCTACATCTTCACGGAGCGCAATGGCATCTATATCATTGACCTGCAGAAAACCGTCCGCAAGCTCGAGGAGGCCTACAATTTTGTGCGCGACCTCTCGCTTCAGGGCGAAAACCTGCTGATGGTGGGCACCAAGAAACAGGCGCAGGACGCCATCCGGGAAGAGTCCGAGCGCGTAGGCATGTACTTTGTCAACGCCCGTTGGCTCGGCGGCATGCTCACCAACTTTAAAACCATGCGCAACCGTGTGAACCGTCTGACGCAGCTGCAGAAGATGGAAGAGGACGGCACGTTTGAGATGCTTCCCAAAAAGGAAGTCATCAAGCTGCGCGGCGAAATCATCAAGCTCAAGAAGTATCTGGGCGGCGTCAAAGAAATGCGCAAGCTGCCCGGCGCTTTGTTTATTGTCGATCCGCGCAAGGAGCGCAACGCCATTGCGGAAGCCCGCAAGCTCGGCATTCCCATCGTGGCCATCGTCGACACCAACTGCGACCCCGATGAGATCGACTACCCGATTCCCGGAAATGACGACGCGATCCGCGCCATCAAGCTCATTGCGCAGACCATGGCCAACGCGATGATGGAGGGACGCCAGGGAGAGCAGCTGAACAAGGACGAGATTCTGGATCAGGAAGAAAAAACAGGCGGGGAGGCGTAACCATGGCAGTTAGTGTTGGAGACATTCAAATTCTGCGCGAAAAAACCGGAGCGGGCATGATGGACTGCAAGCGCGCGCTCACCGAGACGGACGGGGATCTTGACAAGGCCATTGACCTCCTGAGGGAAAAAGGCATGGCCACAGCCCTGAAAAAGTCTACCCGCATCGCTGCCGAGGGTGCTTGCTATGCCTGTGTCTGCGATAAAAGCGGCGCCGGCGCCGCAGTAGAGATCAACTCCGAGACCGATTTTTCGGCCAAGAGCGATTCGTTCCAGGCCTTTTTGAAGGACGTCACCACCGTCGTCCTCAAGGATAACCCCGCCGATCTTGAAGACCTTAAGCTCAAAACCTATCCCGGCGGCGACCGCACGGTCGGCGACGTTCTGCAGGAGAAAGTTCTGACGATCGGGGAGAATATCCAGATCCGCCGGTTTGCCCGTTCGGCCGACCCTCTCAACTGCGCGTATGTCCACATGGGCGGAAAGATTGCCGTGCTCGTACACTTAAACGCGTTTGACAACAATCATCCCGCCGTGCTGGAGCTTGGCCGCGATATCGCCATGCAGATCGCCGCCATGCGCCCGCTGTGGCTGGACCGTTCGGCGGTTGACCCCGCTGAACTGGCCAAAGAGAAGGAAATTCTCACGGCGCAGATTCTTCAGGACGAAAAGAACGCCAACAAGCCGCAGGCCGTCATTGAAAAGATCGTCGAAGGCCGCGTGGGCAAGTATTACTCCGATGTCTGCCTGCTTGAGCAGCCCTTTGTCAAGGAGAACAAGCTGACCGTCGGGCAGTATGTGGAGCAAAAGAGCAAAGAGCTTGGCGGCAAAATTGAGGTCACCTGCTTTACCCGCTTTGAAAAGGGCGAGGGCCTGGCCAAGCGCGAGGACGACTTTGCCTCAGAAGTGGCCAAGATGACCGCCAATTAAGCAACTTTTTCAAGTTTGTCGGAGGGCTTTCGGTTCTTCGGCAAGTTTGGGATCGGGTTGATCCGCTGCTGCGGTTTACAAAAGGGGAGTACTCGGATTTTTATTCGGGGACTCCCCTTCAGGTTGTCAAAGAACCTTTGCTTCTTTGACAAAACGAGGGCAGGATCAAACCGCTTTACGAAATTGCAGGGATAGGCTTTGCGGAAGTGAATCCCACATGAGCTTGTCATTTAATCATTATCGGCCATTCGTCCGGAACGCCATGCGGCAGTTTTTTGTTTGCCCCACAGCATATTTCCTCTCAATGTTTACACAGCCGCGGCTTGGCTTCCTGTTATAATGGCCATCGATGCAACAGATTGACACTTTTCACGAAAAAATGCCAGCATTCGACTTTTTATGACATTTTTTTAGTTTATGTGTGCCAATTTTTGGTAAATCCTGTCTCCGAAGTATGGGAGAACGCCGCACCGGCCTTGGCGCAAGCATAAAATCGTCAAGCTGACGGAAAATTTTCCACGCGGTTCCCTGGCAGTTAATGTCCAATCGGCATGAAGGTGTTTGGGCGGTTTCCCGCGGCGGATTGGCAAAAAACATCTCGTTTTTTCCCTCAGCACCTCAAAATTCCTTTACATCCTCTCTGTTTCGTGCCTTTCCCCACGCGCACAGGCCATTTACCCGCTTTTTTCTCCATGGGTCCGGAGGCGCGCTCTGCCTCTATCAAGCGTTTGCAGTCGCCGCTCCACCGTCCCCAGCCCGGCGAATTAACATAATCTAGTACAGAAAACCGTTCTGTTTTGACACATTTCACGATATTTTCGCGGGATAGGGAAAATTAGCCGAATTTTACTATTGACATTTGTAACAACTTGGCTTATACTTTAACTCAGCAGGATGGATTTGTGTCCCCGAGTTTCCTGGGTCTTCCCGCCCAGGTTTCTCTTTGGACGCATTCCGGTTCTTAAGGTTTTGCGTGAGAAGACCTCTTGCGTGGGATCTGTTTAAAAGAATAAAGGAGGCGCACACAAATGGAGAAAACCTATGAAAAACCCCTCGTGAACAAAGTCGTCCTCATGGCCAACGAGCGCGTTGCCGCCGATTGTGATCCTATCGGCTCGGATCCGATTCCCGGCATGTGCTTGCCCGATGTCCAGAATCCCCATTTGGAAACCGACACCCCCAGCTGATTGAATTGACTACATAAATTATCGGCGCCATATTTGGCGCCGATAATTTGTTCGTTCCAAAATTTTTCCTTTTCAGCCCTTTCCAGGTTTATCCGGACAGGCAGGGCCTTTTCCCCGTTTGGAGCGGGGAAAAGCCCTTCGCGGCGCGGTCGAAGAGGCCCGGCGTGCGGATTAACCAAAACTACTCTTCCGGGAGGTTAACACGACGATGAGCCATCTCTCCGCCAGAGCGCTGAACCGCAGCCTGATCATCAGCGCCAACCAGCGCCGCGTCCCTCTGTTCGGCTCCTTTGAGCTGACGGGGCGCTGCAATCTCTCCTGCGCGATGTGCTATGTGCGTAAAAGCGCCGGGGACAGGCAGGCCATGGCAGCCGAGCTTTCGGCGGCGCGTTTTATCGACATCACGCGCCAGGCCTGCGAGGCCGGGCTGTTTTACTTACAGCTGACCGGGGGCGAGCCCTTTTTGCGCCCCGACCTTTTTGACATCTATCATGGCGTGAGCGACCTCGGCGTCAAAATTACGCTGAACTCCAACGGCACCCTGATTACGCCGGAAATTGCGCACGAGCTTGGCAAGCGTCCGCCGTACATCATGCCCATCACGCTGTACGGCGCTTCGCGTGAGACATACGCGCGCCTGTGCGGGAACGCCGACGGGTTCGAGCGCACGCTGGAGGGAATCCGCCTGCTGCTGGAAAACAAAATCCCCATTCGTATTCACACCACCCTCACCTCGGCAAACGCGGGCGATCTGGAGGGGATGTACAACATCACCGCCGATTTTGGCCTGCAGCTGACGGCCGCAGGCTATACGCTGGCCCCGCGCGAGGGCGTGGAGGCCTGCCCATTCGCCGTGCGCCTGACGCCGAAGGAGCGCGTCTTTTACAAGCAGCGCCTGGCCGAACTTCAGGGCGCCGAAACGAGGCCCAAGCTCAAGCCCGTGGAGGATCTGCACGCCCTGATCGAAGAAGACTCCGGCGCATTTTCCAGCGGGCGCAAAAGCGCGTTTGAGTGCGCCGCCGGAAACTTTTCCTTTGTCGTTTTTTGGGACGGCCGCATGGCTTCCTGCCTCAATCTCGATGAGCCGTCCTTTGTCCTTCCCCCCGAAATGCCGTTTGAGGCGGCCTGGGAGCGGCTCAAGACCATGTGCGACGCCGTCCCTGTCTGCGAGGAGTGCGCGCGCTGCGACATCAAACACATTTGCAAGCCCTGTCCCTCCCTGCTGAAGGGCGAGACCGGGACGTTTACCCAAAAAGCGCCGCTGCTGTGTGAACACGCCGAGCTTCTGACCGACCGGTCGTCCTGACGGACTGTACGCCCGGCCTGAATATCCCCGTCTTCACGACGGCCACTTTCTATTTTATAGATTTATTTGAAATTTATAACTGCTTTGGGTGTCCCTTCTTGTTTATTGATACGATATTTGATATAATGGTCAAAGTGTGACGATACGAGAGGGGACATGATCGCTTGTTTACGACAAAAGCTGCATTTAAAAAGGAATTCAAGCATAAAATGGCCAACATGTTTGGCAAAACGCTTGCCGAGTCCTCGGACACCGATCGCTATGCCGCGTTGGCCTCCCTGATCCGGGAGGAGATCAACGCCCGGTGGGTGGACACGAACAACGCCTATTTGCAGCGCGGAACGCGTCAGCTGTACTATTTTTCCCTGGAGTTTCTGCTGGGCCAGTTTTTAGAGTCCAATTTGCTCTATCTGGGCGTTCGCGACGTCTGCGCTCAGGGCCTGGAGGAGCTCGGCCTGAGCCTGCAGTCCCTCATCGACATGGAGCCCGACGCCGGGCTCGGCAACGGCGGCCTCGGCCGACTGGCAGCCTGCTTTCTGGACTCGATGGCCTCGCTTGGCCTTCCCGGCCACGGCTGCGGCATTCGCTACAAGTACGGCCTGTTCGCCCAAAAGATCGTTGACGGCTATCAGGTTGAGCTTCCCGACAACTGGCTGCGGGAGGCCAACATCTGGGAGGTGCGCAAGTCCGACAAGGCCGTGATGGTCAAGTTTGGCGGGCATGTGCGCAGTGAACTCAACGCGCAGGGGCGGCCAGTCTTCTTCCATGAGGACTATCTGCCGGTCATGGCCGTTCCCTACGACATGCCCATTTTGGGTTACAAGGGCAATGTGGTCAACACGCTGCGCCTGTGGAGCGCCGAGGCGGTCGAGGAGGTGTTTGACTTTGCGAGCTTCTCAAGGGGCGAGCATGTCAACGCCGTGTCTAACCGGTACGCGATTGAGGCCATTTCGGAGGTGCTCTACCCCGACGACAGCAACTACCAAAACCGCCAGCTCCGCCTGAAGCAGCAGTACTTTTTCGTGTCGGCCGGCCTGCAGAGCATTGTGCGCCGGTATAAGAAAAAAGAGAGCGACATGCACAAGTTTGCCGATCAGATTTGCATCCAGATCAACGATACCCATCCGGCGCTGGCCGTTCCCGAGCTGATGCGCATTCTGATCGACGAGGAAAACTTCGGCTGGGAAGAGGCCTGGGACATCACTACGCGCACGATTGCCTACACCAACCATACCATCATGCCCGAGGCGCTGGAACGCTGGCCGGTGGAGTCTCTGCGCGAGCTGCTGCCCCGTATTTATATGATTATTGACGAGATCAACCGGCGCTTTTGCGCCGAGCTGATTCAGCTTTATCCGCGCGATCCCAGCCGCATTGTGCGTATGGCGATCATCGGCGACGGCACGGTGCGCATGGCGCACCTGGCGGTTGTCGGCGCGTTCAGCGTCAACGGCGTTGCCGCGGTGCACTCGGAGCTGCTCAAAAGCGTCGTTCTTCACGACTTTTATGAGATCTATCCCGCAAAGTTCAACAACAAAACAAACGGCATCTCCCATCGCCGCTGGCTTCTGGAGTCCAACCCGCGTCTGACCCAGCTGATCTGTGAGACCATCGGGCCGCAGTGGATCCGAGAGCCGGTCCTCATGGAGCACCTGTCCACGTTTACCAAGGACGCCACGGTTCTATCCCGCCTTTCGCGCGCCAAACGGGAGAACAAGATCGACTTCTCTAATTTTGCCTCGCGCAGGTTTGGCTTTGCCTTGGATCCAAGCTCGATTTTTGACGTTCAGGTCAAGAGGATCCACGCCTACAAGCGTCAGCTGCTCAATCTTCTGCATGTGCTTCACCTTTACTGCCGCGTGATGGACGGGGAGGACATCGGGCCGCCGCGCACGTTTATCATGGCGGGCAAGGCTGCGCCGAGCTATTACTACGCCAAGAACGTCATTAAGCTGGCCAACGAGGTCTCGCGCATCATCGCCTCGGAGCCGCGCTGCAGGGACAAGCTGACGATGGTCTTCCTGGAGAACTATGGCATCGCCCTGGCGCAGATGATCTTTCCCGCCTCGGACGTCAGCGAGCAGATTTCCACTGCTTCGAAGGAGGCGTCGGGCACCTCAAACATGAAGTTTATGATGAACGGCGCTGTCACAATCGGCACACTCGACGGGGCCAACATTGAAATTGTCGAAAAGGCCGGCGCGGAGAACTGCATCACGTTCGGCCTGACCGTCGAGGAGGTTCTTGAGCTTTACCGCGACGGACGCTACCGCGCCCAGGACATTCTGGACGCCGACCCGCGTCTGCAGCGCGTGTTTGAGCTGTTGCGCGGCGGACTGGGCACGAACATGCCCGCACAGGAGTTTTCCAACATTGTGCGCAGCCTCACCGACTACAACGACGAGTACTTTGTGCTCAAAGACTTTGACAGCTATGTTGCCGGACAGGAGCGCGTTGCCGAGCTGTACGCCGATCCCGTCAAGTGGGGCGTCATGTCCCTGCTCAACATCGCGGGCAGCGGCACGTTTTCCTCCGACAACACCATCTCCCAGTACGCCAAGGACATCTGGAAGCTTGACCACTTCCGCTTCTAAAAAAGGCCCTCGTCCTTTTTTGGCTTTCACGTCGAGCCTGGCGGCGCAGCCGCCAGGTCCCTGCTGGACTGAAAGCCGAAATAGATGGAAACACAGACCTTTCCCGGATTCACTCCGGGGAAGAATTTCTCTGCAAACCGTCTCAGCGGTTTGATCCAGACTCCGCTTTGTCAAAAAACCGGAGATTCTTTGACAGCCTGGCGCGGGGCGGCATCGCCGCCCCGCGCATCTATATGAAGTGCGCGCCGGGATAGAGGCCCCTGGATCAGCACGCACTACATCCTATGAAACCACCCAGCTCATTGTGACGGAGGATCCTGCCATGTCTCTGATTCTCGCGCCATCTCTTTTGGCGGCCGACGCCGCGCATTTTGGCGAGGCCGCCGCCGCCGCCCGGCGCGGCGGCGCGGCGATGCTTCATCTGGACATTATGGACGGCCACTTTGTGCCCAATCTGAGCTTTGGGCCACACGTCGCCGCGTGCCTGAATAAAACCGTCAACCTGCCGCTGGACGTCCACCTGATGGTGGAACAGCCTTCGCGGTTTGTCGAGCCGTTTTGCGACGCCGGCGCTGCCAGCGTCAACCTGCACGTCGAGACCGAGTCCACGCCGGCCCTGCTCTCTCTGCTGCGCGGCGTGCATGAGCGCGGCCTCAGGACAGCGGTTACGCTCAAGCCCGGCACGGCGCTTGAGCGGCTTGAGCCGTTTCTTGAGCATGTGGACATGGTTCTCATCATGACCGTCGAGCCGGGATACGGCGGCCAGGCCATGCTGCCCGGCAGTCTCGGGCGCATCGCCGCCGCCCGTGCGCTGCTCGACGCGCATGGCGGGCGTATTCTGCTGCAGATCGACGGCGGAGTGACGCTTGAAAACGCGGCCGACTGCCGGCGCGCCGGCGCCGACATTCTGGTTGCGGGCTCCTCGGTGTTTGGCGCGCCGGACATTGAGGAACGCGTACGGCAGTTCCTCGCGCTCGAGGGATAAGCCTGAGCGCTTTTTCCTTTTTTGACTCGATGTGAGCTCCCCGCTCCCTTATCTCCCATCGCACTCCCGTCCTTTTGTGGGTTTCACGTCGGGTCTGACGGCATGACCGGCAGAGGCTTTATCTGGAACGAAAACCGAGAAAGATGGAAAAGAACGGCTTTCCCGGAGTGAATCCGAAAAATCCGTTCAGGCTGTCAAAAAAGCGCATTGCGCCTTCGTCCTTTTCCTGGTTTCACGTCGAGCCTGACGCCGCAGGCGGCAGGTTCTTGCTGGACTGGTTGAGCGCAAAGCATGGAAACAAGTGACTTTCACGGATTCACTCCGGGAAAGTCACCCAATGCGCGTCTTCACAAAGACGCGTTCCTGCTCCCGTT
>JAVBOR010000051.1:0-16576 GCA_031550325.1 Oscillospiraceae bacterium
AGATGGTCCTCAGGAATCCGTCCTTCTATATCCAATATTTCTACAATTCCGCGCAAGTCTTTCCCTTTTTCTAACATCCCTCATCACCCAACTCCATTATACCAAAAAAGTCGCCTTTTGGCGACTTTTTTGACAGGCTGAGAGGACACATTGTGTCCTCTTTTTCGATTAAGTCAACCCCACTTCGGCCGTGCGAATCTCAGTATAACCTGCACGCTAACGCAGGTGGGCAACCTCTCCGCTGCTTCAACGCTTCCAACGTCCAGAAAAAACCGGGAGGCCTGCAATTCACAGCGGAAGTCCGGAATCCCAAGGTGAAAATGTGGGTTTAAAAAGACCCGTCACGCACCAAGCAGGGAGACTTCTTTAAGCGTGATTATACCATACCCTATAGGGATTTGCAAGAGAAACGGCTGCTCGCCGAGAAACTAATCGTTATCGTCGGACGCCTCGTCTTCGTCGGCCTGCTCAAGCCGTTCCATGAACAAAGCGTAGACCTCGCTGAGGAGATCCTCCTCCTCGATGCTTTCAAAAACTTCTTCGCCGTCCTCTTCCACCACGCGGAAGACAACCACCTCAACCTCGTCCTCATCGGCGGTTTCAGCGGTGGCAAACGCCATGTAGGTGACATCGTTGTGCTCCAGCGAGTCGAGATGCTCCAGCGCGTATTCGTTGCCCTCTTCGTCTGTCACGGTGATATAATCGTACCCTTCACTCATGCGGTGAGCCTCCTGTCCGTTCTGATCACCATAGACAATATCAGCTTTGGCACATGAAATCAATCCCTACGGCGCAAAATCCTCTAAAAAATGCGCAAGATTTTCTTTGCCCAAAACAGAAACGCCTTTTTCAAACAAAGCCTGGTCAACGGCGCGCATCGCGCTGACGCGGATCGTGGTGACTTCGACAGGGTTGGAGAGGTCCTCGGCGTTGTATACGGCCAAAACGCCGTTCAATGCCTTGATGACATAAGTCGGTTCCTGATAAAGCATTACGACATCGACAACGTCGCTTACTGAGGAAGACGCGGAGGGGTTGGGCTGCTGCCGGGGAGCCTCGGGCGCGCGCGCGGCGGCAACCAGCGCAATGGCCGCCATGCCGCCAATGAGAAGTAGCAGGGCTATTTTCGGCGTCCGCTTCATCATTCATCACATCCTTTTAACAAAGCATTCCCATAATTTGCATAATCTATGCATCGGCCTGTCAAAAGAACCGGAGGCGCCATGACAAGCGGGGGAGAGGTCATCGAGCTGAGGCGGCAGGCCATACAGGCTGTCAAAAAAGGCCTTCGCGCCTTCAACCTTTTTTGACAGCCTGAGACAAGGGGCGCAATTCGCCTCTTGTTTAATGAGAAAAACTGTGGTAGAATCAGGACAAATCAACGATACGGGGTGTTCCTTTGATCATTGGCGGCGTCGACATCGATACAAAGCTTGCGCTTGCGCCGATGGCGGGCGTCACCGATTGGGCCTTCAGGCAGATCTGCAGCGAGTCGGCCCTCGTATACACCACGACCGAAATGGTCAGCGCCAAGGCCCTGTGTTTTGGAGACGCCAAGACGCGCCGCCTGATGAAACGCGCCGGAAACGGCTTTCCGACGGCCATTCAGCTGTTCGGCTCCGATCCGGCCTGTATGGCCGAGGCTGCCCGGCAGGCAGCTGCGCTGGCCGACGTGGTTGACCTGAACATGGGCTGCCCTATGCCCAAGATCGTCTCCTCCGGAGATGGCTGCGCGCTGATGAAAAACCCCGCGCTGGCCGGAGAGATTGTTCGCAGCGTCCGCGCCGCCGTGCGCGTTCCGGTGACCGTAAAGTTTCGCATGGGATGGGACGGCGGGAACGTCAACGCTTGCGAGTTTGCCAGGCGCCTTGAGGCCGAGGGGGCGCACGCGTTGTGCCTCCACGCGCGAACGCGCGTGCAAATGTACTCGGGCAAAGCCGACTGGCGCGCGATCAACGCCGTAAAGGGCTCCGTCAGCATTCCGGTTGTGGCTAACGGCGATATTTTTTCTCCCAAAGACGCCAGACGCTGCCTGGAGCAGACCGGCGCCGACATGGTGATGGTGGGGCGCGCGGCGTTTGGAAATCCATTTTTGCTGCGCGACATCGCGCGCGAACTGGAGGGGCTCCCGCCCGAGCCGCCGCCGACACTGGAAACGCGCCTGGCGCTTGCGCGCAGGCAGATTGACCTCGCGGTACAGGACAAGGGCGAACGCATTGCGCTGCTGGAGGCAAGGCGACACTTGAGCTGGACGCTTCGCGGGCAGCGGGGCGGCGCGGCGATGCGCCGGGAGATCGTCAAGCTTGAACATCTGACACAGCTGGACAGGCTGTTTCGGGATATTATGGACTGTTGCGGCCAATGGCAGCCGTCCGCATACGAATCAACACGGGAGGAGAGGTGAATATCATGGGTGAAGAGCTCGTGATCAAAGCCAAACAAGGAGACAAAAGCGCTTTTGAGCAACTTGTCCGACAGTATGAGAAAAAAGTCTACAACATTGCGCTTCGAATGAGCGGCAGTCCGGAAGACGCGTTTGACCTGGCGCAGGAGGCTTTCTTAAATGTCTACCGGTCACTGGGAAACTTTCGGGAAGACGCCGCGTTTTCCACGTGGCTTTATCGGATTGTGAGCAATGTTTGCCTTGATTTTGCGCGCAAAAAGGCAAACAGGCTCAAACATGAGCAGTATTTTATTACGCATGACGACGATGAGAGCGACCAGATGGCGGAAGTTCCCGATCTGCGTTACAGCCCTGAGACGCAGCAGGAGCGCAAACAACTGGCCGAAGCCCTGGCGCTCGGAATCGGAAAGCTGTCGCCGGAGCACCGTCAGGTTTTTTTGCTCAGAGAGATCTCCGGCCTTACCTATCAGGAAATCGCCCAGTCGCTCGATATGGAAGAAGGAACCGTAAAGAGCCGCCTGTCGCGGGCGCGCGAAAAGTTGAGGGTTTTCTTGGCTGAAAATGGGAACTTCCCGTCCGGATCGTCGTCTAACGACATAGCAAGGAGGTGAGTCGCGTGCAGGACTGTACTAAATATGGGCAGCTGGCCAATCTGGCCGTGGACAGATTGCTGACTCCCGATCAGGAAAAATCATTAGAAACACATTTGAGCACCTGCCCCGACTGCCAGAGAAGAATACAGGCGGCGCAGGCCATCAAAGAGGCCGTGTCCGACCTGGAGGTTGAAACGCCCGAAACGCTGGTGCCCGGAACATTGTTCAAGACGTCGGCGGAGGCAAGCCGCAAGCCCGTCTGGCGCAGGTATTTGCCGCAGGGGATTGGCTTTTTGGCCGCCGCCTGTGTGATCGTGGTTGTGGTTGTGCTCAACCAGACGGGGGTGTTCTCCGGTCTTGGCCCTTCGCCCAAGGCTTTGGAGGGGAATTCTGAGTACGCGTCCGACCAGGCAAAGACGTCCGGCTCAAAAAGCTCGTTGCAGCCCAACGCCTCTCCCGCGAGCAGCGCGCCCGATCCGAACGCGTTTAGCACGAACGATCCGCTGAGCACCGATAACCCGGACACTTCGGCCGATAATCCGGACGCTTCGGTAAGCGCCCCGGCCGGTTCGGGTGTTCTCACCCCCGAGGTTCTGTTTGACGGGCAAAAGGTGTACACCATTATGATGTTCTTCGGGGACAGACCAACCGATTGGAATGACTACCCCCAGGAGGATCTTGAGGAAGGGCTGTTTGTGCTCGTTCCGCGCGACGAGTTTGAAGCGTTTAAGGAAAGCGTCAATAGTTATGCTCTGGCCGATGATTCCCCGGATTTTGACCCCGATTCCGACTATGCGATGGTTGTTTTTCTGAAATAGGTATGATATAATACGCTGCGGACGGGAATAATTTCCAGTCTGCAGCGTTTTGCTGTCCGGCTGAGCAAAATCGGCGCTAAGGCCAAAAAAATCTCCGTATAGCCGGCGATGAGGTGAGCGATTGAAAATTTCAAAGGCGGTCATTCCCGCGGCCGGGCTGGGCACGCGCATGCTTCCGGCGACCAAAACGGTGCCCAAAGAGATGATTCCGGTGGTGGATAAGCCGGCAATCCAGTACATTGTCGAGGAGGCTGTCGCCTCGGGCATAGAGGACATCTTAATCGTGACCAATCGCGCCAAGTCCGCGATGGACGACTATTTTGATTATCATCCCGAGCTTGAGCAAAGACTCCAGTTGTCCGGCAAGATGGACGACGTGGCAAAGGTGCGCGGAACCGCCGATCTAGCCAACATTTTTTATGTGCGGCAAAAAGAGACCAAGGGCCTGGGGCACGCCATCTGGCGCGCTAAGCATTTTGTGGGGAATGAGCCCTTCGCCGTGCTTCTAGGGGACGACCTGATGCGCAGCGCCATACCGGTTACAAAGCAGCTGATCGACGTGGCCGAGGACTACCGCTCGTCGGCTGTGGGTGTGCAGCGCGTCTCCTATGAGGCAATTGCGCGCTATTGCTCGCTGAAGGTCGAGCACGAAAAAGACAATGTGTTCAGCGTTCTGAATCTCGTTGAAAAGCCGCGGCCAGAGCAGGTTTTCTCCAATTTGGCCATTTTGGGGCGCTATGTGCTGTCCAGCGAGATCTTTAACGTGCTGGAGACCCTTCCGGCCGGGTTTGGCGGCGAAATCCAACTGACAGACGGCATCAACGCGCTTTGCGCGCGCGAACGCGTTTTGGCAGTGGAGTTTGACGGGCGGCGCTATGATACGGGAAATCTGAACGGATTGCTGGAGGCGACCATTGATTTTGCGCTGGAGCACCCCGAGGCCGGGCCTTGGCTGCGAGATTTCATCGCCCGCAAAGCCAGGGACTTGATGTCTTGAGTCTGAAAAACGGGGTATGCGGGAGACAACGCCAAAGTTTTTTGCTTCTTTCTCTTGCGCCTTGACGAAAAGTGCGGTAAAATAAATCAGAATTTTACCTTGTCCGGAGTGCGCCGAATCAGAGGTGCGGTCCGGGAAGCGGTCGCCTTAATCCCGCCGCTGGGCGGACTGCTTTTTTGAGATTTGCCGCAGCGGCAGCGGCGGAGTGGCAGTATTTATGATTTCTGCGGGTGAATTTAGAAACGGGCTTACGTTTGAAATGGATGGCCAGGTTCTGCAGATTGTTGAGTTCCAGCATGTCAAGCCAGGAAAGGGCGCGGCGTTTGTACGCGTTAAGATGAAAAACGTCATCACGGGCGGCATCACTGAACGCACGTTTAACCCCTCGGATAAATTTGAAAATGCCTTTGTTGACAGGCGCGACATGCAGTATCTCTACGCCGACGGCGATCTGCGGTATTTTATGGACACGGAAACCTATGAGCAAATGCCCATCGGTCTGGACACGCTGGGCAGCGGCTTTGCATTCGTCAAAGAGAACATGATCTGCAAGGTGCTGTCATACAAGGGAAGCGTCTATGGCGTGGAGCCGCCCAACTTTGTCGAACTGGCCGTCACGGAAACAGACCCCGGCTTCCGCGGCGATACCGCGACCAACGTCCTTAAGCCCGCAACGGTGGAGACTGGCGCCGTGGTAAGGGTGCCTTTGTTTATTGACGCCGGCGATGTGATTCGCGTGGATACGCGCACCGGCGAATATTTGGAGCGCGCCAAGGGATAAGCTATATGGCGGCCCACTAGGGCAGAATGATAGAAAGCAGGGTAGTCATGGACTATATGAAAAGAATCGGGTACCTTAAAGGCCTGACCGACGGGCTGGCTCCCGACACCGACTCAAAGGAAGGCAAACTGTTGCATGCCGTTGTCGACGCGCTTGAGGCGCTCGCGCACAGCATGTCCGACATGGAGGATATTGTGGATTCCGTGGAGGAGCAGCTTGACGACGTGATGGATGAACTCGATGAGATGGATGAAAAGCTTGACGAGGCCTTGGTCAAGGTCGGCCGTGACGGGGACAACATCAGAATGTTTGACGGCAATCGTCCGCATGAGCACGAAACAGACCCCACCGTATACCAGCTGGTTTGCCCGGCCTGTCAGAAAGAGTTCCTGATGGACGAGGACATGCTGGCTCAGGGCGCGATTACCTGCCCGAACTGCAAAGAGCTTCTGGAGTTTGAGACACACTGTGATGAGCACGGCTGCGGCTGCTGCGGCCATACGCACGACGACGAGGATGAAGAGAACGGCGAGGAATAGATGATGACGCCACTGCAGAATGAGATCAGAGAGCTCGCCCAAAAGGCGGGGTTTTTGATCCTCGCGCACTTTTATCAGACGTATGACATTCACGAAGTCGCCGATGCCGTCGGCGACTCGTTTGAACTTGCGCGCAGAGCGGCGTCGGCCACCCAGCCGGGCATTGTGCTGTGCGGCGTTCGCTTTATGGCGGAGTCTGCGAAAATACTCTCGCCCGAAAAGACCGTTCTGCTGCCCGCGCCCGACGCCGGATGTCCCATGGCGGACATGATTGAACCCGAGGACGTGCTGACGCTTCGGCAGCGGCATCCCGGGGCGGCTGTTGTGTGCTACGTCAACTCGTCCGCCGCGGTGAAGGCTGTCAGTGACGTGTGCTGCACATCGTCCTCGGCCGAGCGTATTGTCAGAGCGCTGCCGCAGAAGGAGATCATTTTTGTCCCGGACCAAAACCTCGGCGCCTATGTGGCCGCCAAGGTTCCCGAAAAGACAGTGCATCTGTTTGACGGGTTTTGTCCGGTGCATCACGCGGTGACAACGCTGGATGTGGAGCGCGCGCGCCGGGCGCGCCCGGAGGCCACCCTCCTGGTGCATCCCGAGTGTACCCCCGACGTTGTGGCGCTGGCCGACGGCGTGGGCAGTACGGCCTACATCCTGAAAACGGTTCAGGAAGCCCCTTCGGGAACCTCGTTTATCATCGGGACGGAGACCGGCGTGGTGGAGCGGCTGCGCCTTACGGCGCCGGATAAGCCCGTGGTTCTGCTGCGCAGCGCATTCGTTTGCCCGAATATGAAAAAGACTACGCTGGCCGACATTCGGCGCAGCTTATGCACGGGAGAGGAGTCCATCGCACTTGACAGGGACGTGATGGACGCCAGCCGCGCGAGCCTGGAAAAGATGATTCAACTGGGCTGATCGGGCTCGGCATGAGAAAGGAAATGGCCATGACCGATGTGTTAATCATTGGAAGCGGGATCGCCGGACTGTACACTGCCCTGCACATTGACCGACGCTTGAAGGTGTTGATCGTTACAAAGGAGAGCGTCGACCTGAGCAACTCCTGGCTTGCGCAGGGGGGAATCGCCGCCGCCATTTCCAAAGAGGACGACCCGCAGATTCACTTTGAGGATACCATGATCGCGGGCGCGGGACTGTGCGACGAGGCCGCAGTGCGCGTGCTTGTCGACGAGGGCCCGCAGGACATAGACGAGCTTGTGCGCCTTCAGGTGCCGTTTGACCTGACTGAAGAAGGGGATCTGGCCATCACGCGCGAGGGAGGACACACGCGCAACCGTATCGTACACGCCGGTGGGGACGCCACGGGCAGGGAAACCGTCAAGGTGCTCGCCGCCATCGCGGCGGGCAGAGATAACATTTCCTTTTTGGAAAATACCCAGCTGCTCAAGCTGCTGACCGACGAAAGCGGCGTTTGCGGCGCGCTTTTGTATCGCGTGGGAAACACCCGTGTGGAGTTTGCGCGCAGCGTTGTGTTGTGCACGGGCGGTATCGGGCAGATATACAGCCAAACGACAAATCCCTCCGTGGCCACCGGTGACGGGATTTCGGCCTGCGTTCGCGCCGGGGCGGCGGTAAAGCACATGGAGTTTATCCAGTTCCATCCCACGTCTCTTTACAGTCCGGGCGCGGAGGGCAAACGCGCGTTTTTGATTTCAGAGGCGGTTCGCGGCGAGGGCGGGCAACTTAAAAACAGCGCCGGAAAGCGATTTATGGTCGGAAAACATCCGATGGCCGAGCTTGCCCCGCGCGACATCGTCGCCCGCGCCATTGTGTCCGAGCTGCAGGCTTCGGGAGACCCCTGCGTCTATATCGACGTCACGTCGCGCGACAGGACGTTTTTGGAGACCAGATTCCCGACGATCTTCCGCGAGTGCCTCAGGCATGGCATCGACATCTCCCAGTCGCCAATTCCGGTCTGTCCGGCCCAGCACTACCTCGTGGGCGGCGTGACAACCGACTTGTTTGCCCGCGCGTCTATTCCCGGGCTGTACGCCGTAGGCGAGACCGCCTGCACAGGCGTGCACGGCGCTAACCGTCTGGCGTCCAACTCCATGTTGGAGTGCCTTGTGTTTGGCCGTCGCGCGGCGCTGCACATCAGCGGGGAAGCGCCGCGCGTTCGTGAAATTGACGTTTCTCCCCGCGGCGAAGGACACTCGGAGCTTGACGCCGAGCGCATCAAAGCCGGTGTGCGCGCCGCCTGTGACCGGGACGCCGGAGTTATCCGCAGTGAAGCCGGGCTGCGCCGCGGCATGGCGGAGATTGAAGCGCTTCTTGCCGAGCTTGCAGCCGCACCGCAGGCCGAGAAAAGCTGGTGGGAGGCGCGCAACATGGCGGTGACTGCGCTGGAGGTTTTTCGTGGCGCGCTGGCGCGCACCGAGAGTATGGGGACGCATTTCAGGGAGGATTGACTGTGGACATCTCAAATTGGGACAATGTGATTACTATGGCGCTCCAGGAGGACATCGGCTGGGGCGACATCACAACGGAAAGCACGGTGCCGCATGGAACGCAGTGCGAGGCGTTTTTTCTGGCCAAGGAAGATGTTGTCACGTGCGGCCTTGCGGCGGTGGAGCGCACCTTTGCGCTGCTGGACAAGGCTGTTGTGTTCACACAGCTGGTGAGCGACGGCGACCGGGTTTTGGCGGGCGGCCGCATCGCCGAGCTCAAAGGCCCCGCCCGCGCCATTCTTACGGGGGAGCGCACCGCGCTAAACCTGCTGCAGCGTCTGAGCGGAATCGCCACGCGCACCAGGCAGTGCGTGGACAGCGTCAGCGCGACGAAAACGCGCATTTTGGACACGCGCAAAACAACCCCGGGGCTGCGTGTGCTGGAAAAATACGCTGTTCGCGTCGGCGGCGGACATAACCACCGGTTTGGGCTGTCCGACGGCGTGCTGATCAAGGACAACCATATTGCCGCGGCCGGGGGCATCGGGATGGCCGTTCAGCGCGCGCGCTCGTTGGCGCCGCATACGCTGAACATTGAGGTGGAGACCTCCACGCTAGACGAGGTGCGCCAGGCGCTTGACGCGGGCGCCGACATCATTATGCTGGACAACATGTCCCCTGATGAAATGGCCGAGGCGGTCGCGCTGATTGACGGCCGGGCTCTGACCGAAGCGTCGGGCAACATGGGCGATCGGCAGCTCGGTGACATTGCCGCGCTTGGCGTCGATTTGATCTCCATAGGGGCGTTGACGCATACAGTCCGCGCGGCCGACATTTCACTGAAGTTTGTTTAAAAGAACCCTCTCGTTCCCGTCCCTTGTCGGTTTGAGAAAAGCCCTCGCTTCGTCAAGGAACCGAAGGTTCATAGATTGGTGATGCCGCGGACAAAAGTCCGCGGCATTTTTGACTCCAAAGGCTCAATAATTGCCAGGACAATCGAGCAGAATAAGAAGATACTCGTCCAAAAGCGATTGTTCTGACGAGTAAACTCCGCTAGCATCTGTGGTGCTTGTGCTCATGATGCACCGGGATGTCATAGTCAACCAGAATGATGTCGTCTCCGATGCGGCGAATGGCCTCCCAGGGAATCACACAGTCCACGCTACGGCCGAAGAACCCCAAAAATCTGCCCGGGCCCGGCACGATAATGGCAACGACACGGCCTGTAATGACATCCAGTTCGACGTCATAGGGAAATCCCAGCCGCGCGCCGTCGCAGACATTGATCACTTCTTTTCCACGCAGATCTACGATGCGGCAGTTCATGCGCTCATCACCTCGTTGAATCGTATGTGACCGGCCTGAAGATTATGCGGCCAGGCGACCCTGGAATAGACTTCCAACTTCCGAAGCGTGGTATGAAAAAACGCCTCTCCGGCAATACTGTCCGTGTGTGGATAGAGACGGAAGGGGGCGTTCAAGTGCAGGGAAAAGTGGAAATCTGTGGAGTCAACACGTCAAAGCTCAAAGTGCTTCCCGGACATGAAACCATGGAGCTTCTGCAAAAGGCCAAAGATGGAGATAAAGGCGCACGGGACGCGCTCATATCGGGCAATTTGCGGTTGGTTCTCAGTGTGATACAACGCTTTATCGGAAGAGGAGAAATGGTGGACGACCTGTTCCAGGTCGGCTGCGTAGGGCTGATCAAGTCGATCGATAATTTTGACATGAGCCAGAATGTTCGCTTTTCAACGTATGCCGTTCCGATGATCATCGGCGAAATCAGGCGGTATCTTCGCGACAACAGCTCCATCCGCGTATCGCGTTCGGTGCGCGACACGGCGTACAAGGTGCTGCAGACCAAAGAGAAACTGATGAACGCCCGACAGAAAGAGCCCTCGATTGATGAAATTGCCCGGGAAATGGGCCTGCCGCGCAATGATGTCGTCGTCGCGCTGGACGCAATCATGGACCCGGTTTCGCTGCACGAGCCCATTCACAGCGAAAGCGGCGACTCCATCTGCGTCATGGATCAGGTATCCGACCCAAAAAATATTGATGAAAACTGGCTGGAGAAGATCGCGCTGAAGGAGGCCATCTCTCATCTGGAGCAGCGCGAAAAGCACATCCTGGCCCTGCGATTCTTCGACGGGAAGACGCAGATGGAGGTGGCGGGGGAGATCGGCATCAGCCAGGCGCAGGTGTCGAGGCTCGAGAAAAATGCCATACATCAAATGAAGAAGTACTTGTAGCGCTCTTTCTCGTTAGGAAGCAAATCTTCGGTTTGCTTCCTAACGGCGGACTGTCTTGGTTTTAAAAAGGGGCAAGGACCTGTCGGCTGCGCCGCCAGGCTAGATGTGTAAACCGATAGCGGCCATGGGTGCGAAGGGCAATTTGCTGGTTTGCTGCCAACTCAATCATCCGTTGGCTGCAGACTTTCGCTCGAGCAACAACACTTTTTCTGTAAGCCCTTATTCCTTTACAAGCCCTCAAAAGGCAGACAATAAGGGCGCATGAGAAAGGGAATAGACAGGATTAGTGAACAGGGCTTCGCCTTTACATACACCCCGTAACGGTAAAATTGCGGCAATGCGCAGAAAAATTTGGTACAAACGCTAAATTTCTAGATCCGGGGTCTGTCTTATTGACAAACCTGTCAAAGGCTTGTACACTATATGTTGTGGTTTTCACTGAAGTACGCTACTATATCCGCTGGAAATGCTCTGGCGGAAGGGCTTTACGTGATTGCGGCGGGTGAACCGCTTTGGAATGTATTAGGAGGATGGAGCATGACCGTTTCTGTACAGAATGTGGTGAACATTCGCAAGCGCGACGGGCGCGTTACGCGCTTTGATATCGACAAAATTGCCTATGCCATCAGTAAGTCTTTTGTGGCCACGCTTGGGCGGGACATGAAAGCCGAGTCATACAGGCTGGCCGAAGAGAGTTTGGATGTTTTAGAGCGCGAGGGCCTCAGCACGCCCGACGTTGAGCACATACAAGACGTTGTCGAGCGTGTGTTGATCGGAAATGACTATCTTGACACCGCCAAGGCCTACATCCTCTATCGTGCCGAGCGCAGCCGCATCCGCGAGCGCAATACGCGCCTGATGAAAACCTATAACGACATCACGTTCCGCGACGCCAAGGACAGCGACATCAAGCGCGAGAACGCCAACATTGACGGCGACACGGCCATGGGCACCATGCTCAAGTATGGCAGCGAGGGCGCCAAACAGTTTTATGAGATGTTTGTGCTGCATCCCCAACACGCCCGCGCGCACAGAGACGGGGACATCCACATTCACGACCTGGATTTTTACACGCTGACGACAACCTGTTGTCAGATCGACATCGTTAAGTTGTTTGAGGGCGGCTTTTCCACAGGCCACGGCACGCTGCGCGAGCCAAACCATATTTCTTCGTATGCCGCGCTGTGCTGCATTGCCATTCAGTCCAATCAAAATGATCAGCACGGCGGTCAGAGCGTGGTCAACTTTGACTACGGCATGGCGCTGGGTGTGGCCAAGACCTATATACATACATATCGGGAGAACATCCTGCGCGCGCTGGAGCTATTGACCGGAAACGTGCCCGAGATACTGGACTGGCCGGAGGGCCGTCCGACACTCTCCGGAGATGAGAGCTACGACGCGCTGGAGCTTTCTCTGCTGGAGAAGCTGACCGAAAGCGCCGATCTTGCGGGGCGCGTGCAGAGCTTTGCGCGCAAGCACGCCGAAACCGAAACAGACCACGCCACATACAAGGCCATGGTGGCGTTTATCCACAATCTCAACACCATGCATTCCCGCGCGGGCGCGCAGACGCCGTTCTCGTCGATCAACTACGGCCTGGACACCTCTCCTGAGGGCCGCATGGTGATTAAGAACATTTTGCTGGCCACCGAGGCCGGCCTTGGCCACGGGGAGACGCCCATTTTTCCCATTCAGATTCTGCGCGTCAAAGAGGGCGTCAATTACAATCCCGACGATCCCAGCTACGATTTGTTTAAGCTGGCCTGCCGCGTCAGCGCCAAGCGCCTGTTTCCCAATTTTTCGTTTATGGACGCGCCGTTTAACGCCAAATACTATCAGGGAACGCCCGAGACGGAAATTGCGTACATGGGATGCCGCACGAGGGTCATCGGCAATGTGTTTGATCCTGGCCGCGAGGTCTCCAACGGTCGCGGCAACCTGAGCTTTACGTCTGTCAACCTGCCGCGTGCCGCTATTCTGGCCGAGGGCGACCTTAAGGCGTTCTTTGAAAATCTGGACGGACTGCTTGACCTGTGCATCGACCAGCTATACGAGCGCTTTCTGGTGCAGAGCCGCAAGCGCGTGCGCAATTACCCGTTTTTAATGGGGCAGGGCGTGTGGATGGACAGCGAACACCTCGATTGGGACGACGAGGTCGGGGATGTGCTCCGCCACGGGACGATGACGGTCGGCTTTATCGGCCTGGCCGAAGCGCTGACGGCGCTTATCGGCGAGCACCACGGGCAGTCGGCGCGCGCGAGAGAGCTCGGACTGGAGATTGTAACGCACATGCGCCGCCGCCTGGATCAGGAGTCCATGCGCAGACAACTAAACTTTACCTTGATCGCCACCCCGGCCGAGGGCCTTTCCGGCCGCTTTGTCAGGCTGGACGCCGAGCGTTTCGGCAAGCTTCCGGGCGTGACCGACAAGGAGTATTACACCAACAGTTTTCACGTGCCGGTGCATTTTCCCATTACGGCGTTTGACAAAATACGCATTGAGGCGCCGTACCATGAGCTTACAAACGCCGGACACATCACCTATGTCGAAATGGACGGAGATCCCTCCAACAACCTGGAGGCCTTCGAGCACATCGTCCGCGCGATGAAAGAGGCTGGCGTCGGCTACGGCTCGATCAACCATCCCATCGACCGGGACCCCGTGTGCGGCTTCTCGGGCATCATTTCCGACCGTTGTCCGGGCTGCGGACGCGAAGAGGATCGGGACAGCGTGGCGTTTGAGCGCATTCGGCGCATCACGGGGTATCTCGTGGGCACGCTGGACCGCTTTAACAACGCCAAGCGCGCAGAGGAAAAAAACCGCGTCAAGCATGGCTGATTCGATCCGAGTCGCGCGCGTGCTGCACGACTCGATTGTAGACGGCCCCGGCCTGCGGTATGTCGTGTTCACCCAGGGCTGCCGGCACGCCTGTCCGGGCTGCCACAACCCCGAGACGCATGATCCAGAAGGGGGCGTGCTCATGTCGGTCGAGGACATCTGGCGGGACATGCGCCGCAACCCTCTGCTGCAGGGACTGACGCTTTCCGGCGGGGAGCCGTTTGATCAGGCCGGGCCGCTTTCGGTTCTCGCGCAGAAAGCGGCGGACGCGGGGCTCAGCGTCTGGATCTTCACGGGGTATGACTGGCAGGCGCTTGCCGGGCGGGCGCGTTATGAGCGGCTGCTGCGCTGCGCCGACGTCGTCGTGGACGGCCAGTACATGCTCGCGAGGCGAACGCTCTCCCTTGCCTGGCGCGGGAGCGACAACCAAAGGCTCATCGACGCCCGGCGCAGTCTGGCCGAGGGCCATGTGGCGCTGTGGAGCACATAAAAACCTTTGCCGGTTTGGCGCAAAGAATGAACATACGGGGCTTTCTCGGATTCAATCCGGGAAGGCCCTTTAGATTGCAGGCAAAAGCTGCCTCCCCGCTCCTTTGCGCGAAAACATGTCGAGCCTTCCGGCTGCGCCGTCAGGCTCGACATGAAACCCGATATAGGACGAGGATGCGAGGGTCTTTTTTGACAGGCTGACCGTTAAAGAACAGAAAGTTCTTTAACAAAACGAAAAAGCTTTGTGCCATAATCTTTTGTTTGGGCGGGAATGAGTCTAAGCACTTGGGGAACAATAGGGAAAACAAAGAGAAAGGAAAACGTCTATGAATACAGCATATCCGAATTTATTCTCTCCATTTTCCATTGGCTCGCTCGAACTGAAAAACCGCATTGTCATGGCGCCGATGGGCGGCGCGCCGGCGGATGAGGCTGAATATTATATTGAACGCGCCCGCGGAGGCACCGGACTGATTATTTCGGGCATCCGCACCGTGCAGGGCAAGCTGGATCTGCCGCTGCACGTCATCTTTGATGACCCCGTTGAGTTTCTCAGCATGCATGTTCCCATGCTGGAAAAGGTGCATGCCTATGGAAGCAAAATGTTTATGCAGCTCACGGCCGGGTTTGGCCGCGTAGCGGCCCCCATGCTGCCCAATATGGAGTTCATCGGCCCATCGGAGCTGCCCGACGTGTGGAACCCCGCCGTGAAGACAAGGCCGCTCACGGTGGAGGAGATCCGAACGTATATCAAGGGCTTTGTCAAGGCGGCCATGCTGTGCAAGCAGGCCGGACTGGACGGGGTGGAGATCCACGCCGTCCACGAGGGATATCTGCTGGATCAGTTTGCCGTCGCGGCGACCAACCACAGAACGGACGAATACGGCGGCTGCCTGGAAAACAGAGCGCGGTTTGCCACGGATATCGTCAAGTCGATTAAGAACGTGTGCGGAAAGGACTTTCCGGTCACATTGCGGTACAGCGTTCGCAGCTATATGAAGAGCTTCAACAGCGGCGCCGTATTCGGCGAAAAGTTTCAGGAGTTTGGCCGCGATCTGGAGGAAGGCCTGGAACTTGCAAAGCTGCTGGAGAAGGCAGGGTATGACGCGCTCAACTGCGACAACGGCTCATATGACGCCTGGTACTGGCCCCATCCGCCGATGTATATGCCCGAAGGGCTCAACGTGGTGGACGTAGCCAAAGTCAAAGAAGCGGTGAGCATCCCCGTTATCGTCGCCGGTCGTTTGGAAAACCCCAAACTGGCCGAACGCGTACTGGCCGATCAAAAGGCCGACGCCATCGGCATCGGGCGGCAGCTGCTTGCCGACCCGCAATACCCCAACAGGGTCAAAGAGGGCCGGCTGGACGAGATCAAGCCGTGTATCGCCTGTCACATCGGATGCCTGGCCCGTGTGTTTTCGCTGAAAAGTCTGAGCTGCGCCGTAAATCCCTATTGTGGGAACGAAAAACGCTATGCGATCGTCAAGGCCACGGAGAAAAAAAGCATTATGATTGTCGGCGGCGGCGTGGCCGGGATGGAGGCCGCCATTGTCTGCGCCAAGAGAGGGTACGAGACGCATCTTTATGAAAAGGAGCGTTGTCTGGGCGGCGTTTTCAACGCGGCAGCGGCGTTTTCATTCAAGGACGCCGACCGGCGGCTGCTCCAATGGTATCAAAACGAACTGGCCAAAACATGCGCCCATGTTCATCTGAACACAGAAGTCGACCAGCGGCACATTGAGGAACAAAACCCGGACATCATTTTGGCGGCGACCGGAGCAAAACAGAAAACGCTCAAGCTGGAGGGCGGCGGGCGCGTGCGGTATGCCGTGGAGTTTTTGCTCGGCGACCAGAAGACGGGGCAACATGTGGTGGTCATTGGCGGCGGCATCAGCGGCTGTGAAATCGCCTATGAACTGGCTAAGGACGGGAAAGACGTCACGATTGTGGAGATGCTTCCGCAGATCTTACCCGATCCCAGTTTTTCCGCGGCCAACAAAAACTGCCTGAAGGAACTGCTTATTTACCATAAGGTCAAGGTGCTCACGCAAAGCCATGTCGGCAGGATAGGGGAGGACACGGTCACGGTTGCCTCGGAGGGCGGGGAACAGACGCTTAAGGCCGACACCGTCATCGCCGCGATCGGCTATACGAGCGACACCACACTGTACGACCGCATCCGTCTATGCAAGAAGCAGACGTATCTGTTGGGCGACGCCCAATATGTCTCCAACATCTTAAACGCCATCTGGAGCGCAAACGAAGTGGCCAGAAGCATTTAGTCTTCAGGCAAAGAACCTCACCGAAAGGTGGGGTTCTCAGACTGTCAAAAAAGAGCTTTGCGCCTTCGTCCTTTTCCTGGATTCGCGTCGAGCCTGACGCCGCAGGCGGCAGGTTCTTGCTGGACTGAATCCAGGAAAAATAGGAACCACAACGGTTTCGGGAATTCATTTCTCGAAA
>JAVBOR010000017.1:0-15630 GCA_031550325.1 Oscillospiraceae bacterium
ACGCGTCACATGCAGGCAGACCTCTAAGCGTTCGTGCAGCCCGATCCGGCTGCACGTCTTCTCTCCCCGCGGTTTTGCGCACATGTTTTCCCCCGTACCTCCGCCTTTTCCCGCTCGGCGCGCCGTATAAAAAAGAGCCCCGCTCCATAAACATGTTAAATATATTTGAATTTTATGCGATATATGGTAGGAAGCCATCCGGCGGTGATATACTGATATAGCAGCCGGGCGACCACGACCTAAAGGCCGTCTGAGTGGGTACCGCAACGCCGATCTGTTTATTGGACAGTTTCATCAAACGCCCATTCTAGTGAGGAGGATCACCCATGAAATTTCAGTTCATCGAAAAAAAGCTCGACATCTCCGAGGCGCTGAAAGAGTACGCGCAGAAAAAAATTGGCAAGCTGGAAAAGTATTTTCGCTCCACGCCGGACGTCCAGGTTCGCTTCCAGCGCGAAGGCGGGAGAGACACCGTGGAGTTCTCGCTCGTCTGTGACGGGCTGAACTACCGCGCCCGCGAGACAACCGACGACATGTACCAGTCCATTGACAGCTGCGTTGCTTCGGTTGAGCGTCAGATCCATAAGAACAAGACCCGCTTGGAAAAACGTCTGCGCCAGGGCGCGTTTGAGCGTGAGATTCCCTCAACGATGGCTGAGCCCATCGTCGATGAGGAGACCGAGTTTTCCATTATCCGTACCAAGCGCTTTGCCCTCAAGCCAATGACGCCCGAAGAGGCGATTTTGCAGATGAATCTGCTCAACCATGAGTTCTTTGTCTTTAAAAACTTTGACAACAAGAGTTCCTTTGCCGTGGTGTACCGTCGCCGCGACGGCGGATACGGCCTGATCGAGGGAGACTGACTCTTCCTGCAGACTCTGACGCGGAGCGGCTGCTCGGTCGGCGGGGAGACACCCGCGCCCACGTGCGGCGGGCCGCCGCTCCGTTTCCCGGACGTTCCTTTATCGGGTTTTGCGTTGAGCCTGACGGCGCAGCCGACAGGCCCTTGCGGGATCAAAAGCCGATAAAGATCGAGCCACAAGGCATTCTCGGATATGCTCCGAGAATGCCTTGCCCCGCAAACAGCCTCAGCGGTTTGATCCAGTTTCCGCTTTGTCAAAGAGGGCGCTGCCCTTTTTTCATTGGTGCCAAACGCTGTGCTTGTCATTGCAGGGTATTTTTTCTCGGGCGAGCTGCCACGTAAGGAGTTGACCGTTTGTGAAAAAGCGCCGGATTGTGTTCATCGTCAATCCCCGGGCGGGACTGCAGAACTGTCTGGAGGAAATCAAGGTGCTGGCCAGTATCTTGTTGGTCGAAGGCGGCCTGGACATTGATATTTTCGTCACGGAAAGGTCGGGGCATGCCCAGGAGCTTGCGCGGCTGGCCGCCGAGCGGGAGCCGTGCATTTTGGTCGCCTGCGGCGGCGACGGCACGCTCAACGAGGTTGTCAACGGCTCGATTGGCGTGGGGGACGCCCAGGTCACGCACTTCCCGGCCGGGACGGGCAATGACTTTATCCGCATGTTCGGCGACACCGACCGCTTTCATGCGCTGATCGAGCTGCTGCACGGCGACGTTGTGTCCGTGGACGCGCTGGAGTGCGGCGGAAAGTACTGCTTGAACGTCTGCTCCATCGGCTTTGACGCGCGCGTTCCGGCCGCGATGCGGAACTTCAGGCGTATGAGCTTTCTCGGCGCGAAAATGCCATACAACCTGGCGATTGTCCAGTGCCTGATGAAGGGCATTCACGCGCCCTACGACGTGGAGGTTGACGGCGAGTTTCTGTCCGGACGGTACACGTTGATTGCCGCGATGAACGGCCAGTATTATGGCGGCGGCTTTAACCCTACGCCCGAGGCGCAACCCGACGACGGCTACATGGACGTTTTGCTGGTGCGCGCGCTTTCGCTGCACAAGTTTGCCTCGGCGATCGGCGCCTATTCCAAGGGCCGTCACCGGGATCTCAGCGACATCATTATGTACAGGCGCGCGCGCAGCGTGAACATTGTTCCGGAGAAGCCCGAGCTCGTCAACCTGGACGGGGAATCGGCCGTCTTGGACAAAATGTCCATCAACGTTCTGCACAACGCCGTTGACTTTTTGGTTCCGAAGGGGTCAAAATTCAACAATGTCGTTGAAATCTTTAGCAACAGTCAGAATAAGAGAGCTATTTCAGCTCCAACGGATTTTTAGGCCATTTTTAGGCCATTTTTCAAAAAATTCATATTTGTGTTTTGAGTCATAGTCTCGTATGATTAGGAAGGCTGGCACTCTGTGTTCGAGAGTGCTAATATATACTTTGGGAGGAACAGTAGACTATGAAGCTCAAGCCACTGGCCGACCGCGTGGTTATTCGGATGGTCGAATCCGAAGAAACCACCAAGAGCGGCATTATTCTCACCGGAAGCGCAAAGGAAAAACCCCAGGTCGCCGAAGTTCTGGCCGTTGGGCCCGGCGGCATTGTCGACGGTAAAGAAGTCGCCATGCACGTCAGCGTGGGTGACAAGGTGATCACCAGCAAATATGCGGGCACCGAAATTAAACTCGACGGCGAGGAACTGATGGTTGTCAAGCAGGGCGACATCCTCGCGATTGTTGAAGCATAAGGGAGGAAATACACAGATGTCTAAAGAGATTCTTTTTGGTGAAGAAGCCCGCCACGCGCTGGAGCGCGGCGTCAATCAGCTCGCCGACGCCGTCAAAGTCACCCTCGGCCCCAAGGGCCGCAATGTCGTTTTGGACAAAAAGTTCGGCTCGCCGCTGATCACAAACGACGGCGTGACGATTGCCAAAGAAATTGAACTCGACAACGCCTTTGAAAACATGGGCGCTCAGCTGGTCAAAGAAGTCGCCACCAAGACCAACGACGTCGCAGGCGACGGAACGACGACCGCGATCGTGCTCGCGCGCAGCCTGATCCGCGAGGGCATGAAGAACGTCGCCGCCGGAGCCAATCCCATGGTCATGCGCAAGGGCATCCAGCGAGCCGTGGACGCGGCCATCAGCGCGATGCAGTCTGTCTCCCACGACGTGGGCGGTACACAGGACATCGCCCGCGTGGGCGCAATCTCCTCAGGCGACGATTTCATCGGCACGCTGATTGCCGAAGCCATGGAGAAGGTCTCCACGGACGGCGTGATTACCGTTGAGGAGTCCAAGACGGCCGAGACATACAGCGAAGTCGTTGAGGGCATGCAGTTCGACCGCGGCTATGTCACCCCGTATATGATCACCGACACCGAGAAAATGGAAGCCGTCATCGACGACGCGCTCATTCTGATTACCGACAAAAAGATCTCTGGTGTGCAGGAGATTTTGCCGCTGCTCGAGCAAATCGTGCAGACCGGCAAAAAGCTTGTCATCATTGCCGAGGACGTCGAGGGCGAAGCGCTGTCGACGCTGATTGTCAACAAGCTGCGCGGCACGTTCACCTGCGTGTGCGTCAAGGCTCCGGGCTTTGGCGACCGCCGCAAAGACATGCTCAAGGACATCGCCGTGCTCACGGGCGGCGAGGTCATTTCCGACGAGCTTGGTCTTGAGCTGAAAGAGACCCAGGTTAGCCAGCTCGGCCGCGCGCGTCAGGTGAAGGTTCAGAAGGAAAACACCATTATTGTTGAGGGCGCGGGCAGCCAGGATGAGATTAAAGGCCGTATCGCACAGATCCGCGCGGCCATCGAGACCACGACCTCCGACTTTGACCGCGAGAAGCTGCAGGAACGCCTGGCCAAGCTTTCGGGCGGCGTCGCCGTCATCAAAGTGGGCGCGGCGACCGAAGTGGAAATGAAAGAGAAGAAGCTGCGCATTGAGGATGCGCTCAACGCCACGCGCGCTGCCGTGGAAGAGGGCATCGTGCCCGGCGGCGGCGTCGTGTATGTCAACGCCATCACGGCGGTGGAAGCCCTGCTGAAGGACAGCCACGGCGACGAGAAGACCGGTGTCATGTCTGTGATCCGGGCGCTGTCCGAGCCTGTTCGCCAGATCGTGGAGAACGCCGGCCTGGAGGGCAGCGTTGTGCTCGAGAAGATCAAGGCTTCGCGCAAGTCCGGATACGGATTTGACGCGCTCAATGAAAAGTACGGCGACATGATTGCCTTTGGCATTGTCGACCCCACCAAGGTCACGCGCAGCGCGCTGCAGAACGCCGCCTCGATTGCCGCCATGGTGCTGACCACCGAGAGCCTCGTGGCCGACAAAAAAGAGCCGACGCCTCCTCCGATGCCCGCCGGCGGCGGCATGGGCGGCATGGACATGTATTAAGCCGCAAGGCGCAAATAGTCTAAAAGGGCATTTCCGGAGTGAAGTGGCCCCAGCTAGACAAAAATTAAGGTAAGCAAAGCCAAGGGCTTGTTGTCTGCGAATAGCAGGCGATAAGCCCTTCGCTTTGCTTGATCTCCCCGGTGTATCACTCGTCGGGGTTTCCCTCCAGGCAAAAGAATCTCCCCAATTATTGTTCAGTATATCTACTGTCCAGCAATCGGGGAGCGGTTTGTTCCAGAAACGTCCTTTTTTACGCGTCTTTGCAAAGACGCAGCCCTTTTTCCATCTTGTCAAAGACCCCGCGCTTGGCGGGGTCTTTGACGGGCTGTGCCGGCTTAGCCCTCGTCCGTCGTGAACGTCACGGTGAAGCTAAAGACATAGCTCGGGAACAGTTCGGGCATTTTGATGTTGCTGACGACAATCTTGCTGCCGTTTGCCACCTCGGCGCCCAGGGCGTTCAGCTCAAGCGTGCGCGCGTCCTTCTGCGCGGACGAGACGGCCGCGCCGTTGATTTTGACGCCGAAGCCGTTTTTGGAGGTCACATCTGTGTTGAATCTCAGGTTGATCTTGCCGCTTTCGGGCACAAAGGCAGTCGCCGTCCAAATGCTGGTGTCGTAGGGTACGACATTGATCTCGCACTCGCCGCCCACCTGTCCGCTGAGTACGACAAGCGAGTAGGTTCCGGCCGCGGGCGCCTCGCTCACGCGCATACGTCCGCCGCCGTTTACGACAGGCGTGGCGTACAGGAGCTGCCCGTCTACTTTGAGGTATGCCGTGCCGTCCACGGACGAGGTGATGTTCAGGTTGGCCGGGAGCGTTTCGACGATCGTCGGGGTGGACACGCTGACGTCAAAGGTCTCGGACGAAACCGTCAGGGTGTACAGAACGTCCGAGCCGTCCTCGGCCATCACCAGATACGTCGTCGGGGCCGTGAGATTGCGCGCGGTTGTCCCGCTCGTCTGGATCTGATTGCCCACAATGACGGCCAGCCCGTCAAATGAAAACTCCGGGCTCACAGACGAGAGATCCGCGCCGTACGGCACGTTGACCTGGATGGTTTGGGCTTCCTGGTCGATGACCCCTTCGAAGAACGCGCCGTCCACGGTAAGGCTGAAGCTGTTCAGGCTCTTTTCGGTTGAGGGATCGTCCAGCACGATCTTTACGCGGTAGGTCGAGACAACGCCGTCCTTAAACAGTTTGATGTCGACAACCGTGGCGTTGCCCCAGGGCGCGAGGCCAATCAGATTGCCCGTGACGCCTGTGCCGCTGTAGGTTACATACTCCACGCGGTCGGCGTCGCCCGCCGCGTTCATGGTCACCGCAGTCGCCAGATAGGGCGCGGTCACGACGTACTCACGCACGGCCGGATCAAAGCTTTCGATCAGCTGCCGCCCATCGGCGGTCACGCTCAGCGAGTCAAGCGCGGCGCCCGGCGCGGCGCTGAGCGCCGAATAGGCCGCTGAGCTGGATGTGACGGGCGCCTGCCACTGGGTGATCAGCTTGCCCGCGCGGATGAAATATTCCCAGTACCGTCTTCCCGTGATGATCGAGGAGGCGTTGTTGTTGTGATACATGATGTAGCCCAGGCCGTCGTTGTGGCCCTGCAGGGTGGTCTGCCAGGAGTTGAGGCCGGCCTGCTCGCCGCTGATCGCGCCGGCAAGCTGGATGTTCCAGTACCAGTTGTAGTTGGAGGCCATGGCGGTGCTGCCGCTGGGGGCGCCCGAGCCGTTGGACATGCGCATCGCGCCGCCCTTGCCCATGCCGAGCTCGCCGTCGATCATCGGCATGCCGAGCTCTTTGGCGCGGTCGTTGAGCGATTTGATGATGCCCTCTGCCTCGGCGGGGGTGTAAAAGCCGCCGTTGGGACGCACGAATACGTTGTCGTTCTGCACGCCGGTCTGCGCCCAGTTCTGCGTGATGTACGGGTGATAGCTGACCATGTCGATGTTGGGAGCCGCCGTGGTGCCCAGCGGATCTCCGCCGTAGCCCTGACTCGTCCAGCCGGCCCAGGGCTGCCCGCCCAGCGCAGTGGGATTTGCCTGCGTCTGGCCCTCGGTTCCCGCGACCACCATGTGGGTCGGGTCAATACTTTTCAGGTAACTGGACGCCCTGTCGATCCACTTGTACAGCGTGCGGTCGGTCTGCGCAATGGCAAACTTGGCGGGGTTTTTGTAGCTTTCCAGCCTCGGGTCGGCCGCGCCGAGGTTTGCCGGCATATTGCCCTTCCACTCGCCCTCGGGCGTAAAGAAGTAGTTCTTGGCGTCCTGGCCGTCGCCCTCCCAGAACAGGCCGTCACGCGAGTTGTCCTGATCAAGGCCGAAGCGCGGCTCGTTCATCAGATCCCACGCGAAGATCGCTGGGTTTCCCTTCCAGGCCTTGCCGTCGACCGTGCTGATGCGGCCCGCGTAGGTGTCGATCAGGCTCTTGTAGCTCTCCCACGCGCCCTCGCTGACAAAAAACGCGTTCTGCGGGGCGGCGGCCACGTCGGCATAGGTCGAGGTGTTGATGGCCTGCGCCTGCGCGGCGGCGTCCTCGGGATAGGCGTTTTTAATGTAGTTCATGTTGGTCTGAATGCCGCCGTAGTCGTTCCAGTAGTTGGCCAGCGTTGGCATGATCATCACGCCGTGCTTGTCGGCGCTGTACAGAATGTAGTCCATGCGCGACAGCGTCACGTCGTTGTAGATGATCTCCTGCTTGCCGTCGCCGTCCGTGTCGTAGAAATAGCGCACGCGATAGTTGCTGTCGCCGCCAAGTCCGTCGCGGCGGATGGCAGTCGCCGGGTTCTCGGTGCCCTGGCTGAAGAACCAGATGCGCAGAACGCGGTTATTGGTCTTTTTCAGCTCCATAAACGTGCGGTCGGTCTTCTCCTCAAAGCGCCAGCGCGTTCCGGTCGGCACCAGCGTGATGACGGGCTCGTCGCCCAGCCAGATGACGGCGAAGTTATCGGACGTTTTGGTTTCGGTCGGCTTCATCGAAAAGCCGTAGTTGTTGCCGCCCGTATAGCGGAACGGCTCGCCATCCAGCAGGAACTCCCTGCCCTCGGGGCTCACCTCGACAGGCTGAGTGGGCGTCAGGGACTCATTGGCGATGACAAAGTCGGAGAATACACGACCCTCATAGTTTTCGCCCAGCGCTGTCACCACGAGGGTGTACACGTCGCTTTCAATGGCCTGCGTATCGAGTACGCCCTTATAGGTTTCCTCGCCCTCGCCCTTGACAAGCTGTGCGCCGCCGACGATCATGCCGTCATAGGCGCGCACAACGTCGGCGCGCATGTCGGTCACCGCCGCGCCAAGGTCGATCATGCCGACCTCGACCGTATACTGTCCCGTGGCAATCGCGTCGAACGCCGGGGAGATCACCTGGGCGTTGAACACCGTAAAGGAGATGGTGCTCGGCACGCCGCGCGTGTCGTCGTAGGCGTACGCCTTGGCGATGTAGTTGCCGTTAGGCCAGTCGATGGTGCGCAGCGTCGCGCCCGGGATGGTCCAGGTGGTGCCGTTGCTGCCCGAGATCGTTGCCGCGTTCAAGGTCTCTTCGGCGACAAACGCCCCTGCTGAGTCCTCAATTTTTAAGTACTGATTGGTGGAGATGTTCTGGATACTGACCTCCACCTTGGTCGTTCCGCTTGTGCAGGTTCCGGTCAGGTTGGAGGTGATGAGCTTGCTGTCCTTCAGGACGCCGTTGATAAAGTATTTGCCGTCGATCGCCTCATTGCCGGCGATGGAGGTGGGGCGTTCGACCTCCCCGGTGCCGTTGGCGTTGACATAGGCGCCGTTCATGACGCCCGTCGCCTGCCCGAATGTGGCGCTCATCGCGCCGCCCGCCGCGCTCACCGGCGCGACCAGAACCAAAGAAAGAATCATGCTGGCCGCCAGCAGAGTCGAGCCGAGTCTGAGAAACCATTTGTTCATGAGTGTTCCTTCTTTCCATTCTTTTTTCACAGAGCCGTGCTTGAAAAGGCCCCGTTCTTTGCCGCGATGTTTTGTTTTGCCGTGTCTTCCCGCCGCGCGTGACTGCGGCGGCGATCAAATGACCGTCATGGGCCCACCCGGCCTGCCGCCGGATATCGCCCAAACGGGCCAACAGGCGGCTATGGGAAAACTCCACAAACAAGCCGCGCTATTGCCACCTCATTATATAGGAAACACCAGAAATGAAAAGGAAGAATATTCGAGTTTCTTGGAATTTTCTCGCATTTCCACAAAGAAATCGTTTTCGCTTCTCTGCGGCCACAACTACTGTTCCGTTCTTGGCGCGGCGCTCTCCACCAAAGGGGCACAAGCCCTCATATTGTCAAAGAAATTTTTGTTTTTTGACCAAGATACCCCCAAACTAGGGCTTGCGCCACAGCTTGTCCATTTTCTCCCTGATCCGCGCGGCCGCGCGCGCCGTCTGCTCGGGATCAAGCTGCCACTCTCCGCCGGACTGCGTCAGCCAGTCTCCCTCGCGCGCCCCGGCGGGCAGCTGCGTCCAGGACAGGCGGACAACGCCGCCGTCCTCACCGACACACACCGCTACATCGCCCTCCAGGCGGTCAAAGCACACGTTCATCGCGTCTCCACCTCCACGTCCAGACTGCCGTCCCCGTCAATCACAACCGTAATCGTTCCGTTTTGGTCGGTTCGGTAGATCCGCGCGCCGGCGCTTTGCAGCCGGCTCAGCGTCTCGGCGGCGGGATGTCCATAGCTGTTGTTCTTTCCGCAGGAAATCAGCGCGATTTCCGGCGAGGCTGCCAGCAAAAAGTCCTGCGACGTCGAGGTGTTCGAGCCGTGATGCCCGACCTTGAGAACGTCGGCAGACAAAAGCAGCTTCGACAAGAGCAGCTCCCGCTCCTCCTTTTTCTCTGCGTCCCCGGCCAGCAAAATGCTCCTGCCCGCGAAATCCACCCGGCAGACCACCGAGGCATTGTTCAGGTCATCCTCATCGAACCTGACCGGGCCGAGAATGGTCACAAGCGCCTCGCCGAGGGCGTAGCTTTGTTCGACCTCCGGCGCCGTGATGGTCAGCGAGGCGGCCGCGGCCGCGTCAAGCACATCCTCAAAGGTTTTGGTGTTGTGCTGCACGCGGGGCATGATCAGCGTTTCAACGGGAAAGGCCTCTATGACCGCGTCCAGCCCGCCGATGTGATCCTCGTGCGGGTGGGTGCCGATGACCAGGTCAAGGGAGGTGACCTCCATCCGTTTGAGCCTCTCCACCAGCGACACTGCCTGCGCGTTGGTTCCGGCGTCGATGAGCATCGTGTCCTGTCCGCACCGCAGCAGCAGCGCGTCGCCCTGCCCGACGTCGAGCATGTAAAGCTGCAGCTGGCCGTCCGCCGGCGCGGCGGGCTGCGAAAACAGACCGTAAACAAGCGAGCCTGCCAGCACGATAAGCGCCAACAGGCCGAACAGCTTCTTTCCTCTGAGCTTCATGCGTGGTATTTCTCGCGCAGCAGGTCAATCATGGCCGCGATCGCGTTCTCGTCACAGTGCGGCAGCAGATGCCCGACCGTCTCCTTGACCTCTTCGGTCGCGTTTGCCGGGGCAAAGCTCTCGGCCACGCGCAGCATGGGCAGGTCGTTTTGATTGTCCCCCACGGTATAGACATGCTCGTGCCTGATCCCCAGAAGGTCGGCCAGCAATAGAACGCCCTTGCCCTTGTCGACGCCCTTGTTCTGCAGCTCGAGCAAAAACCTGTTGGAAAACACGCACTCCACGCGGTCGCCATAGTGCTCGTCCATCCACGCCTTGATCTGTATAAGCAGCTCATACTCGTCGACAAACAGCACCTTGACCCAGTCGCCGCCCACCCCGGCCAGCGAGCCGGCGTCCGTGGCCGTGCTGCGCACGATGTCCATGTGCCGGTTCAGCACGTCGTTGCGCCTGACCGCAATGTTGGCGTCGAGCAGATGAACCTCCATGCCCACGCCGGGAAACGCGGCCTCCGCCTCAAAAGCCGCGCCGACCGTTTCGGCCGACATGACCTCCAGATGCAGGAGCTTCTGCCGGTCAAAGTCAAACAACACACCGCCATTGGCCAGAATCGCCGGCGCGTTGGCCGGGACAACGCCAAGCAGGTGCGTCACCGACGTTTTGCTGCGCCCCGTGGCCATGGCCAGTTGGCCGCCCTCTGCCTGAAACGCCTCAATGGCGCGTCTATTTTGGAGAGAGACCTCGCCCTTTTTGTTGAGCAAGGTTCCATCCAGATCGGTGGCGATCAGCACGCCGGAAAACAGTCCCAAAACAAGCCCTCCTCTATGTAGCCGCCATTATGTCTTTACGGTTAAAAATACACTTGCAAAGCGCTTTTGAATCAGCAAACCCACCGCGAAAGTCACCAGGAGTTCCACGCCCATATAGCTTCCGTTGTACACAAGGGAATACAGCCAGACCGGCAGATCGCCGGCGCTTTCTCCCCAGATCACGATCCCCGACAAAAAGTGGCACAAAAAGCGCAGTCCCAGACACAAAGGGATGGCGACCAGCAGTTGGTTGGGCACGCGCCTGAACAGAGACGACAGCCCGAGCACGCCGAACGCCAGCACATAGTCAAGCAGCACGACCAGCAGAAACCAAAAAAATGTGCGGGTGGGCGGCGCGTAGAACCCCTGCAGCATCTGCAGGCCCGAGTAGACCAGCGCCGACGCAAAGCCAAAATACGGGCCGCGTCGCAGTCCAATGAGCAGGATGGGCAGCATGGACAGCGGCGTGACCGCGCCGCCCTGCGGCATTGGAAACAGTACTATGCCGCTGAGCACAAAGGCCAGCGCAATGAACAGCGCAGACTCGACAAGTCCGATGATTCTCGTTCTGGTAAAAACCGCTCTCCCGGCGCCTGATTTCGATTTTGAAGCAAACAAAAGGGAACCTCCTTGTTTTGAAACAAAGGCATTCCCTTGAAACCGCTTTCCTACGCCTGCATTACCAGGATCAGGTTCAAGGGTTGAAAGCGGCATACGCTTTCTCTCAGCCGGCTGGCGCCAGCACCCCGTTTCATTTGTAGCGCCAGTGTAACACAAACAAGGCGGCCCTGTCAAGGCTGTCAAAGTGCCTTTGACTCTTTGAAAAAACGGTGAGGGCTCGCGTCTTTGCCAAGACGCGCAAAGAATGCTTTTCCGAAGTGAATCCGCAAAAGCATTGCGGCTTACTCTTTTTTGGTTTTCAGTGGGGCGAGAACCTGCCGCCTGCGGCGTCAGGCTCGACGCGAATCCAGGAAAAGGACGAAGGCGCAAAGCGCTTTTTTGACAACCTGAAGGCCCGCCGAAGAGCCGAGGGCTCTTTGGCGGGCCTTACCATGGCGTTGGGATGAACAGGAATTGAGCGCCGGAGCGCACCAAAAATCAGAGACTTGACGCATCGCCGGTCCTGCCCCGCAGCTTTAGGGCTCCGGGTAAACCTGCGTCACGCGTGTTTATACGACGGGAATCGTAAAGGTGAAGGAATACGAGGGGAGAATCCGCGGGTATTTCAGCCCGGAGATTTTGATGCTGCCGCCGACAGGTCTAGTGCTGTACGCGGAGTTCAGCACGATGGAGCGGCCGTCTGCGCCGTACGAGAAGGACACCTGCACATCATTGATTGTCGCTTTTCCGCCGGCCTTGATCTGCACGTCGTCGGCAAAGAGAATCTTGATCAGTCCGCCTTCGTCGACAATTTTGGGCGCCCACAGATCGTCAACCTTTTCCAACTGGATGGCGCATGCGGCAAACGGCTTCGCGGCGTCGCCCTCAAACGCGAGAATCTGGCAGGCGCCGGGCTCGGACGGAGCGAGCGGCAGACGCATACGGCACTTGCCGTTGGCGTCGATCAGCGTCTTGGAGGAAAGATCCAACACGCCGTGGGTGTCGGCAAAGTATGCGTACACAGGCCCTGCGGGCATCAGCGCGGGATCAATGGTCAAGTTCAGGTTGGCCGGAAGGTCAACGAGGATCACTTGTGTTTCCACCGTCATCGGCGCAAGCTTCTCTTCGGCCACCAGTGTGAACTTGCGCTGGGCGATCTGCACGCGGCAGTCCTTAACGGTGACATAGGCAGTAATGGTTAGCTCAGTGGTCTGCTCGGGCATGGCGGGAACAACGAGAGCCCAGTTGCCTTTGAAGCAGCGCACATCCGCTCTGGTGAAGAGCATCTGCAGGCCATTTGCCTGAGACGTGACGGTAAAATCAAACACGCAGTCGTTGGTGTAGGGATTGAACTCTGCGGGCGGAACGACGATGTAGCTGCCGGCCTCCATGATCAGGCCGTCTTCGCCGACGCCCTCAAGCCGGATTTTAAAGTAGCCGTTGATTCTGTTCAGGATATCCTGCAGGTCGCCCTTGATAAAGGCGTCCAGCTCCGTGCAAAGGGCTCCGAGCGTGCAGTCCACCCAGCTCATCAGCCGCTCCAGGGCAGCCTCAAGCGCCTCGCGCTTGTCGGCAGCGCACTGTTCAATCTTGGCCTTAACAGCTGTCTTAATGGCGGGCAAAATATCGCACCAGTCGTTGGCCGGAGTCAGTCCGAGCTCCAGTCCAAGACGGGAGAAAAGCTCGTTAAACCGGGCAAAGGTCTCGGCCTTGAACGCCTGAAGCTTCTGGCACAGTTCGGCCATGGCCTGTTCAATCTTTTCTTTGGTCTGCTCACCGTATTCTCTGAGGATTTCTTCGATCTGCGCTTGCAGCGAAGCCATAATCGCCGGGAGACTCTGGTTGGGATCCAGCGAAATTGTCAGGCCGTGCTGTGCAAAGCACGCCTCGATCTCCTCGCACAACTGCGCCTTTGCCGAGGCAACATCGCGGTCGAGCTTGTCGATCAGGCCGGCTTGCAGGGCCGGCCAGAGCTGCTCCAGCCCTGCGGTCGGGTCAAGCGTGACGTGGATGTCGAGCTTGGCCAGCTCGGCGGTAATCCAGTCATACACTAGGGTCTTGAGCTGGGTGAGCTTCTGGGTCAGGATTTCCTTGCCGGCGCGAAGGGCGGCGTTGAGGACGATGGTCTGGAAATCAAGGCCCTGAATGTTTGACGTAATGGAAGGGATGCTGGCAATGATGCTGACCATTGTCGTACCGGTGAGGTATGTATTGATGTTGGCTCTGTGCCAGCCCTTGAGATTGATCTCCTCAATCTTCTGCGTAAAGCCACTGCTCCACTTGGTCACATCGAAATCATAGAACGAGGTGTTGAGCCACACGCCGAAAATCTTCGTATCGGTGAACACGCCGATGTATTTGACCGGGATCTTGGCATTGCCCACCAGCCTTGTGGGCGCGTTCCAGATTGTGTCGGCAGATGTGGCGATCGCCTGATTCTTGAGCTCCGACAGGCCCGCCTGGCCAAGCGCGTCCTCAATGGCGTACTTCATCGTGAGCGTGAAAAAATCGCTCTGAAGCAGCGTGGAGAGTGCTTCATCAACAAAATCACTGGCGAGCACTTCGTCAACCAGCGCATCGATGTCGGCGATCTGCGAAAAATCCACGCCGGGCAGCGCCTGCGCAAGCAGCGCCGAAACCGTTTCCTTCAAAATCGGGGTAATCAGTGTCTTTATGGCGTCTGAGGAACCGATCAGGCCTTCCACCGCAGGCGTGACGAGGCCGGAGGCCAGAGCTTCGACGTCGGCATACAGGCCGGAAATGAGCTCGTTGACGATGACGTCCAGTTTTTCGCGGGAGACAGGGTCATTGTCCTCACTTGCGGCGAACGTGGGCACCGGGATAAGTGCAAACACCAAAATGAGAGACAGCGCGAGGGCGAGGATGCGCGTGGTCGCTTTGAATCGTTGCACAACACAACACTCCATTTCTTCTACTTTTTGTATAGGTTGGGGTTCCCTGCATGTTGACAGTACCATAATCTTGGACAAAAAAACACTGTTCAACTGACGGGTTCTCGCCGATTTGGACATAAAAAAACCACCCCTAACGGGTAGGCTTTCAGACGCCCCAATGGGTTCGGGGTTTTGGCTGTCAAAGAGCCCTTGGCCTGTCAACGCCCCGCGGTTCTTTGACACAGAGTCGACAAAAGGAACGTCGCTTCCCACGCTCCTTTGTGCAAAAACCACGTCTAGCCTAACGCCGCAGGCGGCAGGCTTTCGCTTTGTCAAAGAACCTTTGGTTCTTTGACAAAGCGAAAGCAGGATCGCGTCTTTGTGAAGACACGAAAAGAAACGCTTCCCCGGAGTGAATCCGTGAAAGCGTTGTGGTTCTATCTTAGTCGGTTTTCAGAGAGGCGAGGACCTGCCGGCTGCGCACCAGACTCGACATGAAAACCAATAAAGGACGAGGACGCAAAGGGCTTCTTTGACAGGCTGGGCGCAAAGCGCTTTTTTGACAGGCTAGAGGCAAAGTTCGATAAAGGACGGGAGAGCAAAGGGCTTTTTGACCATCTGCCGTTGTGGCTATCGCAGCAGCAGCAGGAGCAGCTCAACGCGCGACTTGACCCCCGTCTTGGCGAGCATACTGCTGATGTGGTGGCGCACCGTTCGTTCGGAGATAAACAGTTTTTGCGAGATCTGCGCGGTTGTACAGCCATCGGCCAGACAGGAAAGCACTTCCTTCTCGCGCCCGGTAAAGCGGTGTTCATCAACTGTCTCAAGCGGCAACGGCGCCCGGGGCCGTTTTTCCGGGGTCTGTTCGGGTGGGCACGGCCGCTGGCAGAGAAGCCCCGGCGCAGCGAGCAGCGCAAGCACCTGAAACCGGTACGCGGCGTCAAGCTCTGCAAGCAGTGCCACAACCGGCATCGCTGCCAAAAGGGGCAGGAGCAGCCGCCAAAAGCGCAGGGGCGTCCGCTGCAAGAATACCCGCCCCGACCTCACCAGCGCAGGCGCCGCCAGCATGCCCGAAGCCCAGCACAGCAGGAGAGAACCCGGAAACGGCAGCTGCATGATGGCGGCGGTTGTCATCAGCCCGATGGACATGGCGACAATCCGCCGCCGGTCGGCGGCCGCGCAACTTGCGCGCAGTTCGGTTGCCATCCCCGCCGCGCAGGCCAGCGGGACAAACACCAAAACGCCCCAGGAGGGACCATCCTGCTCAAACATCAGGCCAGTCATCCAGATCAGCGCGCAGGTGAATCCCAGCTGCGCCGTATTCAGCGGGCTCTTTTTGTGCGTGTCGGTTTCGGCGCGGATTTTCACAGCGGTTGCCCTCCTTATGGATCAGCGCCGCTTTGCGGCGCGCGGGGTCTATGTGGTATATCGTATCAAAAGGGCGAAAAGTTTCTAAAACTTTTCGCCTCAGGCTGTCAAAGAACCTTTGGTTCTTTGACAAAACGAGGGCAGGACCAAACCGCTGAGGCGGTTTGCAGGGAAACGGTTTCGAGAAATGAATTCCCGAAACCGTTGTGGTTCCTATTTTTCCTGGATTCAGTCCAGCAAGAACCTGCCGCCTGCGGCGTCAGGCTCGACGCGAATCCAGGAAAAGGA
>JAVBOR010000015.1:0-17146 GCA_031550325.1 Oscillospiraceae bacterium
CGTCGAGCCTGACGCCGAAGGCGGCGGGTCCCTGCTGGACTGAAATAAGAAGAGCCGAGCGCCCGAGCAGGGAGGCCTGGAGCCTGGAGGCGTTTTGAAGCGCACGCGCCCCGAAGGGGCGACCGGTTCAAAAGCCGCAAGGCGAAGGACGACCGCCCGCGAGGACGAATGAGGCTTGACAGGCGAAAAATATTAGAACCACTACGCTTTCACGGATTCACTCCGGGAAAGTCACCCAATGCGCGTCTTCACAAAGACGCGTTCCTGCTCCCGTTTGTAGACAAATCGAAGGTTTGTCTACAAACGGGAGCAGGATCAAACCGCTGAGGCGGTTTGGCGGTCTGCGGGCTGACGCAGCTGATAAAGCGATATCTGACCTGTGATCCAAAGTGGATCGCTCTTGCGATGGCGTTGGTCATCACAATTGCCTACAACGTGTTTTTTATGGGCATACGCGACGCCGGGGACGTTGTCCTCGCGCTTCTCAACGCCATGGTCGTGACCGGCGCGTCCAGCGGCCTCTTCGAGGGCGTCGTCAAACCCGTGGCGCAAAAAGTAGGTGCGCAAAAGTAGCGCTCCACAAACAAAACACCCCCGAATGCTCCGCGCATTCGGGGGTGTTTTTGACCACAATTTGTACCCCAATAAATTGATTTTTTACGGGGGTAAACGGGTGTAGTGTGTCGCGCCGCCATTTTCAGTCAATCTTCAAAGCCTCTGTGGCTGTAAGGATTCATGGTGCCGGAGACCGGGATCGAACCGGCACGGCCCGCAAGGGCCACGGGATTTTAAGTCCCGGGCGTCTGCCAATTCCGCCACTCCGGCAAAGATGGATCGCCGCGGAGCCAATCAGGGTTTTTTGGCGGCAAGCCGCTCGCCGTCGCCCTGACGCTCAAAAACAAACCCCCCGTAGACAACCACAAGGGCGAAATAAAACCCGCCGGTGACGCTGAACAGAACATGGCCGGCAATGCAGAGATAGAAAAACGTCAGGCCGAGCGAAACAAAGATCGCAAAGGCCAGGCTGCTGTCGCGCAGACGCCAGAAGCCCTTAAACAGGGGAAAAATGCGCCTTATATAGGGCAGGCAGAGCGCTGCAAAGCCGAAAATCCCGTAGTAGAAGAAAATCTCAAAGAGATCCATCTCAATGACATGGCTCTGCGAGCCACGCCCGATGCCGAAGAACCAGCCGAGCGCCGGGCCCTGGGACCAGGCGTCCGCCGCCTTGAAGAGGTAGTATTGCCGCCCGCTCAGGAGCAGACGAATGATGGGCGGCGTATCGCGCAGCACGGCCTGCATGTCCTCGGGCAGCTTGGACAGGTCGGTGTTGTCGATGTCCTCGGTGATCACGTCCTCCATTCCGCCAATGCTGGCCTGAATGCTCGAGACGACCTTTGAGGAGGAGAGAAGCGTCAACACCAAAAAGACGACCGCCACGGACGCGACCATCAGCCCAAAGCGGAGAATCTTTTGCGCGCCCTTTTGTTTGACGGCCAGCCAGATCGTGTGCGCGCCCATCAGGGCAAGCGAAACGATCAACGCGATAAACGCCGTTTTGGTGCCGATGAGCATGATAGCGTTGGCGACGAGCGCGGGCGCGAGCAGCATCGCCCAGTTCTTTGAGCGTTTATAGTTTTCCACCCGCAAAAAGTCGCTGATGCTCAGCGGCAGAAGCAGCATTAAGATGGCGGTGGCCTCGTTGGCTGCGTAATAAAAGCCGCTTGTTCCGCGCAGACCGAACCGGTCGGCATAGGAGTGAAAGCCGATGTTGAAGCAGAAGCAGACGAGGATGGATGCCGAGACCACCACGGCTGAAAAGGTGAGCGCGCGGCGCATGAGCGCCATGGCGTCCTCGCGCGAGCGGTCTGCGCGCAGTACATGCGTAAACACAAACAGGGCGGCCACATTGTACGTAAAGCGCCCAAGATATTGGATGTCGGCGAAAAAGCCGTGGGTGTCCATGAAGAAAAATTCCACAACCATGCTCATAACACCCGCGACGGCGATGGGAATCAGAAGCTTGACGCTCTTCCAGTCCCGCTTGAGCAGCAAGAACAAGGCCATCACGACAAGGACCAGCATGCGAATGACCAGCGTTGGCGTCAGCGGCGTCAGAGCGCTGGGCATATAGCGCGACATGTCGCGGATAAAGATCATGTACATGCCGTTGATGATGTCGAGCAGAGGGTTGACAAACAGATAGATCACAAACCATCGGCTGAGACGGTTGACCCAGAGGCTGCGTTTGTCCAGCTGCATGAGAAAGTCCTCCCGGTTGGCAAAGTTGGAAGAGCGGTTGATTGAGTAATTAAACCACACTACGCGCATGGTGTCAAGGACGCAAGCGCGTTGCCGGGCGCCCGGGCGCCTTATCAAAGAACGCAAAAAGTTCTCCCACGGTCAGTTCTCCTCCGGAGTTCTCTCCGCCCATGCCCCGATAATGCATTAACCCAGCGGTAAGAAGCATAGTCAACAACATACGCCGGAAAAGCGTTTCTTTGCGCGTCTTCAACAAAGACGCGATCCTGCCCTCGTTTTGTCAAAGAATAAAAGGTTCTTTGACAGCCTGAGATCAGGCTGCCCTTTTCAAGGCAGCCTGATCCATAGAAGAAGACTTATAGGAAAAGAAGAATTAGAAAATGTCGCGATATGCGCCGGGAGGGGTACTTACGGAACCCTCACGGTGAAGGTAAAGCTGTAGCTCGGGAACAGCGTGGGATACTTCACGCCCTTGATCACAACTGCCGTGTTGGCCTGAAGCGCGTCGGCGTCGACGCCCAGCACCTCAACGGTTTGCTTGTCCTCGAGAACCCTTGCGTCATAACCGGCGCTCTCGATGGTTACGCACTTGGCGGCGCTCTTCAGCACAAGGTTTTCATTGAATTTGATCAGAAGCTTGCCGCCGTCTTTGTAAGCGTTGGCTTCCCAGATGCCTGTGTTGTAGGGCACCACACTGATGTCACAGGCGCCCTCCGACTGCCAGTTTTCGACGAGCACGACAAGCGAGTACACGCCGTTCTCGGGCGCATTGGCGACGGCCATCCGGCCGGTGCCGCTCGAAACGTCGGTGGGGTACAGCAGGTCATCGCCGACCTTCAGATAGGCGGTCAGCTTCTCTCCGGCAAGATTTTGTCCGCTCACCGTGATGGCCAGATTTGCCGCCAGAGTTTCGACGATGGTCGGAGTGGAGACGGAGACGCTGGCGACAACCGGCACCGCCCGGTTGGACAGCAGCTGCTGGAGGTTTCTGTCGTGGTAGTTCTTGGCCTGGCTCTCACGGTCAAAGATCATGGTCTCGTGCTTGGCCTGCGTGAACACGGGCCACTCCAGGTCCTCCTGGCTCGGGTTTCCGGTGCGCGCGAAGCTGATGATGGCGCCCGCCGCGTCACTGGAAACCTTGTCGGCGACTTCCTTGTCCCCGTAAAACCAGGAGGTGGTGTCGTTGGTGCGGAAGTACAGCGGAAGATCGCCCGTATGCCAGGCCAGAATGCCGCCAAACAGCGGGAACTGATAGGCAGTCAGATACTGGTATGCGGTTCCGCCAGCGGCGGTGAAGGAGTTGGCAACGTTATCGTTGCGCGAAACAGTGTATAGACCGTCGTAGAGATCATGGTCAGGATAGGCTTTCCGGAAGGCGTCCATGACCGCGTCCGCCCTGCTGCCAAAGCGGGTGATGTAACGGTTGACGATGTCTTCGTCGGTCAGGTAAGTGCGGCAGTTGGCGTAGTAAGCCGCCTCATTTTTGATAATCGAGCCGTTGCGATAGGATCCTAAATAAGGCGTGGAGCTTCCGCTGGTCATTTCGCCTATGCAGGAGCCGACCATCAGATCGACCTTGCCGGCGGCGCGCGAGATGTTGGGAAGGACGTATTCATTGTCTACCGTGGCTCCTGCCGAGATGCGGGCCGCGGCGCAGGCGTCGGCCAGTTCGAGATAGGGCATGGTCTGCAATGTCTCAATAATTTCCTCGTTGGGCTTGCCCTCGAGGCCGAGATTGCGGATCAGCGTGGCGGTGTTGTTCATCGCCGCGGCCTTGGTGCCGCCGAAGGAATACGATCCGCTGGACATGGCGATGACCTTGTCAAACAGGCCGTCGGCCGCCGGCATGGCCATCAGCTGTGTTACCTTCGTGGAGCCGCCCGACTGGCCCATAATGGTCACGTTGGAGGCGTCGCCGCCAAAGGCCGTAATGTTGTCACGCACCCACTCCAGCGCCATGATCAGGTCGGCGTGCCCGGCGTTGGCAGAGTATTTAAACTCGTCGCCGTAGGCCGAGAGATCAACGCCGTAACCGAGGTAGTTGAGGCGGTGGTTGACGCTGACGATGACCGAGTCGCCGAACTCGGAAAGGTTCTTGCCGTCGTACAGCAAAAGCTCATTTGACGAGCCGCTGGCGTAGCCGCCGCCGTGAATCCAGACGATGACCGGCTTTTTGGCCTCCTGTTCCATGCTGGGGGTCCAGACGTTCAGGTTCAGGAAGTTTTGCTCAGACCAGTCAATTTTGTAGTAGGCGGGGTTGGACAGATACTCGCCGCTGCCGGTTCTCGACTGGGGAGAAACAGGTCCGACATACTGCGCGTTGAGAAGCTCGCTCCAGGCCTGAGGCTTGACGGGCATTTCCCAGCGATCTGCTTTGGCGTAAGGGATTCCCTTGAACATGTAAATGCCGTCTTCGTTTCGTCCGAGAACCTTTCCGGGCTCAATCTGTGCGATGACGCCGTAGTTGGCGCCCGGCTTCAAAGCGGCTTCGGCCTTGGCGCGGGCGGCATCCAAATCCACATTGTTGGGCAGAGCGGTTGAGCGGACGAGCGCCTGGAAGTCCATGTCAAAGTCCGCGTATTTGCGCACGGCGCTTTCGCGGTCAAAGACCATGATCTCTTTTTCTTCGTCGGTAAAGGCCGGCCAGTCCAAACCATCCTGGCTCGGGTTTCCGGTGCGCGCAAAGCTGATAACGGCGCCCGCCGCGTCTCTGGAGACCTTGTCGGCGGTTTCCTCATCTCCCCTGAACCAGGTTGTTGTGTCCATCGTCCGGAAGAAGAGGGCCAGATCTCCTGTATGCCAGGGGACAATGCCGCCAAACAGCGGGAAAGTATAGGACATGACGTACTGATACGCGGTGCCTCCGGCGTTTGTGAAGTTATTGGCCACGTTGTTGTTGCGGGAAGACGTGTACAGGCCGTCGTAAAGATCGTGGCCGGGATAGGCTTTCCGGAAAGCGGCGATCACGGTGTCGGCGTTGGCTCCGTATCTCGCCACGTACTTGGCGTAGATGTCTTCGTCGGACACGAAAAAGCGATTGTTGTTGTAGTAAACTGCCTCGCTCTTCATAATCGAGTCGTTGCGGTAGGAACCCAAATAGGGAGTGGCGCTGCCACTGATCATTTCGCCCATTACCGAGCCGACCATCAAATCAATTTTCCCGGCAGCGCGGGAGATGTTGGGCATGACATACTCGTTGTCCACTACCGCTCCGGACGAAATGCGCGCCGTGGCGCAGGCCGCCGCCAGGTCTTCGTAAGGCATACTCTGCAGGGTTTCGATGATCTCCTCGTTGGGCTTGCCTTCAAGGCCGAGATTGCGGATCAGCGTGGCGGTGTTGTTCATCGCCGAGGCCTTGGTGGCGCTGAAGGAGTACGAGCCGCTGGACATCGCGATGACCTTGCTGAACAGGCCGTCGGCCGCCGGCATGGCCATCAGCTGGCAGACCTTTGAAGAGCCGCCCGACTGGCCCATAATGGTCACGTTGGAGGCGTCGCCGCCAAAGGTCGTAATGTTGTCGCGCACCCATTCCAGCGCCATGATCAGGTCGGCGTGCCCGGCGTTGGCCGAGTATTTAAACTCGTCGCCGTAAGCCGAGAGATCAACGCCGTAACCGAGGTAGTTGAGGCGGTGGTTGACGCTGACGATGACGGCGTCGCCGAACTCGGAAAGGTTCTTGCCGTCGTACAGCAAAAGCTCGTTTGACGAGCCGCTGGTGTACCCGCCGCCGTGAATCCAGACGATAACCGGCTTTTTGGCTTCCTGTTCCATGCTGGGGGTCCAGACGTTCAGGTTCAGGAAGTTTTGCTCAGACCAGTCGATGACGTAATAGGCGGGGTTGGACAGATACTCGCCGCTGCCGGTCGTCGACTGGGGAGACACAGGCCCGACATACTGCGCGTTGAGAAGCTCGCTCCAGGCCTGGGGCTTGACGGGCATTTCCCAGCGATCTGCTTTGGCGTAAGGAATTCCCTTGAACATGTAAATGCCGTCTTCGTTTCGTCCGAGAACCTTTCCGGGCTCGATCTCGGCGATGACGCCGTAGTTGGCGCCCGGCTCCAAAGCGGCTTCGTCCGCGCCGCTCACGGCGGCGATGCCCACATTGCTCACCAGCAGGACAAGGACAATCAGGATGGCGCTGGATCTGAAGAGACGTTTCCTTAAAATACTCATTTCTGTTCTGCCTTTCTTCATCAGTATTTAACAACAAGAGAATGTCCGGAGCACTCTCTCTTTGTACATTATAACAAATCTGTGAATAGTTTTAAATCGCTTTTGTTCCGTTTTATTTCAGCTGCAACCGTGATAAGGGCAACTTATCAAAAACACATTTTTTTATACTAAGAGAGTTCAGAACTGTCTCCCTGAGCATCGGGTGCCGGGGCGGCGAGTTGAGAATTCATAAGGAGGTCAATTTTGTTTTTTTGTTGCACATTGACCGTGTAATCGCGCGCAAAATAGCAGGAAAACAATGTGTTCAGAATTAACAAGAGGGAGGTTTCGGTTGAAAAGTTTGATATTTTGTTATACAGCCGTTCGTGTGAGGAAATGGTCATGGTGCGGGAGGCGTGCTGCCGCAAATAGCTGTCCCCCAGACCCGTAATAGCGAGGATGGGAACGCCGATTTCCTCCAGTACGGTCACCGCGGAGATGGGATCAAAACCGGAGAGCTCCCCGGAATACGACAGGACAATGGCAATATCGTCCCGGCAAAGGGAGCCTGCCAGCATTCTGCCCTCACCCTGCGTCGGGATTTCGACATGCCGTCCGATGCTCAGCATCTTCCCGGCAAACAACTCCCCCATAAAAGGATTGTAGTCGGAACAAAACAAGGCGATTCTCCGCGCGACACGCAGCATCTCAACGGTTTTTCGCAGCGCGTTGTAATCCATCAAATCCGTCGTGTCCAGAATGCTTTCAATCTGCAAAGAGCAAAGCTTCGTCACAATATCCTTGTCCGAGCTGGCGGCTGTAAAAGGATAATTGGGGTCAATGTCTGTGTAATGCGCCTCTTGGTACCGCAGTTCGTCAATACAGGCCTTCAGAAACTCCTTCCATCCGGAATAGCCCATGGCCTTGGCGAAACGCACAAGCGCGGATTTTGAGGTATATGTCCGCTGCGCTATGTCCTGAATCGTGTACTCGTAAAGATGATCGTATTCCTTCAGGATGAACTCACCGATCGCCTTATAGGAGGTACTGCCGTACCGCATGGTTAATTCTTTGATTCGCCAAATCATTTCCATAAACAGACCACGTTACTAAATCTCCAGACATATAAAGATTTGAATGCGCGACAGCACGTTGGAACTCAGATTTGCCGCCGTGAAATCGCAGGCCTGCCGGTACTGTGTTGTTTGGGATGACTCGTCACTATCGGTTGATCACGGGCAAAATCAGCCTGGAGGTGCGTTCGGCGTCGTGAAAAACCCTGTTGAGGGCGGTCTTGTACTTTTCGGCCGTCTCCCGCGCGATTTCGCCGCCGGTGTTGCTGTTGCGGTTATACTTGGGGAAATTGCTGCTGGAGATGTCCAGTCTTAAGTGGTGCCCGGAGAGAAAAAGGTTGGAGGTTGCGCCTATCTCAATGGTCAGTTCACAGATCTCGCCGGGTTTGAGGAGCCTGAGCGTTTCAAAGGATTCTCGATACCTGGCCCTGAGAATGCCGTCGGACAGCAGCATAGAGCGTCCGTCGGGGAAGACGTCGGAGATTTTGGCGGTAAAATCCGTATCCAAACAATCGGAAGAAACAAAGAGCTTCAGCTGGACACTGCCCGTCACCTCGACGGGAGTCTCAAACGCCGGCGTACTGTAGACAAGCACGTCGCCGCGTTCTTCCGCCTCGCGCTGATCCCTCGGGCCCATGGCGTTTTCGCCGGGCAGGATGACCTGGCCGCCCATCGTCGGGCAGGGGTTCATCGGGTCGTACACATAGCTGTCGGACGGCTCATCGCCGGGCTTTTCCTCCGACAGCCAGCCGTCGCCATGCAGGGTGTTGGCGGAGCCCTTGCTGTGCAGATAAAGGGATCTGTACTGTGTGTCGGGGAGCGGCCAGTCGGCCTCGTCCCGCCATGTATTGGCGCCCATGACAAAGATCTTTACCGGAAGGGCGTCGCTTGCTTGTTTGCCCTCGGCTTTCAGCCACCGGTCAAACCAGTCGATCTTGATCTGCGTCAGCCCGACGGCCGCATCGCTCGAGGCTTCACCGTAGGAGATCTCGGGAAACTCTCCGCTGAAATTCATATGGGTCCACGGGCCCATAATCAGGCGCTGGTGGCGGCGGGCCTGTTCGCTTCCGCCTCTCTCTTTCATCCCGGCATAGTTCTTCAGTGTGCTCGGAACGAAGATGTCATACCAGCCACTGATGTGCAGCGCGGGAACCATGACACTCTGATAGGCAGCGTTGGGCGAATGCCGCGCCCAGTACTCGCTCATGACGTAGTGCGCCAGCCACTGGCGATAATAGGCCCCGTACTTTTCAAAGGCCGGATGGGTTGCCAGCGGAATCTCGTGGAGCGCGGTCTCCACCTCCGGCAGGTCGGGGTCTGCAGCACCGCCCGCCTCGCAGGCGCGCCTTGCCCCCTCCGGGATAATACTCGCGACGGTCCACCTCAGATCATGCAGAACCTTGGCTCCGCCCTGATACATGCAGCCCGCGTACAGGTCGTCAAAGGTAATCTCGGGAATCATGGTCTTCAGCCCGGGCGGATCGTTTTTCGCCAGAAGCCATTGGGTTCCGCCCAGATAAGAGCCGCCGAAGGTTCCAATATTTCCGTCACACCAGTTTCGGGAGAATATCCATGTCATCAATGAGTTTCCGTCGTCCGCCTCGTGGGCGTACGGCAGAAAATCGCCCTCGGAGGCAAACCTGCCGCGCACATCCTGCACGACAACAATATATCCGGCCTCCGCATAGGGGGCGACGCCGGCCGCCATTCCGCTCTTGTCATAGGGGGTTCGCGCCACCAGAACCGGATATCTGCCTTCCGCTTCCGGTCGGTAGACATCCGTCGCCAGTCGGATCCCGTCCTCCATGGGAACCATGAGGTTCTTCTCAATGTACACGCCGCGCACCCTCCTCAGTGTTGTCAACTGCTGTGTAACTGTTCCGCGCCGGGATTTTCGGGGACGGGATACGCGATAATTTCGGCGGGCGTTTGCCTGCGCTCTCGCCTGAACTTGAGCTCGACCGCGACCAGACATCCCGTGATGACGACCGAAAACGCCAGCATCGCAATCCATGCGGGCCGGTAGCTGCCCGTATAGTCGTAGACAGCGCCCATCGCCGGAACCGCCGCGGCGGAACCCAGCGAGGTGATCATCGTAAAGACGCTGAAGAGAGCGGGGTAGGCTTTGGTGTCGAAGTACTTGATGATGAGGATCGACACGGGCACGGAGATCCCGCAGCTGGCCATTCCGAGAGACACGGCGTAGACCCAGGGAAGGCCCGGCAAAAAGGCCAAGAGCGCCGCGATCGGAAAGGCGATGCTGCAGACCGCCACCAAAAGGTTCCCCACAAGCGCGCCGAAGCGGTCGTAAATAAAGCCGAGAAAGATCTTGCCGACCGTCATGGCCAGCATAAAGGTCGAGACAACGGCAGAGACCATCGCAACGGGATAGCCGATGTCCGTGAGGTACGGAGCCGAGTGCGTGTTGGTGGCTCCGGCAAATACCGCGATGAAGAAAAACCCGACCGCGAGCAGCCAGAACTTTCCTGAAGCCAGGGCCTCCTGAAACGTGAGGCCGCCGGCCTGAGCCGCGCCCTGACTGGGCGCACTGACCGTTTTGGACGAGGTATACGGCCTGAGCCCGACACTTTCGGGAGAATCCTTGATCAGAAGCAATATCACCGGGATGAGGATGACGAGTCCAAGCACCCCCATGAACTGAAACGCAAACCGCCAGCCGGAGAGCTCGACGATGCGGCTCACGACGGGGATCATGACCGCGCCCCCAAGACCGCTTCCGGCGTAGGCGATGCCGGTGGCCAGCCCTCGCTTGTCCTCAAACCAGCGGCTGACCAGCACGCCGATGACCATGAAGTGCAGCGCGTTAAAGAAAATCCCGTTGAGAAACGCCAGAAGATAAAAATGCCACAGGCTGTTTGCGAAGGAATAACAAAAGATCAGAACGGGAAGCGCCGCCGCGCCGACCAGGAGTATTTTCTTGATCCCGGCGCGCTGGATGAGCTTTCCATACAGCGGCAAAGCAAATGCGCTGATCAGCGTTAAGATTGTGCGGTGCGTCGTGTACTGGCTTCGCGAGAAGCCCAGCGCGTCACAGATGGGCTTGACGAACACGCTGTTTGTGCTGTTGAACATCCCCAGGCCGATGGCCAGGATGACGACGCTCGCGCCCACGATGACCCAGCCGTAAAAGATTCGTTTTGTTTTTGTCATTTTATACCTCCGAAAGACCGGCGAATTTTCTGTTTATGCCCGGGCTTCCCTGCTCTCGGAGCCGGCTCGGTCGAACTCCTGACAGTCCGCGTTTCTTTGGCGGCCTGCGCGTCACAGGCGCGCGTCCCACAGGCCACAGAAGGCATCCACAGGGCTTACTCCCATAAATTCCGAGCGCCCCATGAGCTTCTCGTGCAGCATTTCAATGGTTCTGTCATTGGGACTATACGTGTTTATGTATGTTCTGACGCGGGGTACGTCCATGAGGTGATAGGGATTTTCCAGGGATATGAACACGTTGGGGACCGAGTGAACAAAATTGGGGCACCAGCTCATATTGTTCTTCGGCCAGGCTATGCGCACGGTCGTCTGGTTGGCCGTTGTGCCGTAATTGGCGCAGTATAAAATCAGGTCAAAGTTATCCTTGACATAGCTGTAGGAGCGCATATGGGGAAAGAACGAGCTGTCCGAGGACAGGACGCTGACGTCGAACCCCTCTTTTTTCAGCATTTCGCACAGCAGCATACTGGCCCCCGAGCGGATCCTGTTGTGGGAGAACTCGTCGGGCTTGCCCTCGAGCGGGATATATAGCACGCGTTTGTACTTCTTCGGGGAAAGCGGCAGAACGCCGGGCTCCTCCTTGACCAAAGTGATTGACCTGTCGGCGCATTCTTTGGCCCAGGACAGATGCTCGTCGCAGCCCAAAACCAGCTTTGCCGCCGCAAAGTCGGCGGGGCGGACGCTCTTGTGAAGGCCAAGCGCCGCCTTTAGCCCGAGTATCCGGATCAGGGCCTCGGTCAGCCTTTCCTCGCTGATCCGTCCCTGCTTCACGCCGTCCAGCAGATACGCGAAGTCGGCTTCGAGGTCGGTTGTGAACAGCAGCACATCACAGCCCGCGATAAAGACCTGCTCGACCAGCTGGGGCCGCGGGAGGGCCTGCATAAACCCTGTCATGGTGGTCGCGTCGGTCACAATCAGGCCGTTGAATCCGAGATGGCCGCGCAAAAGTCCCTGCAGCAGCTCAGGCGACAGGGAGGCCGGCAGGATGTCCCGGTCGGCGAGGTTTGGGTTGAGCTTTTTGCTCCAGGCGGGCAGGGTGATGTGGCCGGCCATGATGGTCATCGTTCCGGCCTCGATGCATGTGCGGTAGATCTCCCCAAACGAGCTCTCCCATTCGTCGGCGGAGAGGGAGTTTACGCTGCCGACGATGTGCTGGTCGCGGAAATCGATCCCATCGCCGGGAAAATGCTTGCAAGACGCCGCCAGGCCATGGTCCTGCACAGCCTCGACAAAGGCAGTGCCCATCGCTTTGATGCGGTCGGGGTCGCTGCCAAACGTGCGCACATTCGTGATGGGGTTGAGAAAGTTTCTGTCGATGTCCACGATCGGGCCGAATATCCAGTTCAGACCCATGGCTGCGCCTTCTCTCGCGCAGAGCGTGCCGAGCTTCGAGGCAAAGCCGACGTCGTTTGTCGCCGCCACGGAAAGCGGCGAGCCGATGGTGGTTCCGTCATCCGACACGCCGTTGCCGCCCTTTTCCAAATCGGCCGCCAGCAGCAACGGGATATCGGTGTTCGAGTTGATCATATTTACCACGTCGATGCCGTACTGGGTGTCCAGCGGACGGAGCATAAACCCGCCCGGCTTGTAGGCCATGCGCCCACGAAGCTCCTCTATGGAGCTCATCACTGGAACCTGAAGACAAAACAGCTGCCCGATCTTTTCCTCCAGGGTCATCTTGCCGATGGTGTCCCGAACCCAGTTGATATCCGGCTGTTGCAGGTTAAACGGTTTTTTATGCAGAATTTCATCGTACATTGTCTTTCCCTCCCGACAGTTTTCTCCAGACATATGTCCGCCGTGTTGACAAAAATGCCTATTGTGCGCAGCCTAAATTGCGATGATTTGTATACTATAAATATATCTGGAAATACAGTTTATTGCAAATACCTATAATGTATGCTATACTATGCTTCAAAGGCATAGTAAGGGCAAAGAGGGGAGCGGCACATGGATATCAGAGTCCTTGAGTATTTTTTGATGGTGGCCAGAGAAGAGAGCATAACAAAGGCGGCACAGGCGCTCCACATTACGCAGCCCACGCTTTCCCGCCAGATGCTGGATCTGGAAGCCGAGCTGGGAAAGAACCTGTTTGTGCGCGGCAAGCGAAAGCTCCAGCTTACCGAAGAGGGATGGTTTTTAAGAAAGCGGGCCATAGAGATTGTTGAGCTGGCCACAAAAACCAAAACCGAGATCAGCTATGCGGACAAGAGCATAGGCGGCGATATTTACTTTGGAGGCGGCGAGGCCGAGGGGATGCGCTATGTCGCCAAAACGGCTAAAGCGCTGCAGACGGATTACCCTCTGATTCGCGTCCATCTCTACAGCGGCAACGGCGCAGATGTGATGGAGAGGCTTGACAGGGGGCTGCTTGACTTCGGCCTGGTGATCGGCCTGCGGGACGAGTCAAAGTATGATATCATCCGGCTGCCCTCCAACACCGTTTACGGATTGCTGATGCGCAGGGACAGCCCGCTGGCGGCAAAGGAGACGGTCTCGCCTGAGGACGTGATCGGGCTACCCCTTCTCATCACATACAATCGAACCGTCCGGAGCGTCTTCTCCGAGTGGGCAGGCAGATCCGGTGAGATGCTGAATATCGTCGGGACGTTCAACATGATCTATAACGCTGCCTTTATGGTGGAGGAGGGCCTTGGCTATGCCCTGACACTGGAGGGGCTTACCAAGGATGACAGCGGCAGCGCGCTGTGCTTCAGGCCGCTCGGTCCTCGCCTGGAGGTGAGCCAATTGATTGTGCGCCGGCGGCATCAGGCGTTTTCACGGGCGGTCGAGCTGTTTTATGAACGGCTGCGAGGATATGAGAATGCGTCCCTCCTGTCAGGGAGGCCGTGACCACGAGGACATGGTGGTTTGTTCGCCCGAAAGCCGCTGTCTCGACGCGGTCGGCAGAGCGCCGTCCGCCTGTCCCGAGGGGGAGAAAAACGCGCCGGGTGTCGAAAACGTGACTTACATAAATGGAAAAAACTCCTTGCTTTTTTTACTAAAATAAGGTAAAATATTGTAGGGTAACCCTGCAAAAAGTTCCTGCAGAAAAGAAGGCGTTGAGCCCGTTTTTGCGCAGATGACGCCGGCGCAAGGAGCCGGCGCGGGCAAAGGGAAAAGGCTTTTTGCGCTCAGAGAGCGCATCGTATCCGCGGGGAAGCACGGGTAAGCGTCTGGGGGATGCTGCAGTGAGCATCGCGTGAGCTGAGGCTTCGAGCCATCCCGGCAAAAGAGATTCAGCAGTGCGGTGCGGCGTTGCCCTAAAAACAGAAGAACAAAAAAAGGAAGAAGGGAAAATTTTATGAAAAAACGCATACTCAGTCTGTTCCTGGCGGCAATGATTTTGGCCCTGCCGTTTTCCGCGATGGCCAAAGGTTTGGCGGCCGAAATAGCTCAGCCGATTGAGGCCGAGGCCGCCGGCAAGGCGGTCACATTGTCCGGCCCCGAAGCGCAAGCGATAGAACTAGTGGAGGTCTATATTAATGTTTATCCCAGAAGCTTTTACTTGATAGGCGACTACACTGATTGGTCCGAACTCCAGCTTGTGGCGGTGTACATGGACACGGAGACCGAGTTAATGCAACAGGAAATCGTGCCGTACGACTTTATCTCCATCCCGGATGGGACGCTGCTGACCGAGGCCGGGTATTTCTCGGCTTATGTAGTTTGCTTGGACAGACAACTGGACTTCAACTATACCGTCCAAGACCCCAACCCCTCGCAGGGCTACATACGCAATGAGTACCTTGAGGCGTTCGTGGAGTATCAAGACTCCGGCGATGAAAACGGCAGATTTACGATCGGCACGACCGGAGGAAACCCCGGAAGGACTTCGGACGACAATAAAAATATGCTGTATGGCCACCCGAACCCCTGGTCGTCCTTCACGACCATCAAAATTGACGGCCAGAGCTACCAGTTTAGTGCGCGCGGACACAGCGACGACGCGCTTTCTGTGAACACGGCCGTGATGACCATCAACGGAGTTGAAGTCGAGCAGAAGCTTTCCTTTATCACAAACCCGAACACCGGCAGGGATGAAATCATCAAGATTGAGTATACGCTCACCAATCAGAGTGAAAGCGTCCGCGACCTCGGCACGCGGATTATGCTCGACACCATGCTGGGCGGCAATGACAACGCGCCGTTCCGCATTCCGGGCGTCGGCGCGGTGACCACCGAGACTGAGTTTGTCGGCGACGCGATCCCCAAAAAGTGGCAGGCCTTTGACGACCTGACCAATCCAACCGTCATCAGCACGGGCACGTTCTACTCCGCAGACTCCATCCGTCCCGACAAGGTGCAGTTTGTCAACTGGGGCTCGATTGACTCCACGCTGTGGGACTATACCGTCACGCCGGGCCGAAATAACGGCGACAGCGCCGTGGGCGTTTACTTTGATCCCCGCGCGGTCGAGTCGGGCGAGAGCGTTGTCTTTGAAACTTACTACGGCCTGGCTGAGTTTGCGGCCGAAGACCTTCGTCCCCCGCTGGCCGTCATCATCGACGCCGACGGGCAGTTCACAATCAATCAGGCCAGGGACGGCTATGAGCCGTACCTCGTCACAGCGTACATCCAAAACGCCGGGAGCGCGGCCTCCGAGGGCGCGGAGATCCAGATTTCCCTGCCGGACGGCATGAGCCTGGACGCCCTGACGCCCGACGCCACAATTGCGATCGACCCCATCCAGCCCAACGGCATGCAACAGGTGACCTGGAGCGTTCTCGTGCCGCTGCAGAACGAGACCACCACATTTGAATACAAAGTTGTTCTGACCGCCGACAACGACGACCCCAAGATCCTCGAACTCTCGGCCGTCGCGCCCGAGTGGCTGTCCAGCCTTGAAATTGTCTCCGAACCGGCGAAGAGCTACTACACCGGCCAGGCGCTGGATCTGGACGGCTTAGTCACGGTCGCGCACTACAGCGACGGCAGCTCGCGCGAAGTGGCGCCCACGCTGGTCTTCCCCGCCGAGGGTACGGTATTCTATACCCCCGGAACGCAGACAGTTACGGTTCGCTACAGCGAAAGCGGCGGAACGCGCGAAGCAAGCTTTGACATCGAAATCGAAAAAGCCCCGCTTAGCGACATTGTGGTCACACGCCTGCCCGACACGATCGAGTATGTCGTGGGAAGTCCGCTGAATCTGAGCGGCCTTGTCGTGACGGCGCTTTACCAGTACGGCACGTCCGAGGTGGTGACGGGGTATACGACCACTCCGGCGGGCGGCGAGATTCTGGCAGTGCCCGGGACGCAGACCGTCGTGATCAGCTACACCGAAAACGGCGTGACCCGCGAGACCCAGTTTAACGTTGAGGTCACCGCGCCCGTCCTCGAGGCGATTTCGCTTGACACCGCGGACTGCAAGCTCGAATACATGCAGGGGGATACGCTTGACCTCACCGGGCTGAAGGTCTGGGCGCACTATAGCACCCTGTCGACCGCGCTTGTGACCGACTACACGACCTCGCCGCTGCACGGCGACATGCTCGCTCAGGCGGGCGTGCAGACCGTCACGGTCAGCTACACCGAAAACGGCAAAACCGTCACAAGCTCCTTCTCGATCATGGTCAAAGCTAAGCCTGTGCTCACGGTGTATACGATCATCCCCAGCCAGATCCTGACCAACCTCAGCGCCACCATTCGCATCGAGTACGCTGGTGAAAACCTAGAGACCGTCAGCTTTGTGATGTATGACCTTGAGGGCGTCGTTCTGGCGACGGCAACGGGCGCCGAAGGCGTGGCGAAACTTTATCTGGAGACCGGGCCTCAGGCAGCGGGAAGCTACACCATCGAGGCTTTTTCCGGCGACGTATCGGTCGGCGTGGGCGCCATAACGGTTGTCCCGTACGACACGAATATCTGGACAGTGGCCCTGTTTGAGAACGCCGACGGGTTTGTCTGCTTCCAGTTCAACGCCGACATCTCTGCCAGAGACGGCAAGTTTGACAAGGAAGTCACGCTCGCGGGAAGCACCGTGACCTGCACGCTCGGGTCGGACGGCCGCAGCCTCGTGACCAATCTGGTGTACGACGAGCTGCCCGTTGGCGCGGCGAAGTTCACCGTCGCGGGCATTAAGTACCCGGCGCTGTTCCCGAGTTACTCGTTTACCTTCACCGTAAACGCCGACATTCAGCACTGATTTATGTCTGAGGGCCGCTTCTCTTTTGAGAAGCGGCCCTCAGCCTGTAGACAAAGGCCGCCTCTTCGTTCCTTTGCGCAAAACCACGTCGAGCCTGACGCCGTAGGCGGCGCGTCCCTGCTGGACTGAAATAAGAAGAGCCGAGCGCCCGAGCAGGGAGGCCTGGAGCCTGGAGGCGTTTTGAAGCGCACGCGCCCCGAATGGGCGACCGGTTCAAAAGCCGCAAGGCGAAGGACGACCGCCCGCGAGGACGAATGAGGCTTGACAGGCGAAAAAAATTAGAACC
>JAVBOR010000029.1:0-42531 GCA_031550325.1 Oscillospiraceae bacterium
CTTGCGGCTTTTGAACCGGTCGCCCCTTCGGGGCGCGTGCGCTTCAAAACGCCTCCAGGCTCCAGGCCTCCCTGCTCGGGCGCTCGGCTCTTCTTATTTCAGTCCAGCAGGGACCCGCCGCCTTCGGCGTCAGGCTCGACGGGGTTTTGCGCAAAGGAACGAAGAGGCGGCCTTTGTCTACAGGCTAAAGGCCGCCATGAATATGGCGGCATTCTAACGTATAGAACCCAATACGGTTTTTCGTGCGACAAAGAAACCTCTACGAGGAGGCGCTTGCGTCGGACATGGACAAGATGGCCTCGAGCATGAACTGCTTCTCTTCACAGGACAGACAGACCTTGCCGTGATACTTGTTCACAATGCGCCGGATATTGTTCAGGCCAAATCCGTGAAGGCCAGTCAGCTTTGTCGAGACAACCGTCTGATTGGATGCGTTGATGCTGACATCCTCCAGCACAGGGTTTGTCGCCCTGAAGACCCAGAAATGATTTCGGATATCCGACTGGATTTGAATGGTCTTCATGCCCGGAAGCTTGGCGCACGCTTCAATTGCGTTATCCAGCACATTGGTCAGAACGATGCACAGATCCACATTGTCGATCTTCATTGTGGGAATGAAGCCCTCAAATTGGATCTGTGCGTCATGCTCTTTCGCCGAAGCGTTCTTGATGGAAAACAGCGCGTCGACCAGGTAATTCCCGGTGTCATACTGCAGCTTGTTCTCCGGGAAGATGTCCTGCAAACCGTTGATAAACTCAAGCGCCTCTTTGCAGTTGTCGGCTTTCAGAAGGGCGGTCAGACACATCACGAGGTTTTTGTAGTCGTGCCGGAAAAGATGCATCTCCTCCTCATGCTGCTTGAGTGTCTGATAGTGAGCGATCTGTTGCTGTACCTGCTTTTCCATAAGGGCGAGAGAGTATTCCGAGAAGTGTTTTGATTGACTGACCTGGAGCAGCCGGACAATCATGAGGATCAGCAGAGACATGATCAGAAGCAAAATGACCTTGGGGAAAAAGGAGTCAAAAGTGATGGCCGAATCCAGCGAGAAAGTATGACTCTCCAGAAGCCCCACAAAGAACAGGATGACGACGATGAGCACAAAAATGTGGATGGGGATGAGCGTCAGATTAGCATTGAACGTCTTTTTTTGAAGCGCGACCAGAAAGTAAATCAGAAACGCGCAGTAAACCAAAATCTCTGACAGCTTTTCAGCGGTCAGCGCCAGATATGGGTCGCCGGAGGAAAGAGGCAGCAAATAACAGATTGTCTGCGCCAGAATGGCAAAGACCACCTTGGTAAGCAGCAGTACGATGAGGTGCGTTTTGGTTCGGCTTTCCTTAGGGATGAGGAAAAAAGGAAAGAGGAGCAGCAATATGTGGTATGAGAGATACAGAAACAAAAACAAAAGCCTTGGAACAACTTCAAGGCTAAGAAAGTAGGAGAAAAACACCGAAAGAGGCAGAAAAAGCGTAACATAAACAGACAGCCTCCGAATGGAAGGGAGGCTAAGCTGCAGCTGAAACAGCTTGTGTATGAATATTGTGGATACGAACAGGGAGAGCGCGTCGCAGATGATTGCCGAAGGCATAAACCAGTAAAACAAAATGATCACTCATTTCGTTTGAAATGAGGCGCAAAGCGCCTCCGGTTCTTGTACAGAGTTGGAAAGCGTATGCTCAGCCTGGGTTTCGTGTCCGTCAGTAACCGTGCCGCGCGTTGTAGGTCATAAAGGCGTCGTGAAAAGCACGGTATTTTTGACGGCTGATATAGAGCTTCTCCCCGTTTTTAAGCGCAACCTCATCGTGACCATAGGTGCCGACATGGGCCATATTGATGAGGTAGGAACGGTGGCAGCGAACGAAGAACTCGGCGGGCAGACGGCTCTCCACGTCCATAAGGGTTTCATGGCACTCGAGCTCCTTATCCTGCATATGGATAACGCAGTGCTTGCCGTCGCCCTCCACAAAGAGGATTTTTCGGGTATTCAGATTCATGGTCACGCCGTCAATGCGCACAATCAGGCTGTGGCTGATCTGAGAGACCTTGACGTAGTCATCCAGCGCTTTAAACAGCTTGTCCGGCTCCAGGGGCTTGACCAGAAATCTGAAGGTTTCGACCTCGAACGAAGAGAACACAATTCTCGGATGCCCTGTCAGAAAGATGATGGCGCCCTCAAAGTCAAGCTTGCGGAGCTGCTTTGCGACCGCCAGCCCGTTTTCACTGTTGTTTTCAGACAAGTGGTAGTCGAGGATGATAATGCCGTATTTGGTTCTGTTTTTGATCAAGTCTTTCCCCGAGACGTACTCGTCATAGGTTAATTCGAAGCTACGGAGCCTGGAATAGTCATCCAGGCTTTTTTTAATGAGATCACGCACCACAGGCTCGTCGTCGCAGACTGCCACTCTGTACATGGCCGACCTCCGTTCGTAAGTGACGAATAAGAAAGGCGATGGAATCGTCCAGTCTATTGCCCCGGCGAACAGTCAAAGAAGCCGGATTGGCGTTTGACGCTGTTGCGGAGAGGGAAACGCGGTCAAAGCGGCGACATTTTTCGTATATCCGCCGTAGTGTTTTTTACAGAAAAGACCGTTTGCTCCGCAAAAGACACCACTGGCTCCAATAGTGTGGCAGCAAAAAAGGGTGCGCAGTAGAATGCAGACATTAAAAGCGTCAAAGGCAAAGGGCTGTTAGTAAAAAAAGCACTCAAACCCGCCGCGAACATTAAAAATAGGATAAAAAAACCGTTTACTCCGCAAAAACAGCAACTCACTCCAAAACGGTGGCGTACAAAAATACATGTGGTAGAATCCGGATCAAGGTAAGAAAAGAAAAAGGAGGCAGCAGAAAATGTTTAACGGCTTATTAGACTTTCTTCGTTCACTTTTTCGCCCCTAGCGCAAAGCGCCGATGTGAGCACGGAAAAGCCAAAGATCCGGACCAACAACAGCCATGTTTCTCCGGCCGCGGGCGGTCAACGCGCTTGCTCAGTTCTCTGCGCCGCGCGCCGGAGCATTCATGCGACAAAAAACTACAGTTTTCTAAATTATACAAGGCGCTGCAGAATATGTCAATGATGAGAATTCTTGGACTAAGACGGCGGAAGCAGAACGCTTGAGTCCCGGCAATGGAGATCAGGATATGTGGAAAGAGTGGTGGTAAGGTGCAGGTTCATCAGTATCAAATGCTTGACATCAGCAATTTGCTGACAAAGGAAACCGACATAGGCGTCGGGGACTACAAGGCAATGCAAAACATATTCTCTGAAACAGCGCAGACGCTGGAGGTTGCCAAGGAAAGGCTCGCGCTTTCGATGCGGCTCAGTGAGGACGGGAAGAAGATCGATAAGCTCCATTTCTCGGGCGACCTTCAACAAATCGAGGCGATGGGTGCGTATCGGATGACGCCGAGACTTCACATTGAAAATGCCCTCAGGTTCAGGCATGAAGGCGCGTGGGCGGATTTGCCGGTCAGCGCGGCGGCCTTTCTGGATTACATCGAAAACTGCGGCCTGCGCAGAATCACTCCGGTATTTGTCGCAATTCGATCCAGCGCTGACAAAAACCGGCTGAGAGAAAGCGTGATTGCCGACTTTTACGCGGGCATGGACAGGAACATCTACTAGTTGCCCCGGCGGACTATCTTTGAGGAGGTGAGTTGTTGTGAACACGGCGCTCACGAGAAGAATCAGAACCATGAGCTACTCGATGTACTCATCCTGTGAAAAGTGTGGGGTTAGAATGACGCAAATGGATTTGGAGCGTTTGCAGCATGTATGCCCAAAGTGCGGGTTTCATGCCACTCTTTCCGCCCGGAAGCGCATCCAGTATCTGACTGATCCCGGTTCGTTCAGGGAGCTCAATGCGCACATGGAGTTTGCCGATCCCATTTGCTTTCCCGGCTATGAAGAAAAGCACAGGAGCATGCGTGAGAAAACATCTTTGGATGATTCGATTGTAACGGGATCGGCCTGTATCGATGGGCGCAAGGTGGCGTTGGGCGTAATGGACAGCGCGTTTATCATGGGCAGTATGGGTGTGATCCTTGGTGAGAAAATCGCGCTGTTGTTTGAATACGCTCTCGACAGAGAATGTCCGGTCATTCTCGTGACAGCTTCCGGCGGCGCGCGGATGCAGGAGGGGATGGCGGCGCTGCTTCAGATGACAAAGACCTCCAGTCTCATTGGCGTTTTGAACGAACAGGGCATTCCGCTTTTCTGCGTTCTGACCGACCCGACCATGGGAGGCGTCACCGCGAGCTTTGCGATGCTGGGAGACGTCATCCTTGCCGAACCGAACGCGCTCATAGGCTTTGCCGGTCCGCGCGTCATCCGGCAGACCATTGGTCAGGAACTGCCGGAGGGGTTCCAGCGGTCCGAGCGGCTGCTTCAATGTGGCTTCATTGACCAAATAGTGCCGCGCGAGCGTCTGCGGGACACTCTGGCGTTGCTGATTGACACCCACGCGGTGCAAAGGAGAGAGAGTGCGCATGCTCACAACCGCCAAGCTGTGTGACCTGCCGGACGCCGTGCCGCCCTGGGACAGAGTTTCCATCGTCCGCGACACGAAGAGACCGTCTGCTCTTGCCCTGATGGACGCCCTGTTTGCCGATTTTCTGGAGCTGCACGGAGACAGGGTTTGCGGGGACGACAGCGCGCTGGTGGCCGGGCTGGCCTTTCTGGGCGACATCCCCGTGACGGTGCTTGCGCAGGAAAGAGGCCGCAACCTCAAGGAGCGTCAGATGCGCAACTTCGCCATGCTGCACCCTGAAGGATATCGAAAGGCAAAAAGACTTGCCCTGCAAGCCGAGAGATTTTGCAGACCGGTCATCTGCATCGTCGATACCCCGGGCGCGTATCCCGGCGTCAGCGCCGAGCAGCGCGGGCAGGCCGAGGCGATCGCGCAATGCCTGCTGGTCTTCAGTCAGATCAAAACGCCGGTCGTGACTGTGGTGCTTGGGCAGGGAGGGAGCGGAGGCGCGCTGGCGATGAGCACTTCTGACCGCATCTATATGTTTGAGAACGCCATATATTCGGTCATATCGCCGGAGGGCTTCGCGAGCATCTGCTGGAAGGATGCCGGCCGCGCCAAAGAAGCAGCTTCTGTCATGAAGCTTACAGCGCACGATCTGATGGGACTCGGTGTGATCGACGGCATTATTCCGGAAGTCGGCGGCGGGCTTCACCTGAACGCCGAGCCATCCTTCCTGGCGCTACGCGGAATACTTGACGCGGCGGTGCGCGAACTGCGACTGCTTGCGCCTGACCGGCTGGTGGCCGAACGGAGAAGTAAGCTGCGCACCCTTATATGAGAACCTAAACGGCGGGGCGGCGCGCCAGACAGAACGATTGATCAAGGATATGGGGAGTGAACCTATGCAGAGCTGCGACACGTATATGCTATCAACCGTCCTGAGCAACACGACGTTTGCGGACATCCTTCTGTCTTGCGGGATTTCAAACGGACTGTACCGGATTCCCTATGGCGGGAGGCACATTTACGGACTGTCTTCCCGGAACTTCACAACGCTCGCCGAGCTGCTGGAACGCTTGGGCGTGGAGTATCGGCGGCACACCGTCGATAGCCTGGCATCCCTTGGCGCGGATAGACTGCGCAGTGTGCTCGTCAGCGTCCCCTCGACGTTTGTGGAGGCGAAGGAGCGGATCAACACAAGCTGCATCATGCCGGCGTTTACGTACTCGACCTATGCGGTGAGCGCAGTTGAGCGAGAGGAAGTCTTTCTGACCGTGCTGGTGGGGAACACGGAAAACGACCTTCTGGAAAAGTCCCTTACCTTTGAACAAATGGAGAAAATCTCCGGCTTAAAAACGATACCGGACTTTCAGCCCCTTTCAATCCTGGAGCTGACGCGGGAAAGCCCCTACCGCAGGGAGAGAACCCTGGAGGCCTTGCGGGAGAGCCTTCGGCTGTGCATGGCGGATGATATCGATGAACAGGACGGCGTTTCATTCTTCTCGGGAAGAAAGAGCTACGGGTTTTTGTGCGACCTCATCTGCCAGTACGACGGCTTGCACAGGGTGGTCAAGACGCTGCTGTACGGCTCAATCGGCGGGGGCAGCATGTTTTTCCACAGGAGAGAGTTTGCCGACGCGCTGACGGCGTTCGGGCATGATGACCGCCGGGCAGTTTCGGATCTGCGCGGCGCAGGAAACAAGTGGAGAACTCTCGCGAGGATACTATCGCCGGGGATCGGCGGGGAGAGCATAAACCAGCGGGGAGCGCTGGAAGAGGTCCAGGCCATAGAGGAACTGGAGCTGAGCGCATTTGAACGCATCCTGCGTTCGGCGGCATAGACGGCCGGAGAGGGAGCTGGCGCATTTGAACGCTAAAGGAGGAGGGCAACATGATTCATAAGATTCAGGAGGACGTCTGGTTTGACAGCGAGAACCTGTACGTCATCACAAGCCAAGACCGGCTGAAGAGGTACACAGAAGCCAGGGAAAGCCTGCCGCCCATTCGGCACAGGGACAAAAGGGAGTGGAAGCCTACGCTTGTCTTTTTGTCGGCGACAGTCTGCAACCTCAAGTGCAAATACTGTTACGCCCATGAGGGCAGCTACGGCATGGTTGACCCGGAAAGGTGCTTTACCTTTGAAAATTACGTCAAGGTCTATGACTTTTTCTATGAAGCCCACGGTGGGATAAAGGCAATCAACTTTTTTGGAGGAGAGCCGCTTCTGAACTTTTCAGAGATCAAAAAGTTCGTTGTGTACCTGCATGAACACTACAGGGCGTCCGAGCTGCCCACCCTGTCCGTGGCCAGCAACGGTACCATCATGAACGAAGAGATTAAGGACTTTCTGGAGCGCTATAAAGTTCATTTTTCCACGAGTCTGGACGGCGGAAAAGAGATAAACGACAAGAATCGATATGGAAAGACCGTCGACAGCGTGTATGATTGTGTTGTGAAAACGCTTGACGACCTCAGTGATTCGGAAATTGCGCGCATCGTGCAGTTTACGATGTCGAGAGACTATATCAAGGACTACAAGAAGGGGGACATATCCGGAATTCTGTCTCAGTTTGAAAAGCTCCCGATCGTCGCGTATGAGTTGATTCCCGTCGCGTCCGGCGACGACAGCCTGCGCATCCGGCTGGAGGACGCCGAAGAGAGGGCGCGGTACGAGACCTTGTGCGATGATCTTGCGGACTATTACCTGGACCGTCTCTGTCAGCCCTCTGCGCCGGTAAACAGCCTTTCCCGCCTGGTGGTCGGCCTGCTGCTGCGGATCGTAAAGAGGGAATACCAAAGCGACTGCACCGCGGGACACTCTGTCAGCATAACGCCCGCCGGGGTCATCTATCCCTGTCACACGTTCGCCGGCTCACCGGAATACGGGGTTCCCTTCGACGACGATTTCGGGATGCACAAGCTGGACGAAAACAAGTATTTCAGCGCGGTCAGGAAGGCCACGCGGCAGGATACGCCCGCGTGCGCGGAGTGTATTGGAAAACAGCTCTGCGCCTACTGGTGCCGTGGAATCAGCATGTGCTACAACAACGATATTCACTCGGTTCTGAAAGAGCGGTGCATCATCATGGACAGGGTAACCCGGAAGGTCGTCATGTTTCTCGCCGGCGAACAGTACAGGCAAAACAAAGCGACGGTCAGAGAGAACATCAGCGCCATGCACCACGCTCTTTCCCAGATCACCGCAAAAGCGGGTTAGGTGGTGCCGAAATGATTCTTCGCAGTGACTTGCAATACTGTGTGAGTAAAACCCTGTTCGGCGAGCAGCTTATCGTCGGGTTGGGCTTGGAGAACAGCTACATCAAGTTCGGAAAAAAACAGGTAGACCACGTCACCTCGTTCATCGATCAAACGCGCGGCAGGGAAATGGGCCAGGCAATGGGCGAGCTGCCGCCTCAGGAACAGGGACTTGTCAAGCTCTTCGACAGCTACGGCTATTATGACACAAGCCCCGAAATAAAAAGCTCGTTCAACGAGTATGTCAGGCTCGGCCGCATATTTGCCTCTGTTGTGCCCAGACCCTTCGCGGGGATACGCAGTGGCGGAGAAAAGAAAACAGCGGTCATCAGCGCGCTCATCGCGCTCGCCTGTATCGTCTTCTGTCTGTCAAGTGTCGCCGCTTTTCCCGCGCAGCTTGACCTGCTGAGTATGTCGGTGACTGAAATCATCCTGTGCGCCCTTGTAATGCCGGTGGTTTTTCTGCTCAACCACGAACTCGGACACTATGTCATGGCGCAGCTCACGGGCACGGAGATCAAAAGCATTTCGGTCGGCTTCTTCATTCTCTATCCCATCGTTTTGGTTCAGTACAACGGGCTGCACCTCAAAAAGACGACGGCAAAGGTTTTGGTTACGCTGGGCGGCGTGCTGTTTAATCTGCTGGCGCTGACGGGCGGCCTGGCGCTGAAGAGGTTTGGCGTGCATTCGATCGTGGTCGATTTCTGGATTCTGGCCAATCTCAGCGGGATCCTGACAAATATGGATGTAATCGGCATGACCGACGGGTACTTCTTCGCCAGCTCAGTGACGGGCTGCCAAAACCTCCGGCTCAAGGGGTACCGCGCCCTGCACGCGTTTTTCACAAGGCGGGCAAAAAGCGAGGATATGGCCTCCCGCGGCATCGGGATCGTCATGGTCGGCGCGCTGCTGTATTCCTGCGCCATGCTCGCCTGGCAGACCTTTACATACTCGGGCATCTTCGGAGCGTCTCCTGTGCTCATCACGCCACTTGTGTGCATCGTTGTCGCTGCTGTACTATTCAGTTTTATCAGAAAAGTGAGGCGCCTGAGCTGATGCGCGTTCCCATTAGGCGTCAGGAAAGGAGGCTCTACCAAGGGGATTCCGGCGTGCTTCGCGCTTGAATATCATTTTGATTAAGGGAGGTGAAATAATGGAAGAGAATACGATTTTCGAGAACTACGACGAGATTGAAGAGATCGTCACGGCAGTCGTGGTGGGAACCGCCGCCTGCTGCGCGTAAAGGTTTCAAAACAGACGCCTGTGAACGAGAAAGTGCGAGAGGAGGTGAAATAATGGAAGAGAATACGATTTTCGAGAACTACGACGAGATTGAAGAGATCGTCACGGCAGCCGTGGTGGGAACCGCCGCCTGTTGCGCGTAAGTACACAAATGAGACGCCCGCGAGCAAAAAAGTGCGAGAGGAGGTGTATTCATGGAGAATTTCGAACTGTACGAAGGCTTTGAGGAAGTGGAAGAGATCGTCACGGCGGTATCAAACGGCTCTCTGAACTGCTGCACCTGATTCTTTGCAAATGAAGGCCGGCGCCGCGCCTGAGAGACGGATGCCGGACTAAGAAACCTTTTCGGAATAAGGCCTTCGGAGCGCGGGAACCCGCGCCGACCGCTGGCATAGGAAGAAATGAGGTAAATGCTTAACCGCTTGCTTGTAAGGGCGGCTTTGGCCGCAGAAGATCACGAAAGCCGCCCTTATAGCCATTCTCTTTCCCGGCTAGACAAAACGGCAATGCGACTTTCCCGTTCCGGTCAAATCAGTGCGCAGCGCGGCATAGTGCTGTACGGAGGTTCTTGTATGACAAAAATAATTGGGAAAATGACCTTTCACTCGCTGAAGGAACTGATCGCTGTGATCCTGGTAAACCTTTTGGGGTTTACGACCATCTGCGTTTTTCTGGCGTTCTCCAGCGAGGTCAGCGGCGTTATGGACAGTGTGAACACGATGTATTCCAACGCGGAGAGTATTCAAGTCTTTTTGTCCGCTCTCTTGGCGGTCTGTGTGCTGGTGATCGTCTTCGCGCAGTGGATATGCGCCGTGGCGTACCGGGCGCTTTTTGACCAGAGAAAAGACTTTAACGTGCAACTTAGGCTGGAGGGAGCGTCCAGCGGAAAGCTGGTCAGAATCTATACGATGGAAGCGCTGCTTCTCCAACTGCTGGTCATCCCGCTGGGTGTTGTCCTGTCATCCGTCCTGTTTGGGAAGATGGCCGAGATGTATGAGATGGCTGTGCAGGAGATCACTGTGGCGCAGTTCCTGATCGGCATTGTCACGCATCTTGTTGTCAACCAGGCTGTGGTGTATCTGGTGCTTCGCAAGCTGTCCCGGTTTAACGTGGTAAACATGATGCGCAGCGAGGAGCTGTACGGCAAAGCAAAAAAAATTGGAAAAAACGAGCTGATACAGGCGGGTTTGGGCGTGCTCCTGATTGCGCTCTCGAGAACTGTTGCCAACATGTTCGGCGCGTCAAACGAAAACTTCCGCGACGGTATTCACATGGTTTTAATGCTCGTCGGCGCGTTCATGGCCTTTGACACCGTGTACATTCTGCTCCATGAGCTGTTTGCGTTTCTTGCCCTGAAGCTGAGGCTGAAAACACTCTATCTGGCCCACAAAAACATCCTGGGGTATTACGAAAAGATTCAGTCCATCATTATTCTTTTCTCGATCGGCATCATGGTGTTTGTGGGCCTGAACGGAATGTTTCTGTACATCCGCAGCATATCGGCGGCGACAGTCGATCAGAACCTGTACTTTTCGAGCCTGGTTGTGCACTCAAATTACAGCGGCTATACCGCCGCGGAGGACTTCGCGGCGCTCATAGACGAGGCGGCGCCCGGCACCGGGCACTGTGAGGCGCTCTCTCTCGTGGCGCAGGACAAAGAGGATATCAGGAACACCATTACGGGGGTTGAATCCAACTACGCAGTCTACGGCGAAAAGTTTGTCGTGTCGGAAGGCCAGTACACGGTCACGGATTTTGATGACCCCGACTGGAATGGTATCGTCCTTCCCGACTACCTGATCACCTCCGACCGGATCGGATCGGAGTTCTCCATCAACCTCATGGGGCAGGATGTCACGTTCACGATAATGGGCACGTTCCGCTCCAATGGCACCCGGGGCCGATACGGTTTCGTGAGCCTGTCGTACCTCCAGAATACGCTGGGCGTCCCCGGAATGGTCAACGCGGTCTATTTAGCCTCCGCTGACGAGAGCTTGCTGGGCCGGATTGAGGCAATGCCGGGCGTCAAGGAGAGCACGGTGTACACGAAGGAGAGCATCAAGGAGACCAGCTACAAGAAGTCGATCACGGGAACCGAGATGCTAACGACTGCCTCATACTCGGTGGCCCTGTGCGCGCTGATGATGCTGCTGAGCTTCATCGTACTCTTCAAGCGACAGAACGTAAACGACATGATCCGTGTTCGCAGCATCGGCAAAAGCAAGAGCTTTGCGTTCAGGATTTACCTTGCCCAAATGCTGATTATTATCCTCCACGGTTTTGCGATCGGCATCCCGCTGTCGTATGTGTTCATTAACGTCGGAACGAAGCTGACCGTTGAGTATATTGATGTCGTGGTTGAGCCGACCATCTCCTATGCGACGATAGCGGTCTCACTCTGCGCCTGCATCGTCTCCGTGGGCCTGGTACTGGCGGTTTCACTCAAGAGAGGCCTGACCAAGGAATATTATGAGCAGCTTCGGCAGAATTCGGTGTAGGCGCGTTTGGACGCGCGTCGGCCTGGGCCTGTGGGAAACCCCCGGACGCCGGCGGCGGGAACCGTTTGTGCGCTACCTTGCGCCACAGTATGGCGAATCAGAAAAGGGAGATGCGGAATGAACTGTGCGGTAAAAGCAAGCAACGTAAGTTACAGCGTGGAGAAAAATGACAACGTGATCCACATCCTGAACGGCGTGGATTTTGAGATTGAGACCGGAAAAATGGTGGCCGTCTCCGGCCCGTCCGGGTCGGGAAAGACGACGCTTCTCTATGGCCTGGCCGGCCTGCTCGAGCTGTCCGCCGGTTCGGTCAGCCTGTTCGGGGAGGATATCTACGGGCTTAAGCAGGCCCCGCGGGAAAAATACCGGCTGGAGAATATATCCATTGTGTACCAGAACCTGAACCTCATGCCCTTCCTGGACGTAAACGAAAACGTCTGCCTGCCGCTGCTGCTCAAGAGCAAGACCGTGACGCCGGACAAACAAAGGTACATTGACAGGCTTCTCGATACGGTGGGGCTGCAGAGCGCAAAGCACAAGGCCATCGCCAACCTGTCCGGGGGAGAGCAGCAAAGGGTCTCCATTGTCCGCGCGCTGGCAGCCGACGCCAAACTGCTGCTCGCCGACGAGCCGACGGGAAATCTGGACAGAGAGAACACGAAAATCTTTCTGGAGCATCTTTCCGCCGTCGTCCGGGAAAACAAGGTCACCACGGTCATTATCACCCACGATGAGTATGTCGCGCAGTACTGCGACTATACCATTCGGATTCAAGATGGAAGAGTGGTTTGAAACCCTGACGCTGACGCGGGTTCTCGGAACGGCGCACGTGACGCTGGCGGGCAGCCGGGGCAAACCCGGAAAAACGGAGAGCAGAAGATCGCTGATGCGCCGCCTGATTCTGGAGCACTGCCGTGGGGAGGCTTTCGGCGACTATGTGTTTGCCGACCGGCACACGATCAGCTGTGCGGGAGGCGAAAACGCGTACCACTATTCGCTCTCGTACTCGGGCGCATTCGGCGCGGCGGCCGTCTCTAAAAGGCACGCGGTGGGAATAGACATCGAGGACGAGCGCCGTGTAGAGAAAAACGCAGACGCGGTGTCATACGCGTTCCCGCGAGATTCGCAGCAAGTTGTCGAGTCCCTGAGCGCGGCAGAGCGCTGGACGCTGCACGAGGCCGTTGTCAAGCTAGAAAGGCGCGGGCTGGATAGCGAGGTTGCGTTACTGGAGGCAAACGGGGGAACGCTCCTGTATAGGATTGACAAAGGCCTGGACGTAAAGCGCGCATGCTTCGCATTTTTTGATGTTAAGCCCTACGTACTCGCGATATGCACGAACGGCACTGTAGAAAGGACGAACGAACATGGAACTGGAAAGAACACTGCTTGAAAAAATGATCGATATTCTTGGGCTTGAAGGCATTGACCCCGAGACCTTCGATTACGACACCAATCTGTTTCCAGATGGAAGCTCCGAGGGACTGGGAATGGACTCAGTGGACGCGCTGGAAATTGTCGTCATGCTGAAAAACGACTTTGGCGTCATTATCACAGACGAGGATAACAAGAAGATGATCTTCAAAAGCGTCAGGAGCATCGCCGACTTTGTCAGCGCAAAAACCAGAGAAGCGGCAGGGTGAGCCGCCGCATTTACGCAAAGGGCTTGACCCACAACATTGCTCAGAGAGGATGGATCACGTGATGGCACAAAAGAGACGCGTAGTCGTCACAGGCATTGGCTGTCTGTGCGCCAACGGCCAAAACGCCGAAGACTTCTTCCAAAACCTGTGTGAAGGCGTATCGGGGATTCGGGACTGTACCATGTTTGACGCGTCGCGGCTTCGGTCCTCCCGCTGTGGTCAGATATCCGGGCGCTTGCCCTATCGCGCGCCCGGATATGAGGATAAAACGCGGTTTAACGAAATTGCCGACAGCGTGATCGCCGAGGCCATCGGCGACTCCGGGCTGTCGCGGGGGACGATTGATGAGTTGGAGGACCGCTGCGTACTGTCTCTGGCGACGTCGGTCGGCGCCAACGCGCACCTGATCGAGTATGTCGACCAGGGTGAAAAAAAGGACGCGCGTTTTTTAGCCTGCTACCCCGACTATATTCTCAGGTCTTTTCAGGGCCTGGGGTTTAAGGGGCCGATGTTCATCAACACCTCGGCCTGCTCGGCTGGCACGACCGCTGCCGCCACCGCCTTTTCCTACATACAGGGGGACGAGGCCGACCTGGCCCTGGTCGTCGGCGTGGATCCCATCAGCGAGTTTTCCTATTACGGGTTTCACTCGCTGGGAAACATCAGTCAGGGCGAATGCATGCCCTTCGATCGGGACAGAGCGGGGCTTTTGCTGGGAGAGGGAGGCGCTGCGCTGATTTTTGAGGAGTACGGACACGCGGTGAAGAGGAACGCCAAAATATACTGCGAGTGTTTCGGATACGGCCTGGGCAACGACGCTTACCACACGACGAGCCCTGATCCGACGGGCGAGGGCGCGCTGAGAACCATGCGCATGGCCCTTGACGGCACGGATGTGGATGCGTCAAAAATACACTACGTTAACGCACACGGAACAGGGACAGGGCCGAACGACAGCATGGAGCTCAATGCCATTGCCGCGCTCACGCCACACTGCACGGGAACGGTTCATGTGAACGCGATCAAATCGATGACCGGGCATTGTCTGGGAGCGGCGGGCACCGTGGAACTGCTGTCGACTGTTCTGGCGGTAAAGAACGACGTTGCCTTTCCGACGCCGACGCTGAAAAATCCCATAGACGCCCCCGCCCAAATCGAGGTGACAAGGGACAAGCCCGTGAGAGGGAAGCTGGAGTACGCGCTTTCCAACTCCTACGCCTTTGCGGGAAACTCGGCCAGCTTCCTTGTCGGGAAAACGCGCTGAAATAGTGAGAATCGGAGGAATTGTCGATGAAAACAACCGCCATCAGCGGAATCGGCTGCGTTACGGCTGCGGGCAACAGCGCGCAAGAGGTTTGGGACGCCCTGATATGCGGGCCGGGAGAGCGCTTTTGCAGTGACAGGGAGGCGGGTAGTCAAAACGAGGGCGCGCGGTACGGGTGCGCATATCCCTTTCCCAATCCGGTTGAGCAGCGTCACGCGCGCAAATGTGACCGCCACATCCTGATGAGCATGTACGCGGTGGACGCCGCCCAAAAAAACGCCGTTCCCAGCGTGTTTGACGGCGTGAGCCCCGACAGGATCGGCACGATCTTTTCAACAACGCACGGCTCTCTCCCGACCAACCTGAGCTTTGCCGGCCAGATGCTCCGGGGCGACGCCGACAGCTGCAGCCCGATGCTTTTCACAAACACCGTGGCCAACGCCTCTCTGGGGCAGATTTGCATCCGCAACGGCTATCAGGGGGTCAGCACGATGATGCTTGGCAGCGACAGCCTTGGCTTTGCCCGCATGCTCATCCATGAGGGAAAGGCAGACCTGATCTTCTCCGGCTGTGTGGAGGAGTATGAGGCGTCGCTGTTTTCCGCCCTGAATGAAATGCCCTCACTCCAGGGAGTCGACAAAGCCGAGTGCGCCGTTGTCTTTCTGCTGTCGCCGTCCTCGGAGGAAAGCAGGGACACACGGATGTGCAGCATTTTGGCCGGGTCGACGGCGCATTTGGGCGTCAACCCGTACATTGGCAACGACATGGACAGCGCGGATGTTCTTGCCCGCGTGGAGATGTGCCTGCGCTCGGTTTTGCGCAAGGCCGAATTGACCGCGGTGGATTATGTATTTGCGTCCGGAAGCCGGCTTGACTGTGAAAAAATTGAGGAGAGCGCGCTTGTGGGGCGCCTGCCGGGCGCGCGAAGAATTACCGGCGTGAAACACGTGCTCGGAGAGACCTTTGGAGGCTCGTTCAGCGTCAATCTGATGACGGCTGCGCTGTGCCTGCAAAACAGGCGTATTCCGGCCTCTATTTCCGGCCGCGGGGACATGCGCCTGCGGGACAGCGACAGAGTCATGGTAACCGGATTTGGAATGTCCGGCAACTACTTCACGGCGATATTGGAACCGTAAGGGGGAGATAACCTTGAGCTTTCTGAATGAAACTGTATTGGTAACCGGTGGCGCGAGGGGCATCGGAAAATCGATTGTCGAGCGGTTTGCCGCCGAAGGGGCGAACGTAGCGTTTACCTATGCCAGTAATGAGGCGAAGGCGCGCGAGCTCATCGCAAAGCTTAAGCGCGAACACCCCGAAAGAAAGTTTCGCTGTTACGCGCTGAACGTCGAAAACCGTGAAGAGTGCGATCGCGTCGTTTGCGCCGTGGCCGCTGATTTTGGCGCGGTTCATGTCCTGGTGAACAACTCTGGCGTGGCCATGGACGGACTGATGATGCAGCTTTCGGATGAAAGCTGGACGGCAACGACGGGCGTCAACCTGTCCGGCGTCTTCTACATGATGCGCGCTGCGCTGCCGCTGATGCTCGGGCAGAGGGGCGGGAGAATCGTCAATATCAGTTCGGTCAGCGCAATGGGAGGTGTCGAGGGACAAGCCGGGTACTGCGCCTCGAAGGCCGGCGTCGTCGCCCTGACTAAGGTGCTGGCCAAGGAAATGTCAAGGAAAAAAATCCGGGTCAACGCGGTCGCGCCCGGGTACATTGAGACGGACATGCTGGAAGCGCTTCCTCAGGAGCTGCGCGAGAGCTATAAAAGACGGATTCCCGCTCGCAGGTTCGGCAGCGGAGACGAGGTTGCCTCGGTGGTGTCATTTTTGGCAGGAAGCGACGCTTCCTACATATGCGGTCAGACGATTGTCGTTGACGGTGGCCTGACGGCATAAGGCTTCCTGATGAGAATGAGGATGTACAGACGGGGGGAGAGGCACATGAGCCGCAACGCGAAAAAAAATCTGCAGGGCAGCCTGATGGATCTGTTTGCGCAGGCAGCCCGGCGCTTTGGCGACAAAACGGCGCTGCGCTTTATGGCGCGTTCCTGCACATACGCGGAGCTTGACAGGCTGACGGACTGCATGGCGGCCCGGCTGATGGCTTTGGGCGTCAGGCCAGGGGGAACGGCAGCCATTTTTTTGGAAAAGAGCGACCTGGCAGTTATGGCCATGCTGGCGGTGATGAAGTGCGGGGCAGCCTATGTTCCGCTGGGGGCCGTGTACCCCATACAGCGCATCAATGAGATGATCAAAATCTCCGGGGCAGACACCGTCATTGTGTCGGAGCGCGACGAGCGGCTGATCGTCCAAAATCAGGTTGAGGCTGAAGCGCTAGTCGGCGACGGCGGGGCGGAAAACGTAGGGGGACTGCGGCATCCGGACGGGCTGGCGTATGTCATGTTCACGTCGGGCTCGACGGGAAACCCGAAGGGCGTTGCCATCGGATCCGACAGCATTGTGAACCTCGTTTGCGAGATGCGCAGTCAGCTCAAAGGGCAGGCCATTCAGGTTGTTGCAGTAAATGCGCCGCTGGTCTTTGACGTTTCGGTCGGACAGATTTATTACGCCCTGCTGAGCGGTCACACACTGTGTGTTCTGCCGGACCGGGTCAAAGAGAGCGCCGCGGATTATCTCCTCTTTCTGGAAAAAGAGCGCGTGGATGTGCTGGACATCACGCCGACCTATCTGCAGATTCTCGTCGAGGCGCTTGAGAGCGAGTCGAGACGCTTTCCTTTCCCCGGAGTCGTCATTTCTGCGGGGGAGGCGTTGGGGATGCCTCTGGCGCGGCGGTTCTTCCAGTGCGCAGAGGATTTGAACGGACAGCTGCTGATCAACGCGTACGGCCCGACAGAGGCGTGCGTCTACGCGACGTTTTTTCAGATCACCCATCAGCGGCTTCAAACGATGACCAGGATGCTCATTGGCAAACCTGTTGTAAACGCGCGCATTTTTGTGCTGGACAGCGACCAAAAGCCGTGCCAACCGGAAAGCGAAGGGGAGATGTACATCTCGGGCGCTTGCCTTGCGAGGGGGTACATTAACGCGCCGGAGCTGACAAGCGCCGCGTTTGTCCGGACAGGCCACACCGGGAAAACTGTGCTGTACCGCACCGGAGATATCGTGAGGGAAACCCCGGATGGGCAATTAGAGTACCTGGGCAGGCGAGACTCCCAGGTGAAGCTTCGGGGGCAGCGCATTGAGCTTGGCGAGATCGAGAGCCGGCTCATGAGCGCAGAGGGAGTCAAAAACTGCCGGGTGCTGTGCCGCGATACCGGAAACGGCAAGGCCGCAGTCGCCTATTTTTCCTCCGACAGTATGCTGACGCTGGAGTTCCTGCTCGCCCACCTTGGACGCACACTTCCGGCGTACATGCTCCCGGACTACTTTGTACCCGTAAAAGCGTTTCCGGAAGGCAACACCGGAAAGCTGGACGTCAGCCGGCTTCCCGACTTCAGAGAGCACGCCCTGCGCGGCGTCGCGGTAAGCAGCGTTGCGCCTGCGGGCCATACAGGAGAGGTCGGAAGGCGGGTTCTGGAGATCTGCGAGAGCATACTCGAGTGCCGGAACATCTCCCTGTCTGAAAGCTTTGTTCATCTCGGCGGAAACTCGCTCTCGTTTTTTATTCTGGCCAACAGGCTCTGCAGGGAATGGGGCGTGTCCATGCGCACGGGGGATCTTTCACGCTGCAAAACAATAGGAGATATTGCGGCGCTCGTCGGGCAGGCGCTTCAAACCGGAGACGTGGATCAGAGGCAGGAAGGCCACGCGCCGGGATCGATCCCGGTCACCGAAAACCAGAAGTATATGCTCAAGATGAAGCGTCAGCTGGATAAGCGCGCCAAGGCGCTGGGCTTAGGAGGAGAGCCATCCTTCAACCTGCTCTACCTTGTGTCATTTGGCAAAAAGCTCGACCCTGATCGCCTTTGCTTAGCGCTTGAAGCTGTGATTGAGCGGCACGCCATGCTGCGCGCGGTCTTTGAGAAGGTAAATGGAAACTACGTCATGAGACGGCATGAGCGCGGTGTGAACCCCTTTGTCTACCGCCATTGCGAAAAGATCACAAAGGAACAGGCTAAGCTGCTCGTCGAGGATTTTTCCCTGGAGGCCCTGCCGCTGTTTCGTGTTGTCTTGCTTGAAGACCGGGCGGGCGGGCAGAAGCTGCTCCTGAACTTTCACCATGCCATATTCGACTATAACTCGCTTCTGCCGTTTCTAGACGATTTGCTCGCCGGCTACGCCGGGATGGAGCTTGGCGCGCCCCATAACGGGTTTTATCAGTACGCCGAGCTGAACGCGCCGGGAATCGGCCCTGAGACGAAGAGCTTTTGGAACCGTTACCTGCTGAACCGGAAGCCAGCCGTGTGCTTCAAGGCGTTACCGCCGTCCCGGACGGCCGGGTTGTCCCCGTCGTACACCGCCCAAAAGGTCCAGCTGGAGCTTCCTTCCGGGATCCGAAAGGCGCTTGCCGGTTTTTGCCGGCTGCATGGCTGCACCGAATACGAAGTGATGCTGACGGCGCTCTCGCTTTTGCTCTACCTGCGCCGCGGAGAGCCGGATTGCGTGATCGGAACAAACGCCGGCGGACGTGTCGGCGGCGGGATGGGAGACATAGTCGGTATGTTTACCACCACGATCTGCGCGCGCTTTCATTGCGATGAGCATAAGACGCTGCTGGAGTTTGTCCTCGCCGGCAGGGAAAACATTCAGGACATGCTGCGGCATCAGGAGGCATCTCAGCTTGCCATCTATCACAGCATGAGCATGGAGGAACTCTCTCTCGGCCCACTGTACGAGGTTTTCTTTAACTACCTCGGCTTTGACGATCTGGTTTTGCCCAGCACCGGCCAAAAGGCCGAAATCCGGGAACTTGACGAAGAGCCCTTGCTGGTGCCATACCATATCAAAGCCACCGCCTCCGGCGGAAATATTGAATTCGAGGCCTCATTTGCCGCCGATCTGTTTTCCGCAGGGGAAGCGCTTGACGTACTCCGGCAATACATAGAGCTAATCGGAACAATTGTCGGGCATTCGGGTATTCAGGTATCACAGCTTCAGAGCGAAGCGTTGGAAAGGAGCGCGTAATGGAACTCAGTGCAATCGAAATCCGCGAAATGCTGCCGCACAGGTACCCCTTTCTGCTTCTCGACTCCGTGACCGAGGTCAATCCGGGGATACACGCCTCGGGGTACAAGAATGTGTCGATTAACGAGCCCTTTTTTCAAGGGCACTTTCCCAAGGATCCGATTCTGCCCGGGGTGTTTATCATTGAGGCGCTGGCGCAGCTCACCGCCGTCATGTACTGCTGCGGGATTTCGAGCAGCGGCGAAGCCAAAAAGGCGCTCTCTGAATATGTCGGATATCTGGCGGGCGTCAACAGGTTTCGCTTCAAGGGGATCGTACGCCCAGGCGACCAGCTGATGCTGCACGCCGAGATGATGGACTCGCACGAGGGCATTTCGCAGGTCTCTGTGAGGGCGGAATGCCGTCAGGAGATTGTCGCGTCGGGCGTCATCACCGTGTCCAGGAAAACGGCGGCATGATCCCGGCGCTGCTTGGGGGTGCCGCGCTGCTGATCGCTCTTTTCGGGCTGATCGCCGGAGGGGTGGCCACCCGGAGGATTCTGCATACAAAAAGGGACCTTGATAATCATGTCGACAAGATGGAGCGCTTTTTGCGTGCGCTCGGCTTTTCCCCTGAAGACTTCAGGGAGAAAAACGCCATCATGCACGGTATGCTTTTGTCCTCGCTGGACGGACACCTCATCCCATATGAATGGATAAAGGCTGGTGAAAACGCGGCGGCCTCCGTCGTCCTGGTTCACGGTCTGGGGATGAGTCGTGTGGGAACCTATCCGATTGCCGATATGTTTCTGAGCGCGGGCTACAACGTTTTATTGTACGACCAGCGCGGCAGCGGAGAGAACAGCGCCGATACGGTTTGTTACGGACACCTTGAAAAGTACGATTTGGCAGACTGTGTTCGTCAGATGAAAGAGCTTGCCGGGCAAAACCATCCCATAGGGCTGTGGGGAGTCTCTATGGGCGCCGCGACAATCGGGCAGTACCTTGGTATGGAGGAAAGCCAGCTGCATAACATTGTTTTTGCCGTGATGGACAGCCCGTTTTCCAATGTATGTGACCTTTTCAGGCGGGCGCTTGCCGGGGAACGCGTCCCTCTGCCGGCCGGGTTTATGGTGTTTTGGAGCAACATCGCGATGAAACTCCGCTATGGCATGGATTATTTGGATCTGGATGTACGCGTCCCTATGGCAAAGGGACGGATCCCCACGCTGTTGGTGGCAGCTGAAAAGGACGAGACCACACCTGTGCAAATGGCCATACAGCTGTGGAGAGCGCTGCCGCACGACAAAAAGCGTCTCGAAATCTTCCAGGACAGCGAGCACGGGTTGCTGTTCTGGCAGGAAAAGCTGAAGTACCGGCGGGTCGTCTACTCGTTCATGAACGCCGTCGGACTGTAGACCATGCCTTTATCAAAGAACACTTGGTTCCTTGACAGCCTGAGAGGCTATCCCGGGTCAGATCCGGGATAGCCTCTCTCCGTAAACCTCTTTGCCTCCTACAGAATGATGCAGATCAGGCCGCCACTTCCCTCGTTGATGATGCGCTGGAGCGTCTCCTGAAGTTTGTAGCGCGCGTCGTCCGGCATCTTTTTAAGCTTGTTGTTCAGACCCTCGCTGACAAGGTCATGCAGGCTCTTTCCGAAGATATTGCTCTGCCAGATCTTTTCGGGCTCGTCGTCAAACTCGCTCATGAGATAGGTGATCAGCTCTTCACTCTGCCGCTCGTTGCCGACAATCGGACTGACCTCGGTCTCAATGTCGGCGCGGATCATATGGATGGACGGCGCGGACGCGCGCAGGCGCACGCCGTAGCGGTTGCCCTGCTTGACAATCTCCGGGTCCTCAAGCCTGAGCTCATCCGAACTCGGCATGACAATGCCGTAGCCGTTTTCGCGCACGTCGCGCAGAGCGGCCTCCACCTTGTCGTATTCGGTCTTGACCTTCGACAGCCCGGACAGTAGTTTGAGCAGGTCGCCGTCGTCGCTGATCTCAAAGCCGCTTTGCTCGCCGAGCGTGCGGTAAAACAGCTCCCGCGGCAGCTCAATGTCGGCCAGCGCGACGCCTGTGCCCATATTGATGTTCTTGATGCGAACCATGGAGATGTCGGGGCAGCCCTTGAGCTCGTCAAGAACCTCTTCGATGTCGCGAATCCGGTTCATCTTTTCGGCGCTCTTGAGCATGGCGGCGTACAGCTCGCTCTTGATGGGGTGCTCAAACGGCAGAGCGTCAATCCACGGGGGCAGGTTCAGCCCAAGCTCCACCACGGGAAACTCATACAATATGCCTTTGATCACGCCGCCGACATCCCGATCCTTGATGTCCTGGCAGTTGGCGGCCAGACAGGTGACATCAAATTTGGACGCGATTTCTTCGCAAACTGCGCCGGCCAGCGGCGACTCCGGATACGCCGAGTTGACGACCACCAAAAACGGCTTGCCGAGGGCTTGAAGCTCACGGATGACCCGCTCTTCGGCGGGCAGGTAATCCTCTCTGGGAATGTCGGTGATGGTGCCATCAGTCGTGATGACCATGCCGATGGTCGAGTGCTCGGCGATCACCTTGCGCGTTCCGACCTCGGCTGCCTCGGTCATGGGGATTTCATAGTCAAACCAGGGTGTTGTGACCATGCGCGGACGCCCGTCCTCAAACTGCCCGATCGCGCCGTCCACCATGTAGCCCACACAGTCAATGAGCCGCACGCTCAGGTTTGCGCCGCCGCCCACGCTGATCTCGACGGCCTCTTCGGGAATGAATTTCGGCTCGGCCGTCATCACGGTACGCCCTGACCCGGACTGGGGCAGTTCGTCCCTGGCGCGTTCACGGCGGTACTCATTCTCGATGTTCGGGAGAACGAGGGTTTCCATAAAACGCTTAATAAAGGTGGACTTTCCGGTCCGCACCGGACCCACCACGCCGATGTAGATGTCTCCGTCCGTCCGCTGTGCGATATCCTCATAAATCCTTCGATTTTCCAACGCTGTTTCCCCCTTGCATCATTTCGGATGGTCAATTTATATATATGGGGATTTGTCCGCAATTATGACGGAAACATGTCGCGCCCGTTGTCGGGAGCGGATGAACGTCCCCATGAACCTTCTGGAACGCTTTTGGGCCAGAGGGAATGGCCACAGGCCGCCCTCTGACCCAAAAAACGTTTCCGCCGGCGTTACGGCGCTTTTTATCGTTTGCGGGGAATGAGCAGCAACTTGCCCGGCTGCAGCGCGTCAAACGATTCCAGACCGTTGACAGCCGCCAAATCATTGCGCGTTGCGCCATAGCGTTTGGCTATATCCCAAAGCGTTTCGCCGTCTCGGCAACGGCGCATAACGACGCTGGGCCGATCTGAATCCTCGTCGGGCGACTCCTCGCCCACAGACGTGATGGTCATCATTTGCAAACCGCGCGTGCCGGTAAGGTCGAAATCCACGGAGAAGCGAGCCTCCAGGCCGTCCTGAGACGGCATGGCCATCATGTCTCCGGCCAGACGGGCCACGGCGGAAATGTTGTCTCCCGACTCAACGGGGCACTGCACCGGGATGCGGCGGGAGACAAGGCCGTACTGACCGGCGTCGTTTAAGTACAGCACCTTGACCATGGCGTCGCAGACCAGCGTACCGTCCTCTCGCCGTGAGACCGGCCACAGGGTGATCTGCGTGTCGACCACCGTCGAAACGTCCTCACCCGTTTCAATTTGCTCGCGGACCGCGTGACGTCGTACGTTTTTATCCACCAGCTCGGTCATCGAGAGCGGGGTAAACACGGGCGAGAGCTTGCGGTCAACACCGTACAGATCGGCCACGGCTTCTATGTAGCGCTCTACATACGCGATGGCCTGCGCTTCCAGGTAAAGCGACACGGCAATGGTCCGCGCCTCGTTGTTCATTACGGCGCGCACGTCCAGTTCAAGGCCGGCCAGCATAAAGTCCAGGTCGACCATGGCACCGTCCTCCAGCCCGTCCATCTCCATAATCTGGGAAAAAGGAAACTCCTGCTCGACCGTGCATAGCTCCTCGCCCGAGCGATAGAGCAGCCGCACCAGCGCAACCCCTTTGAATACCAGTTTGTTGCCCACTGGCTTGGCGTCGCTCACCGCGCACCGCACGTCCACCTTCAGGATATCCTCAACCGGAGGCTTGTTGGAGGAGAGCTCCAGCTCCTCCATGACTGAAAATGGTTTTTCCTTTACACCGATGGCCATATAGGCCTTCCAGGCGCTTTTGAGTTGTTCGCAGCTGCCTTCGATGTTGTCGCAGATCTGAACCTCGCGCGGCGCGAACAGGCGGCACTCCACGAGAATCGAGGCTGTGATCTGCACCTTGCGCGGATTGACCGCGTGCGCGTCCACACTCAGCAGGCGCACATGGCAAAGAGCCTGCGCCTCAGCGGGGAAATGCCCGTCAAACGTCTGCGAAAAGGGAAGACTGACGTCCATCTTGGCAAGCGTGTTTGCATTTTCAGGCATGTAGAGAACGCCCGCTTTGATGACGCCGGTGGCCTCCAGCCGGTCGTCCATCAACAGTTTTTCTTTGATGCACGCCTGGCCGGAGGTGTCTATGATGCGCGCAATATCGGGATACAAATCGGGGACGATCATTTCTCCGCCGCTTTCCAGCGTGGCCTGCGTCTCGAAAATCCTCTCGAAGTAGCGGAGCGATCTCATTTTGAGCTCCATGCTTTATCCTCCTTTAACGGCTTGTTCTATAGCAGTATATTAGAGGGCCGGCGCGGATATGCAACGGTTGCCGACAAACCTGGTGGCAAACCCTCTGTTTGTCAACAAAGGGGAGAAGAATCTCGTTTTGCGGGCGTCATACGCAAAGGAGCGTGGCGCGTCTTTTTGCCTTCTGGGTCAATATATGGCAGCCGGCTCCGTTTCAGCCCTTTTTGAGAAGGGGAACCGGAGCCGGCCGTTTTGCTTTCACCGTGCAAGGGATGCGCCGGGCGGCGCTGAGGACAAGGCCGCCGTGCACATAACCGGCGTTTGGTTCAGTCCTTGGCTTTGACGCCAAACACCCTGCGCAAAAGACTTCTGAGCAGCTTTGGCGACTGGAACACAACAATTTTCATACATCAATTCCCCCTTATCGCTTGATCAGCAACAACCCGATACAAACCACAATACACGCGAGCAAAAGCACAAGCACAATTGCGGGAAACAAAATGGCCATCAGGATGCCCAGGCCAAGCGCAAGCACCGCAAATCCCCATGGAATCAGCCGACGGCACATGGACATCACTCCTTACAAACCGTCATACCACAGTATATTGAGTTTTTTCATAAATGTTCCGTGTTCCTCCCCGAAAAAAGCGAAACAGGCCCTATAAACGCACACAGCAATTAGTGAGGCCTTTCCGGAATAAATCCGAAAAGGCCTCACTAATTGCTGTGTTATTAATGTCACAGTGTCGCTTAATCGTGCCGCCAGCGACCTGCGCTCAGCTGCGCAGAACCGCTCCGCACTGCGCCTCAAGCGCTTTCAGAGCCTTGGCGACCGAGGCGTCGGCCTCGGCGTCGGTGAGCGTGCGGTCATCTGCCCGGAACGTCAGCGACAGCGCGACGCTCTTCTGCCCGCTGGGGATCGGCGCGCCGGTGTAGACGTCAAACACCGCGCAGCCGGTCAGCATTTTAGAGGCGCTCTGCCAAACGGCGTCGGTCAGCGCCGAGGCGGGCAGGGCGGCGTCACAGACAACGGCAAGGTCGCGGTTGATCTGCGGGAAGCGCGGCAGCGGGGCAAACTGCGCCTCGGGGAGCGCGCATTCGAGCAGCGCCGGAAGGCTGAGCTCGGCTGCGAAAACCGGCTTGTCACATCCAAAGCGATCCAAAACGGCCGGATGAATCTCTCCCAGAACGCCCAGAACCCTGTCGCCCGAGCGCAGCTCGGCGCAGCGTCCGGGGTGGAAGGCGGCGTGTTTGGCAGTGGACTCAAAGCGCGGCGAGGCAACGCGCGCCGCCGATAGAACGGCCTCAACGTCGCCCTTGAGGGAAAAGAAGTCAACGCCCTCTCCGTACAGCCCCAACACCAGGCGCAGCGTTTCCTCGGGCAGCTGCTTCGGGCGGGGGAGATAGACCATGGCCTGCTCAAACAGGGAGGCTGCCGGGTTTCGAGCGGCCTGATTGCGGGAAAGCGCCTCCAAAAGCGAGGGAAGTGCTTCGGTGCGCATGACGGAGGTTTCCTCGCCCAACGGGTTGAGCAGTGTGACTGCGCCCTCGGCCGAGAGCCCTGCTTTGGCGTACAGGGAGCGGCCGACAAACGAGTAGGTGAGCATTTCTCTGTAGCCCAGAGCTATGCACGTCCGGCTAACCCCGCGCCGGGCAACCTGTAGAGGCGTTCTGCGACCGACCTCGGAAGAGGCGGTTATGGTCGAGGCAATGTTGTTGTAGCCGTAGAGCCTGGCAACTTCCTCGGCCAGATCCTCCCATATATTGAGGTCGGCGCGCCAGGAGGGCGGCGTGACGCCGTCTGGGCGCACGACGCAGCCCACCGAGGCCAGCGCGCGCTCCATAAACACTTCGGGGATGTCGGTGCCGAGAAACGCATTGATTTTAGCGGCGCCGAAGGGGATCCGGCGCGTCCGGAGATCGCTTTGATCGAGGTCAATGACGCCCTCGCAAACCGTGCCCGCGCCGAGCAGCTCCACGAGCTCGCAGGCGCGCTGCAAAGCCTCGACGGTCACCGAGGCGTCCAAGCCCTTTTCAAACCGCGTGGAGGCGTCCGTGCGCATCGCCAGCGAAAGCGCCGTCTTGCGGATGGACGGCCCGGAGAAGTTGGCGGACTCAAAGACGATGGTCGTCGTGCTTTCGGTGATGCCGCTGCCCTCGCCGCCCATGACGCCCGCGACGCCGACCGGTTTGCGCGCGTCGGCAATGACCAGCATGTCCGGGCTGAGCGCGCGCGTCTGGCCGTCAAGCGTCTCAAGCTCTTCGCCCTCTTTGGCGCGGCGCACAACGATTTTGCCGCCCTCGACACAGCCGAAGTCAAACGCATGCATCGGCTGGCCGTACTCAAGCAGAACATAGTTGGTGATGTCGACGATGTTGTTGATCGGGCGAATGCCGGACGCGCGCAGCCGCCTGCGCAGCCAGCGGGGCGACGGCTCCACCCTGACGTTTTCCACCATGCGCGCCGAATAGCGAGGGCACAGATCGGCGTCGGGCACCTCAACGGACAGCAGCGCGTCGACGCGCTGCCCGCCGCCGCGCACCCCTGGGACGCGCAGGGTAAGCGCCTGCTGAAGCGTCGCCGCCGTTTCACGCGCAAGCCCGATGACCGACAGGCAGTCCGGGCGGTTGTTCGTGATTTCAAAGTCGATCGCGCTGTCGCTGAGCAGCAGCGCCTCTCTGATGTCCTGCCCAAGCGGCGCGTCGCAACCGGGCAGCAGCAAAATGCCCTCGGCGTCGGCGCCGGGCTCGTCGGCGAGCGTCAGGTTCAGCTCTCCGATGGAGCAGAGCATTCCCTGGGAAAGCTCGCCGCGCATTTTTCCCGTGCGGATGACCTTGCCGCCGGGCAGAAGCGCGCCGTCAAGCGCGACAGGAACGATGTCCCCCTGGGACACGTTGGGTGCGCCGGTTAAGACCTGAAGAATCTCGTCGCCGCCGACGTCGACTTTGCACAAAAGCAGCTTGTCGGCGTTGGGATGGCGCTCTACGCTGAGGAGTTTGCCCACAACGACGTTTTGAATGTCGCCGCCGAGGACCTCAACGGTTTCGGCCTTGGAGCCAGACATCGTCAGCGCGGCTGCCAGATCCTGGGCGGAGAGGGTAATGGACACAAAATCGGAAAGCCAGTTAACTGAACATTTCATTGTCAGACGCCCCCCTTAAAACTGCGACAGGAAGCGCATGTCATTTTCAAAGAACAGGCGCATGTCGGTGATGTTGTAGCGCATGAGCGCAAGCCGCTCCAGACCGATGCCGAACGCGAAGCCCGAATAAATCTCCGGGTCGATGCCGCAGTTTCTGAGCACCTGGGGGTGCACCATGCCCGAGCCCAGCATTTCGATAAAGCCCTCGCCCTTGCAAAGCGAACAGCCTCTGCCGCCGCAGGCGAAGCACTCAAGGTCGACCTCGGCAGAGGGCTCGGTGTAGGGGAAGTGGTGAGGGCGAAAGCGCAGCTTGGTCTTCCCCCCGTAGATGCTCCTCATCAATAACTCCAGTGTGCCCTTCAGGTCGCCCATCGTGACGCCTTTGTCGACAACGAGTCCCTCGATTTGATGGAACATCGGCGAGTGTGTGGCGTCGACCTCGTCTTTGCGGTAGACCCTTCCAGGGGAAATGATGCGGATCGGCGGGGACTGCTTTTCCATGACGCGGATCTGAACCGACGAGGTCTGCGTGCGCAGAATGGTTTTGTCGTCCATATAAAAGGTATCCTGCATGTCGCGCGCGGGATGGTCTTCCCCCGTGTTCAGCGCGTCAAAGCAGTAATAGGTGTGTTCGACTTCAGGGCCCTCGGCGATCTGAAAGCCCATGCCCAGAAAGATCTCCTCCACCTCGGTCAAAATGTTGCTCATCGGATGGGCGCTGCCGAGCCTGCGCGGCGCTCCGGGAAGTGAGACGTCAATCGTCTCCGCCGCGAGGCGCGCGCTGAGCGCCTGCTGCGACAGGCGGGCGCCCGACTGCTCAAGCTGTGTTTCGATGTACGCCCGGATTTCGTTGGCCAGGCTTCCCATGATGGGGCGTTCTTCGGCACTGAGCTTGCCCATCTCTTTCAACACGGCCGTAAGCTCGCCCTTTTTCCCCAAAAAACGGACGCGCAGCGATTCAAGCTCTGATACGGAATCGACGCTCGCGAATGCCTCGCGCACCCTGTTGCGCAAATCCTCCAATTGTTGCTTCATGTTGCGGCTCCTTTACTTTCCCTTGACAGCAGATTTGTCCAAGTATATACTAGTTGTTACTATTTTTCAAGAGGGAGCGTGGCAAGTTGAAGCGTCGAATTCAAATATTTGACACTACTTTGCGCGACGGAGAACAGTCCCCCGGCTGCTCCATGGACATTGCCGAAAAGCTTGATGTCACGGCTCAACTCGAAAAACTGAACGTCGATGTGATCGAGGCAGGATTTGCCATTTCCTCGCCGGGTGACTTCGCAGCGGTAAAAGCCGTGTCCGAACTTGTCAAAAACGCGTGTGTCGCGTCGCTTTCCCGCTGCGTGCAAAATGACATCGACGCGGCAGCCGAAGCGCTCAAGGCGGCGGTTTCTCCCCGCATCCATTTGGTAATCGCCACGTCGCCCATCCACATGCGCGCCAAGCTTAAAATGACGCCCGAGCAGGTTCTGGAGCAGGCGGTTCAGTCGATCAAGTACGCCAGGCGCTTTTGCGCGGACGTGCAGTTTTCGGCCGAGGACGCCACGCGCTCGGACAGGGCCTTTTTGTGCGAGGTCTATAAGGCGGCCATTGAGGCAGGCGCCAGTGTGATCAACATTGCCGACACCGTGGGCTACGCGACGCCCAACGAGTTTTATAATCTGGTCAAATATGTTCAGGAGCACTGCCCGGGTGTTGACGGCGTGACGGTTTCGGTGCACTGCCACAACGACCTTGGCATGGCCACGGCCAACTCCATCTCGGGCGTGGCCGCGGGCGCGTCGCAGGTCGAGTGCACGCTCAGCGGCATCGGCGAGCGCGCCGGAAACACGTCTCTGGAAGAGATTGTCATGACGCTGAAGACCCGCGCCGATCTGATGTCGGCAGACTGCGGCGTGGACAGCCGCCAGATTTACAAGGCAGTGCGCCTGATTCAGGCTGTGATCGGACTGCCCATTCCGCCCAACAAGGCCATCGTCGGCGCAAACGCCTTTGCCCACGAGGCCGGCATTCACCAGCACGGCGTTCTGGCCGACCGGGAGACCTATGAGATCATGCGGCCCGAAGAGATCGGCATTCCGCTGAACAGCATCGTTCTGGGCAAGCACTCGGGCAGGGCTGCGCTCAGCGAGCGCCTGCACGCGCTGGGGTTTTCGCCCACGCCGGAGGCTCTGGACGCTGTCTTTGAGCAGTTTAAAGTTTTGGCCGACAAAAAGAAGGTCGTTTCCGACCGGGATCTCATTGCGCTCATGGGCGGCGACACCTTTGAGGACGTCGGGCTTTACAAACTGGAGAGCTTTGTGATCAACTCGGGCAACACCATTGACGCCACGGCCATTCTCAAGCTCCGCCGCGGCGACGCGCTGATTCAGGGCGTGGAGATGGGCGACGGCCCTGTGGACGCCGCGTTTAAGACGGTCAACTCCATCACGGGCGGCCAGTTTTCCCTAGAAAACTACGCGCTGCACTCGGTGACCGAGGGCGGGGACGCTTTGGGTGAGGCCCTGGTGCGCATCGTCGACGGAAAAGGCAACATGTATACGGGCAGGGGCATTTCCACCGACATCATTGAGTCTTCGGTCAAGGCTTATATCAACGCGGTCAACAAGGCCATAACTGACGGTGAAGACACGTGAGCCGGGTCGTGACGCTCGACACGAGTCTCCGCGACGGCGCGCAGGCCGAAGGGGTTTCTTTTTCGGTACTGGACAAACTGGAGATCATTCGCGTGCTGGACGAGATCGGCGTCGACTATATTGAGGCTGGGCAGCCCTCCAATCCCAAGGACAGGGAACTGTTTGCCCTCCGGCCGCCCACGCGCTTTTCAAAGCTCACGGCGTTTGGCCCGACGGCGCGCAAAGACACGCTGCCGCAGGAGGATGAGGGCATCCGCGAGCTACTGAGCGTACAGACCCCCGCGGTGACCGTGTTTGGAAAGGCCAGCCTGCTGCACGTGACCGACGTGCTGTGCTGCTCCGGCGAAGAAAATCTGAGGCTGATTGAGCAGAGCTGCTCCTTTTTGCGTGCCGGCGGGCGTGAGGTTCTCTTCGACGCCGAGCATTTTTTTGACGGGTATCTCCTCAACCGCGATTATGCGCTCGAGTGCCTGCGCGCGGCGGCGCGCGGCGGCGCTTCTCTGCTTGTGCTGTGCGACACCAACGGAGGCCGGTTTCCCGACGAGGTGTACGCGGTCGTTCGCGATGTGCGCGCCTGTCTCGACACGCCTTTGGGCATCCACGCCCACAACGACACCGGCATGGCCGACGCCAACACGATGCTGGCCGTCGAGGCCGGCGCCGGGCATGTACAGGGGACGCTGTGCGGCTTCGGCGAGCGCTGCGGCAACGCCAATCTGGCCACGGTGATGGCCGGGCTTTCGGGCAAACGCGGCAAAACGCTGTCCTGCGACCTCTCATCTCTGACGCGCGCGGTGCGAACCGTCGCCGAAATCGCCAACGTCTCGCTGAAATCCAACCTGCCCTACGTCGGACGGTCGGCGTTTGCGCACAAGGCCGGTATGCACATCGACGCCATGCGCAAAAACCCCGCGACGTTTGAGCATATTTCTCCCGAAGTGTTCGGCAACGACCGCCGGTTTCTGACTTCCGAGCTGTCCGGACGCAATCAGGTTCTGCCCTTTGTCAGGGCCATCCTGCCGGACGCCGGCAAGAACGCGCCCGAGGTGGCCGCGCTTGCCGGGCTGCTGAAAGAGCGTGAAAAGCTGGGGTACGCCTATGAGGGCGCCGAGGCCAGCTTTGAGCTGCTTGTGCGCCGCGAGCTCGGCGTATACAAACCGCTGTTTGAGCTCGTGTATTTCAGGACGTTCAGCGAGCAGTTTGGCATGAATGAGGGCAAAGCGACCGCATTGATCAAGCTGCGCGTCGGCGCGGAGTCCGCGCTCAGCGCCGGCGAGGGGGACGGCCCGGTGCACGCGCTGGACAGCGCGCTGCGCGGCGCGCTGAAGCCCTTTTATCCTCAGGTGGGCGCCATCCGTCTCATTGACTATAAAGTGCGCGTGCTCAATCCGCGGGACGCCACCGCCTCGCAGGTGCGCGTGCTGATCACGTCCACGGACGGCGGGCGCGTGTGGAGCACGGTGGGCGTGTCCGCAGATATCATTCAGGCCTCCTGGCAGGCGTTGAGCGACTCTGTGGAGTTTTACTGCCTGGAGGAGCGCCGGCGCGGCGGGGAAGAAAAGACTTCATGATCCCTGACCCCGCGACCAGACCGCTGACCCGGTGCCGCCGGGACGAGAAAAGCGATTGAACGCCCCTGTAAGCGGCGTATACAGAAGGAGGAAAGAGGATGCTCACCGTCAGAGAGGTTTACGAACAGGCGAAGGAACTGGCCGGAACGCAGATCGTATTGAATGGGTGGCTGCGCACTGTGCGCGACTCCAAGGTGATCGGATTTTTGGAGCTGGGAGACGGCACCTGCCAAAAGAGCGTGCAGGTTGTTGTGGATGAAAAAATGGCCGACTTTTCTCGCACGATTGCGCTGGGGGTCGGTACGGCTGTGGAGGTCAGGGGAGAGCTGGTGCTGACGCCCGAAGCGAAGCAGCTTTTTGAGATCAAAGCCGAGGCCGTGCGCGTCGTGGGCGACTGTCCACCTGACTATCCCTTACAGAAAAAACGGCATAGTATGGAATATTTGCGCACGGTGGCCCACCTTCGGCCGCGCACAAACACCTTTCAGGCGGTGTTCCGTGTGCGCAGTGAGGCGGCGTTTGCCGTTCATGAGTTTTTCCACGGCAGGGGCTTTGTCTACGCGCACACGCCCATCATCACGGGCAGTGACTGCGAGGGCGCAGGGGAGATGTTCCGCGTGACCTGCCTGGAGCCCGGCAAAACCGACTATTCGGAGGATTTCTTTGGCAAGCAGACCGGCCTGACCGTATCCGGGCAGCTTGAGGCCGAGACGTTTGCGCAGGCGTTCTCGCGCACCTATACCTTCGGGCCGACGTTCCGCGCCGAGAACTCCAACACGCCGCGCCACGCTGCCGAGTTTTGGATGATCGAGCCTGAGCTTGCCTTTGCCGACCTCAACGACGATATGGAGCTGGCCGAGGCCATGGTCAAGCATGTCATCAACAGGGTTATGGAACGCTGTCCGGACGAGATTCGCTTTTTTGCCGACTTTGTGGATAAACAGCTAATGGAGCGCCTTGAAGCCGTGCGAAACGCCAAGTTTGCCCGCATGAGCTACACGCAGGCGGTGGCCGAGCTTGAGAAGGCCGCCGACAGCTTTAAGTATCCGGTGTTTTGGGGCTGCGACCTTCAAACCGAGCACGAGCGCTACCTGACCGAAAAGGTGGTGGGCGGGCCCGTGTTTGTGACCGACTACCCCAAAGAGATCAAGGCGTTTTACATGCGCGTCAATGAGGACGGAAAGACCGTCGCTGCCATGGATATGCTGGTGCCGGGCGTCGGCGAGCTCATTGGCGGCAGCCAGCGCGAGGAACGCCACGACGTGCTGGTCGCCCGCATCAGGGAGCTTGAGCTCGAAGTCGAGGACTACAGCTGGTATCTGGATCTGCGCAAGTTCGGGTCGACGCCCCACGCGGGGTTTGGGCTCGGTTTTGAGCGCATGATCATGTATTTGACAGGCATGAGCAACATCAGAGACGTGATTGCCTTCCCCCGAACGCCCGGCTTTGCCGAATTTTAGGAGGAGCGGGATATGAAACGGAAAAGCCCGGTATTTACACTTGTCTTGTTTTCCATCATGCTCGCGCTTGAGGCGCTGGTCTGTTTTACGCCGCTTGGCTCTCTGTTTGCCGGTACGCCCATCGTCGCGACGCTCAGCCACATTCCGGTCATTCTGACCGCGGTGATTCTCGGCACCGGTTACGGCACGGTTATGGGGTTTTTTTTCGGTCTGTTCAGCTTTATTGTTTGGACGTTCATGCCGCCGCCCGCGTCGGCGGCCATGGCCTTTTTGTTTACGCCGCTATATAGCGCGGGCGCGTATGAAGGCAGCGTCTGGAGCCTGGTCATCTGTTTTGTGCCGCGTATTTTGGTGGGCACGGTCTCGGGTCTGTGTTTCGCCGGACTCGACAGGCTGAAAAGGCTTCCTCAGCTGGCCGCGCTGGCGATCACGGGCGTTTTGGGTTCGGCGACCAACACCGTTCTTGTTATTTCGGGGTTTTACCTGTTCTTTGCCGAGCAGTACGCCGAGATCGCTGGTATTTCGGTGGACAGCATTATGACCGGCATTATCGGCGTCAACGGCCTGATGGAAGCCGCTGTCGCAGCGCTTCTTGCCGCCGCTGTGGGCAAAGCGGTTCTTTCGTTCATGCGCCGGGAAAAGCCAGTCTATTAAAGTAGGGGGAACAGAACATGAAAAAACCACTCTCGCGCGTGGCGTCTGCTGTACAAGCGTCCACCACCATCCGCATTGACGCCATGTATAAAACAATGAAGGCCGAGGGGCAGGATGTCGTCGGTTTCGGCGCGGGCGAGCCCGATTTCAACACGCCGGAAAACATCAAGACGGCCGGCATCCAGGCCATCGTCGACAATATGTCCAAGTACACGCCCGCCGCCGGCATAGACGCGTTGCGCAAAGCCGTGTGCGCCCAGCTTGACCGGGATTACTCGCTTACCTACACTCCGGCGCAGGTGGTCATTTCCTCAGGCGCGAAGCAGAGCCTGTTTTTCGCGCTGATGACGCTGTGCGACCCGGGCGACGAGGTGATTCTTCCGGCGCCCTATTGGGTCAGCTATGAAGAGATGATCCGCATGGCAGGCGCAACGCCAGTCATCGTTTCGGCAGACGAGTCGTCCATGTTCCGCATGACTGCCCAGCAGCTGGACGACGCCTGCACGAGCAAAACCAAGGCGCTCATCTTAAACTCTCCGTCCAACCCGACCGGCATGCTGTATAACCGCGAGGAGCTTGAGGCGATCGCCGCAGTTTGTCTGCGGCGCGGGCTGTATGTCATCTCCGACGAGATTTATGACAAGCTGGTCTTTGGCCAGCCCTATGTCAGTTTTCCGACGATTGGTCAGGACATCAAAGCCCAGACCATTCTGATCAACGGCGTGTCCAAGAGCTACGCCATGACCGGGTGGCGCATCGGCTGGGCCTGTGCCGACGCGGAGATCGCCAAGGTGATGTCCGCTTACCAGTCCCACGCGTCATCCGCGCCGTCCACTGTCTCTCAGCTGGCCGCGCTTGAGGCGCTGGACGGCCCACAGGAGAGCATTTTGGAGATGCAGGCCGCGTTTGAAAAGCGCAGGGACTTCTTTGTAAAGCGCGTTGCCGCCATTGACGGCGTCAGTTGCCTAAAGCCTGACGGCGCGTTTTATATCTTCATGAACATTAAAAAGTTGCTCGGGCGGGAGATTGCAGGGCGCCGTGTGGACAGCGCGGATGACTTCGCCTCACTGTTCTTGGAAAAACAGGGCGTGGCCGTTGTGCCGTGCGACAGCTTCGGTGCGCCGGGGTATATTCGCTGGTCCTATGCCACCTCCATGGAGAATATTGAAAAAGGCCTCGACCGCCTCGAAGCCTTTTTAGGGCAGTGATCTGATCACGCGGCCGACGTTTTGTCGGCCGCGTGAGACTGTAGACAAACCTTCGATTTGTCTACAAACGGGAGCAGGAACGCGTTTTTGTGAAGACGCGCGTTGGGTGACTTTCCCGGAGTGAATCCGTGAAAGAGTTGTGGTTCTAATTTTTTTCGCCTGTCAAGCCTCATTCGTCCTCGCGGGCGGTCGTCCTTCGCCTTTCGGCTTTTGAACCGGTCGCCCCTTCGGGGCGCGTGCGCTTCAAAACGCCTCCAGGCTCCATGCCTCCCTGCTCGGGCGCTCGGCTCTTCTTATTTCAGTCCAGTAGGGACCCGCCGCCTTCGGCGTCAGGCTCGACGTGGTTTTGCGCAAAGGAACGAAGAGGCGGCCTTTGTCTACAGTCTGACAACCCCGCCGAAGGCGGGGTTGTTTCAGCCTGCTGTCTCAGGCAGCCTTGATAAACATTTGCGTCCAGTAAAGGTTTCCCTTGCTGTCCTTGGCGGCGCCCACGCCGATCTCATAAAATCCTGAGCTTAAAATGTTGTTGCGGTGCCCCGTCGAGTTCATCCAGCTGTTCATGACGGCGGCGGGAGTGGCCTGCCCCTTGGCGATGTTTTCGCCGGCTGCCATATAGCGGATGCCGAACTGTTTCATCATGTCAAAGGGACTTCCGTAGGTGGGAGACTGATGGTCAAAGTAATTCTTGTTGATGAAGTCCTGGGACTTGTAGCGCGCCACGCGGGACAACTCCCAGTTGTGCTTGAGCGCCTGGAGGCCCTTCTTGGCGCGCTCGACGTTAACCAGCCGGACGACCTCTGCTTCAAGCGCCTTGACGTCGTCGATGTTGGGAACGGTGATCTTCTGCCCGACATAAATCATCTTGGGGTCTTTGATCTGCGGGTTAGCCTGAATGAGTTCGCTGATGCCGATCTGATACTGAACGGCTATTTTCCACATGCTGTCGCCGCTTTTTACGACGTACGTGCCTGATTGGGCGATGGCCGACGTCGCAAGCGCCAGGCAAAGACAAAGGCTGCAAAGAATCTTTTTCATCATGGAATCCTCCGAAGTTCCGCGCGCAAAACCATGTCTGGGCGCGTAAAAATAGACGCTGGGATTCTCAGATAGCCTTTGTAATCAGCGCGCAAATATTCCCCTGCGCAAGGAATGCCATACTTTTTATGGCCCTGAAAGATTTGACAAACGGTGATTAGCGCGTGGCACAACGCTTTTGACCTTTCGTAAAGCGCGCGCTTATGCCGCATATTTGCGCAGTAAAATGCGTTCCCGAAATGAATCCGGGAACGCATTGGGTTTCAGTCTTTATCGGTTTTTGCGCAACGCCTGACGCATCGGTTTGTCTGCGCGTCGAGGGGTTTGGGTAACTCGCTTTCTCGGGCCGCTCTGCCCGCCATGCGCGAAACCCTCAGCTTACACGTGGCCGACAATTCCGTGCGGCATATAAGGCTCTTCCAGATAGGCGGCGTCTTCGGGCGTCAGCTTGACCGTAACGGCCGCAGCCGCGTCCTCAATGTGCAAGAGTTTGGTTGCGCCGATGATTGGCGCAACCACAGGTTCCTTTTGAAGATGCCACGCGAGCGCAATCTGCGTGCGGGTCACGCCGTATTTTTGGGCAAGCTCGGTGACGCGGTCGACGATCGGTTTGTCCAGAGCGGCCGTGGAATCATACTTGACCATGGCGATTTTGTCGGTTCTCAGGCGTTCGGTCGTCTCCGACCAGTCGCGGGAAAGTCTTCCCGACGCCAGCGGGCTGTATGGGGTGACCGCGATCTTTTCCGCCCGGCAAAGCGGCAGCATTTCCCGCTCTTCCTCGCGGTAGATCAGATTGAGGTGGTTTTGCATGGATACAAAGCGCGTCCAGCCGTGTTTTTCGGCCGTGAAAAGCGCCTTTTGGAACTGCCAGGCGTACATGGCCGACGCGCCGATGTATCGCGCCTTGCCCGCCTTGACAACGTCGTGCATGGCGGACATCGTCTCCTCAATAGGGGTGAGGTAATCCCAGCGGTGGATGATGTACAAGTCGACATAGTCCATCTGAAGTCGCTTCAGGCTCTTGTCGATCTCGCTCATGATGGCCTTGCGCGAAAGGCCTGCTCCGTTGGGCCCGTCGTGCATTCTCCCGTTGACCTTTGTGGCCAGAACGACTTCATCGCGCCGCGCATGCTCTTTCAGAGCGCGCCCGATGACTTCCTCACTGGTGCCGCCCGCGTATACGTTGGCCGTGTCAAAAAAATTGACCCCCAGTTCCAGTGCCCTTTGAATGATGGGCAGAGCACTTTCATAGTCGAGTACCCATGTATGCGCGCCCTTGGTGTTGTCGCCAAAACCCATACAACCCAGACAAATGCGGGAGACGTCCATCCCCGTGTTGCCCAATTTTGCGTATTCCATTATTCTCCCTCTCTTTCATGTGTTTGGTTGTTTCCACAAAAAACAGTATTTTACCGGCTTCGGCTGCCTGTTGACTGTGCCGGCAAACTGTGCTACTGTGATTCTATAACCTAAAGTTTGGTTTAAGTCAAGGGGCTTGAAAGAATAATTTCGGGAAGTGATTATTATGTCTTACACCATCGGGACTGCCGCCGAAAAACTCAATATGTCCGCCTCGGCGCTACGGTACTATGACAAAGAAGGGCTGCTGCCGTTTGTCCATCGCAGCGCCGGAGGCATCCGCATCTTCAAGGACTCTGATTTAGAGCGACTCAGGCTCATCAACTGCTTAAAGGCCACCCATATGCCCATCAAAGACATCAAGGCGTTCATTTACTCTTATACCGAGGGCGACGCGACCATTAAGCGGCGGCGAGACATGTTTTACGAGCGAAAGCTCGCCGTAGAGGAGCAGATGGCCACCCTTCAAAAGGCGCTGGACATGATTAACTACAAGTGCTGGTTCTATGACATGGCAGTTGAGGCAGGGTCAACTGAGGCGCTGAAATCCCTGAAGGACGGGGACATCCCCGAGGAGATCCGCAGGCTGAAAGAGAACAGCTAGCTTTTGCAAAAAGTGAGCCAAACAACAGCTTAGTCAAAGAGCCAAAGGCTCTTTGACTAAGCTGTTGATCGCTGTCTGCGGCTTGTATACGGCTTTGGCAAAACGGTCATCCTATGGGCGTCGGGCTTCAGCGCGGCGGACGTGATGGGCTTTTCCCCAATGAAGATGGAGAGGAAACATGCATGAACTATTTGGTGATCAGCGCTCACCCCTATAAGGGAAGTTTTAATGCGGCGGCCGTCAAGGCCATCGCCGACACGCTCGAGCAAATGGGCCGGACCGTCAGGGTCATTGACCTCGTGGAGGACGGCTTTAACCCTGTCATGCAAGCGGAGGATCTGCGGCTGTGGGGCCAGGGAAAGGCCGCCGACCCCATGGTGGCGCCGTATCAGCGCGCCATAGAGGACGCGGATGTGCTGGTCTTCCCGTTCCCCGTCTGGTGGGGGACGATGCCGGCGATTTTAAAAGGGTTTTGCGATAAGGTCCTGCTCCCCGGCTGGGCCTATACGGCCGGGGCGGACGGCAGTCTGTCGGGACTGCTGAAGGGCAAAAAGGCAGTGGTAATCACCACCATGCAGACGCCGCTGTCGATTTTCAACGAGCAGTATCAAAACCCTGTGGTGGGCGGGTTCGTTAACGACACACTGCGGACCTGCGGGCTGGACGTTGTGAGTGTTTTGCAGATCGACGGCATTGTCTCCGGCGGGCGCGAAAGGGCCGAACAGGCGCTGAGCCAAATCAAGGCACTGTTTGCCTGACGGCTCTCTTCCAAAAACCCTCCGCGTCCTCGATGTCATGATGACAAGGTTATTTGGTCTATAGCATGCAGAACCCCCTACCTTCTGTAAAAGGTAAGGGGTTCTCAGGCTGTCAAAGAACCTTTGGTTCTTTGACAATACGAGGGCAGGATCAAACCGCTGAGGCGGTTTGATGGGAAACGGGGTTAGTCATCGGCGGAGCCTTCAGGCTTCTACTTCTTGGCTGCGCTGTCGAAGCTGTTGTTGGAGAAGGTGTTGTTCTCCCGCTTGATCATGCCGCCGGTTTCAAAGGCGCTGGCGGTGTTGTCCCTAAAGGTGTTGTTCTCGACCTTGACGTTCTCGCAGCTGAAGATCATGAAGAACGGATCCGTACAGCGGTTGCGCAGGAACTGACAGCCGGTCATCGTAAAGCCCGAGGTGTCGTCGGCAGACACCATCCAGAAGCCGCGGTTGTCCCGGAACAGACAGTTATCAAAGCTGATGTCCTTGCTGTCGGACACGACCATAATGTCGTAGGTGCACTCATAGATCTCGCAGGACACAGCCTTAAAGTCCGACGTGTTCGAAATGCACAGGCCCTCTGTGCCGCAGCCGTACATTTTCGTGTTCTCCAGCGAGATCTTGGCGCAGGCGTCGAATGCGAATACGCCGCCGACGCATTCGCCGCCCTTGGTGTGGCCGGCCGTGACGCCCGAGATGGCAATATTCCCGCAGTTTTCAAAACCGAGCACATAGGAGTACCGCGGCGAGACGACGATTTCGGCCTTGCCGCCGCCGATAAGCTCCATGTTGTGGATGTCGCTGAGCACAAGTTCGCTGCCGTCGTACACCTCGCGCCAGGACACGTTCCCGCCGCCGATGTACTGCCCTTCCAGCGCCGAGAGGTTATAGACCCCCTCCTTCAGCGTGATCCGCCTGTTGGAGCCAAAGGCGGCGACCAGCTCGGCGGCGGTGCTGACGGTGATCTCCTCGGGCTCGGTCACCGGCTCAGTGATACTGATGGTGCTGCTGTCCCCGTCCCAGGTCACGGTTTTGCCCAGCGCCTCGCCGAGCGCCCTGAGGGGAAGATAGGTGCGGTTTTTGTAGACCAGGGGAACCAGCGGCGTGCCGTCGGCTTCCTGCGGGTGAATCTCGCGGCCATTGACAGTGATGACGAGATCCATCATCAGAGCCTCGACAGTCTTGTAGACCCCTTCGGCAGCAGAATGAAACCCGGCTCCCAGCACGAACGCTGACAAAACCAGCGCTGCAAGAAACGGTGTTCCAAAACGTTTAGTTTTCATACTCTCGCCTCCTTCCCTGATTCTACCATGCCCGCCATTCCTCCGCAACGCGCGGGCGGCTACATTTCGGTAACAATGGGGCCGTGCGCGACAGACCCTTCCGGCTTATCGCACACGGCAGACAGGGCGATGACAAAGCGCACTTTGTCATCGCCCTGTCTGTTTTCCGCTCACCGATAACGCGCGTGATACGCTTGCGAAGCTTGTTCCACGCCTCTGCAGAACCATCCGTACCGACGGTGAAAAGCGTTCATCGCCTCTCAAAAACCGCCTCATACAGTTGCGTTGGCGTAACCTCCCAAACAATCCCGGCTTACGTGTCGGCATTGTCTCCGGCGGGCGCGAAAGGGCCGAACAGACGCTGAACCAAATCAAGGCACTAAGGTAGAGCCACAAAGCGGGGACAGTGTATATCACCTGCTGGATAGTCCTCAGTCCAGCGTGGGATTTACTCTCATGCATTTCGCTTCCTGTTTTTTACTCCACGCCGTAATACGCGCAGATGTCCGCCATAGCAACGCGCAGCTCGTCCAGGCTCATGCCCTGTGCAAACACAAATGCGCTATCGTTGTACTCGCTATTAAACAATTCGTGCGGGATTGCGATACGACCGTCACCGTCCACAGTCGCTACATAATAAGGGGTAGCGCCAGAACCACATACAATATATTCGTTGCCGATGGTCAAGAGACTGTAAGGTTCCTCCAGATAAATCTCCGTTGGCGGGGGTGAATCCATAAAGGAAAGCTGCTCCAGCACCTCAAAGCTATAGCTGTTTACCTCACCGCCATACTCTGTCTGCAAACGGTTCGGCCCATTTGTCACGATACCGCGTGTAACAATGGCAGCCCAGCCGTTTGCTCCTTGCCTGAGCTGCATGGCCAGCCCTGATGTTAGCGCAGGATGCTCTGAAAGATACACAATGTCGCTCCAAAGCTCGGGCAAAGGTTTATTGTCGTACTTTGTAAAGCCCTCATATCTTGAATGGGAGTAAATAAGCCCGTCGGCTCCCACTTCAAACAGACAGTCCAGCTCTCCGGCCACTCCATACCACGCATCATCTCCCCAACGTGCCATGGAGAGCACATATACTCCGCCCTTGCGAACGAGATTGGTCGCTTCGTCGTTCATGCAACCTCCCGCTAGGCTCTGGAGAATTTCAACCGATGCCGGAAGCTCGCCTACCGTGGAATATAACACCTCCAACATCGCACGCTGCCGCTCCTTCGTATGGGCGAAGCCTTCCTCCGCTCCCATAGAAACCATGTGTGTGTCCAAAACTCGCACAATAGCAATTCCAGTATCATACTTACCTCTGGATTTCCACATAAAATAGTCGGGCAGGCTCGTATATACCATTCGGTCAGCCATAACATCACCATCGGTATAAGTATAATGGCTTGCCGACAGACCTCTAAGGTCAGCTAATGCCGGGATGGTATCCCATGCGGACAACGCTCCAGCAGACCCCGTTGGTTTTTCGGATGAGCCCGGTTGATTTCCGGAATCCTGCGGATTGCTTGGCAGTAAACCGGATGGTGGTGAGGATTGCCACAAATTAGGAAGTGCAAATACAGCGAATATCAAAACAGCGGCGCAGGCCACCATTGCAACTGCTTTATAGAAATACGGTTGTTTCGGCTTTGATATACTTGCTTCCATCTTTTTTGCCGTTTTTTCAATGAGTTCATCACTGGCTCTGGCTTGATGTATCATATCTTTATAAACATTATTACTCACAAAAATATCCTCCTTTCAGTTTTTCACGCAAAATAGCACGGGCGCGAGTAAGCCATGAACGCACGGTTGATTCCCTCGCGTTCAGGATTTTGCTGATTTGATTCACGGGTAAACCCTCACCATAAAAAAGATGGATTACCGAGCGATATTTTAGAGGGAGCAAAGACAAATATTCAAACAGGTCGGTTTCTTCAACAGTTTCAAATATCAATCGATCGTCAAGCGGCTCGGTTTTCCTAAACCATGCCGTCGACATCAGAGACCGGCTACGGTTAATCGTGACGCGGATAAGCCATGCTTTCAAGTGTTCTTCATCGTTAAAAGTCCGAGGTTTGGAGATAAACGCAAGAAAAACCTCTTGAAAAATGTCCTCGGCATTGTGTTTTGTATTGACATGAGCCAACGCCACCCGATAAACCATATCTGAATATTTACTGAGCACCTCGTCAATGCAATCGCTCGTACGCAACGATTGTATTGCCATCTCCAACCCTCCTCTCACTTATAACTCTTTTGGGAGCGGTAAAAAGCTGCACGCTAAAACTGAAGTGGCTTTTTTAGAGGCAGCGAATATCATCGCTGTGCTTGCTGCACATTACTATAACATGAGCCCATGAAAATCACCATTCATTAGTCCGCAAGTGACGAACTGTGTGAGAGGCTTCCATACACGAATCAGAGCCGGTTACTTAGTTGCGCACCGTGGTCAGGCTGTTGTAAACGGGTTTTATTGCTTTGCAAAAGGCAAACTTAACAAAGTTTTTTCTGAACAAAAAAGAGAAGAGCCAGTTATAAATATCTGGCACAGCCTGTAGACAAAGGCCGCCTCTTCGTTCCTTTGCGCAAAACCACGTCGAGCCTGACGCCGAAGGCGGCGGGTTCCTGCTGGACTGGTTGAGCGCAAAGCATGGAAACAAGTGACTTTCACGGATTCACTCCGGAAAGTCACCCAATGCGCGT
>JAVBOR010000016.1:0-14422 GCA_031550325.1 Oscillospiraceae bacterium
TTGGATATAGAAGGACGGATTCCTGAGGACCATCTACTGCGAAAAATAGATGCAGCAGTGGATTTCAGCCATATCTACGATTTGGTGTGGGATAAATACAGCGCAGACAAGGGACGCAAAAGCGTGGATCCGGTGGTGCTGTTCAAAATCGTGTTTATTCAGCATCTGTATGGGATTAAGTCACTGCGTCAGACCATGCGTGAAATCGATATGAATATGGCATACCGGTGGTTTCTGGGGTACAATTTCAGTGAACCCATCCCTCATTTTGCCACTGTGAGTTATGCCTTCGCTCAGCGGTATGACAGCGGGATTGCCGAGGAAGTGTTTCAGTGGGTTTTGTATGAGGCAGAAAAAGCGGGTTATCTTGAACCCGAAGTCGTATTCATTGACGCAACCCATGTCAAGGCAAATGCCAACTTGAAAAAGCAATGCAAGAAAGCCATTCCCAAGGCGGCAAGGGCATACGATGAACAGCTGCGGGCAGAAATTAATGCTAATCGGGAGGAGCATGGCAAGAAACCCTTTGACGATGATGACAATGATTCCGGTGGCGCAATGAAAGAAATCACTGTTTCTTCTACCGACCCGGATGCCGGACTGTTTTGTAAGGGCGAACACCAGAAATGCTTTGCTTATGGGGCTCACACGGTTTGTGACCGGAACAATTTCATTCTGGATGTAGAGGTCACGCCCGGAAATGTTCATGACAGCACTGTGTTTGACACGGTTTACGACCGGGTGACAGAGCGATTTCCGGAAATAGAAGTGGTCACGGCGGATGCAGGATACAAAACACCATGGATTGCCAAAAAGATTCTGGACAGCGGACGGACACCGTCTTTGCCTTACAAGCGCCCTATGACAGCGGATTACGGGCATAAATGGTATGAATATGTATATGACGAATATTTTGATTGTGTGATTTGTCCCGAATACAAAACCTTAAGCTATGCTACAACGAACCGCGACGGTTACTGCGAATACAAAAGTAAGCCGTATATCTGTGAAAACTGCCCAACGCGACACATGTGTACACACAATCGAAACGCCCAAAAAACGGTAACACGACATATATGGCAGGATTATCTGGAAATGTCTGAAGACATCCGCCATTCGCCCATCGGCAAGGCAAGCTACAGTTTGCGATCCCAAACCATTGAACGGGTCTTTGCCGATGCCAAGGAAAAACACGGCATGCGCTATACTAACCACCGAAGCCTGCCCAGTGTCACAAACTGGGTCAGGCTTAAATTCGCAGCCATGAACCTCAAAAAGCTGGCCTTATGGCGTTGGAAGGAGTGCTTTTTCTTCTCCTTTTTGCCTGTTTTACGCCCACTTATTGCAAAAAGACACTTCCTTCCGCTTTCGCGCCTTGAAAATGCCTTTCTTTGACAGGCTGAGAGGACACAATGTGTCCTCTTTTTGGCTGTCCAAGAATCAAAGGTTCTTGGACATAGCGGCGGCTCATAAAAGTATATATTGCGGGGGATTTCTCTTGACTGCATGGAATCTGCGAAACATCATGCTGCTCGGCGAAGAGGCCGCGCAGACTCTGGCGGCAAGTCATGTCGCCGTTTTTGGCTTGGGCGGCGTGGGCGGCTTTGCGGCGGAGGCGCTGGCGCGCGCCGGGCTGGGCGAGATCACGCTTGTCGACCATGACGTTGTGGGTGAAACAAACCTCAACCGCCAGCTGTGCGCGCTGCGCTCAACGCTCGGACGCCCCAAGGCCGAGGTCATGGCAGAGCGGGTGCTGGACATCAATCCGGACTGCCGCGTCCATCCGGTTGTCGCGCGTTATCACGCGGACACAAGGCAAACGCTGCTGGCTCCCCGCTATGACTATATTCTGGACTGCATCGATCTTGTGGCCTGCAAGCTCGATCTCATTCAGTCGGCGCTTCAGATGCAGACGCCGATCCTGTCCGCGCTCGGCACGGGTAACAAGCTCGACCCGTCCGCCCTGCGCATCGGGGACATCAGCAAAACCTTTATGTGTCCGCTGGCCAAAGTGGTGCGCAAAGAGCTGCGCGCCCGGGGCATTTATCACACCCGCGTGCTGTGGAGCCCTGAAGAGGCCATCAGCCCGCCGCAAAGCGAGCAGCCGCCGCCCGGCCGACGCAGTGTCCCGGCCAGTGTGTGCTGGGTTCCGGGCAGCGCCGGACTGATGATGGCCGGCGACGCCGTCCTCAGCCTTACCGGGCTCAGTGCGCAAAGGCACATAGCTCGGATGCCGCGCGGGACAGCTGGGGATCTGTGAGCATAACGCCGCGCACGACAGAGGCATCGCCGTATTTCCCGCGAATGGCGTCAACCGTTTGCTCAAGCGTCAAAAGCTCCCGCTTCTTTTTTTCCTCGGGATACAGAGACAATTGCTCCTGATCAGGCTCCCCGACCAGATTGCAGGCGTGCACGCCGACGGAGCGCAAAGGGTTTTTGGGCTTGTGATGCAGATACAGCGTCATGACTGTTTTGGCCAGCGTTTGGGAAAGCTGCGTGGGCTCATCCAGACGGCACTGGCACCCATATCCCTTCATGGTGTTTTCGCGGAAATGCGCCTGTACGGTGTTACATAAGAGCTTATGCCCGCGCAGTCGCCCGGCCACGCTTTCGGCCAGCATCCACACCACCAGCGAGACCTCCTTTTCACATACAAGGTCGCGCGGCGTGGTGGTCGAATTGCTCACGCTCTTGATCTGTCCGCCTAAGGTTACGCCCACTCTGGCATTGTCCTCGCCGTTGGCGTACCGCCACAGCAATAAACCGGCCGCGCCGAACCAATACCGCAGCGTCTCCGGTGGCGTGGCGTCGCTCGGGATCGCCCCCGACGGCCACCGGAATCCCGTGCAGCCCGCGACACTCACAATCGACGCTGGCGTAAAAGCTGTTCATATCGCTGTGCAGAATGTTTCGGGTCACAGGTTTTCCTCCTCCCGATCCTCCCACCCCGGTTCGGTCTGCCCCGCCAAAACCGATGAGGTATACTCACAATAAGAACATATGTTCTTATTGTGAGTATACCTCATGAACGGCCAGTTGTCAATCGTGCGTGATCTTTCCTCCGTTTGCAGACAAAGCGAAAACGCTAGGGGGAAGGCGTTGCCTCCCCCCTAGCGTTTTATTTGCTTTGGTTCTTATGCGGGAATTTCCAGGGTGAATGTGAAGCTATAGCTGGGGAACAGGCTGGCGAATTTCACGCCGGCAATCACAAACTTCGTTCCCTCAAAAGCGTCTACATCCGCGATGGTAACGACCTTTCCGGATGCGCTGATCTTGCTGTTGTCGATTCTATTCGCTCCGGAGGTCACGGCCAGCTTTCCGGCGCTAAAGGTGACCTCGGAGGCAAAGGTGATCGTCACGTTTTCGTCGTCCGCCGTCACAACAGGCACCCAGAGGTTATCCGGCTGCGCGACACATTCGATGGAGACGCCGTCCGCCGCGCCGTCGGCCTTGATCGTGTAGATTCCGGCCACAGCATCGGACGCTTCGAGTCTAAACATGTATTTTCCGTCTCCGGCGACGTCGACAGAGTCGATAAGCACGCCATCGGGGTTGTAAAGGCCCAAGCTAAAGCTGACGGGCGCGCCCGCGAACACAACCTGAGCAGGTACATTGGCCGGATAACCCGCGACGATGGTTTTGATGCTGGAAGAAATCGCTGCGTCAACTTCGGGCGCCTGGATGCCGTACTTCTCCGTACGCCAGTCGTTGATCACGCCGCTCCAGTTGAGGCCGTACGCGAAGTCGTAAACGTTGCCTTCAGAGTCCACATGGCACTCCATGTCAAAGGGCACGTCTTCGAACTGACGCTCGACGGTCTCCATGTTTTTCGGCATCTGGAAGGGCAGCAGGCCGCTGGGCTCGACTTTGCCGGCAACAATGTCCACAATGGCGTTGTCGCTGACGCCAAAGCCCACGACAATGCCGTCGACTCTGGATTCAAACTCATTGAAGATCATGGGGTTGTCGATCGCAATGGCGGCCACGACAGGAAGTCCCGTGGCGGCTACGACGTCAACCAGAGCCAGCTGGGCTTCGCCGTTGGTTGCTTGAATGGTCTTGCCGCCGTAATAGCGGGAGTTATAGTTGAAGCCGAGTTCCTCTTCGAGATCGAGGTATTCCTGCGGGAAGTTCGGCAGGGTTTTGGAAGCCTGCCAGCGCGCTTCTTCGCTCGGATCGAGGCCCAAGGGTTCCTGTCTGACGAAAGCGGGGTCGGCGTAATACGGGCCGTACTGAAGCGTTCTGGGCATGAACCCGTTGTGAATCTGCGCCGCGGGGCGATAGGGGTTCATAATCGCGCCAAAGAATCCGCCCATAGACACGTCGCCCGGAATGTTGCGCAGACTTGCATCCCAGCCGGTGCCGACGAAATTGTTGCCGGAGTTTGCGGGGTTGGTCATTTTCAGGAACGCGAAGTCAACGCCGGTAAAGTCGGTGCGGCGTACGATGGTTCTGGCAGCGCCTTCTCCAACGATTTCGTCCGTCACAACATTGAACTGTCTCTCAGCCGCCGTGACGTTGACGGTGCTGGCAATGCTGTTGCCGCTGCCGCTGAGCGGGATGTACACGGTTTTCTTGCTTTCGGACGCAGAGATGACATTGTCCTTGTTCTTGAGCATGACAATGGACTTCAGCTGCACGTCATAGCCAAGGGCGTTGAAATCCGCCGAGCCGACGATGCCTCTGGCTTCCGCGACGTTGATGTACGGATCTTCAAAGAGTCCAAGACGGAATCCGCTGAGCAGGATGCGGCGGGCCGAATCGGCAAATCTCGCGTTTGCGCCTTCCAGTCCGAGGCCGTCTTTGACCATGGGCAGGTTGTCATACAGGGACAAATCGGTCGTCGAACGACCGGCGCCGTATTTCGCGCCGTTAACGGCCACCCAGTAAGCGGCTTTCACAGCGTTTGGGTTGGTCAGCATGCCGTACATGTCCGTGCCGACGCTCAGGCCGGCCCAGACGCGCTCGCCTGCGGGGAAGCTGCCGGTGCCCCAAGCAGTTCCGCCGCCCGCGTCATTGAGGTAGATGTCGCCGTAGGAAAGCTGGTGGCTGGCTTCGGTGGCGGTATTGATGGTGCCGGCGATGCCCCAGTCGGTGCAGACATAGCCGTCAAACTTCATGTCGCCATACAGGACTTCCTTAATTCTGTACGGGCTGACGGCGCTGCCCAGCTGAATGGGATCTCCGCCGATGGGATCGCCGTTTTTGTCAACGCCGATCGAGTAAGAAGGCATAACAGCCGAAGCGTACAGGGTGGTGCTCAGGTTGTCCGGATCCAGAGCGCTCTGGAAGGGAATCAGCTGAGCTGCAAAGTTGTCGCCCGGATACACAGAGTACATACCGGGATGCGCGTGGGACTCACGGCCGCCCTCGCCGGGGCCGTCGCCCGGGAAGTGCTTGAGCATGGCGGCAACCGACTCGGTGCCCCACACAAGATCATCGCCGACATAGGTGCTCTGGAAGCCCTTGGTATAGGCAGCCGCGATATCGGCTGTCAGAGCAGGACTCTCGCCGTAGGTTCCGCTCACGCGGTTCCAGCGGGGCTCGGTGGCAAGGTCGATCTGCGGCGACAGGGCGGTGTTGATGCCCAGCGCGCGGTACTCAATCGAGGCGACGCTGCCGAAGAGCTCGGTAAGCGACGGATCAAAGGTGGCGCCGAAGCCCAGGCTTCCGGGCCATTTGGAGACCGTGCTGGTGCTGCCGTCGTAGAAGCCGTCGGTCGCCCCGGCGTTGCTGCGCGGGTCGGAAAATACGTTGACCGGGATGCCCAGCATATCGGTTCTCGCCTCGGCGTAGGCCTGCATGGCGTTGGTCCACTGGGCCTGTCTCTCAGTGGACGAAGAGCCGTCGGCGTTCAAAATATGACGTACGCCATCATTGAGCATGTTCTGCATGGCCGTACTGAGGGTTCCTGAAACGCCGCTCTGGTGGCCGCTGGCCAGCATCAGGGGAGCGACCTTATTGATGGGGCTTTCTGCGGTGAGAAGGCTCACCAGGTTGGCAGCGCGCTCTTCGGGGCTCAGGCGCCAGTCCTCGTAGAGATCCAACGCGCCGTTGCCGTTGAGATCCTTAAAGGCGTATGTATAGTCGCCGTCTGTCACCGAAAGGATGATTTCCTGATTGCGAACCGAAAGGGTCGAACCCGAGTTGGGGTTCGTGATCAGATAGAAGTTGTCCTCGGCATTAAACGCGGAACTCCAGGTATCGGGTCCGGGGGTTACGGCATACGCGGCCGGAAACAGGGCGGTCACAAACATCAATGCCAGTACCAGCGAAAGGATGCGTTTGCTTCTGTTCAAAATTCTTCCTCCTCAATAAATCTGTCTTCAACTCTTCGGTTTTCTTCTTTACTCGCGCTTTCCGGGACGCCAAATCAAGCGGGAGGCGCATATCCGCATCGACTTCACCTCTACTTTCCTGTCGTGCTCAGATATTGCACGTTCGTCAACATCTGCAAGGAGACACGTGTCCCTTCTGTACTCCTAAACCATATCAGTTTTGAAGCCGAAAATCAATCCTTTAGGCAAAACTTCTTAAAAATATGCAGGTGCGCAATACAATTTCTACAGATTTGCTGGAAAACGTCATGCTACTAAAGCAAGCCCGTGCCGCTTCAGGCAAGTTCGTCAAAAACGGCGGGCCGGACGCAATGCTTTATGTACGCTTGTTCTTTGCTCGCAACCCAATTGTCCTGCATTTGCCGTCCGGTATGCGGATGGCCCAACTCAGGCGCGCAAGGCCGGACACAATTTGTTATGGTTCCCTAAGTTTCTTGGTTGACAAGCTCGCGCTCTAATGATACACTAAGTGTAGTTAGAAGTCGCTAACCTAAAAAGGAGATGAGGTCATGCCCCTTACGATGGCCAATGTCGGTCAGATCGGCCGCATCACGACAATCCAGGGCAAGGACGAGACAAGGCTCCACTTGGAACGGCTCGGGTTTATCTCCGGTGAACTGGTCACTGTTGTTTCAAAGCTCGGCGGCAACTTCATTTTGAGCATCAAAGACTCCCGCGTTGCGTTGGATAGATCCATGGCCAACAGAATCATTGTTCAATGTGCCTGATTTGTACATACGCTTCCCCATCCAAGATTTTATAAAGATTCAGCCACAAGGCTTTCCCGAAGTGAATCCGGGAAAGCCTTACTCCATTTACCGCCTCTATCATTACCGCCCCAGCGGATTAATTGGGTGCCCGCTTTGTCACAGAACCTTTGATTCTTTGACAGCCTGAGCCAAAAGGACGCCCCTGGAGAGTGTTTTCTCTCGGGAGGCGTCCTTTTGATATTCTTAAGGATTGAGGTCCCCTTGCGGCCCATCGTTGGGCGGGGATCCAGTATCGGCGCCTTCTTTTTCCCATTCTGCGTAAAAGACAACGCCGTCCCCTGTATTGTACACGCCAAACGGCATCGCGTGACGGAGCATATGCGCCTTGACAATCGACAGCCCAAGGCCGACCTCTCCCCCATCCCGGCTGCGTCCCTGGTCGGCGCGGTAAAAACTGTCCCACAGCCGGTCGGCGTTTTCGGGAGACACATGGGAGCCCGTGTTGAACACTTCCAGCCGGATATGGCCCTCTTCCGTATCGCAAAGGCTGACACGCAGCGTTCCGCCCTCATTGACATGCGCCAGCGCGTTCAGCATGTAGTTGCGAAGTACCTGTTCACAGGCGTCCGGGTCGGCCAGAACGGCGGCATCCTGACAAAACTCATACTCAAGCGAAACGTCCTTGCGCTGGGCGGACAGATGGAACCCTCCCAGCATTTCCATGGCAAGACCGGCCAGCTCCACGCGCTCTTTTTGCGGCGTGCCCACGAAGCTCTGCAGCTTTGCCAGCCGCAGAAGCTGATGAATCAGTCTGGTCATGCGGCGGCTCTCATCCAAAATCACGTCGCAGTATTCATCCCGCACCTCGGGCTGCTCGGCCATGCCCTCCCGCAACCCTTCGGCATAGCCGGAGATGAGCGCCAGCGGCGTTTTGAGTTCATGGGAGATGTTGGACACCAGCTGCTTTTGCGCTTGCTCGGCGCGCAGCCTCTCGTCAATGTCGCTCACGAGCTGATCGTTTGCCGTGCGCAGTTCGGCGGTATACAGCTGAATAACCTCGGCCATGCGGTTTACATTTTCCCCCAGCTCGCCCACCTCGTCTGTTGAGGTCACCACAACGCGCTTGCTGAAGTCGAGCTCGGCCATGCTGCGAGCCACACGCGTCATCTGCCGGATGGGCTTGGTCATCAGGCTGGACAGCACAAACGCGATGATTGAGCCGATCAGCAGCGCAATCAGGCCTGCCCACAGCGTGTAGCGCACCGTCAGATCGGCGGCCGCCTGAATCGGCTCGAGCGGGGTTTCCAGCAAGACAATCAGCTCATCGGCTTTTGCGCCCATCAAATATAGCTTGCTCTGGTGTTCATCCAAGGGCATCATGACGGGCGAACTGCCCACAAGCGCGATCTGCGTGGAGAAAATAAACTCGTTTTCCCCCAGCAGGCTCTTCAGATGATCGGTATCGTACTGCGCCTCGACCTCGACATAGTTTTTGTACGGGCCGCGAACGGCATAGACCGATCCAAACTCGACAAAGCGCGCCGACGTGGAGTAGACCACTTTCTGCGTCTTCTGTGAAAACAGGGTAATGCGGATATTCTGGTTGTCCAGCGTGGTCACCCATGTGCCGAACTCCTGGGAATCGGGCGAATAAAGCTCCTGCGCGCGACGAAACGTGACCGCAAGCTCCTTCTTCTTGTCGCTCAGGTACAGGTTTTCAACAAAGATTTGGCCGAAGACAAAGACGAGCGCCAGGTTGACGAGCAACACGAAGGCCACAAGCAAAAAAAGCTTGGGCGTCAATTTGAGTTTCATGTGTCCTCCAGTTTATACCCATAACTGCGCACGGTTTTGATGTACTCTCCGGGTCCGCCGAGCTTCATGCGTAAGTTTTTCACATGGGTGTCGATCGTGCGCGCGTCGCCAAAAAAATCGTAATTCCACACGGCATTTAGGATTTGCTCACGCGAGAGCGCTATGTTCTTGTTTTTGAGCAGGAACAGCAGCAGTTCAAATTCACGCGGGGTGACGTCGACCACTTTCCCAGAGCTGTATACCTCATGGGCCTTGATGTCCACGGTGATGTCCTTGGCGATAAGCGACGTTTCCTCGGTCTCTCCGCCGCGCCGCAAAAGTGCACGCACGCGCGCGAGCAGAACGGGCATACTGAAGGGCTTTGTCAGATAGTCGTCGGCGCCGCACGCGAACGCCTCCAGCTCGTCCTCCTCCTGACTTTTTGCCGTGAGCATCAAAACGGGCGTTTTAGAAAAGGTCCGGATCTCCTCACAGGCGTCGACGCCGTTCATCACCGGCATCATGACGTCCATGATCACCATCGCCACGCCGGGCGTTTCGCGCATGACGCGCACAGCCTCTTCCCCGTTGACCGCCTCCTGCACCTCGTAACCGTCCCGGCGTAAAAAATCGCCCAGCAGTCTGCGCAGTCTCGCCTCGTCATCCACGAGCAGTATTTTCATCCTCGCCGCCTCCGTGTCTCAACTTTGCGCACGCGCGCCCAGCCGTTTGATGCTCTACAAGCCTCGTTTTGTTTAAGAACCTGAGGTTCTTAAACAGTCCGCGAAGAGGGCCTCTGGCCCTCTTCGCAAAACAGGACATCTCTGCTGTGTGATCGTCACGCCTCAGGGGTACTGTCGTCTGACTGGCCAGGCCTGTTAAAGAAATCGGGAAGACTGGGAGTGGTCGCCACAGGAGCAGTATTTTCTTCGTCAAACGTGATCGTAAGCTCAAGATGCTTTCCGTCTCTGAGTACGGTGATTGTGGTCGTGTCACCGGCTTTGAACGTCATCTTTTGGGCTTTGAACTCTGCAAACCCCGACACTTCCTTGCCGCCCAGGGCGACAATGGAGTCCCCCACCATAAGGCCGGCTTTTTCGGCGCAGCTGCCGGTTTCAACCGAAGCGACATACAGCCCGGCGGTCATGGAATAATACCGCGCCATGTCCTCCCCAACGTCCTGCACCGAGATTCCCAGATAGGGCCTTCCTGTCACATAGCCGTGTTCAATGAGGTCGTCGATAATGCTCTTGGCGGTTTTGGCCGGTATGGCGAACCCAAGGCCCTCAACGCCGTTTCCTGATGTTTTCGCCGAGACAATGCCGATGACATGTCCGTACAGGTCGATCAGCGGCCCGCCGGAGTTGCCCGGGCTGATCGATGCGTCGGTCTGCAGCATGGTCATCGAGTTTCCGTCAATGTTGACAGAGCGCGCCAGAGCGCTGATGTATCCGACGGTCAGGGTGTTGGCCAGCTCGCCGAGCGGGTTGCCGATGGCCACCACCTGCTCCCCCACGACAAGCTCGGTCGAGTCGCCGAAACTGAGGTAGGCAAAGCCCGTGCCTTCAATTTTTAAAACGGCCAGATCTTCGGACTCGTCTCCGCCGACCAGTGTGGCTTTGAACTCCTTGCCGTCGTGCAGCATGACGGTAATGCTGGTCGCGCCGCTGATGACGTGGTAATTGGTCGCCACATAGCCGTTTTCAGAAATCAGGAACCCCGAACCGGCCGCCGCCTGCGTGGCGCGCTGCCCAAACGCATTAACACTCGTCGCCTGCGTTGAAATCGCCACCACCGCCGGGTTGCTTTGCGCGAACACCTGCGAAATGTTCAGCGCCTGCCCCGCAGTGGACGCTGCCACGGGGGTGAGCAGACCGGAGGCGCTGGGCGGCGTGTTTTCCTGTGTCTGCGCGGACTGAGTATCGGGGAGGTTTGCCAGGAAGTACCCTGCCGTTCCGCCGAGCGCGGAACAAATGATCATGCCGGCGAGGATAAACGAAAGAATTTTGATCCGGCTGTTATGCTGCTTCTTGCGCACGACCTCCTCGGGCGGGTCAATGGTATACGTATATTTTTCTTCGTTCATTTCGATAAGCTCCCTTCGTTTTGTTTATGTTCACATTCTACCTCCCGATTATGGAGAACTCGTGAAGCAAATACGAAGAGTTCTTGAAATGTGGGGAAGCTCAGCCGATGAGCTTTTCTCGCAGGGCGTCCGTCTCCTGTCGTGACAGTCCAATGGCCGCCATATACCGTTCGGCGCTGGCGTACTCAGCCTCAAACAGCGCGAGAAAGCCTTCGATGTACTCCAGCTTTGACAGCCCTAAAAAGGCCGGAAACGACGAGATCTCCCGTCCGATGGTCTCAAAAATCGCCCGGATATAGGTGTATGAGACCTGATAGTCCGCGCAAATGTCGTTGCGCGCCACACCGGCCAGCGACAGCAGAAGCGCGGCGATCACGCCCGTGCGGTCCTTGCCAGCCGTGCAGTGAAACAAAACGGCCCTCTTGGTCAGGATAAACCTGCGCAGGATGGCCGCCACCGCGTCGTGATTTTTAATCATAGAAAAATACATCTGCGGCACGTCCCGCTCCCCATCTATGCGCAAGCCCTCGGCCAGCAGCGGATGGCGGCTGTACAAAAATGGATCTCTGCCGGCAAGCGAGCAAGGGCGGTGCAGCGCCTCGCCGTCGCCGCGCAGGTCAATTACGGTTTCAACGCCCAGCCTGTTCAGCTTTTCCACATCCTCCTGCGTGAGGTTGGCGGGGGCGTCGCTGCGAAAAAAGCGTCCGCTTTTGGTGTGCAGACCGCCGCGCACGGGATAGCCGCCCAGGTCGCGCAGGTTTAAAAGAGGTCCCACCTCATATCTCCTCATCATGACTCTCCCCCCTCGCCGGGAAGCGCCATCGACAAATACCGCTCTCCGGTGTCCGGAAAAAGGGTAGCCACGCGCTCCTCAGGATGCGCCAAGGCATAGCGCGCGGCGGCGAAAGCGGCCGCGCCCGAGGAGATGCCCGCAAGCAGGCCCTCAATGCGTCCGAGCTCTGCCACAGCGGAAAACGCCTCTTCATCGGTGACGGTGACGATCTCGTCCAGCAGCGTCAGATCGACAATGTCGGGCACAAAGCCAGCGCCGATGCCCTGAATGGCGTGTTTTCCCGGCTTCCCGCCCGACAGGACGGGCGACGAGGCCGGTTCGACCGCCACAATTTTGACATGGGGATTGCGCGCGCGAAGGCCGCGCCCCACGCCCATAATGGTTCCCCCGGTGCCCACACAGGCCACAAACGCGTCAATGCCGCCTCCGGCGTCCCGCCAGAGCTCCTCGGCGGTGGTGCGCTCATGGCACAGCGGGTTTGCCGGATTGGTAAACTGTCCGGCGGCGACTGCGCCCTCTATGGTCTTCAGAAGTTCTTCGGCCTTTTCGACAGCGCCGCTCATGCCGAGCGCGCCCGGCGTCAGCACAAGCGTTGCGCCAAGCCGCGTGAGGATGCGGCGGCGCTCAACGCTCATCGTATCGGGCATGGTCAGCACGAGCTCATAGCCCTTCGACGCGGCAATATAGGCAAGTCCGATGCCCGTGTTTCCGCTCGTGGCCTCAACAAGCGTGCCGCCCGGCTTGAGCGCGCCGCGCACCTCGGCGTCCTCGATCAGCGCAAGCGCCACCCTGTCCTTGACCGAGGACAAGGGGTTAAACATCTCCAGTTTGGCCAGCAGCGGCCGCTGGAGCGCGTGTTTTTTAGAAAAACGATCGAGCGCCAACAGCGGGGTATTTCCCACCAGCATGGGCAGCGATGTGTTCATGTCCGGTTCTCCTTTATGGTCATTCCCCGCAGCCAAGTTTTGCCCAAATGGCCTCGGCCACTTCATCCTCCGAGACGTCGGCAGGGATCATGAGAATATTCTCCTGCGCGCCGAGCAGCTCAAAGGTTCTGTAAAAGCTTTCCCGCACGCGCTTTTGGGTATTCAGATCGTCAAACAGCTCCACGTCCACCCGGTCGATGGACCGGCGGCGCAGACATTCCTCAGGCGAAGCGTCCAAAAAAACCACAGCGTCGGGTCTAATGCGCCGCATCGTGTTTTCATTGAGCCTGATCAGGTTCTCGTGGCCTAGCTCCATGCCCTGATACGCGATGCTGGAGTAATAAAACCGGTCGCACAGAACCGTTTTCCGTTGTGCAAGCTTGGGCAAAATCTCCTTCGACACATGCTCAACCCGGTCGGCGGCAAAAAGCATGGCCAGCGTCACGGGGTCCACCTCAAGGTCCCCTCTGACAACGCTCCGCGTCAGCGCGCCAATGACGCCGTCGCTGGGCTCGCGCGTCTCAAAACAGGCCGTGCCTCCGGCCACGAGCCTGCGCATAAGCCGTTTCATCTGAGATGTCTTCCCGCAGCCGTCCAGCCCTTCAAACACGATAAAGCCGCTCATCTTTACCCATCCTTCCACTCAAAAGACGCAGCGGCAGCTCTCTATTGCCGGCGCGTCCATGCTCACCAATTGTATCGCCATATGCGTTATCGCGTCCGAAATAGCGCGAAAAGCGGCCTTGGAAGCTTCTATACTTTATCGTCTCACAGGCTTTTTGTCAAGAACGGACGGCAGCTAGTTGCGCCTGTCCGCCAAATGATGTACACTGGTGCAAAGTCATGGCGCATCAAGGAGGTATGGCGTGTGAACAACATCAATCAAACGGCCTATGTGGTGGGCGCGGGAGAGACAGATCCCTCCGGATTTTGCCGGGCGTCGGCGCTGCAGGGGTTTTTGCAGGACGCCGCCACGGTTCACTCCCAGATCCTTGATTTTGCCCGCGAGGACATTGTAAAGCAGTACGGCGCTGTCTGGATTCTCACGCGCTGCCTTGTCCGGCTGAGGCGACCGATTCTTTCGGGCGAGGAGATCAGTGTCGTCACCTGGCATCGCGGCAGCCGCGGCGCGGGGTTTTACCGCGACTTTGATCTGGCCGTCGGCGGACAGCCTGTTGGCGAGGCCGTGCACTTCTGGGTTGTGGCCGACAGCATGAGCGGACGGGTTTTGCGGCCAGACGTTCTGGGCATGGCGGGCGCAGCGCCGCCCGACCGCGTCAAGGACATTCTGCTCTCCAAGCTCCCCCCCGCCGCCGATCCTGTTCTGACTGACGAACATAGCGTTTGTTACGCCGATCTGGACATCAACAACCACATGAACAACGTGCGCTACACCGATCTCGTGTGCAACGCGCTGGCGCGGCGCGGCGTCACGCGCATGGCTTTTGAGGAGCTGCGGATCAACTTTCTCGGCCAGAGCGTTCTGGGCGAAACTCTTCGTATGTACTGCGCCGATTTGCCCAACGGACATATTGCCATTGTGGGCGAGGCTGCGCCCGGCGACCGCCGTTTCGAGGCTGACGCCCTGCTCATTCGGTAGCGCCGTCAGGCGCGGCGCGAAGCCCGAAAAGGCGAGGCCGCCTCTTCGTTCCTTTGCGCAAAACCACGTCGAGCCTGACGCCGAAGGCGGCGGGTTCCTGCTGGACTGGTTGAGCGCAAAGCATGGAAACAAGTGACTTTCACGGATTCACTCCGGAAAGTCACCCAATGCGCGT
>JAVBOR010000014.1:0-23121 GCA_031550325.1 Oscillospiraceae bacterium
TGCTGGACTGGTTGAGCGCAAAGCATGGAAACAAGTGACTTTCACGGATTCACTCCGGGAAAGTCACCCAATGCGCGTCTTCACAAAGACGCGTTCCTGCTCCCGTTTGTAGACAAATCGAAGGTTTGTCTACAGCCTAAGAACCTTTGGTTCTTTGACAAAACGAGGGCAGGAACAAACCACCCCAGCGGTTTGAAGGGAAACGGTTTCGAGAAATGAATTCCAAAACCGTTGTGGTTCCTGTTTTTCCTGGATTCAGTCCAACAAGAACCTGTCGCCTGCGGCGTCAGGCCTCCGCGGACTCGGGCAGCCGATCCTCCGGCCCGGTGTCCTGCCGCGGCTGCTTGCGCGCGCGAACCAGATACCAAATGAAGATCCACACAGAGCGCATGATCGCCCCAAACACGATCCCCCGCCAGATGCCGTCCAGGCCCAGTGCCGTCCGGGACAGGCCATAGGCCAGCGGAATGCGAACCGCGTTGGACACAATGCTGGCCAGCGACGGCGGGATGGTCTGCCCGACCCCGCGGAACGCGCCGGACGCCACGCACTCCAAACAGGAGACGATCTGGCACAGCGCGAGAATGCGCAGGTACTTCGCGCCCATCGCCACGATGTCCGGCTCGGGCAGAAAGATCCTGAACAAAGCTGCGCCCGCAAACAAAAGCAGGAGCGTGGAAAACGCGCCCCAGAGGAGCATGCTGTACACGGACATCTGAAAGCCCCGGCGAATGCGAGTCCACTTTCCGGCGCCAAAGTTCTGTCCGATAAAGGCCGTGATGGCCGAGCCAAATCCGCCGCCAATCAGCCAGGACAGCGACTCGATCTGAGATCCCACGCGGTTAACGGCAATCGCCTGTGCGCCAAAGGCCGCGACAAAGCGCGTAATGACCATTGACAGCAGCGTGAAGAGCAGGCTTTCCAGGGAAATGGGCAGACTCCATCTGACAATCTGGCGCAGTTTTTGAAAGTCGGGCCGCGCGAACAGCCTCAACCGCGCAAAGGGCCGGGAACGGCCCTTTTTGAGCATGACCAGAAACAGCGCGCAGACGGCGCCCTGGGCGATGGCCGTCGCGATGGCAGCGCCGCGGATCCCCATGGCGCTGATCAGCGGCGGGTCAAGCGCCATATTGATGGCAAGCCCTGCCGCGTTGCAGATGAAGGAAACGCGCGAGTTGCCCGCGCCGTTAAACGTGCCGGTGATGGCCCCTGTGATATAGGTCAGGGGAACCGCAAGCCCAACAATGGCCAGATATTCGGCGGCGTCCGCGGCAATCTGCGCCTCCTGAATGCCAAAGACGCCGATGAGCTGCCGGCTAAACAGCGCCATCGCCAGCCCGTAGAGCGTGCCGAGTACGGCGCCGAGCGCCAGCGCCGTCTGCGCGTAGCCGCGCGCGCCGTACTCATCCTGCGCGCCAAGCCGCTGGGACACGCCGATCTCCGCGCCCATGCGCCCGAACATCAATAGCCCCATCGACAGCCACAAATACATCCCCGCCGTGCCTGAGGCGGCGACTGCGCCGCTGCCCACCCGGCCCAGCCAAAACATGTCTGTGAGGTTGTACGCCATCTGCACGAACTGCGTTCCCATAATCGGTACGGCCACCAGAAGCAGCTTGTCCAGAATGCCGCCGCGCGTCAAATCATACTTTTCTTTGTGACTCATCCTTGTTCTCCCAACGGGCGGGACGCGCGTAGGGCTCCGGCGTTTTCTGAGGCGCTTTCGCACCCCAGGGCAAAGGAAACGCAGGAGCCCGCTTTTTGAGCGGCGTCATCAGACCCACTCTATTGTAGCGCTTCTTTCCCCTTTACACAAGGGGGTTATGCCTCCGTCAAGATTTCCAGCTCGCGCACTTTGACGCTGTTTTTGTATACCTTTAGCAAGCAGAGCACCTCAGGCTCCAGCGGCCCAAACACAAAATGCCCGCTGTCGTCTGTAAACATGCAGGACACAAACTTTGGCTCGCCGCCCTGTACGCCGGCGTGGAACAGCATGACAAGCGCGTCCACCGCGGGCTTGCCGTCCGGCAGGCAGACCCTTCCGTGCAGCGCGCTGCGACGGTCGGGCGCGAGTGTAATCTCGGTCTTGATGGTCTCGTGTTCGCCCGGATGGACAAAGAACTTCGTATACATGCGGCCACATCCTTTAAGGAATAACTCATTTTCTTCGAGTATACCCCAGTGTATGTACCCGCGCGCGGATTTGTTATTGCGCGTCTCGTAAAACTATTGACATCCCGACCGGCACGGTCTATAATTGATGGAATTCTTATTGAGAGGGGGGCACCTAAAAATGACCGAGCAATTGAAGGATATTGGCCGTCGATTGTCCGATCTGCGTTCAATTATGGGACTTGACGCCGAGGCATTTTCGGCGATGATGGAGGTGACGCCGGAGGATCTCCTGGCCTATGAGGCGGGGGAGAAGGACTTTTCTTTCAGCTTCCTTCACAACGCCGCCGGCATTCTTGACGTCGACGTCATCGACCTGCTCAGCGGGGAAAGCCCCCGTCTGTCCTCCTGCTGCCTGGTGCGCAAGGGCGAGGGACTGTCCATCGACCGGCGCTCAGCATACAACTACAAGCACCTCGCCTTTACCTTCCGCCACAAGCTCGCCGAGCCCTTCCTGGTCACGGTGCAGCCGTCCGACGAGATCCCGACGCTGCACGCGCACGAGGGGCAGGAACTGAACTATATGGAATCCGGGCGCATGACCTTTTACCTGGGAGAGATGACCTATGAGCTCGCTCAGGGGGACAGCGTGTATTTCGACGCCTCCATCCCGCACGCCATGCGTGCAATGGAGGGGGCTCCCGCCGTTTTTTTGGCCGTGGTGATGAACTCGGCCTCCAAATAACTGAGGTGACATATGGCATTTTATGAACGCTATACCGGCCGGAACCGGGATGACTACGCCACGCTGGAGGATCTTTCCAAAAACTATTCGCTTAGCGTTCCCCAGGACTTTAACTTCGCCTATGACTGTCTGGACACGATTGCCGAACAAACCCCCGACAACCTCGCGCTCCTGTGGGTGAGCGCGCAGGGGCAGGAAAAACGCATGAGCTTTGAGGACATGCGCAGCGCGAGCGTACAGTACGCGCGTTTTTTCCTGGAGTGCGGCATGGGCGCCGGAGACATGGTGATGCTCGTCATGAGCCGCGACTGGCGGTATTGGCCGGCGCTTATGGCGCTGCACCGCATCGGCGCCGTGGCCGTTCCGGCAACCTATCTGCTCACGGTAAAGGACTTTGTCTACCGCCTGAACGCCGCCCGAATCAAAATGCTGGTCTGCACCGCCGAGTTTGGCGTCCCCGAAACGGTGGAAGCGGCTCTGCCCGAATGTCCGTCTGTTGCCTGCAAGGCGCTGTTCGGCGCCCGGCGCGAGGGCTGGATCGATCTTGACGAGGGCGCGTCCCGCCAGCCCGACCGCATGGAACGCATCGCCAACAAGAGCGAGGACATGATGCTCATGGCGTTTTCCTCGGGAACAACCGGCTACCCGAAAATGGTGGCCCATGACTTTACCTATCCGCTCGGCCACATCCTCACCGGCTGCTTTTGGCACCGCTGCGTGGAGGACGGCCTGCACTTTACGATTTCGGACACCGGCTGGCTCAAGAGCCTGTGGGGGAAGATGTACGGGCAGTGGCTGGCGGGCAGCGCCGTATTCACCTACGACTTCACGCGTTTTGACGCCAAGGACATTCTCTCCAAGATCGCGCAGTATGGCGTCACGACGTTCTGCGCGCCGCCGACCATGTACCGCTATATGATCAAGGAAGACCTTTCCGTCTATAACCTCAGCGCGCTCGCGCACTGCTCCACAGCCGGCGAGGCGCTCAACCCCGAGGTTTATAAGGTGTGGCACAGGCAGACCGGCCTGAAGATTTTTGAGGGGTTCGGCCAGTCCGAAACCACGCTTTGCTGCTGGACGGGATTCCCCTGGATGCAGCCCCGCATCGGCTCGATGGGCCTCCCCGCGCCGGGCTACCGCATGTTTGTGGCCGACGAAACAGGCCGCGAGCTCGGCCCTGGTGTCACGGGAGAGATTTGCATCCGTACCGACGAGCCGGGCGGCGGAAAGCCCTTCGGCATGTTTATGGGCTACCTGCACGACGAGGAGATGACCAACTCCGTTTGGAGCGACGGGGTGTACCACACGGGCGACACGGCTTATCGCGACGAAATGGGCTTTTTGTGGTATGTCGGCCGCACGGACGACGTCATCAAGTCCTCAGGGTACCGCATTGGCCCGTTTGAGGTGGAGTCGGCGCTCATGGAGCACCCCGCCGTCATCGAGTGCGCGGTCACAGGCACGCCCGACCCCGACCGGGGCATGATTGTCAAGGCGACCGTCGTGCTCGCGGCGGGATACGAGGCGTCTGCCGCGCTCACGGCCGAGCTGCAGGCCCATGTAAAGAAGGTCACCGCTCCCTATAAGTATCCCCGTGTGATTGACTATGTCGATCAGCTTCCCAAGACCATCTCGGGAAAGATCAGGCGCGTGGAGATTCGCAGCAAGGACAACGTCCGGGCGGACGCCGGGCAGGGCGCTGAGAAGGCGTGAGCCTCGCCGCCTGAAAACAACACAATAGTGCGCCGATCCGGGCCCGTTCGCTTCTGCAGGAACGGGCTCGGATTGGCGGAGCGGGCCGCACAACAGCGCGCGGTCCAACCGGTAAAGGAGTATCTATGTCGAACGCACAGAGCACGGGCATGGTTGACATGACGGTCGGCAGCCCCTTAAGGCATATCTTGAAATTTTCCATCCCGCTTCTCATCGGCAACATCTTTCAGCAGGCCTATAATCTGGTCGACAGCGTCGTCGTGGGCAATTTTGTGGGTTCGGAGGCCTTGGCCGCCGTGAACACGGCGTTTCCTGTGATGTTCATCCTGATCTCCCTGTTTATCGGCATGGGCATGGGCGGCACCATCATGATCTCGCAGTTTTTCGGCGCGGGCGACATGGATTCCGTGCGCAAGACCATTCGCACCGCCAACACGGCGCTGCTGGCCATCTCTGTTCCGCTGACGGTCATCGGCCTTGTCATCTCTAAGCCCGCCCTCCGCCTGCTGAATGTGCCTGACGACACGTTCGGCATGGCCCATATCTATTTGGTCATCATCTTTATCGGGCTGATCGGTTCGATGGGCTACAACGTCAACTTCGGCATTTTGCAGGGCCTCGGCGACAGTCGCTCCCCGCTTCGCTTTCTAATTGTCGCCTGCGGGCTGAATATTGTGCTGGATCTGGCGCTGGTCATCCCTCTCGGCGTGGCCGGCGTGGCGATTGCCACGGTGGTGGCGCAGCTGTTTTCCTGGATTTACGGGATTTTATACATCCGCAAGAAGTATCCTGAGCTGAACTACAACCCCTTTTCCCTCAAACTCGACGTTCATCTGCTGAAAAAGATCATCACACTTGGACTTCCCATCGGCCTGCAGCAAATGCTGTTCTCGGTCGGTGTTCTCGTGCTTCAGCGCCTGATCAACTCCCAAGGCTCAAGCTTTATCGCCGGGTTTTCGGCGGCCATGCGCATTGATAACTTTATCGCGCTGCCGCTGATGAGCTTTGCCAACGCGCTGTCGGCGTTTGTGGGGCAAAATGTCGGCGCGGGGAAATACGACCGCGTGCAGGAGGGGCTGAAGGCGACGCTGCTGATCTCCTCGGGCGCGTGCCTGGTCATTACTGCGGTTGTGCTGCCGCTCGGGCAGTTTTTTCTCAAGCTGTTCAATCAAAAGCCGGAGGTCATCCACGCCGGCATGGCCTATTTGCTGCGCGTCGTACCCTTTTTCCTCGTCCTCACCGCGCTGTTTATGCTGACCTCGGTGCTGCGCGGCGCGGGCGCAACCGTCGCTCCGCTGCTGGTTACCTTTGTGGCGATGTGCGTTGTGCGCGTACCGGCCGCCTATGTGCTGGAGCATTACTTCGGCGCCGAAAACCTGTATTTCTCCTTTGGCCTCGGCTGGGGCGTCGGGGCGGTTCTCGCTCTGATGCTCTACCTCAGCGGCGGTTGGAAGAGCAAGCGCATTGTCCAAGACCTTCCGGAGCCCGGCGACGGGGCTTCCCCGCCCGGCGTGCTTTTGGGTGATTAAGCTTTCGCAGAACCCCACAGAACAGAGTATCAACGCAACGCCCCGCTTCCAGCCTTGCCGGCGGAGGCTGGGCGTTTTTATGCTCACCGTGCTGGCTTTTCTATGTTTTTCAGACATTTCCGCGTCAAAAACTGCACTCAACAACGCATGTTATTGTGCCGTTCCTTGGCGGAAATCGAGGTTCAATGGCCTAAAAACACGTTTTTGTGGTTCAGTTTTCGTTTTTGTGCAAAGATTTTTTATTCTGCTTGTACTTCAAGAGAAAACGTGGTACAATTTGGCTGAAAAGCGTTTTACGGAGGGGATCAAATGAATGAATACATCCTGTCGCTCGACCAGGGGGCCACAGCCTCCCGCGCGCTGCTGATTGACCGCGCGGGCAACATTGCCGGACGCGCCAGCGTGGCGCTCACCCCGCTGTTTCCCCGCTCGGGCTGGATGGAATATGACCCGCTTGAGATCGTGTTCAGCGCGCTCAGGGCCTGCGCCCATCTGCTGGCCCAGACCCATGTCGACGCGACCAAAATCTGCGCGGTCGGACTGTCGTCCCAGCGGGAGACCACGGTCGTCTGGGACCGGCGCACCGGAAAGCCCATATACAACGCAATTGCCGGGCCTTGCCGCCGAACGGCTGACTACTGCGGCGAGCTTGCGCGCCACGAACCCATGCTGCTGGAAAAAACCGGTCTGCTTCCCGACGCGACTTTCTCGGCGTCAAAGCTGAAATGGATTCTCGACAACGCCTCGGGAGCGCGTCAGCGCGCCCATGAGGGCTCACTTTTATTTGGAACGGTCGACGCCTGGCTCGCGTGGAACCTCACGGGGGGCCAGTCGCACATTACCGATGCCTCCAGCGCCGCGCGCACAATGCTGTTTGACATCAACACGCTCGCCTGGGACGACGAGCTGTGCGCGCTGTTTGACGTGCCCAAGCTGATGCTGCCGTCTGTCGTTTCCTCGAGCGGCTATTTGGGGGAGATTGCCCCGGCGGTCACCGGGCTGGAGGATCTGGCAGGCGCGCCCATATGCGCGCTGCTGGCCGACCAGTCGGCGGCGCTTTTCGGCCAGGGCTGCTTTGGCGCGGGCATGACCCAGTGCTCCTACGGTGAGGACGCGCATCTGCTGCTCAACACGGGCGCCGGACGCGTTCGCCCGGGCGGCGGCTTGCTGTCAACAATCGCCTGGAACATCGGCGATCAGGTTTGCCGCGCAGTCGAGGGCTATGTCCTGGGCGCGGGGTCGGCTCTGTCCTGGCTCAGCGCCGATCTCGGCCTGTTTGAAAGCCCGCTGCAGTGCGACACGCTGGCCGGTCAGGCGGCCGGGCTGAGCAACCCCGTGCTTGTCCCCGCGTTTTGCGGGCTGGGCTTCCCCGACTGGGACATGAGCGCGCGCGGCGCGCTTGTGGGTTTGTCCCGCGGAATGACGCGCGCCGATTTGGCGCTCAGCGCCCTGAACGGCATTGCCTGCTCCGTGGCCGGCCTGGTCGAAGACCTGGAGTCCTCGGCGGACGTGAAGATCGGGGAATTTCGCGTTTCTGGCCAACTCTGCGCCGGAGACACCCTGATGCAGCTTCAGGCTGATCTGCTGGGCAAGGCAGTCTACCGCCCTGAAGCGCTGGAGATGGCCGCGGTGGGCGCAGCTCTGCTGGCCGGCGTCACAAGCGGTCTGTGGTCCATGGCCGAGCTGCCCGCGGTGGGCGGTCAGGGAAATATTTTTATGCCGCAGCGCTCTGAACGGGATCGCCGCCACGCGCTGCACGTCTGGATGCGTGGTGTGGAGCGCGCCCGGCACTGGGCGGAGTAGGGGGAAGACAGCCGTGAAATGTCCGTTTTGCTCGTTTCTCGACAGCAAGGTTGTGGACTCACGTCCGGCCGAGGAGGGCGGGAGCATTCGCCGCCGCCGCGAGTGCCTGAGCTGCGCCAAGCGCTTTACAACCTATGAGACCATTGAGAGCATTCCGCTGATTGTCATCAAGCGCGACGGCTCGCGGCAGGCCTTTGACCGGCAAAAGCTGCTGGGCGGGCTGCTGCACGCCTGCGACAAGCGCTCTGTCACGATTGAGCAGCTCGACGCCATTGTCTCGGACGTCGAACAGCATCTGCTGAACACGCTGGAACGCGAGATCCCCTCCACGCGCATCGGTGAGCTGGCCATGGACGGACTGCGCAGCGTCGACGCGGTGGCTTATGTTCGCTTTGCCTCGGTTTACCGGCAATTTACCGACGTCACCACATTTTTGACCGAGGTCAACAAACTGCTGACCGACAACAAAGGGAAAATTGAAAATTGACATTTGATTATAAAATGGATATACTATTGGCGTGTGCAACTCTCCGGCAGAAACGCGCCCGGAAATAGGTCGGGGCTTTTTGCGCTTTGGTGGGCGGCGGCAGGGCGAGCACCCGGTGCCCTGCCGTTTTCTCCCGAAGAGCGCAGGAAAAGGGAGCGCCGAATTTCGAAAGTTTCCTGCCGGGGCGGCATTATATGCGCTCGTGGCTCAACGGATAGAGCATCAGATTCCGGTTCTGAGGGTTGGGGGTTCGAGTCCCTCCGGGCGTGCCAGAAACGGCGGCCTGTGGCCGCCGTTTCTTATTAACAGAAGAAGTTGGTTTTTTTGGAAAGCAGGTGTTTTCGTGGCAAATCCCAATGTGATTAACTTAACAGACGCCTTGTTCTCACAGGAAGTCCTGCAATCAGAGGTTCCCGTGATGGTCGATTTTTGGGCCTCCTGGTGCGGCCCTTGTCGCATTTTAGCGCCCGTCGTTGATGAACTGGCGGCTGAGTATACCGGCAAGGCCAAGGTGTGTAAGCTTGACGTCGACGCCTTTGGCTCGCTGGCAGCGCAGTATGGCGTGATGAGCATCCCCACCGTCATTTTCTTCCACAAGGGCGCCGAGGCCGAGCGCGCCGTCGGTGTGCGCGGCAAGCCCGAGCTGTCCGCCGCGCTGGACAAACTGTTGTAGGATCTGCATTATTTTGGCGTAAGGGGGTGGCGGCTTGCCCGCAAAGAGTGAAAAGAGCTTCCGTACCGCCGTCGTGGGCGGCTTTAACCGGCAAGACGTATTGGAGTATATCACCGCGGTGAGCCGGGACCACAAAGCTGAAGCCGAGGCGCATGTGATCGGCGCGGATAAGCTCCGGGCAGAGCGTGACGCGCTGCAGGCCGAAGTCGGCGCGCTGGCCGGAGAGCGCGCGCGTGCCGACACGCTCGCCTCGCAAAACGAGACCTTACGCATGGAACTCGCCGAACTGCGCAGTACCCTAAACGACGCGCTGGTACGCGAGGAAGAGCTCCGCGCAGAAGTGTCGCGTATGGACGCGCGCATTGTCGAGCTGGAGCAGGACGCACAACTCCTGGGCGACGCGCGCGCGCGCGCCAACGAACTGGAGACGCTGGCCTATCGCCGCGCCGAGCAGATTGAGCAGGAGGCGCAGCAGACCGCCGACGTTTCGCGCCAGCAGCTGCGGCATGGCGTTTCCCAGATGAAGGCCAAGCTTGACGCGCTCAAGCTCGACGGGGAACAGGCAGCATACGCCATCGTGTGTGAGCTTGACAAAATGCGCGATTGGTTTGTCCATTACGGCGATGTCTTTGACGATGTGCACGCGCAGATTGCGCAGATCTCTCCGGGTGAGGCGCCGGTTGTCCGCCAGTTTGTGCCGCAGGAGTTTGCCGAGTCATGACCAGCTTGCATGTTTCTGAACTGAGAGAAGCGGCTTTGAACGCCGGAGAGCCTATTTTGCTTTCCGGCGCTCTTTATACTGCGCGCGACGCCGCGCACCAAAAGCTGTGTGCCCTGCTCGACGCGCGCGAGCCGCTGCCGTTTGCACTTGAGGACGGCGTGATCTACTACGCCGGGCCGACGGCCACGCCGCCCGGGCGGCCCATCGGCTCCTGCGGGCCAACGACGTCCTCCCGCATGGACGCGTTCGCGCCCAGACTATACCGGCTCGGCCTGTGCGCCACCATAGGCAAGGGGGAGCGCTCGGCCGAGGTTTCCGGCGCGATCCGCGAGACCGGCGGGCTTTATCTCTGCGCCGTGGGCGGCGCGGGGGCGCTGCTGGCCGGCTGTGTCAAAAGCGCCGACATTGTCGCCTTTCCCGAGCTCGGCTGCGAGGCCGTGCGTCGTCTGGAGGTTTTGGATCTGCCCCTGATTGTGGGCATCGACGCCAAAGGAGGCAATTTGTTTGAGAATACTTTTGCCCGAAGGCAAAGCCTATAAACTCAACCCGCTCTATGCCATGGGACTTGCGGCGCTTGGCCGGACTCCGCTCGTGACCGGCGTTGACGATCCCCAGGCCGATCCTCTGGCATACGACGCGCTGCTGCTCTGCGGCGGCGTGGATATAGACCCGGCCCGCTTTGGAGAGCCTTTGCTGGAGGGCGCGCCGGTGGAAATCGATCACGCGCGCGACGACCTGGAGCTTTCGCTTTTGGCTGCCTTTATCGGGGCCGGGAAGCCGGTGCTTGGCATTTGCCGCGGGCTTCAGGTGATCAATGTCGGCCTGGGCGGCACCCTTTGGCAGGATCTGCCCTCGCAATGCGGGCTTGTCCACTCCGCCCCGAAAGGCGAGGAAGCGATGACCCACGAGGTCTATATGGACAGTGGGGTCCTGCTGGTCAACAGCTTTCACCATCAGGCGGTCAAGGAACTCGGATACGGGCTGCGCTGCCTCGGTCGCGCCGAGGACGGCGTGGTGGAGGCGATCCGGCACGAGACGCTCCCCATCGCGGCCGTGCAATGGCATCCCGAACGCATGGAAGATGGACTTTCCCTGCTGTTTACACTTCTTAACTGAATTTTTACGTAAGAGGAGGGCCTGCCTCGTGCAGCACATCATCGACTTCGACGACCTCACGCAGGAGCAGTGGCGCGCGTTGTACGCCACCTTTGAAGACATCCTCATACGGCCTGAGACGTATCGGAACGCGCTGACCGGGCGCGCGCTGGCGTCTCTTTTTTATGAGCCGTCGACACGCACCAATTTTTCATTTCAGTCTGCCATGATCCGTTTGGGCGGCGGCGTGTTCGGCTTTAACGACCCTTCTTCAACGTCGGCTGCCAAGGGCGAGACGTTGAAGGACACGATCATTATGGTTTCGGGCTACGCCGACATGCTGGTCTGCCGTCACCCCCGCGAGGGAGCAGCGCTGGCCGCTTCGCTGTACGCCTCCTGTCCCGTGATCAACGCCGGGGACGGCGGCCACCTCCACCCCACGCAGACGCTGACTGATCTGGCCACCATCAACCAAAAACGCGGTTCGATTGACGGCCTCCGGATCGGCCTGTGTGGAGACCTGAAAAACGGCCGCACCGTCCACAGTCTGGTGCGCGCACTGCGGAGGTTTCCCCATGTTCAGCTGTTTCTGATTTCGCCGCGCGCGCTGGCCGTCCCTCCCTACCTGCGGCAGTTCCTCAAGGAGAACAACATGTCCTACGTGGAGGTTACAGGCCTTGAGGCCACGCTGGGCCAGCTCGACGTGCTGTATATGACGCGCATTCAGCGCGAACGCTTTATCGATCCTCTGGAATATGAGCGCCACAAAGGCGTGTACGTCCTCACCCCGCAAAAGCTCAAGCTGGCCAGGCCTGACCTGCTGATTCTGCACCCGCTTCCGCGCGTCGATGAGATCGATCCCGCCGTCGACGCCGATCCGCGCGCCGTCTATTTTGACCAGGCTCGTTTCGGCATGATCATCCGCATGGCGCTTTTGCTGCAGCTGGCCCATGAGCCGCGCGAAACTCCCGAACTTGTCTATCCTCTCGCCGAGCGCCTGTGCCAAAACCCCAACTGCATTACCGCTTTTGAGACCTATCTGCCGCCTCTCGCCGAGCTTGGGCACTGTCTGTATTGTGACAAGGAGCTTGTCTAGGCCAAGCGCGCTGGTTTGCGCCGTTCTTTCGTCAAAATCTTGACAGTCGACTTTTTTTATGCTAGACTGTGTAAGCTTATCGTTTTCCATGCGGCAGTATGGTGGGTATAGCTCAGTCGGTTAGAGCACCAGATTGTGGTTCTGGGTGTCGACGGTTCGAATCCGTTTACCCACCCCATTTCACTCTCCCCCGCTAAGTGGCGGGGGAGAGTGCCGCGCGGCCTTATTGGCGGGCTTGCGCCTCATCATTATGGGCTGTAGCCAAGCCGGTAAGGCACCAGACTTTGACTCTGGCATTGCGCAGGTTCGAGTCCTGCCAGCCCAGCCATGACTCGCTAGCTCAGTCGGCAGAGCACCTGCCTTTTAAGCAGGGTGTCCGGAGTTCGAATCTCCGGCGAGTCACCAACCTGAAAAGCGCCCCCGCGGCCGTATGGCTGCGAGGGCGCTTTTCGCAGACTGTCAAAGAATCTTCGGTTCTTTGACAAACGGGAGTTGGTTCAAACCGCTGAGGCGGTTGGAAGGGGAACGGTTTCGAGAAATGAATTCCCGAAACCGATGTGTTTCCTGTTTTTTTCTGGATTCAGTCCAACAAGAGCCTGACGCCTGCGGCGTCAGGCTCAGCGTGTAGACAAAGGCCGCCTCTTCGTTCCTTTGAGCAAAACCACGTCGAGCCTGACGCCGAAGGCGGCGGGTCCCTGCTGGACTGGTTGAGCGCGAAGCATGGAAACAAGAGACTTTCACGGATTCACTCCGGGAAAGTCACCCAATGCGCGTCTTCACAAAGACGCGTTCCTGCTCCCGTTTGTAGACAAATCAAAGGTTTGTCTACAGTCTCAGCCTGCCGCCTGCGGCGTCAGGCTCGACGCAAAACCCGAAAGGGCGTGCGGATGCAACTGTTTAATTGACGTGCCGAGAAGGGTCCTTCATGAGAGCGCCGGGGAACTGTTTTTTAGAACAACCTCCCGCATCAGCTGCATAAACCGCTTTGGTTCTTCAAGCATTGGCGAGTGCGCCGAGTCCTCCAGGGTATAAAAGCCCTTTTCGGGGGCGTCCAGCCTTTCTATGTAGGCCTTGGCGAGGTCATGATTTACCTGCATATCGTATCTGCCATGAACAACGTGCACCGGAATGCCGACCCGTGGGACGTCGTCGCTGAGAACCGAGTAAAGGACGTCTTTAAAAAGCCGCTTGTACGAATAGGCGTTGCCGACAACATAGTTGCATTTTTCCTTCAGCGTGTAGCCTTTAAACCGCATAACGGACATCGACATATCCCAAATCATCGAATATTTCCGGTGGATGATGCCGACGCCGTATTTCGCCATGGCCTCTCCGCGGACGCCCATGATATACTCCGAGGTCACATTCTCGACCGCGCTGAGATTATATTTCAGCAGCTTGCGCTCAATCCCTCTGTTGCCGTGCTTACGCGCCTGCGCCAAGGCAAAATCATACAGCAGTTTTTCAGACTCGTACTGATCGGAGATCTGCCCCATGCCTATGTACGCCTCATAAAGCTCAGGGTGCCGCTGTATGACGTGCATCCCCAAAAACGAGCCCCACGAATGCCCCAGGATATAAATCCTATCCTGCCCGAACCGCCCGCGCAGGTAGTTTGTAACCTCGGCCGTGTCGGAAACGAGCTGCCGAACGGTCATGCTTTCATCGGGAATGCCCTTGGAGTAGGACATGGCCGAGCCGCGTTGTTCCCACCAGCAGACTGTGAACTCGTCGGCCAAATTAACGGGAAACTTGCTTGTCAGGCAAAACCCCGGGGAACCAGGGCCGCCGTGCAAAAACAGCAGAACGGGATTGTCCGTGCTTTTTCCGGTGATGAACATGCCCTGCCGCACCCCGCCAATCTCCATAAAGACCTTTTCGGCGATGCTGCCCTCCAGGACATTTCCGCTTTTGTCCCTGAACGGCGGGAGCCTTCCCGGACTGTGTACGAAAAGCAGCACAAGCGCGGCAAGGACAATGGCGGCAAGTCCGCCAAAAATCAAACCCAAAAGTCAACCCACCCTTTTCCTTGTTTTCCGCGCCGGGCCCATGGCTTGTCCCTCTTGAGCCGTCTGTGGCGCCTGCCTCTTTTGCAGTCAGCCGTCCCGCGGCCAAACCAGTCCCCCGCTACTGCACACGGTTTCCCCGGATAAGTCCACGGCCGACAACTGCACAATATCAGACCACAGTTGGTTCGTCAAGCAAAATCCCAGACAAAAAAGAGGCCCTTCCTTTTAACCCGCCGCAGCAGGTTGATCAGGCCGCCGCATTGACAAAGGCTTTCCCGGAGCAAATCCGCGAAAGCCTTGTGGTTCCAGGTTTTTCTGCTCAGTGTCCTTTTTGTGTTGTCTGCACGATTTGGGGACGTTCAGAAAAGGGTTTTGGGCAATCTGACGCGGGCAGACGGGGCAAAGCCCGCCCATGGAAACAGCGCGTCCGGGCATAAAGCGGCGCGCATCGCGCCGCGCCCCTCATTGACATCATTCGCGCGCAAGGATATACTTTACTCAAGGGAAGTTCTTTGGCCAAGCACAGGCCAGCCTCCGGGGCGGCGCGCCAAACCGGGGTCAGACAAAGGGAGTGTCGCGCAATGAAAAAAGTGAATATCCATATTGTTTCTCATGCTGCGCAGATGCAGGGAGATTTGGCCGAGGTCGAACGCTTTTTCAGGATGCTGAACGATCTTTACCTGGACAAGGGGCTGTATTTCCTTCCTATCGTGCATGAGGGCACTGCCGGGGCAGCCTGCTGCGCGGACAAGGCCGCGGGCGGCGATATCGTACTTTTCTTGTTTTGCGCGGACGTCGACGACGGCTCGCAGGAGGCGCTGTGCGGCGTTTTGGAAAGTGTAAAAAAAAATGCCGCGCTGAAAACCATAGTTTACATGCAGGCGGGCGCTTCACCGCAGGCCGACAAAGCGGCGCGCCTGATCGACCGGATCAACCAGGAGGTGGGCTGCTATTGCGGCACGTACAGCCATACAGACACGCTACTGCTGGGCATTTTAATGCAGCTCAGGATGATGGTCCCGGAGGCGGCGGGCATACGACTCGACGACGGCAAGGTGTGGCAGGGGAGCGCGGCGCTGCTGTCGCTGGAGCATGTGGAGATGTTCTCCGGGCATCGGGAACTTCAGCAGTTAAAGTGGGACCTTGCGGAGTTAGAGGAAAAACACAGCTTCGCCAAGGCTCGCTTTCTGGGAAGCCCCGACGACAACGCGGCATATGAACGGTTCTTTGATCTGTCCGGACAGCGCAGCGGCATCCTGGCCAGAATCCGCCTCATGGAAGCCAACCTGTATCGCCTCATGGAGGACATGTATGAGCAGGTCTCCAGGGGTGAGCTTTCGGCGCGGCAGGCCGAGGGCTACCAGCTGATCGGGCGCGGAGAGTTTCAGCGGGCAAAGGAGGTTCTGGACTACAGCGCGATCCTCCAGGAAAGCCGCGCAAACGACAGTATTGCCGACAAGGCTGCCAAGCGCGCGCAGGCTTACGTGCACGAGCTGCTGCAGTTGAAGGAAACACTGGAATCGCTGGCGGACTGGCAGGGCGTGGAGTCCTGTTACCGCGAGGCCGTGCGGCTTGAAGAGCGGCACGCGCTGCCCAAGAAGGCCATGCTGGCGTATACGAAGTTTTTGTTTGAGCAGAGCCGCCAAAACGAAAGCGTTGTCTTGGCGGAACGGCTTTTGTACGATTACCGCAACCCGGCGGGGGGCGTATCGGACATCGCCCTGGGACAGCTTTATAAGCTCAGCGGCCGAATATACTATCATCTTCAGCGCTTGCAGGACGCCGAGGCGATGTACGACAAGGCGATTGCGATCTTCTCACAATCTGCGCCCCACGACGCGGATAGCGCTGATCTGCTGGACTGCCACGATCAGCTCGGCGAACTGCTCAGGGAGACAACGCGCTTTGCCGAGGCCGAAGCAGTGTATAAATCAGCGCAGGACATCCTGAAACGGCTTGCCGTCCTGAATCCGGACGTCTATGAGCCGTTAATGGCAAAGAATTTCCTGAGCCTGGGCGTTTTATACAAGAATACGCGGCGGTTGGATGAGGCCGAGTCCATGTTCAGAAGCGCGCTGGACATCAGATTAAAGCTTTCGCTGAGAAACCCGGACGCTTTTGAGCAGGAGCTGGCCAAAAACTACAATCATCTCGCCGACTTGCTCTATGACGCTGAGCGCATGGACGAATCGGAGGAGATGTACAAGCCGGCGCTGGAGATTCTGCTCAGGCTGGCCGGACGCAACCCCGAGGCCTTTGAGCCGCATCTGGCCTCGGCCTACAACAGTCTCGGGCTCCTTTACTGGAATACCGAGCGGTATGACGAGGCCGAGAAAATGCATCTTTCCGCGCTAGAAATCCGAAAGCGGCTTGTCGGACGCAACCCCGAAGCCTATGAAAAGGTGCTTGCCAACAGTTATAACAGCTTAGGGGCCGTTTATTTCTCCACGCGCAGTTTTGCCGAGGCCGAGGCGGTGTTCCGGGCCTCGCTGGATATCCGGCTGAGGCTTTCCGAGCGCAACCCCGGCGTATACGAGCCGTATGTGTCGGACGCTTACAGCAACCTGGGCTCCATCTATCAGGAGGTCGGCCGCTTTGAAGAGGCGGAGGAAATGTTTCTGGCCACGCAGAAGCTGCTCAAGACGCTGGCCGTGGGCAGCCCGGAAGCGTTTGAGCCGGATTTGGCGGACAACTATTATAACCTCGGTAACCTGTACAGGGCGATGCTGCGCATTGCCGAGGCCGAAAACGCCGGGCGTACCGCGCTCAGGCTCTACACAAAGTATGCCGAAAATAACCCATACTGCGCCAAGCTTGCGGCCGAGACGCGCGAGCTTCTGGAAAGCCTGTACGGCATGCAGGACAGCCGGATGAAAGGCTCTCTGCTCGCCGCCGAAACCGACGGGCGGTTCACCCCGGAGGAACGGGAGGTGGCGCTGCTGCTGATGGAGGGGGACACGCCGCGCGATATATCCCGCAAACTTCGGATCACCTCAGCCGAGGTCAGCCAGCGCTATAAGGCCATCCGGGAAAAGGTCGGGGGCATGGGCGATCCCGACCCGGTTAACTCCGCGATCATCCAGGCATACCGGCTCACGCGCAGGGAGGCCGACATGCTGCATTGCCTCCGCCGTGGCATGACCAATGCCGAGATTGCCGGCGAACTCTACCTTTCGGAAGAAACCGTGAAAATTCATATTCGTAATCTGCTTAAAAAGCTGCCGGTGGAAAACCGGCAGGACATTTCGGTCTGGGCAGAGAAGCTTATGGAGCGGCGCGCCGAGGACAACGCGTAGACAGCGCGGCTTCTTTCAGACTGCAGGCAAACCTTCGGTTCCCCCGCCCTGTCAAAAACCCCGCCCTGCCAAAGGCCTTGCGGTTCATAGAATCCGCAAGGCCTTTCTTTGCGCGTCTTTCTCCGCTTTGTCAAAGCCCAGAAGGAGCTTTGACAAAGCGGAGGCTCGAGGTTCTTTCAGGCTGGTTAGTTTTGTGACACAATTAACACCGGGTTTCCCCACGGGTGTTAGTTTTGCGACGCAATTAATCCTGCCCAAGTTCTGCTCTTTGGCCTATACTTATATCATACTAAAGCAACCAAGCGATGCGCCTGTCCGATGCCGGAGGTTAAAGCTGCTAGTCCTCATGAAGGGTCACCGTAAAGCGCGCCAGCCCGTCCTTGATCTGAAGCCTCTCCAAATAGATGCCCGAACCGGTCATCTCGAGCATCGTAACGCTTCCGTCGCCGTTGAGGCTGAGGGTTTTGGGATAGTCGCTGCTGAGCGCGGTGAAGGGCGTCAGCGAGTCGCCCGAATAGAAGAAATAGTCGCGGATTCCGGCGGGGTGGATCGACTCCAGAAGGGTGTACGGGGAGTTAAAATCGACAAAGCCCTCTCCAAAGAAAGCCCTGTCCATGGTCACGCGCCAGAGGCGCAGGCCGCCGCCCGGTCGGGTCGGGCAGTCCAGGTTGTTGTTTGTCTTTGTGATGTATTCGGCAACAAACCAGTTCGGGTTGTCTTTGTCGGCGTTCGGGTGGATGATCGCGAGCTGCGGCTCTTCGGAAATCGATGATAGCGTCACCTGCGTCTGTCCGAGGGTGTCGATATGCTGCGGAGCAATCCAGCCGAAGATCACCTTCATGATCCCGAACAGATCGCCCGACGCAAAATCAGGGCCGTCCATAATGGAGTTCACGCCCGTCCCTTCGGTGTTCAGCCCAGAAATCGCGTATACATCCGGAAGGCCCATCATATGGCAGGTCTCGTGCGCCATGCTCTCGACTAACGGGCTGATCCCCACTCCCACCAAAAACGCGTATTGAGAGAGCCTTTTCCCGGCGCGCGTCAAATCCGAGCGCCCGACAAAATGCGGCGAGTCAAACGCCGGATAGCTCCGCAGCGCAAAGTAGACCCCGTCGATACAGCCGTCCCCGTTGACGTTATACCGGCTCCAGTCCAGCGCGCTTTCCCCGCTGATGCAAAGCCCGCCCCTCCGGCTTCCTTGGCAGAGCCTTGTCGAGCCATGAGGCGCGCTCAGTCAACCGCGTCTATTATCCCATATCCCCGGCGCGATGACAAGTTCCCGCGGCGCTCTTGCGGACACAAACACACTGCAGGTTGCAAGTCAAATTTTTTTCGGGGCGGTGAAAACATGTGGAGGGCGAAAAGGTGTATTTGCAACCGATCGGGACCCTGTTGAACACGATCAACGACATTGTCGAGCTGCAAAAGGGAAAACTGACCCATTCCGACACCCAAAACGGCAGGATAAGCTTTCTGGTCAAGATGTACGACTTTGCATGGGAGCTCTGCTTCACGGTCACAGACATCGGGAAAAACCGGTGCCGGGTTCAGATCGGGGCAGACGGGGATTCGCTGAGCAGGGAACTGCTTGTTCTGAGGGAGTTCGCGCTGCTGGACGCCATGCTGGTTGTCGGAGCGCAGATCGAACTCAGGCAAAAGGCGTCTAAACCCTGGACAGTATAATTTTGAGACTGGAAAGAGAGGAGAAACAGCATGAAAAGAGCATTCTGATTATCCTGACACTGTGCCTGTGCCTTCTGTGCGCCTGCGGCACTGGACAGGCGGACGGCGCAAAGGCTGAGGACGGCGAAGGCCTTGGCGGCGCGCTGGACAATATCCCCGACATACCCGGCACCGATGTGCTGCCAGGCTGGGATCAGGAGGCATTCGGAATTCTGCCCGAGCCGGAAAATTTTGAATACTCCATGATGTCGATTACGCGGATGAGGCAGTTAAGATGTTCGGCTGTACCGTCACGGAGGAGAGCTATAGGGCGTATCTGACGCAGCTGGAGGCGTAGAACTGAGAACGACGCAAAAGATTTGTAAAGTATTTACTTTGAAGTGAATGTATGGTAGAATGGGGGCAAGAAAATTGGGAGAGCAGTTCGCTCTACGCGCTTTAAATGTATCAAAGAAAAGTCGGTTTTATCAATCTGCTGCTTTTTTTTGCAAGATACACATGGATGATTTTCCATGGCGCTCTCCCCGGTTTTCTCATTTTTTGTCTTTTTTTAGCAGAACGCTCCATCATTCCAATGCTAACGCTTCCTGCCGTGCCGGCCCGGGTCGAAGACTATGACCCGCGGCAAATCCGGTGGGCATGATAGGGTGGCCCCGCCTCCGGCCCATCGGTAATGATATACAAGGAGGTAACTAATGAATAGAACCATTTGCATGATATTGGCGGCCTGTCTCCTGCTCGTCCTGTTCACGGCCTGCGGCAGTCCTGTAAACCCGGGCATCAGCGGAGAGACAAGCAAGCTGCCGACGGGCGCGAGTTCACCGAGCCCTGTCATCGACCCGACCGGCGAGGGAAATTCCCCGGTCGACGCCTCCCCGGCAACTATGGGCGACAGCCTGAGCGAAGACGTAAAAATTATCCCCGGAGCCAGCGCCCTGGATGCCTTTCCCGCGAACTTCTCCATCACGTGGACAGACGTTACCGAGGGCAGCAGAACGCTGCTCCGCAAGGACGGCAGCTGGTATACCTGCGTCGATATGCGCGACGCCAAACCGGATTATCAGAGAGAAACGATCGATTTCCATGTGGCGGTCATCCAGCCGGACGGCAGCTACACCTATTATGGGAGCGACAGTGAGGAGGGTTCAACCTATCAGGAGAAAGCGCGCTTCGATTCATCCAATGAGACCCTCGATTCCTTTCTTGAAGACAGATTTGCTTTGGACTTAATCGGCGCCACAGAGTTCGGAACACCCTCTACATGGCTTCAGATGTGTAAGGACTACGAAGACGGCACCCCAGGCACCACCAGCATTCGCTTTATTATCAGCAAGCTGATGAAAAAGCAAAAAACCGAGGTCATCGCCGGCGTACCCTGCGATGTCGTTTTGTATGACGGCGGATTCATGGGCTCCAAAGAGTATGCCTTTGACCCCGAAACCGGCATCCTTTTCCGGTTTGGCGCAAAGCGTGACCAGGAGTCTGAAATGGAGTACACCTATACGGTAACCGAATATACCGTTAATCCGGCAACGCTCGGAAACTATCCTGGCTGAAGCGAAACATTCGCGTCACTAAACACAAAGGGAGGATTTTTTATGGCGTTCTTTGACAAATTGTCATCTATGGCCAAGACAGCGATGGATAAGACCAGTGAGATGATCGAAGTCGGGAGTCTGAACTCCAAGATCAGCGCCGAGCGCGGAAAAATCGCCGAACTCAAGCAGAAGATCGGCGAGTATTACTGGCAGCGCTACCTGAATAACGGCGCGCTGGACGCTGAACCAGCCGCCTCATGCGAAGAGATCAAGGCGCACGAGGAGGCCATTACAGCTATCCAAGCCGAGATTCAGGCGAAAAAAGAGGCGGCTGCTCAGGCCGCTGAGGCCCCTGTCATGCAGGCGACCGCGCCGGCCGCCGCGGGCGGCCTGACATGCGGAGCCTGCGGCTGCGCAAACGCCGAGGGCACAAAGTTCTGCCAGAGCTGCGGCGCGAAGCTGGAGGCCCCGGCGGCGGGAGACGTTTGCTCCTGCGGCGCGAAGATCCCGGCAAGCTCCAAGTTCTGTCCTGAATGCGGTAAGCCCGCGCCCCGGCCGGAGACAAAGGTCATTTGCGCCTGCGGGGCCGAGATTCCCCAGGCCTCCCGTTTCTGCCCTGAGTGCGGAGCCGCGGCTGTAAGGGAGGGTGACGAGACATGAATGCTAAAAAACTTTACCTTGGAACCATGAAGTTTTGCCTCTACAAACTTCTGCTGGGGATCGCCACCGTGCTCATTTCGGCGGTGCTGTTTGCCGTGATCGTCGGCATCTTCTCGCTGTTCGGCGACGGCGGAACAGGCATCGGCCTGATCGTCTGGCTCTGCGCCACCGGCATTGTTCGGTTCTTCCTCATGCATTACGCGGGCTATATGGTCAAGGCCGGCCACATCGCCATTCTGGCCACCGCCATGACCGAGGGCCGCATCCCCGAAAACCAGTTCGAGACCGCTAAAACCATGGTCAAGGAGCGCTTTCTGACATCCAACGTCTACTTTGCCATCGACAAGCTCGTGGGGGGAGCCGTCAAGCAGCTCCAGCGCATGGTGGGCAAGGTCGGCAACCTGTTCGGCGCTGTTCCCGGCGTGGACGTCGTGGTCAAGGCCGGACAGCTGTTCATCGACATTTCGCTGGGCTATGTGGACGAGTGCTGCCTCGGATACACATTTGTACATAAGGAACAGGGCGCGTTCAAAAGCGCAGCCGACGGCGTCGTCATCTACGCGCAGAACTGGAAGCCTCTTTTGAAGAGCGCCGCCAAGACGACTTTGGTCGTCATTCTCGCCATCGTCCTCGTGACCGCCGCCTCGTTTGCGCTGATCGGCGGGCTGTTCAGCCTGTTTAACTGGAACATTCTGGCGGCGTTCGCCCTCGCGGCGATGATTGCCTTCGCCGTCAAGTACGCCTTTATTGACAGCTGGATTCTCTGCAAGACCATGACGGTCTATATGGGCCTTGCGCAGACGACCCAGATCACGTTTGACCTGTACGGCAAGCTGTGCAATCTTTCGGCCAAGTTTAAGGAACTGTTCGACAAGGGCCGCGCGGAGCCGGGCGCTGCGCCGGCCTACGCCGCGGCGGGCGCGTCCTACGCTAGCCCTGCGCCGAACACCGAGCCCGCTGCCGGGTCTGTCTTTTGCGGGCAGTGCGGCGGCAAAAACGACAGAGGGACGAAATTCTGCGCTTCGTGCGGCGCGAAACTATAATACATTTTGGAGGAAACAACGATGAGACGCAACCTGTTGGCACTCTTTCTCGCCCTGGCGCTGACGCTGACGCTGCTCCCTTTGAGCGCAGTGGCTGCTGACAACGTGACCCTGGACATCACGGTACGGGACTTTAAGGCCGACGGGCTGCTCTTTGAAGGAGACATCAATTCGGGACCCGGCCTCGTGTCGGGTACGCTCGGTTCAGACAAAAAGCCCGCATACAATCTGGACGCGTGGAAAGCCATGTTTGGGCAGGACGTTACGCAGAGTATGCTCAACGCCCTCTTCAGCGATGTCTCCGGCGTAAACATGAAGGCCGCCAAGACACTCACCATGACCCCGGAGGGCAACGGATATTATGTGATCGACTCGTCGAAGGACGCGGCCGGCAATGCGCAGGACGGGTTCTTCCCGATCGACGACCAGCTCTTCGGCAACGAGGACAACGAGCACAACTTCCACTTTTCCGTGGAGATTCACACGAGGTTTAAGTATGTCCAGGGTGCGACATTTGAGTTTTCGGGTGACGACGACGTCTGGGTGTATTTCAACAGCAAGCTCGTCATTGATCTCGGCGGCGTGCACGGGGCTGAGAATGAGACCGTGAACCTGGATGAGATCGCCGGCAGTCTGGGGATCAAGGTCGGAGATACCGTCAACTTTGACATGTTTTACATGGAGCGGCACCAGTCCGAGTCCAACATGTACATCAGGACGAATTTTGAATTTTTAAACCTTCAGGCCTCGTCCTGGGCAACGGAAAACCTCCAGAAAGCCTCGGACATGGATCTCATCCCCGATGTTCTCTTGGCCGCCGACCTGACAAAGCCTATCACCCGCGCCGAGTTCGCGGCTGTGTGCGTCAAGACCTATGAAAATCTCTCCGGCCTCAAGGCGATTCCCGCCGTGGTC
>JAVBOR010000011.1:0-6331 GCA_031550325.1 Oscillospiraceae bacterium
CGTCCTCGCGGGCGGTCGTCCTTCGCCTTGCGGCTTTTGAACCGGTCGCCCCTTTAGGGCGCGTGCGCTTCAAAACGCCTCCAGGCTCCAGGCCTCCCTGCTCGGGCGCTCGGCTCTTCTTATTTCAGTCCAGCAAGGACCCGCCGCCTTCGGCGTCAGGCTCGACGTGGTTTTGCGCAAAGGAACGAAGAGGCGGCCTTTTTTGACAGGCTGAGGGCGTTCCCGGAGTAAATCCGGGAACGCCCTGTTATCAGTGCTTTTCGGTTTTCAGTGCGGCAATGACCTGCCGACTGCGCCGTCAGACTGGACGTGAAGACCAAAAAGGACGAGGACGCAGGGCTTTTTTGCCGCACAGCGCAGACAAAGAAGGAGCATTGACATCGGGCGGCGGCGGCGCTATACTATGGTTGTATCGGATTACACTTGGAAAGGAGTTTTTGAGTATGAAGTCTGTTTGGGTGATGGAAACGTAAAACTGAATATCGGCGCTCGGCGGCCCAGGGCTGGGCGGCCGCGTCGCGTGACGACCGCGTTGAGCACAGGCGGGTTTGGCCTCGTGTTCATGCCGGGCGTCTTTTGGGTATCCTTGTGAATACCGGGACTCAGGTCTTTGGCTTACACACCGGGAGGTGTGTATTTTTATGCCGTGGGTTGCAGGTTTTGTAGGGCTGCAGCACGCGGCGTTTTTGCGCCCAAAAATGCATTTCGGCCCTAAGGGAGCTGATTTGCGCCGGGCCGGGACAGGCCCGGGAGAGCAGGGCAACTTAACAGAAGCTACCAACAACCGAAAATAAGGGAGGAACCACATGACAGAGCTTTCTCAATACGGCATAACACAGCAGATGACGGCCGGGGCGGATGCGCCCGCCCGCGTTCTCGCGGTGCACAAGGAGCGCTACGAGGTCATATGCCGGCAAGGGCTTTGCTACGCAAAGCTCAAGTCAGCCGTGTACTATGGCGCGGGTACGCAAGCGTTTCCGACGGTCGGCGACTTTGTGGCGCTCGCCTACAACAGCGGCGGAGACAGCCTGATCACGCAGACGCTGCCGCGCAGTACGTTTTTCTCACGGCGCAGCCCCAGCAAAAACGGACAGGTTGAGCAGGCCGTGGCCGCCAACTTTGACATCGTGTTTGTCATGGCGTCGCTCAACAAGGACTTTAATCTCAAGCGCCTGGAGCGCTATCTCACGCTCGCGTGGCAGAGCGGGGCGACGCCCGTGGTGGTGTTGACCAAGGCCGACCTTGCCACCGACCGCGCGGGCATGGAGGAAGCAGCCCGGAAGACCGCCGCCGGGGTGGACGTTTTGACGGTCAGCGCCGTCACCGGATTTGGAATGGACGGGCTGAACGGCCGCCTTAAGGCCGGGCAGACCGTGGTGTTTTTGGGCTCATCCGGCATCGGCAAGTCAAGCCTGATCAACGCCATGGCTGGGAAAGAGCTGATGGAGGTCAACGCCATCCGGGAGGACGACGCCAAGGGACGTCATACGACGACCCACCGCCAGCTCATTTTGCTGGAGAGCGGCGTGATGGTCATCGACACGCCGGGCATGCGCGAACTGGGCATGTGGGATGTCAGCGTTGGGCTCGGCGAGGCGTTTGACGATATAGACCGGCTGTTCGGCCAGTGCAGGTTTTCAGACTGCAGGCACGAGAGCGAACCCGGCTGCGCCGTCAAGGCCGCCATCGCGTCGGGAAATCTGACCGAGGCACGGCTCGAAAGCTACCGCGCGCTGCAGAGAGAGGCCAAATACACGCAGGACAAAGAGGCATTTCTGCGCGAGCGGGCACAGACCTTTAAGGCCATCAGCAAAGAGCTGCGGCAAAATCCGAAGTACCGGCGGCGGGAGGACTGACGCCGGGCAGAACAAAGCCCACGCGCTTTCGGCCTTTATCGGTTTTTACGTCGAGCATGACGTCGAAGGCCGAAGGCGAGGCTGGACCAAAACCCGATGAAACATAATACAAAAGGGCGTTCCCGGAGTGAGTCCGTGGAACGCCCTTCTCTGTAAACCGCTTCAGCGGTTTGATCCAATCCTCGCTTAGTCAAAAAATCGGAGGTTCTTTGATAAAGCGAAAAAGCCCTCACGTCGCGCTCTACTTAGTAATTCTCGGACAAAACCTGGAAATAGGAGCGGGGGTGCGAGCAAACAGGACACATCGACAGCGCCTCCGTCCCCGTGTGGATGTGTCCGCAGTTGCGGCAAATCCACGAAACCGGCTCGCTTTTCTGGAAGACGCGGCTGTTTTCCACGTTAGCCAACAGGGCGTCATAGCGCGCGTTATGATGCTTTTCAATGTTTCCGACCTTGTCAAAAAGGAACGCGATGTTGTCAAAGCCCTCTTCGCGCGCCTGTTTGGCAAAGTTTGCGTACATGATGGTCCACTCGTAGTTTTCGCCTGCCGCGGCGTCCTTCAGGTTCTGCGCGGTGTCCTTGATGTCTCCGCCGGACAGCAGCTTGAACCACATTTTGGCGTGTTCCTTCTCGTTGTCGGCGGTCTCCTGGAACACGGCGGCGATCTGCTCGAAGCCCTCTTTTTTGGCTTTCGAGGCGTAATAGGTGTACTTGTTGCGCGCCTGGGACTCCCCGGCAAAGGCGTCGCGCAAGTTTTGCTCGGTTTTGCTTCCACTCAAGTTGGGCATGGTTTCGACTCCTTTCATAATCAGATGTAGTATATCCATACTATGCAGACTGTAGACAAACCTTCGGTTTGTCTACAAACGGGAGCTTAGGCCGCGTCTTTGTGAAGACGCGCATTGGGTGACTTTCCCGGAATGAATCATTGAAAGAGTTGTGGTTCCAATTTTCTTCGCCTGTCAAGCCTCGTTTGTCCTCGCGGGCGCTCGGCTCTTCTTATTTTAGGCCAGCAAGGACCTGCCGCCTTCGGCGTCAGGCTCGACGTGGTTTCGCGCAAAGGAACGAAGAGGCTGCGTTTGTAAACTGTCTACATACTATGTGAAAACTGTGCATGGGACAAGCCCTTGTTTCAACATTTTCTCAAAAAACTTACAAAAAATTCCTTCCCGGCGCTTGTGGTATGATTCGGGTTTATGAGGATATACTAACCACTGTGAAACCCGGTAAAACACATCGTTGTGGGAGGTAAAACATGAAACGCAAAGCAGCTTTTGCTCTGATCGCCGCGCTTGTGATGTGGACGCTTGTCGCCTGCGGTCCCAACGCGAGCACGTCCCCCAAAGCAACCACGTCTCCGGCGGTGACGTCTCCGTCGCCGGCTGTACCGTCTCCGTCGCCGTCTCCGGCCATGTCCCCATCGCCCAGCCCGGCCGTGACGCCGAAGACAAGCCCGACGACCAGTCCGGCCGCGTCGCCGTCGCTCAGCCCGACCACGAGTCCGGCCGCGTCTCCCAAGGCATCTCCGTAACCGATAAATAGGTGATGGCTCTCCGCGTGTTTCGACTGGAGTACGCGGAGGGCCTTTACTATGCCGCGCGCCGAAAAAGCCGCCGTGTGGGCAGCAGAATGAGCAAAACGGCGACGCCCGTCAGCACGACGGTCCCGCCGGGCCTCCAGTTGAGGACGTAGGATAAAAACAGTCCGGCCACGGTAAACACAAGCGCGAATCCGACTGAAAAAAGCATGGTCTGCCGGTAGCTGCGCGCGACCTGCATGGCGCAGGCCACGGGCAGCACGATGAGCGAGGATATCATCAGCGCGCCGACCGCGCGGGCCGAAACCGAAACGGTCACGGCCATCATGACGGTGAACACGAGGTTGATCGCGCCCACGGGAATGCCCGAAAGACGGGCGTTCTCCTCATCCAGCGTGATGGCCAGAAGCTCTTTATACAAAAAGAGGCTGGCCAGGATGACAAGCACGCTGAGCGCCACCACCATGACCACCTCGTCTGTTCCCACCGTGATCAGACTGCCAAACAAAAAGCTGTTGAAATCCACGGGGTTCCCCACATATCCCGAGAGGACGGCTGCCAAACCGATGCCCGCCGAGAGTACAATATTGGTGGAGATCTCGGTGTACTTCGCGTAGGATTTGCGGATCAGCTCAATGGCGAGCGAGGCCAGAACGGAGACGACCACCGCCGTGAGCACGGGATTGATCCCCGCCACGAGACCGATGGCCACGCCGGCCAGCGACGTGTGGGAGAGCGCCTCCCCCATGGTGGAGAGTCGCTTGAGCACGAGAACAACGCCGATCAGCGGAACCATGATGGCCAGCATGACCGAGATGATCAGCGCGTTTTGCATATAGGCGTACTGCAGCATGCTCAGTCCTCCTCGTGCCTGTGCCGGGAGATGTCCTCGGCCAGAAGGCCCAGCGCGTCGCCGGCGTTGTCCTCCATGTGGGCGGTGCCGTCCTCGGCGAAAACAAGCAGCCGGGTGGCGTGCGAAAAAATGGCGGGCAAATCGTGCGAAATCATCGCGATGGTCAGCCTGCGCTCGGCGTTGAGCTTGGCCAGCAGGCAGCAAATCGTGTCGACGGCGATGTTGTCCACGCCGACGGTCGGCTCGTCGAGCAGCATCAGCTCGGGATCCCCGGCCAGCGCGCGCGCAATCAGAACGCGCTGAAGCTGTCCGCCCGAAAGATCGCCGATCAGCCTGCCGGCGCAGTCGAGCATGTCCACGGTTTCGAGACAGTCAAGCGCCTTCTCGCGCAGACGGCGCCCCAGCGGACGAAACAGGCCGGCGGAACCCGCCATGCCCGTCATAACCGCCTCCAGCGCCGTCGCGGGGAAGGCCCCGATGGAAGCCGCCCTCTGGCTGACGTAGCTCAGGCGCGAAAACTGCTTAAATTTGGAGGCCTCGACGCCAAACAGGCGCACACTGCCGGCGTCGGGGGTGAGCCTGCCCAGCATCAGGCGCAAAAGCGTCGATTTGCCCGCGCCGTTCGGGCCGATAATGCCGACAAAATCGCCCTTGGCGATGGAAAAGCTCACATGGCGCAGCACAGGCACGGAGGGGAAGGAGAAGCACAGGTCGGTTACTTCGACGACGTCCACACGCGTTCACCTACTTCAGCGCGTCTCGCAGCGCGCTTAAATTCTCCAGCATCACCGCGACATAGCTCTGCGTCCCGCTCTCAAAGGGCGAGAGCAGACGCGTCTGAGCGCCCGTTTGGGCGGCGATGACTTCGGAAGTTTTGGGACTGACCAGCTCTTCTGTGAAGATGACGCGCACGTCGTTTGTCTCTACATAGTCGATGATCTCGGCCATGCGGGCAGCCGTCGGCTCGCTCTCGGCCTGCAGCCCCTCGATGGCCACCTGGCGCAGCCCGTAAGCCGCGCACAGATATCCGAACGCCTCATGGGACACCACAAGATCCGAGCGGGTAAACGCTTCCGTTTCGGATAGATATTGCTCATGAAGCGCCTCGACTTCGGCCTTGAGCTTCTCAAAATTGGCGGTATACGCGTCGCTGTTGGCCGGATCGTGCGCGCACAGCGCGTCCAGAATGGCGCGCATCTGCACTATGGCGTTGCGCGGATCCAGCCAGACATGGGGGTCGGACTGCGCGCCGTCGGCGGGCGTGAGCGGCGTGACGACCTCGGCCGTTTCGACAAAGGTCAGCGCGTCGCTGCGCAGGGACGCGCGCAATGACGGCAGGTACGGCTCCATACCCAGACCGCTGTAAATAAACAGGTCGGCGTTTTCCAGCGCCTCCATGTCGCGGATGGTCGGCTCCCAGCCGTGCGGGTCGGCGCCGGCGGGAACCAAAACGCGCAGGTCGCAGAGCTCTCCCGCAATCGACCTGGTAAAGTCCTCCATGGCGTAAAAGCTTACAACGATGCTCAGCCGGTCGCTTGGCGGCGACGGGCTTGAGCAGGCTGTCAACAGAAAAATGAGCAAAAAGGGCAAAACCCGCCTCATAGGCACCTCCATCGTCTCTGATCCCAAAATCAATCAGACTGCCAAAAAGGCAGTAATATCGCGACTGCGAACGGCATCCCCTGAGGGGGCCGTTCCTGCCGTGACACCAGCGACAGTATATGCCAACGGACGGGTGAAGTCAAGCCGATCAAGGGATTTGAACTATGCCGAGGTGTGCTGCGGGGCATTTCACCGGACGAATTTCTGCCCCTGTGCCGGGCAGTTCAAGTCGCGCGTGCCCGGCAAAAAGCAACATAGCCTATCGCACACTCTCGTCCTTTATCGGTTTTCACATAGAGCCTGGCGGCGCAGCCGGCAAGTCCTCGCTGAACTGAAATAAGAAGAGCCGAGCGCCCGAGCAGGGAGGCCTGGAGCCTGGAGGCGTTTTGAAGCGCACGCGCCCTGAAGGGGCGACCGGTTCAAAAGCCGCAAGGCGAAGGCCGGCCGCCCGCGAGGACGAATGAGGCTTGACAGGCGAAAAAA
>JAVBOR010000025.1:0-8362 GCA_031550325.1 Oscillospiraceae bacterium
TACTATCACATCATCGACGTGATCAAGCTCATTCAGAAGTATAATCCCGACGCCAAGTTCTATGGCTCGGCGTGGTCGGCGCCCGCGTGGATGACCACCTCGAACACCTTCCGCGGCTATGTGCTGCCCATTGAGGGCACCACGAACTTCTACCAGGCGTCCAAACTGCGCGACGACTGCATTAACGTGTTCGCGCGCTACTACGTCAAGACCATCCAGGCGTTTGCAGCGCACGGCATCAAGCTCAGCGCCATTACGATGCTCAACGAGCCGGGCATGGACGTCGTCTATCCGGCCATGGACATCTCCATCGAGCAGCAGAAACTGCTGGCAGTCGAAATCAAGAAGGAGTTTGCCAAAGCCGGCCTTGACACCGAGCTCTGGGCGCACGACTTCAACTTCTGGGATTGGAAAGATCCGGCCAGCACCGAAACCAAGAACTACTACAGAATCTTTGAAGACGCCGAAACTGTCGAGGCTGTCGACGGCATCGCGTTCCACCCGTACTGGGGCCCTGCCACCGTCATGAGCGACGCGTACAAAGAGTACGGCAAATCAGTCCACATGACCGAGACAGGCACCATGACCGTCGCCGACGCCATGACCATGTACAAGAACATGGCCAGCACCTACACCGCGTGGACGCCGTTCACCGACCATCTCGGCGGCACGCTGTTCTGGACCGACCAGCGCGTCAACATGACCGACGAAGCGATGAGCCGGCTGACCCCGCGCTGGAGAAACCGCATGGGCGTCATCAACACCAGCGGCGAAGTTGCCTACAACACCTTCCAGTCCCGCTTCTACGGGCTGAGCATGTTCTCCAAGTACACCGACTTCGGAGCCACCCGCATTGACTCGTCCGACGCAAGCGGCGTCACCACAGTCACCTTCCGCAACCCGGACGGCGAAGTGATCGTCGTGGCCAACAACACCAGCAGCACGCGCCGCGATGTGAAGATCACCATGCTCGGCATGACCGGCAAAGAGGCGATTGTCTCGCTCCCGGGAAGCTCCACGGCGGCCTATCGCTTCTATCCCGACCTGCCCAGCGCCCAGGACAATCAGGCCCCTGTTCTGGAAGACATCGACAACATCATTGTCGACCAGTTTGACACCGTTTCGCTCCAGCTTGCCGCCACGGACGCCGATGGCGACGCCATCACGTTCTACGGCAAGAACCTTCCCGCAGGCATGACCGTTTCGGCTACCGGCCTTGTCTCCTACGCGCCCACCACAGCCGGCAGCTTTACGGCGACCTTTGTGGCCAGTGACGGCAGCGCCAACGACAAGAAGACTGTCGGCATCACCGTCAACGCCAAGGCCCTGCCGATTGACAAATATGTCATCGAGGCCGAAAACTACTATCAGCAGAGCGGCTGGACTGTCGGCGGCGACTTCATCGAGTACAGCTCGGCCCGCAGTGGCGGCGCAAACGTCGGGTACACGGCGGAGGGCAACTGGCTGAAGTACTTCATCGACGTTCCGACCGCCGGAACATACACCGTGACGTTTAGTGTAGCCAACGGCAACACCGCGGCTTCGCCCAACTGCATCTCGCTGCGCAACGAGGCCGACAAAACCCTGTGCACCGTCTCTGTTCCCGCCACGGGAGGCTGGTCCAACTACATCAACGTCGAGGCTGAGTTCAAGCTGCCCGCGGGCGAACAGTACATCACCCTTTTCTGCAACACCGGCGGCTTCAACGTGGACTTCCTGAGATTCACATACAAGGAAGTTGACCCGCTGGCCAGATTCCTGAAAACCGACGGCAAGTACATCAAGAACAGCAATGGTACTGGCGAAGTGGTCACCCTCGTGGGCACCAACGCCGGCGGCCTGTGGGTTATTGAGCCCTGGATGTGCGCCGTCTCCAACAACGGCCCGAACGACCATCTGAAGATCAGAAACACCCTTGATCAGAGATTCGCCGAACAGGGCGGCGCCAATGCCATGCTGAAGGCCTACAGAGCCTCTTACTGGCAGGAGCGCGACTTTGACAACATCAAGGAGATGGGCTTCAACCACATCCGCCTGCCGCTCGTCTATCTGGAAATGCTGGACGCCCAAGGCAACCTGCGCGCCGATTTCCTGGAGGAGCTTGACTGGTTTGTCGCCGAGTGCGCCGAGCGCGAGATTTATGTGGTGCTTGACCTGCACGGCGCCCCCGGCTCCCAGAACGGCAAAGACCACTCCGGCGACACCTCGGGCATGAAGCTTTACACGGATGAGACCTACATGGCGGCCACCGAAAAGCTGTGGGTGGATCTGGCCACGCACTTCGCGGGCAATCCCACCATCGCGGCGTACGACCTGCTCAACGAGCCCGAAGGCTATGGAGCCAACACCTGGGGCGAAGTCGAACTGAATTATTTTGACAGGCTGTACAAGGCCATCCGCGCCGTCGACCCCGACCATATCATTATGTTTGAGGCCATTTGGGAGCCCACCAACATGCCGTATCCCTCGGCCTACGGCTGGGAGAACGTCGTGTATTCCTACCACTTCTACGGCTGGGAGAACTCCAGCAACAACAACAACGGCCAGATCGTGCAGCGCAGATTCACCAACACCAAGTTCGCGATGGTGGACGCGATGAACTTTGACGTTCCCGTGTATGTCGGCGAGTTCACGCTGTTTGCCAGAACCGGTTCGTGGGAGTACGCGCTGGCAAACTACGAGAACTACGGCTGGAGCTGGGCCTCCTGGACCTATAAAACCCAGAACCAAGGAAGCTGGGGCCTCTACAACAGCACAGGTTCCAGCGCCCCCAAAGTCAACGTCAACACTGCCTCTTACGAGACCATTATGAACAGCTGGACCAACCTCGGCACGGGCGACACCTTCTTTGCCAACAACTCGATGATCAACGTGCAGAGCAAGTACGCCAAGCGCGCCACCGATCCCGAGTACGTTGAGCCTGTTCCCGAGCCCGAACCCTGGGTAGACAACGTCCGCGCCCATGTCTACACCCCCGGCGTGACCGAAGCTACGCTGACCGCCGGCACCAACGCAACGGCCGAGCTTGTCACCGAAGCCCTCATCAGCGCCACTCCCGTGCTGAAGCTTGTCACAAGCGGAACCGGCGTATCGCCCACGGCGAGCAGCCGCAACGTGGCCATTAAGCTCGGCGAGGTCGCGTCGGTCAACGCAACAGGGCTTCCCTACCTGAAGATCAACACCTACGACACGCAGGGCTCGAACACGCTGTATGTCACGCTCATCGACAAAAACGGCGCCACCTGGAGCGCCTGGAGCAACGACACCTACAGGTCTGAGCAGAACAAATGGGCCAAGATGAGCCTGAACATTTCGGCGGCGACCATTGACAAGTCCGCGATTACCGAGGTCAGGCTGGGCATGTGGAACCCCGGCACCTATTACTTTGGCGATGTCCACTTCTCACTGACCGCCGACGACCTCGCGCCCGGCACGCCGCAGCCTGAGCCGGAACCTGTCGAGCCCGAACAGCCCAAGGTCATTCCTCTGGTGAAGTTTGATCTGGAGGCGGGAGTGTATGACGATCCGATCAGCGTGACGCTCAGCCCCGACGCCGAGTATGACGACTGGTATAACACATACTACTCCATCTTCTATACCACCGACGGCACAGAGCCGAGCAAGGACCGCATCAACACCACCTCCAAGCAGTTCACGATTTCCCTGAAACCCGACATTGCCAGGACCAATCCGCCCACAGAGCAGTATCCGCCGATCGTGCTGACCGAAACCACCACGATCAAGGCTGTGGCGTACAGAGGCCACGAGCGCGGAGAGGTCTCGACCATCACCTACACGATCAACGCGCCCACGGTGCTGACCTCGGTCGTCAACAAGACTCCGACCGATCTCGTAGCCGGTTACGCCGCAACGCTTCCGCTCATGATCACGGGTGAGAACATCGCCGAACGCACCGTCGAACTGCGCTTTATCGACGCCCTGGGCGTTGCCCTTGGCGAAGTTGTGACCGTGGTCGCGCCTTCCGATTCGTTTGGCTACTCGCTCAGAGTCGCCACCATCGCGGACGCCGGCGCATACACCGTCGAGGCGCGCATTGCCGGCAAGAACGCCGTGAGCTGCCCGGTGGCGGTCAACGCCCCGCCCGCGGACCTTTGGACGCCTGTGTACGGTGAGAACGCGGAAGGGTACCTGACCATCGGATTCCCCGCGCAGATCTCGGCCGCGGCAGGCAAGTTCAAGGTCACGCTCAACGGCGCAGCCGTGAACGCCAGCATTGTTGGCCAGCAGATCGCGACAGCCGTGAAGGCTGCCGACACTAAGGCCGGCGACGTCTTCGTTGTCGCGGGTGTGAAGTATCCCGCGCTGTTCCCGAGCTACAGCTTTACCTTTACCATCTCCATTAAGTAGATCTCATAAGCTTTCCAAACTGGGGCAGGGCGGCGGTAATGTCGATTACCGCCGCCCTGCCCCGGCAGACCGCAAAGAACCCCCGGTTCTTTGGAAAACGGGAGCCCAAATCGGGCGAAAAAGTCGGCGCGTCCGCCCTCGCGGGCTGCTGGCCTGAGGTCGGCGACATACATCACTTTAGGGAAGAAGTGGAACCGTGAAGCTCTTCGGGCAAAAAAAAAGCATGCGGCTGCGCACGGAAATCACCCTGTTCTATCTGGCCATTATTGTGCTTGCGCTGGGCATCCTGATCGTGTGCACCCAGGTGTATATCAGTCATGCCAATGAAAACAGCCTTCGCCAGTTTGTCAGCCAGACGCTCAGCACGACGGGGGAAAACCTGCAGGGGAAGTTCAACAACATCGACAAGATTGTTGACATTATGTTTATCAACGCGCAGTTTCAGTCGCAGATACAGAGCGCCGATACGTATCTCGACCGGCGGCGCGTTCTTTCCGACCCCATGCTGCGCGTTCTGCTCAACGACCTGAGTGTTTTCTCGGTGGTCTATATTACGCCGTCCGAGGAGTTTTTTGTCGAAACCAGTGAAAACTATACCTACAGGATCAGTCCCGGCGGCATACAGTCCGACGCCTGGCAGGAGCGCCTGAAAGAGTCCAACGGCGAGGTGTTCTGCCTTATGGACGGCGGCGGCGTTGTGGAAAACCTGACGACCGACGCCCCTTTTGTTTCGTTTGCGCGCGAGATTCAGCGGCTCAGCGATTACAAAGGGATCGGCCTGATCCTGGTCAACATCTCGGGCGAGCGCCTGGGAGAGACGCTTTCGGCGTTCACGGCGGACAGCGGCCTGGAGATTTACCTGTGCGACGGCGCCGGACGCACAGTGGCAAACTCCGACAACGCCACCGGGGCCGGACAGCTTCTGGCCGCCAATCTGCTGGCGCAGAGCGACCCCTCGGACGGGCTCGCAGCCGACGGGATGAGCGCATATACGGCTAAGCTGAACTCTGAATATGTCGACTGGACCTTTGTCGGGGTCATGCCGGACAGCCTGAGCTACAACAATTCAGACTATTTTGTTGTGTTTACGCTGATTCTGGGCGCCGTGGTGATTGTGCTGATCTTTGTTGGGCAGGTATTCATCACCGGCATGATCAGCGCGCCGCTTGAGCAGCTGGCCCGCCACATGTCCGAGGTGGAGAACGCCCACTTTGTGACCATTCCCATCAATGAAAATGGCCGCTACGATGAGATAAAAACGCTCCAGCTGTTTTTCAATAAGATGATCACCTCGATGGACCGTCTGATTGCCACCATTGAGGCAGAGGAGCAGATCAAGCGGCAGAATGAAATCGCGCTTTTGCAGGAGCAAATCAAGCCGCACTTTCTTTACAACGCGCTTGATGCGGTGAGCGCTCTATGCCTGATCAATGAAAACGAAACGGCCTACCGCCTGACGCAGGCGCTGAGCGGCTACTACCGACCCAGTCTGAGCGGCGGGCGGGAAGTGGTGGACATCAAGACCGAAATCGACTGTGTCCGCAACTATGTGACGGTGCTCAACATCAGGTATGCCGACAAGATTCATATGCACTATGAGGTTCCGGACGAATTGCTCAGCAGAAAAGTGCTCAAACTGATTTTGCAGCCGCTGATTGAAAACTCGGTGTATCACGGCATCCGCAACAAGCACGGCCCGGGACACATCAAGCTGACCGTGTTCCAGCAGGTCGACGGGCTTGTCTTTATGGTGGAGGACGACGGCGTGGGCATGACACCCGAGACCATTTCAGAGGTGCTGCACAAGACCAGACACACCAACAGGGGATTTGGCATATACAATCTGATTGAAAAGATTGAGCTCTTCTATGGCGTAAAGGCCCCGCTGCGCATCGAAAGCGAACTGAACGTCGGTACGAAAATATCGATAACGGTTGGAATGTTGGAGTGAATAAATGATCAAAGTTATCATCGTAGACGACGAGTATTTAGAGCGCGTACTGATTGCCCGGAGCTTTGACTGGGAGGCCAACGGCTTCACAATTCTGGGCGACGCCTCCAATGGCGCCGAAGCGCTTGAACTGTGCCTGAAAGACTGGCCCGACCTTGTGCTGACTGACATCAACATGCCCTTTATGGATGGGCTCGAGCTTGGAACCAGGCTCAAAGAGCTCAACGCCGAAACAGAAATCATCATCATCAGCGGCTTCGATGAGTTTTCATACGCCAAACGCGGCATCGATATCGGCATCCGCTCCTATTTGCTCAAGCCGCTTGACCGAAGCGAGCTGGCGGATGTGCTGCTGAAGGCCAAAAAGAACATTGAGGCGGCGCGCTCCGATCTGGGCGCGCGCGGCAGCCTGTTCATCCACGGCTATTTTCAGCGGCTGATCGACGGCGTCAGCGACGGGGAAAACCTGAAGGAGTCCGACAGCTTCAGCAGGCTGCTGACCGAAAACGTCGTCTGCGTCAGCATTGCCGCGAGAGCGCAGTCGGTGGCGCTGTCCGCGGTGGCCACGGTGATCGACAAGGAGCTCTCCTGCGCGCACTATACGTTTGAGCACGCGAGCGGCACGCTGGTGCTTCTGGCGCTGATCACCCGGAAGGAGCGCGTGTTCATCGACGAGCTGAAGGCCTTTTTCAGAGGGCTGAGCCGGCGCTTTGACAGTTGCCTTTCGATCGCGATCTCAGACCCCGTCGCCGGCGCGGAGGAAATTGCGCCGGCCTACCAGCAGACCTGCATGCTCCTGGCCACGCTGGAGACGCTGGGGCTCCATGAGCCAGCCGAAACGGCCGAGCTTCCCGCCCTGAGCGCGAGGATCGGTTCGGGGTTCGAGCCGCTTGCCCATGATTTTTCGTTTGCGCTGCGCAATGGCCGCAGGGATCGCGCCGCTGAAATCCTTGACGCGTTTTTCTCCCGGCTCAAGGCGCCGGCCGGTCCGGCCATGCTGGACGTTTGCCTTGCGCTGTCGGCAGCTCTTGAGGGGCAGGGGTTTCATCTTTCCGACATTCTTGAGGGGGACAACGTCCATTCTCTTGTGCTCGGCGCAGACTCCCCCGAGGCGGCGTATCGGGTCGCCGCGGAGCTCACGCGGCGCACAGCAGACCATGTGAGCGACCACATTGACCCCGCCGCCAGCAACTCTATTGGCAAGATCATCAAGTATATCGACGAGCACTTCACCGACCCCACGCTGTCGCTCAAAACCATTGCGAAGGAGTTTTTCTTCAATGAGAGCTACCTGAGCCGCACCTTTAAGCTGAACATGAAGGAGAGCTTTGTGGAGTATCTGGTCAAAAAGCGTATGGAATACTCTCTTGAGCTCTTTAAGGCCACGGATATGAAGATATACCAGATTGCCGAGGCAGTCGGGATCAATGACCCCAATTATTTCGGAAAGTGCTTTAAAAAGTATGCGGGCATTACGGCCATTCAATACAGGGCGCAATCACGCACCACGCGAAGCATCAAATAAAGGGAGTGTTTGCAAAAAAACCTTGGGTTCTTTGCAAACACTCCCCCAGTCGACATTTCAAAGCTTTTCCGACCAGGATTCCAGAACATTTCCCCGCATTAGGGCGTAGATGCGGAGGAGTATTCCGAAATCGACAACTCGCCGCTGTGCGGCTTCGTCCTTTTCCAGGATTCTCGTCGAGCCTGACGCCGCAGGGGGCAGGTTCTTGCTGGACCGAATCCAGGAAATAATAAACCACAACGCTTTCGGGAATTCATTTCCCGAAAGCGTTTCCCTTCAAACCGCCTCAGCGGTTTGAACCAACTCCCGTTTGTCAAAGAACCGAAGGCTCTTTGACAGTCTGAGGCCATCCCGGATTCACTCCGGGATGGCCTTGAGACTGTAGACAAACCTTCGATTTGTCTACAAACGGGAGCAGGAACGCGTCTTTGTGAAGACGCGCCAGCCTGTCAAAAAAGTCGCCAAAAGGCGACTTTTTTGGTATAATGGAGTTGGGTGATGAGGGATGTTAGAAAAAG
>JAVBOR010000020.1:0-22042 GCA_031550325.1 Oscillospiraceae bacterium
CTGTAGACAAACCTTCGATTTGTCTACAAACGGGAGCAGGAACGCGTCTTTGTGAAGACGCGCATTGGGTGACTTTCCCGGAGTGAATCCGTGAAAGTCACTTGTTTCCATGCTTTGCGCTCAACCAGTCCAGCAGGGACCTGCCGCCTTCGGCGTCAGGCTCGACGTGGTTTTGCGCAAAGGACCGAAGAGGCGCCTTACGGCTGCATCAACTTGCCTATAAAATAGCACTCCCGTTCCAAGCAGGACACGACCTCGGCGGTCTCCTGCGTGCTCATCGCATCGTACAAATACTGCCTGAAGAAGTCGTTTGCATCCTCTATATGCCGGCGAAGCTGATAAAACCGAAGAGCTTCCTCACAAGGCGCATATTCGGGGCGCAGTCTTCTGTAAACAGGAAGGAACACATCCCAATAGCCGCCCCATTGAGAGTCTCCCCAGTACCAGTCTCCCCAAAATGTGTACAAGTCGGCCTCGGCCGGCGCAAGCTTGATGCTTTCCCAGTCGATCAGAACCATACTCTCGCTCTGCATCAGGTTCCAGCCATGGATATCGGTGTGGCATAAAACAAATTGCGGCCGGGCAGCCTTGATGCGCTCAGACAATTTCTGCACCCTGTCAATGGCGCGCATGAGCATATCGTATTGCTGATGGACACAAAGAGAATCATGCGGATCGCGCCGCACGTTCAGCAGTTCTGCGCACGGAATATCAAAAGTTTCCCGCACGCCCGAGAGGTCAAAGGGCAAATCTCTGCAGCCATGGAGCAGGCCGACAATCTCGGCAAGTTCTTCTTGCTGCCCGACCGAAAGAGGGGTTGTACCAGGCACGGCGCCATGAATGTATGCAAACAGCAAATAAGCATGGCCCTGCGTCTCGGCGCGTATGTGGCCGCTGACTGTCGGCAGCGGTGCGTTGATTCTGCCGGTAAGCGCTGAGCCGCGCTCCAGCCATGAGGCGACCTCCATGCAGAGGCTTAATTTCTCAAGCTGCGCGGCTGTGCCGCTCTTTTTCTTATCGTATACCTTTAGAAAGTATTCCCCCTGTGCGGTGTCTACTCTGTACGCCAGCGCGGACAGGCCGCCAACAACGGGCGAAACGCTTCCGGCGATACCATATTCAGACCGCAAAACAGCGTGGAGCTCATCCAACCAACAGCACCTCCCGCACAATAGAAACTCGCCGAACCGGTTTAGTCAAAACGGCAAAAAGTCGATAAAATATAAGTGTAGTGCTCAGAATCAGGCTGACAAAGAAACTCCTAAACCGACTGAAGAGTTGACAGTAGCATTATAGCATAGCTTCCCATTATACGCTACGGTTTGGCAAAGCACCACGGCAGTGCTTTCGGCACAGGTTTGCCTGCCGGGCACGCGCTTAACAAGAGTAAATTACTGCTGTTTTAGATTTTTTATATCCTTAAGGTTGATTATCTCAAAAACTTTGCTATAATTTCAGTAAATGCACTTGATTGCAGAGGAGGTGGAATCTAATGAAGCGGGTGATCTCCTGTTTGTGCGCCGCCTTGATTGCAGTCGCGCTTGTTGTCCCAATCGCTGTTTTGGCGGCAGATGGGGGAAACGCCAAGGAAACGCTGAACTTTGTCATCAATATCGATGAGGCAACCGTGGTGGATCAGATTCTCTACCACGCGCTGCAGCGCATGGGATACAACATGACCATGGACGCCGCGCCAATGTCCTATGCCATCCAAATGGCAAACTCCGGGGAACGGGACGCTCTGGCCTCTCAGACAAGGGGCCTTGAGACAAGTTTTCCGAACCTTGTCATGATTTCCGAGCAGTTGTGCAATGTGAGTTTTCCTGTTTTCATGCGGGAGGACTCCGGCTTCAAGCTAGAATCGTGGGAGGACTTGTCGGGCCTCGTCGTTGGCCACCTGTATCAGAAAACCTATATCATCAATCATCTGCCCGAGGACATCGCCGGTACGATACAGCGGGAATCCTTCTATGACCTCAACCTTGCGCTTGCCGCAGGAGAATGTGACGCCATTATCACCAGCAGTACTCTTGACAGGAAGCTGATTACCATGGAGGGCATCGTGCAGGTGGGGACTCTCGACCGCCTGCCGTCTTATACCTATTTTAACAAAAAATATGAGTCGCTCGTTCCGTTGCTTTCGAAGACCCTTGCCGATATGAAGGCCGACGGAACCTATGACAAAATTGTGGAAGGCGAGTGGCGGGACGAGACCCACAAGCCAAGCGTGCTGCACATATCGTCCTATTATCCAGAGGATGTGTGGGACGCCAGAATCAAGGAAGGCATCATGTCGGTTTTGGACGAGGCCGGTGAGGACGATTCCATTTCGTATTACAACATCCCGCTGTACTCAAACCGGTTCCGGTCGGAGTACGAGCAGGCCAAAAACGCCTATTATTCCTTCCGAACGTTGGTGCTGACCAATCCCCCCGACGTGCTGATCGTGTCGGACAACAGCGCGCTTTCCTTCATCTGCAACTACTATGGGGTGCTTTTTAGCGGCATTCCGGTCGTGTTGTGCGATATAAACGGGGAAATTGAATATCTTTGGGAGCTTGGAGAGTATTACACCGGCATATGGGAATCTATTGCCGCACAGGAAACAGCCGCAATGGCCAAGACGCTTTTCCCGCAAACGCAGGAGCTTTTTGTCGTCAATGACTACACCGAAAGCGGCGCGGCGTGGAGAGCCGACATGGAGAGTGTCCTGGGCGGCCGCTATCATGGGATGGACGTTACATACAATGACAGCCTTGCCCATGACGAGCTGCTCGCCCAAATCGCAGCGCTTCCGGAGACCGCCGCCGTTTTGATCGGATGCTATACGACCGACGCGGACGGCCTGTACTTTACCAAAGAGCAGTTTGGCTCGCTTGTCTGCTCGCAGACGAGCCTGCCCGTATTTGGCATGATGTACGGCTGCGTCGGCAGCGGTCAGGTCGGCGGCAAATACGTCGACCCGTTATCCCAGGGCGCGCAGGCCGCCCGCATAGCGGCCGACCTTATCGCCGACATGCGGGCGGGGAGAGAAGTCACCCTGCCCGATTTGGTGCGTGACACGTTCTCGAACAACCGATGGATTTTTGATGAGACGGTACTCACGTCCCGTGCCGTCAACAAAGGCCTGATTCCCGTTGATGCCGAGCTCATTAACCGCAGGCTGTCCCTGAGGGAGTCCAATCCTCAGGCCTTCATGCTGATGTTGATTGTCGGAGTTTTGGGCATATTCCTGATTGTCGGACTCTCCATTTTTACTTTTTTGATGCAGCGGAAAAACCGCCGTCTCTCCGAGGCGCAGAAGGATCTACATACAGCCGAGGAACTCAAAGTGGCGGCCGACTCCGCGAACAGGGCGAAGAGTCTGTTTTTATCCAACATGAGCCACGAAATCCGCACTCCGCTTAACGCGATTATCGGCATGGCAAGAATTGCGGGCACTACCGATGACCCCGCAAGAGTAAAGAGCTGCCTTTCTACGGTGGAAGCCTCTTCAGCGCATCTGCTGTCCGTGATCAATGATGTGCTCGATATCTCCAAAATAGAGTCGGGAAAGCTCGAACTATTTGAGGAGCCTTTTGAACTCGAGAAAATGCTCCGCGACGTGACGGAAGTGGTGACTGTCCGGGGCCGTGAAAAAGAGCAGGAGTTTTTGATCTGGCTTGATGAAGATGTGCCCCGCCATCTGCATGGTGATTCCATGCGGCTCTCTCAGGTCATCATCAATCTTCTGACCAACGCAATAAAATTTTCCGATCAAATGGCGAAGATCGTCCTCTATGTCAAGCTCATCGGTCTTACCGGCCAAGAGGCCACGATTCAGTTTGCGGTTGAGGACAACGGGATCGGGATGACGAATGAACAGGTTCTTGTTCTGTTTCAGGCGTTCCAGCAGGCCGACAACAGCATCTCCAAGCGGTTTGGCGGAACAGGGCTCGGCCTTACCATCTCCCAAAAAATTGTTCAGATGATGGGCGGGGAGATTTTTGCGGAAAGTGAACTCGATGTTGGAAGCCGGTTTGTTTTTGATGTTCGGCTGCGGCTGTCGGAGGAAGAAGCGCGGGAGGAAAGCTCCCTGCATTTCGCGGCGGCTTTTGCGCAGATGAACGTGCTGATCGTTGACGACTACCTGCGCGCAAGGGAGTACATCGGCGCGCTGCTGGACGCCTATGGAATACGCAATAAAAGCGCAGCAGATTACCGTGAGGCCGAGGTGATCCTGGACATGGAGAGGGAGGCGGGAACTCCGTTTAACTTGATCCTGATGGATTACCACATGCCGGGGATCGACGGCATTGAGGCAGCACGGCGAATATGCGCGGGGGGCAAACACTCTGCGGTGGTTGTTTTGATGTCGATTTACGCTATGGAACCGATAAGGGATATGGCCAGGGCAGCGGGCATCAATCTTTTCATGCCGAAGCCCGTTTTGTCGAGCGCCTTACTCGCCACACTGAGCGAGGCTTTCGGCAGCAAAACGGGGAAGCCGATTGTGGAGCAGGAGGACTCGCTGCCCGATTACTCGGGCAGATGCATTCTTCTCGTTGAGGATATTGAGGTCAACCGGGAGATTGTGAAAGTGCTCCTAGAGCCGTCCGGGCTTGAAGTCATTGAGGCGCAAAACGGGCTGGAGGCAGTCGGTCTTTTCCGAAAGCTTGGGGAGACCATCGACATGATTCTGATGGACGTCCAAATGCCCGTTATGGACGGGTATACCGCCACCCGGGCAATTCGTGAATGTGATCATCCCCGCGGAAAGTCCGTGCCGATTGTCGCCATGACGGCCAACGCGTTTCGTGAGGATGTTGAGTTTGCGTTGCGGGCGGGGATGAACGGACATATCAGCAAGCCGCTCGACGACGCCAGACTGTACGAGGAGCTTGAAAAGCACTGGGGAGTGGATGGTGGCTCAAACCAACGTTTGTTGACAAACCCAAGGCTTACCTGAAAAGTAACTTCCAAGGCGCCTGACCATAAAAACTGCCATGCTGTTTTTATGGTCAGGCGCCTTGGCTTGTCAAAAAAGCCCCTAGCGTCCCCGCTTTGTCAAAGAACCCTTGGTTCTTTGACAGCCTCAGGCGCCTATGCGCTTACCTTGATGTATTCACCCGCCGCATCACAAACATACTGGCCGCAAGAAAGATACAGCCGGAGCCAATGACAACCGCCAGCATTGTCCACGAAGGAACGGAGTTTTCACCAATGGTATAGGTAATTCCATTCTCGGCGGCATAGATCCTCACAATTTCTTGCGACGTCTTAAAAGTGTCCTTCACCACCTGATCCTGCACATTTCCAAACACAGCAGACAAAGGGGCATCGGTCATAACCTCCCGCATCAGCGTCGCTCCATGATGGACGGGAAAATGGCGAACACGGTTTTGACGTTGTCAGGGAAGACCCAAATGGGAATAAAGACGCCCGTGATGAAGCCGACCAACGCGGAGACGATACCGGTTAATGTATTGTAAACATTTGCGTTTTGATAAACAAGGCAACCAAGAAAAATATGCTGGTAGAGGAAAACGTGTTGGCGGCAATCAGCCCCAGCATTGTTAAGGTGGCCGCTCCAGCCAGCCAGCCGCCGCCGTTCATGGCGATGAAGCCCTGAATTACATACAGGCACACCAGATTGAGCGAAGTGCCAATGATGAACGGAGCCAATCAGTAGGGATACCGACGACACAAGAAAGCTGTCTGGCCGCTTGTCGGTGCTGTCCTGCACCATGATGGCAAGCACGTTGAGCGGTACCAGCACGCAATTTATCATCAGTACCCCGGCCATGGTTGTGCTGTCGATCAGCCAGCGCATATTCGAAAGGCCGATCCCCTGCACCTCACTATAGATTTCCTGTATGCTCTTTGTCATATAGTCGCCCAAAAACAGGGTGAGCAGCACAACGAGCAGCACCATGTAAACAATCGTCCATGCTGCCCTTTATCATTTCAAAATCGATGAAGGTTTCCAGCTCGGTTAAGATGCGTAAAGCGTCGTGCGAACTCTCAATCGGCTTAGCAAGGGGTTTTGGTTCATAATCAGCTTTTTTCTTGTAACCGGCCACCGAGTTTAGGCCTTCCACTGCCCGCCGGCAATGTAAAACATGCACATGGCTGCTCCAGTCTGTCGAAAATATGCAGATTATTGACAAAAAAGGGCCTTCCCGGCTTGAATCCGGGAAGGCCCAAGGTCGGATTATGATTGTCATCCGGCAGGCTGTTTGCGCTAATCAGCCGGAGTAGGTCAGCGTAAATGTGAAGCTGTAGCTCGGGAACAGATCAGCGTACTTGACGCCGGAGATCACGACCTTCTGACCATTTTCAGCTGCCTGATCAATCGTGACGATGGCGCCCGCCACGGTGACCATGCTGTTGGCAACGGCCGCCCCGCCAATCATCACTGCTTTTTTGGCGGCGTTGAACGTCACGTCGGATGCAAAGGTCACAATCGTTTTGCCCTCGGAAACCGTAACAACCGGAACCCACAGATCTGTGGGCGGCGCCACACACTCGAGCTGAGTCTGCGCAACGACCGCCTCGCCGTTTAGAGCCTTAATCGTGTATGTTCCGGCAATGGCCTGATCGGTGGTGATGGAGAGCACATACTTGCCGTTTTCGGATGCCGGGATCGTTTTGACAACCGCGCCGTTCGGATCAACCAGCGCGATCGTGAGGGCTGCGGGCTCACCCGCAAAGGTCAGCGTCGCGGGGATGTTCGCGGCGTACCCAGCGACTATTTTGGAGATGGAGGATGTAAGTGTGGCGTTGATGTCCTCCTCGTTTGTCTGCGCGAACAGCCAGTCAAAGGGTCTCGTGTAATCTGTGTAGGTAATTCCGGCGGGATTGTTGCCCAGAACCATGGTCCAGGACCAGTGGCCGGCATATTCGCCCAGGCCTTCAAGGCCGTTGCCCTCAAGTTTTTCGTACAGCGTCAAACGAATGTCGGCGCCGTTGATATCCTTGAGATGATTGGCAGTACCCTCGGTGTAGATATAGTTGACGGTAGAGTCGGTCTTTGCGTTAAAGAACCAAAGCGGGATATCTTTGATCGCTTCGGCTTCAGCGTCGGTCATCTGCCGGCGTCCGCCGCCTCGTTCAATCCAGGACAGCGACGGGCAAGTCGGCATGGAAGCGGCAAACTGAACCGCGCCCGGGGTGGTTTTCGAGTAAATCAGAGAGGAAAGCGTCTGCGCGCCGCCGTTAGAGCAACCGGCGACATAGATTCTGTTGACGTCTACTCTGTCGCCATACTGGGCGATGATTTCCTTGAGCATCTTGTCAATCCGCTCGTCGTCTCTGCGCGCAGCGGGGTCGGTGTTGTTCCAGGTAAAGCTGACGCCCGCGTTGGACTGCGGCGCTACGACAATGGCCTTATACTTGGAATCGGCCTTCATGGCCTCAACCCAGCCTACGCCGCCCTTGTTGCCGCGGATCGGACCGCCGGTAAACATCTCGACTCCGTTTTCCCTGTACGCAGTCTCGCCGCCGCCGTGCAGCCACACCACCACCGGCACTTTTTCGTCGCCGCTGAATTCAGGCTGATACATGTAGTAGTTCAGTCCGTCCGCGGTAATCTCATGAGTAAACTCGTCGACGATCAGCTGATCGACATATTCGCCGTACACGTCGGATTTCCTCAAATGTGTTCCGTTGACTCTGGCGTTGACATTGGAGACCTCAACCGTGTAGTTCAAGTCGAGCTGCCTTGAGCTGTACAGCGCGGTTGCGCCGTTATTGTACGTGGAATCCTGCGCATTGAACCCGTGCCAGAGCTCAATAATGATATAGCGTCCGCTGGTGGGTTTTTCGCCGTCAACGACCTCTGCCTCGCTGTTGGCGTAAACGCCGACAACATTGCGCACGCCGTCGTAACGCACCGTGCCTGCCTGGGAGTTCACGGCTGATACGGCAAAGTCCTCCGGGTCCAGATCGGCCGTATTGACCGAGTTGCCCTCGCCGAGGTCGATCACCGCGGCGATGATGTCCTGGCCGTAGTCATAGACTTTGGCGATAAGGGAAAGGTCGTTCTTGCTGTTGGATTTATCCTGAGCGAACAGCCAGTCCATGATTTTGGCGCTGTACTCCGTATCCCGGCGAGTAAACGTTTCATTGTTCGCGACTTGGATCCAGGTCCAGTGCCCTGTGTATTCGCGGGTCTCTCCGAACTTAAATCCTTCCTCAGTGCCGTAGACATACGGGTTTTCAGTGATGTAGACCTCGGCGCCGGCATCTTTCAATGTCGTGTAGGCATCTCTGATGTTGTTGTAAATGCCCGCGCCTTCTGTCTTCGCGACGGCCAGCCAAATCGGGAATCCGGCGCCTGCCATGTTCTGCAGCCCTGTTTCCGGAGATATTGTTGAAGGCTCTCCGACGCCCGTGCCGGTGAACGCCCCCGAGAGCGACGCCGACGGGCAGTGCGGGATGGCGGCTGCCCACATATCCGGGAACTCGCCCAAATATCTGTAGGTTTCCTGACCTCCGCCTGACGGGCCCGAAATATAGACACGGTTTGCGTCAACGATGCCCTGGCTGACAAGATAGTTTATGTAAGCGATAACACCGGCTCTGGAGTAACCCGGAGCGCCGACAGTGCTTCTGCCGGGGCGCGGATTTCTCTGCGGAGCCAGAACAACAGCGTCCTCCGGGGCATTGATGACCCAGCCAATGCCGCCCATGTTGGCGAACAACTGAGCGCCTCTGTTGCCCGGACCGTCGCCCTGATACTCTTCTCCGCCGCCGTGGTTCCACAGAACAAGCGGAAGAGCTTTTTCGGATTCGGGGATGTAGACGCGGTAATTCTGATTTTCATAGCCCTCTACCGGGTTTTGAACCATCTTAAAGTCGTCGTAAAGGGGCATTACAGTTTTATTGTACACGAAAGCGGCGTCTGGCTCAATCCCGGCGACACTTTCCTTAAGGGTCACGGTGTAGGTCATGTCGAGGAAGAAGTTAGACTGATCATAGCCCTGGGCCTGGCAGCCGTAAAGCTCTCCGGAAGTGGTGACGATCTCCCCGACACCGGGGCCGCCGTCTCTTGTGATGCCGCCGAAACCGTAGGCAAGCTCAAGAACAATATATCTGCCCGCTCCAGAGGTAAGGGGCGCGGGGAGCGCGTCAGGCAGATTGATGTAGCCAACATTGTTGCTGTCTGTGACATAAGCGTTCGTGATCGGCCTGTCGCCGTCATAGCTCACTGTATTCTGCCGCGGCACAATCTTTTTCGCGTGTACTGAGAAGTCGGATCCATCGGACGAGACAGCGTCGTACGCAATCGCGTTTCCTTCGCCGAGGTCGATCACGATTGCTGTTGTGCCGCAGCCCCATTCAAATACGTTTACGACAAGGTCAAAATTGGCTGAGGTCACTGCCGCCGGGGCAACAGCCATAGCCGGACACACCGATACCATAAGCAGGAGAGCGAGAACTAGTGCCGTTAATCTCTTTGGGTTCATTTCAGCTTCCTCCAATTTTCTGTAAATACTTCCGTTTTGCATGAAAACCTTGTTTGCGCGCCTTGAACGAATCACAGGAACTTCATTTTTATGTAGATTTCACACCCTCTTTCTGCGGTCTGTCTGAAATGAATGTGGCCATCACCTCCTTGCAGATGGTCAAAGAATATCTTCGCGTCCGCGTTCCTTTTCGGGGTTTATGCCGAGCCTGCCGGCGCTGGCCGGCAGGGAGTTGCCTCCTCCGAAAACGATTGAAGATAGAAAAATAAAGCTTTCACGGATTTTCTCCGGGAAAGTCGTTCTCCGCGCGCCTTCGCAAAGACGCGATCCATCTCTCGCTTTGTAAAAAAAACCGAAGGTTTGGACTCCGGGTGATGCCCTAGTAGTTAAGAAAAAAAGAAGCCCTGATAAAGCAACAATCCGAACCTGTCATCAACAGGAGTGAACTGTCGTGATTGGTTCGGATTATATTGATTTGGTGCGCGAGGCGGGACTTGAACCCGCACGTGCGTATTGCACACTAGAACCTGAATCTAGCGAGTCTGCCAATTCCACCACTCGCGCACATCATGACTCGGCTGAGCCACGATAATTATTATACCGTATTGGGCCGACAAAATCAAGAGAAAAAATGCATTTCTTCAGAGTATTTTCTTGAAACAAAACAGGGACGAAACTATTCAAAATATGTCTTTATGCGGCAAAGGAGAAAGGTTCAGCCAGATTTTACTGCTTTGCCTGATCCTGCTGGCGAATCTGAGCCCGCTTAATCTTGCCCGAAACCGTTTTGGGAAGCTCCGACACAAACTCGACGATGCGCGGATACTTGTATGGCGCGGTCACATGCTTGACATGCTCCTGCAGCTGCTTGACCAGCTCGGGCGAGCCCTTGTATCCGGCGGCGAGAATGACGCTGGCCTTGACGATCTGTCCGCGAATCGGGTCGGGCACCGCAGTGACGGCGCACTCCACAACGGCGGGATGCTCGACAAGCGCGCTCTCGACCTCAAAAGGCCCGATGCGATAGCCCGAGCACTTGATGACGTCGTCATTGCGCCCGACAAACCAGTAAAAGCCGTCGTCGTCGCGCCAGGCCACGTCGCCCGTCCAGTACATATCGTCATGAAAAACGGCCCGGTTGTACTCGTCCTCGCGGTCATAGCCCTTAAACAGGCCGTTGGGCGCGGTAAGGGAGCGGATGACGATCTCGCCCTCCTCGCCCGACTGACAGGACTCTCCGGCGGCGTTTACGAGGTCGATGTCGTAGAGCGGCGCAGGTTTGCCCATCGAGCCTGGGCGCGGATCGAGCCACTGAAAATTGGCAATCAGCACGGTTGACTCGCTCTGGCCGAAGCCCTCGGTCAGCTTCAGCCCGGTCAGGTCGAAAAACTGCCGGAAGACCTCGGGGTTGAGCGGCTCGCCGGCGTTGCAGCAGTGCTTGATCGAGCTCAGGTCATACTGCGAGACGTCCTCCTGCAGCATAAAGCGGTACATGGTCGGAGGGGCGCAAAACGTGGTGAGCTTGTAATCCTGCATCTTTTGAAGCAGGTTCTTAGGGACAAACTTGTCCATGTCATAGGCGAAGATCACGGCGCCGCAAATCCACTGCCCGTAAATCTTACCCCAGCCGAACTTCGCCCAGCCCGAATCCGACACCGACATGTGCAGACCACCGTCGCGCACCTGCTGCCAGTACCTAGCCGTGACAATCTGGCCGAGCGGATGGATGAAGTTGTGCTTGACCATCTTGGGCATGCCGGTCGTGCCGGAGGTGAAATACATGAGCATGAGGTCGTCGTTTTGGGTGGCGTCGGCGCCCGTCGGCCGCTCCAGGTTTTCGGGCAGACCCGACAGGTCAAAGTCGTGGTAGCCCTCGCGATGCCCGGCGACAATGCCCTTGGGGATGGACAGATCCGTCAGGTCAACTTGTTCCAGTAGTGAGGGCTGCGCCAAGCAGACCAGCATGGAGATGCCCGCTGCCTGCACGCGATAGGCGATGTCCTTGGCGGTCAGCTGCAGCGAGGCCGGAATGACGACCGCGCCCAGCTTGTGCAGCGCGACCGCGCAGATCCAGTACTCATACCGCCGGCGCAAAATCAGAAGCACGCGGTCGCCGCGCCGCACGCCGCGGCTCTTAAACCAGAACACCGCCTGATTGGTGAGCTTTTTGAGCTCGCCGAATGTAAATGTGCGCTCGCCGCCGTGATCGTCGCACCAGACGAGAGCGCGCTTGTCCGGGTCAAGCTCCGCCCAGGCGTCCACGACGTCAAAGCCGAAGTTGAAGGATTCGGGCACATTAAGGCGGTAGTTTTTATAAAAATCCTCATAGGAGTCAAACTCAACACGGGGCAAAAAACGGGACAGCAGCATAATCATAACCCTCTCATCGGCGTGATGCATATAAGATGTGCAGGTGCGCGTCGGTTGTCACTCGGTGATGACGGTGAGGAACTTTGCGGTGGCGCCCACAGCCTGCTGGCCGTGCGGATGCTCGGGATTGAAGTAAACGCTGTCCCCGGCCTCGAGGCGCAGGACCTTTTGATCAAAATAGACGTTGATGACGCCCTCGAGCACCAGGTTGAACTCCTGACCGGGGTGGGTGACCAGCGCGGGCGCGTCCTCGCTGGGCTGGACGGTCACGAGGAGCGGCTCCATGATCTTGTGCTTGAAGGTGCTGGCCAGGCTTTGAAACGTATACCCCGGATACCGGTCAATCCGCGCGCCCTTGCCCTTTTTCACAACGCAGTAGGTGGCCAGATGGGGCGCGTTGCCGGTGAGCAGCTCGTTGATGTCTACCGAAAACAGGTTGGCCATCTGGTAGAGCACGCTGATGGGGATGTCCTCGCCGGACCGCTCGTAGAGCTCGTATCGGGAGACGTCCATGCCGAGCGTTTTTGCCATGGATTCGGTGGTGTATCCGCAGATATCCCGAAGCTCTCGAATGCGCGCCGCCATCAGGCGAATTTCTTCGGTCATGGAAAATCCACTCCTTGCAAAATGAATATCAGTATGATATCATTTCATCACGAATTTGTAAAGGGTGGCACATATGCTGTTACGCGATCCTTCCCTTGCGCCGTTGGGTCGGCAGAAGATCGAATGGGCAAGACAATACATGCCTGTTTTGAATGAACTGAACCGGGAGTTTGAAAAAGATAAACCCTTTTCCGGGGTAAAGATTACCGTCGCGGTACACCTTGAGGCCAAGACTGCCTGCCTGTGCCTCGCACTGGCGGCCGGCGGCGCCGAGGTGCACGCCACGGGCACCAATCCGCTGTCCACACAGGACGACGTTGCCGCCGGGCTGGCCGCCATGGGCGTTTCGGTTTTCGCGCAGCACGGCTGCACGCCGGAGGAGTACGAGCGCCAGCTCAAGCTTGCGCTGGAGTGCCGCCCCGACATCTTTCTCGACGACGGGGGAGATCTGGTGGAGCTGCTGCACGGCGCGTGCGAGCATTTGAGCGGCCGCGTGGTGGGCGGCACCGAGGAGACGACGACGGGCATCCATCGTCTGCACGCCCGGCAGGCTGCCGGGAAGCTGCGCTTCCCCGTGCTCGCGGCCAACGACGCGCAGATGAAATATTTGTTTGACAACCGCTACGGAACGGGGCAGTCCACGCTCGCCGCCGTCATGTCCGCAACCAACCTTCAGGTCACTGGAAAAGTGGTCGTCGTGGCGGGTTACGGCTGGTGCGGCCGGGGCGTGGCCATGCGGGCAGCCGGTTTGGGCGCCCGCGTCATCGTGACCGAGGTCGATCCGGTTAAGGCCATCGAGGCCGTGATGGACGGCTTCCAGGTGATGACCATGGACGACGCAGCGCCGCTGGGCGACTTCTTCATCACAGTCACCGGCAACTGCGACATCATTGTAAAGCGGCACTTTGACCGCATGAAAAACGGCGCAGTTCTGGCCAACGCGGGCCACTTCGACATTGAGGTCGACGCCAAGGCGCTGCGCGAGACTGCCACGGAGGTTCTTGACCAGAGGAAGGGCATCCAGGGCTATCGGCAAAGCGATGGCCGCGTGCTCAACCTGCTGGCCGAAGGGCGGCTTGTGAACCTTGGCGCGGGAGACGGCCACCCCGTGGAGATTATGGACATGACCTTTGCCGTGCAGGCGCTCGGGCTCAAGTACATGTGGGAACACGGAAAATCCCTGGCGCCGGGCGTTCACGACATCCCGCCCGAAATCGACAGCAAGATCGCGCTGTGCAAGCTGTCCTCGCAGGGAACATCAATCGACACGCTTACGCCGAAACAAATAGAGTACATGAATTCGTTTTAAAAGGAGCTTCAAAAGATGAGATTGTTTACCTCTGAATCGGTGACAGAAGGGCATCCCGATAAAGTGTGCGACCAGATCTCCGATTCGGTGCTGGACGCGATCCTGAAGGAAGACCCCGAAGCGCGCGTAGCCTGCGAATCCATTGTCACCACCGGAATGGCGCTGGTGATGGGGGAGATATCCACAGAGTGCTATGTGGACATTCCGGCCACCGTGCGCAAGACGATTGCTAGAATCGGCTATGACAAGCCGGAGTTTGGCTTTGACGCCAAGTCGAGCGCCGTGCTGATCTCGATTGACGAGCAGAGCGGCGACATCGCCATGGGAGTCGACCGTTCGCTGGAGTTTAAGAGTGGTGACCATGACGAGTCCGACCTCATTGGCGCGGGCGACCAGGGCATGATGTTCGGCTTTGCCTGTGATGAGACGCCCGAGTTTATGCCCGCTCCGATTTCGCTGTCGCACGCGCTGTGCCGCCGGCTGGCCAAGGTGCGGCACGAGGGCGCGCTGCCCTGGCTTTTGCCCGACGGCAAGGCGCAGGTCACGGTGCAGTATGACGACCAGGGCGCTGTCGCGCGCTGTGAGGCCGTTGTCGTCTCGACCCAGCACATGGCCGATGTTCCGATTGAAACGCTGCGCGAGGCCGTGCGCGAGCAGGTCATTGGCCCCGTCATTCCCGCCCGCTATCTCGACAAGGACACCAAAATATACATCAATCCCACAGGGCGGTTCGTCGTGGGCGGCCCGCAGGGTGACTCCGGACTCACGGGGCGCAAGATCATTGTGGACACCTATGGCGGATACGCCCGCCACGGCGGCGGCGCGTTTTCGGGCAAAGACCCCACCAAGGTTGACCGAAGCGCGGCCTATATGGCGCGTTATGCAGCGAAGAATCTGGTGGCCGCCGGACTTGCGCGCAAATGCGAGATCGAACTTGCCTATGCCATCGGCGTGGCGCACCCCGTCAGCGTGCTGGTGGACAGCTTTGGCACGGGCCTTGTCTCGGATGAGCGTTTGGGCGAGCTTGTGCGCGCCTACTTTGACCTGCGTCCGATGAAGATCATTGAAAAGCTCAATCTGCGGCGTCCGATTTACACCCAGGTCGCCGCATACGGACACTTTGGCCGGGATGACCTCGATCTTCCCTGGGAAAAGACCGATCTGGCGGACGCGCTCCGCGCCGAAATCAAACGCTGAGAGCAGCTGTGAAAAGGGGACGATGCCGGTCGTCCCTTTTATATTGTCAAAGAACCAAAGGGTTCTTTGACAAAACCTCACCTGCGCCGTCAGGCCCTATGAGAAAACCTGAAAGGAACGAGGGTGTGATGGGGAAACCCTTGCCGCCCGTCAGATTCGCTGGAAAGAGAAGACAAAGGAGGGCCTATGACCGGAAAGATAAAAAAACTCATCAAGTGTATCCTGTCCGGCCTGTACTCGGCCCTACATTTCTGCATCCCGAAACGCCGAAAAAAGGTCCTGTTTTTGGACCGTCACTTTCGCAGAGACAGCAGCTGGGCGCTCATGCAGCAAATGGCCGCGGCGGGGGGGTACTCGCTTGTCTACCACGCCGGCAGGGCCCGTCCGGCGGCGCTGCCCGCCGGGGTGCGCTGGTGCGCTGGCCGCGCGCGCGCCTACCTTCATTTTCTCACGTCCCCGCTGGTGTTTTTTACCCACGACCCGCTGCGGGCCTTTATACGCCCCGGCCGCGGCCAGCGCGTGGTCAATCTGTGGCACGGCACGCCTCTTAAGGATATTTCCCTGTTTGCCGAGGGGGATTTCCCGCTGCGCCGCGCGTTTACAAACGTGCTGTCGGCGTCGGAGGAGGTAGACGGGCTCATGTGTAAAACCTTCGGCTGCGCCCCGTCTGCGGTACTGACGGAGGGATACCCGCGCAACGATTGGCTGTTTGCCGAAAAAGACGTCTTTGACGCGCTGTCGATCGACCGGCGGCGCTATGACGCCTGTGCGCTGTGGATGCCGACGTTCAGGAACTCGGCGATTCTGAACAGGAGGGACTCCGACGTCGACTTTCCGCTGCTGAACGAGCAAAATGTTTGGGCTCTGGACGCTTTTTTGGCGCAAAACAGGCAGCTCTTGCTGATCAAGCTTCACCCCGCCGCAGACGCGCCGGCGTATTTGCTCGCGGGCTTTCAAAACATCAGGCTGATCACCGAGGCGGAGCTTGCCGCCGCGCAGATACAGGGCTACGAGCTGCTGGGCCGGTGCGACATGCTGCTGACCGACTTTTCCTCGGTGTACTTCGACTTTTTGCTCACCCAGAAGCCGATCATTTTTGTGTTCGACGATCTGGAGAGTTACGCCGCCAACAGGGGCTTTTTCTTCAGCGACCCGGAGTCGGTCATGCCCGGCCCCATCGTGCGCGACGTGGACGGGCTTTGCGCGGCGCTCAGTGCGGCGGCGCGGGGCGAGGACGCCTATGCCGCGCGGCGCGACGAGATCTGCGCGCGCTTCAACCGTTACAGGGATGGACATAGCGGTCAGCGTCTTCTGCGGCGCCTGGAGGGGTTGGATGGATAGTCCGTACAAGCGCCTGTTGAACAACACGCTGATCTTTGCGATCGGCAACTTTTCGGCCAAGCTGGTTTCGTTCCTGCTGGTCAGATTGTACTCCCAAACCATGTCGGCCGAGCTTTTTGGCATTGCCGACACGCTGTACACGTTTTCCGAGCTGATGATCCCGCTGCTCACCTTTGGGCTGATCGAGGGCGTTCTGCGGTTTGCGCTCGACCAGAACAGCGACAAGGCCGGCATTCTGACCTCGGCACTCAAGGTCACCGCCGTCGGCGTTGTCGTGCTGGCCGCCGTCACACCGGTGCTGGCGCGGGTTCTTCCGCTGTACGCGCCCTATGTGGTGTACGCGGTGCTGCTGTTCGCGTTTTCGGCGCTCCGGCAGATTTTTGCCCAGTTTGTGCGCGGCTCGGGCGGCGTAAAGATCTTTGCCGTCAACGGCATTTTGTCGGCTGTTTTGCTGGCCGTGTTTAACGTGCTTTTTTTAGCAGTGCTTCACTGGGGCGTGAGCGGCTATCTGGTTTCGGCCATCTTGTCGGGCGCGCTTTCCTGCGTCCATTTGTTTGTCAGCGCCAGGCTCGGCCGCCATATCAGGCTGAGAGAGCGCAGCGGGCCGCTGCTGCGCGCCATGCTGCTCTACAGCTTGCCGCTTGTGCCAAACGCGCTGAGCTGGTGGGTGATTTCCTACTCAAACCGCTATATCCTGCAAATCCTGTACAGCGTTGCCGTGAGCGGACTCTTTGCCATGGTCAGCAAGCTGCCGTCCATTGTCAGCATGCTGACGGGGATTTTTCAGCAGGCCTGGCAGATGTCGTCTGTGCAGGAGTACGACAAAAAAGAGCGGGACGCGTTTTACAGCGGCGTGTTTGCGCGATACAGCGCCCTGGCGCTGTCGGGTGGCACCGTGCTGATCGCCATATGCCCGATTCTATCGACGTTCTTGCTGAAAAATGAGTACTATGCGGGCTGGATTTACGCGCCGTTTCTCATCGGGGCGGCGGTGATGACCTGCTTTTCCTCTTTTTTCGGGGCCGTATACATGGCCGCCAAGCGGTCGATGAACAGTCTGTACACGACGCTGGCCGGCGCTGCCGTGAGCATTGCGGCCTGTCTGGCGCTTGCGCCGGGCATGGGCATTCAAGGAGCGTCCATCGCCACGCTGTCCGGCGCCATGGTCACGGCGGTTTCCCGCATGGCGGACAGCGCGCGCTATGTGCGCGTCACCATGAGCTTTTGGCGCTTTTGGGCGTCTGTGGCGCTGCTGATCGGCCAGTCGGTCTTGTTCGCGCTTTGGGAAAAAGCGGCGCTTCCGTATGTCTGCCTGTGCGCCGCCGCCGTTCTGCTGATCCATATAGGCGCGCTTTTGGATATGCTGCGCGGGCTGATTGGCGCCCTGACCTCGCGTAAAAGGAGGAAACTTTGATGAAACGCGTGATCACCTATGGTACCTTTGACCTGCTGCACTACGGCCACATCAAGCTGCTTAAGCGCGCCAGGGAACTGGGCGACTACTTGATCGTCGCGCTGTCCACCGACCGCTTCAACACGCAGGAAAAGGGGAAGACCACGTATTTTTCCTTTGAGGAGCGCAAGATGCTGCTGGAGGCGCTGCGGTATGTCGATCTGGTTATCGCCGAGGACGGCTGGGAGCAAAAGCGCGACGACGTGTCCCTTTATCGCGTGGACGTGTTCGCCATGGGCGATGACTGGCGCGGCAAGTTTGACTTTTTAGAGGACTTGTGCGAGGTGGTGTATTTTCCGCGCACGCCCGAGATCTCCACGACAAAGATCAAAGAGGATCTCAAACTGTAAGTTTTGTCAAAGAACCAAAGGTTCTTTGACAGCCTAGAAGCCACCCGGATAGTCCTGTACGGCGTCCAGGACGAGCGCGCGGGCGCGCTCTGTAGGGATGACCTCGCGCGTTTTTTCATCGAGCATATGCCCCGCGTGGTCAAACAGGCCGACAACGCGCGGATGCGCCCCGGAAATTCCGGTTACCACCGCGATCCAGGAGCGCGTCATCTGCATCTGGGTGCGGTCGGCGGTGATCACGGTGTCGCCGACCTCGCAGCGGTCGCCCTCTTTGAGCTGAATGTGGTAGTCGATGATCTGCGTGATGCGGTTCCAGGTCAGGTCGTTGCGCAGGACGGTCTCACCGTCGTGGGCCACGGCGGCTTTATAGGTGAAACCCGGGATGACCGAGTCGATGAACAGGCCGCCGCCGTGGCCGTAGGCCATGCCCTCGTATTTATGGGTGATCTCGCTGACATAGCAGTAGGCCGGGCGCTCAGGGAGCGTGTCGATGAAGCGGTGGTTGGGCGTTGTCCCCAAAAGGCCGTGGCCGGGCTCGACATGTGTCGCGCCGCCGGCTTTCGCGATCGGGAAGCTCATGACCGAGGCGTTGCCGGGCGCGTTAATCTGGGTGATCTCGAGGGAAAACGCGTCTCTGAGGATGTCAGCCGCGTCCCTGATGGTTTGCATGTTCGGCGCGGCTTTGGCCGGGACGCCCGGCTGATAGCTGTACAGATAGCACGGAAACGACGTGACGCCCACAATGCGCAGATGGGAGAGCTTCAGCAGCCGGGGAACGGTCTCCTTCAGGGCGTCAAAGCGGAATCCGCCCTCCTGTCCCTCGAAGAACACGTCTCCCGGGCGGTAGACGCGGAGCAAAATGTCCTGAACGCGTCCGGCGAGGCGCGCTGCATCGTTTAAAAAGGCGGCCTGCTCCTCGCTGTAAAGCGTCCAGACCTCGGGGCGCAGCACGAGCACATCGGGCATGTCCGCGCGGGGGATTTGGTTGAGATGGCCGACATGGCCCACCGGAACCTGCCAGCGGCCCATGGCGCGCGCGCACTGCACGTCCACGCACACCGTGGCATGGAGGCCCCCACGCATGGCGACGTGATTGACCAAGGGATTGCGGTTAAACTGCTTGCTCATCAGATAGGTCTCCAGACCGTTTTCAACCTTGGCCTTTTGCAGAACGGCAGCATTATCGGCCACCGTATCCAGATCGATGAGCCAGGTATTGGCCGGGATACTTCCGCGCTGGTGCAGCTCAACCGCCGCGCGCATGAGCCGCGGATTGCGCTTTTTCAGAATCTCCAGAAACACGCCCAAACTCCCTCTTTCTTCAGGTTTCGCCCGTAATCGCCCGCCCCATGGCGGGCTGTTTTACAAAAGAGCGCTAGTCGTCCATAAGGCAAAAGTCTAAAATTGTCAGCGCGATGATCTTAGTGGCGTCCACGAGCTGGGCGATGTCCATATACTCATCCGGCCGGTGGGCGAGCCCGAGCTGGCCGGGGCCGAAGACCATGGCCGGCGTGCTGCTATAAAGATTGAACATCATGGCGTCGCAGGCTGCTTCAAAGCCGCAGATGCGCGGCGCCGCGTTCAGCACTTCGCGCGCGTTTTCCGAGACGCATGTGATCAGCGCGTGTCCATCCGGCATTTTGGTCGGATAGATGGGGCGCATGTCCACACGCTCGATGCGCACAGGGTTGTCCCCCAGGAAGCCATGGGCACGGCTGGCGTCCAAGATGAACTTCTCAAACGCCGAGGTCACCTGCGCCAAATCTTCTCCGGGCAAAATGTCAATCATCAGCTCAAGCTCGGCCTCCGCCGGGACGCTCATCAGGTCGCTTTGTCCGGCGCGAAACGCGTACACGCAGTCGGTGACAGCCGGGATAGGGTAGAGGACGGGGTCGTCATACAGCGCGATGCTGCGCGTCTGGCGGTACCGCAGGGCAGCGAAGTCCTCAATGGCCTTTTTGATGTAAATGGCGTTGTCGAGCGCGCTCACCCCCTCCCACCAGAATCCCGTGTGCGCACCCTTGCCCGGGATGACAATCCGATAGGCCTGGACGCCCTTGCTGGCGGGTTCGATCTTCAGATCGGTGGGCTCGGTGACAATGGCGCCGCCGCCCTCATAGCCTCTTAAAATGCAGGCCAGTGTGCCGTTAAATCCGCCCAGCTCTTCATTGACGGCGCTTTCCAAAATGACATCGCCCTTGAGCCGGACACCGCAGTCCTGGATGCAGGATACCGCCATAATCATGGCGGCAAGCCCGCCCTTCATATCTACGGCGCCGCGCCCATAGACGCGCCCGCTCTTGACAAGGCCGCCATAGGGATCGTCTCTCCAGAGCTCACGCGGGCCTTCGCTGACAACGTCGCAGTGCCCGTTGAGAATCAGCGTGGGGCCGCCGCCGTGTCCGCGCAGCACGCCCACGACGTTCGGGCGGTCTGTGTAGTCCAGCCCCGGCCACCAGCCCTCATGGCTCTCAATGCCGGCGATGTCGGTGGGCAAAAAGACATCCACCTCGAGTCCCATGCCTTTCAAGTGCTGTTCGATAAAGCGCTGAACAGGCCCTTCGTCGCCGCCCGGCGGGTGGGAGACGCTGGGGATGCGCACCATTTTCTGCAGAAACGCTACGATGTCCTCCTGCCGGCGTGTGACCCTGTCCAATACAAGCCGGCGTGTGGCCGCAAGATCGCTCATGTCGCTGCTCCTTTCCCCGTTTGTGGTATTATATCAGAACCGGGGCGGGAAATACAGAGTGTAGAAGCTGCCGGCCCGAGACAAACCAAAAATATGACTACAAACGAAGGCGCATTCCCGAAGTGAAACCGGGAATGCGCCACAGATTGAAGACAAAAGCAGCTTCCTCGTTCCTTTACGCGTCTTCGCAAAGACGCGAGCCAAACCCCCGCTTTGTCAACGAACCGAAGGTTCTTTGACAAAGCGGGGGAGAGAAAACGCCTTAAATGTAGACAAGCGCCTTCAGGATTAGCAGAAGGGCAAACCCCGGAACGCCAAACAGACCGATGACGACGGCGTTAAAAATGTTCAGTCCGAGGGATAAACCCCAGTACGCGCCTATAAAATTGTAGAGAAACAGGACGATGAAGCCAAGCACAGAATTGATCAGCAGTCGTAATACCCACTTCATATAAGTCCCTACTTTAAAACAGGGCTGTCGTCGTATTCACGAAGCAGTCGCAAAAAATATGTGTACCTGGCCTGCAGCGCATTGAGCTCGAAAACGCACTGCTCGATCAGCTCTTTTTCCGTGACCACATTAAAGCGTGACCGCGCGTCTTCTATGTCCTGCTGAACTCTGCGCAGTTCCCCGATCAGCTCAAGCCGCGCCGGGTCACTATGTTTTTTGGAGAACATCGCGCTCATCGGCATAGCGGGGCCTCCTTTCGTTGATGTTGAAATCCTATTCTTATTGTGGACAAAATATGCCCGGCTCAAACCAAAAAGTTTTGGGTGGGCTTAAGAGAACCTTTGTGTGCGCGCCTTAAAAAAAGGCGAACATTTCCGGCAATATTCGAGGTCATTCGGGTTACAATAGGAGTGGACAACGGCGAGCAAGCTTTGGAACAGCTGATGATGTTCACATCGCTCCAGGCCGGTGCCAAAGGGCCGTCTGCGATGGCTTTGCGGTGAATGGCTGAGCGTGAAAAAAATGCTCGTACTGCGTTGTCAATGGTGTGAAGACGGTTTGTATAAAGCCGCAAACCACGCCCAGCCGGGTTTCCGTGAAATTCATGGGAGCCCGGCTGTACCTTTTGTATCCTTGGAAGATATGGAATATAAAACGCGGCCGGAATCCTTAGATTCCGGCCGCTGAGCCTGTAGACAAAGGCCGCCTCTTCGTTCCTTTGCGCAAAACCACGTCGAGCCTGACGCCGAAGGCGGCGGGTCCCTGCTGGACTGGTTGAGCGCAAAGCATGGAAACAAGTGACTTTCACGGATTCACTCCGGGAAAGT
>JAVBOR010000041.1:0-16065 GCA_031550325.1 Oscillospiraceae bacterium
ATTCATTCGAATGTCCTCCCTTTGATTTCCCAAGTGCAGTTGACAGACCGCACTTGTAGTATATCAAAGGGAGTTCTTTTTTTATTTTCATCGCTAAAGCTCTTTTCGCTCCACCGGCATAGCCGGTGGTTGTCTCCAATGAAACGCTTTCCCGGATTGAATCCGTGAAAGCGTTGTGGTTCTGCCTTTATCATTTTTTGGTCCAGCAAGAACCTGCCGGCTGTGCCGTCAGGCTCGACGCAAAAACCGATAAAGGACGGGGGAGCGAGAGACTTTTTTTGACAAGCTGAGGGGTTCCCCGGCCCTTGGCGCAAAACCACGTCGAGCCTGACGCCGAAGGCGGCGGGTCTCTGCTGGACTGGTTGAGCGCAAAGCATGGAAACAAGTGACTTTCACGGATTCACTCCGGGAAAGTCACCCAATGCGCGTCTTCACAAAGACGCGTTCCTGCTCCCGTTTGTAGACAAATCGAAGGTTTGTCTACAGTCTCAAACCACCCCGATTGGGGTGGTTTTTGCTGTCAAAGAACCGAAGGTTCTTTGACAGCAAAACGAGAGCTGGCTCGCGTCTTTGCGAAGACGCGCAAAGAAACGCTTTCCCGGAGTGAATCCGCGAAAGCGTTTTACTTTTTCTTTTCGGTTCTCAGTTCAGCGAGGACCTGCCGGCTGCGCCGTCAGGCTCGACGTGAAACCCGAAAAAGGACGAGGGCGCGATGGAGCTTTTTTGACAGGCTGTTGACTATTTGTTGACTGCTGCTCTATCCCTATGTAGCCCTCCTCCGCCGCGCTGTCTTTACAGCAGGGCAAGCGTTCCGGCGACGATCAGCGCGAGCCCTGAGGCGCTTTTGGGCGTGAGCTTTTCACGAAACACAACAAACCCGAAGCCCGCCGTGACCAAAATACTCAACTTGTCGATCGGCACGACGACGCTGGCCGGGCCCTGCTGCAGCGCGTGGAAAAAGCAAAGCCAGGAAAGCCCTGTGGCAAGGCCGGACAGGACGATAAACAGCCAGCTTTTCCTGTCGACGTGCTTTGTTTCTTTCTGTTTCCCCTGCAAAAAAACCATGCCCCACGCCATAACCAGCACAACGCATGTGCGTATGGCGGTTCCGAGATTGGACTCCACGCCCTCGATACCCACCTTGCCCAGGATCGCGGTCAGGCTCGCAAACACCGCCGCGCCCAGGGCGTACAGCAGCCAGCCGCCGCCCTTTTCGCCCTTTTTTGTGCTCTCCTTGCGGTCAATCATCAGGTATGTGCCGACGGCGATGACAATCATCGCGACCGCTTTGAGCCAGCTGAGCTTTTCTCCGAGGAACACAAAAGCGAGCAGCATCGTCAGGACAGTACTGGACTTGTCCACCGGCACGACCTTGTTGATGTCGCCCATTTGCAGCGCTTTATAGTAGCAAAGCCACGAAGCGCCCGTGGCGAGGCCCGACAAGACCAGAAAAACCAGACTCTTTGTGCCGATGCCCGAGAGCGTGTCCTCCGATCCGGCCGCAAAAACCATGGCCCAGGCGAACACCAAAACCACGACCGTGCGAAGGGCCGTGGCCAGCGATGAGTTAACGTTTTTGACCCCAACCTTGGCCAAAACCCCTGTCAGTCCGGCGAAAAAAGCCGACGCCAGCGCGTACGGGATCCACATCGCACCATCCCCCAAAAAACTTCCGCAAAAGGCTGAAGACCTCAACGCACGCGGCGATAGATAAACTTAAAAATCTCCGACAGCCCGATCACACTGACCGAAACCGCAAAGATCTTTCCCCACATGGGCAGCGGGAGCGGCACTGTGCCAAAAAACGCGCCGGCAAACTGGATGATGGCGATTTGCAGAACAAAGGTGATCGAGATCACCAGAAGCATCAGCCTGTTCTTGAAAAAGTTTTTGAAAATGCTCCCATTGCTCAGTTCGCGGCAGTTAAAGGCGTTGAACAGTTGAAACAGCGCAAACAGCGTAAACAGCACGGTGGGCTTTTGCGCCTCGGCGGCCCCCAAAAAGTTTGTGACGTATTGCAGCAGGAAAACGATGGAGACATAGACGCCCGTGACGCCAATTTTAATAAGCATCGCCTTTGAGATGATGTTGTCGCTTCGCCTCACGGGAGGCCGCTTCATCAGGTCGTCATGAATCGGTTCCAGCCCGAGTGTCAGCGCCGGCGGCCCGTCCATGATCATATTGATCCAAAGCAGCTGCAGCGCGGTAAATGGCGCTTTCAGGCCGAGGAGGATGGAGGTGAGCACGACAATGACCGAGGACACATTGACCGTGAGCTGAAAGCTGATAAACCTCTTGAAGTTTTCGTATATGCCGCGGCCCCACTGCACCGCTTTGACAATGGTGGAAAAGGCGTCGTCGAGCAGCACAATGTCGCTGGCCTCCTTGGAAACCTCCGTGCCGGAGATGCCCATCGCGATGCCCACGTCTGCGTTTTTCAGCGCCGGCGCGTCATTGATGCCGTCGCCAGTCACGGCCACCACATTGCCCATCGCCTTGAGCAGGTTGACCACGCGCATCTTCACCGCCGGCGTACTGCGGGCGATGACGCTGATGGACGAAAGCTCCGCCGAGAGCTCTTCATCGGACAAAGACTCTATCGCCCCGGCCTCGACCGCCGCGCGCCCCGGCCCCAGAATATGAAGCTGGTCGGCAATCGCCGTGGCCGTGACAATGTTGTCCCCGGTCAGGATTTTGAGATCGACGCCGGCCATCCGGCAGGTGTTCACCGCGCCGTACACATCGGCGCGCAGCGGGTCGGTGATGGCTACAAAGCCGTCAAACGCCATATCTGTTTCCAGCTTTTCATGCTCCTGCTCATAGTCGAGCAGGAGCGGCACTTCCTTGTGGGAAAAGGCCAAAATACGGCAGGCCTTTTTTTGATATCGCTCGATTTCAGCCTCAATTTCGCGTTGAGTCTTCGTCTCCAGCGCGCACATGCCCAGGATTCGCTCGGGGCTTCCCTTAGTGTAGCTGAGCGCTTTGCCGTCCTTGCGCAGGATGGTCGTCATGTGCTTGTCGTCCGAGGAAAACGGGAACACAAAGGAAACGTGTTCCTCCTGCCGCTCGGCCCTGTAATCCATTCCGGCGTTTCCGGCGGCGCCCAGCAGCGCGCATTCAGTGGGGTTTCCGATGAAGCCGCCGTTTTCGGCGATGTCCGCCGTACTGTTGACGCAGAAATTTTCCAATAGGAAGTGATTGGTCAGCTCGGCTGCCGATATGATCTTCCCGTCCCAAACGGCGGTGACCGTCATTCGGTTCTCGGTGAGCGTTCCAGTTTTGTCCGAGCAGATGACGTTGATACAGCCCACGGTTTCAGAGGCGATCATCTTCTTGACCAGCGCGTTTTGCCGGGACAGCTTGATGATATTGATAGACAGCGAAACCGCCACTATCGTCGGCAGTCCCTCCGGCACGGCGGCCACGATCAGGACAATGCTCGTGACAAACGCCTCCATGACCTCCTGAAGGGCGATTTTTCCGTTCAGGGCGAAGGAGACAATCTGACAGATAAAGACAATCGCGGCGGCTGTGACGCCGAGTACAGTGATGGTCTTGCCCAGCCGCGCCAGCTTTTCCTGCAGGGGGGTGGTGCCGGTATCGGCCTTGGACAGCTCCCTGGCGATCTGTCCGAACTGGGTTTGGTCGCCGACCGCGGTAACCACCAGCTTGCCAAAGCCGCTTGTGATGTAGTTTCCGGCGTAGAGCATGTTGCGCCGCTCGGCCAGAGGCGTCTTCTGGTTTGTAATGCGCAGCTGGGCGTCTTTCTTGGCGGGAAGGCTCTCACCGGTCAGCGCCGATTCGTCGGCTGCCAGGCTCGTGCTTTCAAGCAGTCTGCCGTCGGCAGGGATTTTGTCGCCGGTCGCCAGCAGCAAGATGTCGCCCACGACAATGTCCTTCTGGTTGAGCATCAGAACGCCGCCGCCGCGCACCGCCTTAACCATGACGTTATCGTTAATCCGGGACAGCGCCTCAAAGGCCTTGGCGCTCCTGCCCTCCATAACGACGGTGATGATCACCGACAGCGAGATCGCCGCAAAGATCCCGACGCACTCGAAAAAATCGGCCTCGCCGCCCGTGGCAGCGCGGATGATGTTGACCAAAAGCGCGATGACGCCCGCCATGATCAGCATGAGGATCATCGGCTCGGTGGCCGAGTGCCAGATCCGCGCCAGCAAAGACGGCGGCTTTGCCTTGGTCAAGGTATTTTTCCCGTAAGCTTCTTCATTTTTGCCGACCTGCCCGGCGGAAAGCCCATTTTCAGCGTCGCTGCCAAGCCGGCTGAGCAGCTCGGAACTATCCTGTGTAAAATCCCACATCGTCCGTTTCCCTCACGATTCATAAAAAACTCAGGTACGGCTTGTGCCATACCTGAGTATCAACCTTTATCATTGAAATCATGTATAGCAGAAAAATGCTATACATGAGTCTCACTATTTAAGACAAGCCAGGCCGAAAACGGCCAGCATGTTGGCTTGCCACGCAGTCACTGCGCCAATTACTCCCTCATGCGGTATTCAATTGTAAGCGCAGTATAGCACGCAATGCCGTTGTTAGGCAATGCAAACAACTCCAAATCGTGCGCGTCGCCCATAAAAGAGGTGGCATTCAGCCTGGCTGGCGCCCAGTAGCGTCAATCTGCCTTTTCCAAAACAGCTCGGCGTCGTCGAGCCAGCCCTCGGCCGTGGTGCCCAGCCCGAGCCCGAAGCCATGCCCCAGATTCGGATACCGGCTCAGCTGAGCGTCGACGCCCGCACTTTTGAGCGCGTCGACTCTGGCCTCCATAACGGTCGGGCTGGCAATGGAATCGTCTTCCCCGATTACGGCAAAGGTGGGCGGGTCATTGACCGTGTAGTCGCTGTGGGATGTGTACTGCATGATCACCGCGCCGGGCTTCGGAATTTGCCCTCCGCCGTATGCCGCGGCGCCGTATGAGCCCAGATAGGCCGCCATGCGCGCGCCGGCGGAGCCGCCCCACAGGGAATAGCTCCCGGTTGAGACCTCCAGCATCTCGGCGTTGTCCCACACAAAAGAAAGGGCGCAGGCGAGATCCTCACAGGCAGCGGCTGGCGAGCCGGTGCGGTACTGAAGGGCAAAGGCGTTGTATCCCCTTTTGCTCAGCTCCCACGCCAGAGGGAAGCTCTCATGAATGGAGCCGACATACTTAAACGCGCCTCCCGGAGAGATGATGGCAAACGGTGCGCCCGGTTTTCCGCGGAAAAAGAACAGACCGGTGTTTTTTGTCTGAGGGTAGTTTTCCTTGTCCTGCGCCGAGTGGATGTCGTAAAAGATGGTCCTTCCGGCTTTTGCATCACAAAGCATGGCGTTGATCACGCCGACGGTCGTATTGACGTCAATGGCGGCATGGTAGTATAAAAGCTTTCCGCTGTCGGCCACCGTCATGCCGGGGTCGGGCATTTTGTCCCTCAGGGGGAACAGAAAGCGCCCAAAGCCCTGAAAGGCTGGGTGACTGACAACTGACAGAACCGAATCCTCCGCTGTGATATGCTCTCCGAGCTCCTTCGCGGGTTCGGGCGCAGTTTCCTCATGGCTGAAGACGATCGACTTGCTCGTTTTGTTGGCCGCGATCAAACACACGCACACGAAAACGCCTATGCAGGCAATCAGAATCCACGCGGTGGTGTAGCCGCCCGTCAGATCGTACAGAGAGCCCAGCAGCGGCGACGAGATCGCCACTCCCCCGTACATAAACATGGTGACAACGCTGTAAACCCTGGAAAAATCCTTGCCCCCGAAATAATTGGTGGTCAAAATCGCGCTCAAAATGGTGCTCCCCGAGGACGCCACGGCAAGAAAAGCGGCGTAAACCCAGGGGATCGCCGGAAAGATGGCAAACAGGGCGACCACAGGGAACACGATGCAGCTCCCGCCGATCAGCAGGCTGGCCTTGAGCGAGCCCAGACGGTCGATCACATAGCCCATGATAATTTTGCAGGCAGTCAGCAATAGCATGTACACCGACGAAACCGAGGCGGCAAACGCGGATGAATAGCCGATATCGCTTAAAAACGACACCGTATGTACATGAGGGCCCGCCTGACACAGGGTGATGCCCAGCACGCCGATGGCCAGCGCCCAGAACGAGGCCTTTTTAAGCGCCTCTTTTCTGGTCAGGCCGACGTTCTGCCCTAAGCCCTGCTTCGCGTTTTTCCTGCCGCTTGGAAGGCTGTACGGCTCGAGTCCCTTGTCCGACGGTTTATCTTTGATGATCAGCAGGATCACCGGAATCAGCACGCACAGGGATACGCACGCCAGAAAGCGATAGCCCCAGCGCCACCCGTTCAGCTCAATGACCCTGTTGGAGATGGGGATGAGAATGGCCGCAAGCAAGCCGCTCCCGGAGTAGGCGATTCCCGTGGCCAATCCTTTTCTGTCGGCAAACCATCTGTTGATCAGGATGCCGACCGACATGATGCCGACGCCGTTAATCAAAAGGCCGCTCAGAAACGACAGAAGGTAAAACTGCCACAGCAAAGACGAAAAGGAATAGCCGACCAGCGCCAATCCGCACACCACGGCGCCGATGACCGCGATCCGCCGAAACCCAAACCGCTTGAACAATGTGCCGAACAGCGGCATGAGCGCAACGCAGACCAAGGTTGAGATCGAGCTGTACAGCGTAAACTGGCCCCGCATAAAGCCCAGCTCTTCGCATACGGGTTTGACAAAGACGCCCAGTGTGCTGTTGAAGATCCCCACGCCCGCGCCCGAGACCAGCAGCCCGGCAAACGCGATCACCCAGGCGTAGTGCCACCTGCGCTGCGCCGGCCCGCCGTTGGGGGCAAGCTGACCCATTTTAACTTGACTCATCAATCCGCTGCTCCTAACTCTTTTGTTTTTCGCCGTTCGCCGGCTCCAGCTCCCTGATCATTTTGATCACGCTGGATGAATCGCTCTTGCCGTAGCCGAGCTGCTTTGCCATGGTATAAAACTGTATGCCCGTGTTGAGCGTGAAGTTGGCGATACTGCTGTCCTGACACAGTTGCCGCGCCAGATGGAGATCCTTGAGCACCAGGTCGACAACAAAGCCCGGCTCAAGGTCGCCCGTTTTGACCTTGTCCATCTTGGCCTTAAGAATCGCATTATTGCCCGAGCTGCTGAGTGCAACGTCATAAAAGGTGTCCAGCGGGATTCCGATGTGATCGGCCATGAGGATCGCCTCGCCATTGATAATCTGCGCAGAAAAGGCCATATAGTTGTTGATGATCTTGATGGCCGAGCCGCCGCCGCGCTTGCCGATGAAGTGAAAAACATTTCCGACCGCCTCAAGATAAGGCAGGAGCCCGGCAGCCTGTATCTCCTCCCGCGATGCGCCGATCATCAGCGAAAGCGCGCCTTTGGCGGCGCCCGCGCCGCCGCCGCTCACCGGGATGTCAATATAGGTTACGCCCTTTTCTCCGGCAGATTCGGACAGCTTCCGGCTGGTAGCGGGTGCCACCGTACTGAAGTCAACAATGAATTGTCCTTTTCTGCTGTGTGCGAGCAGGCCGTCCGGCCCGGCGACAATTTCCTCGACCTCAACGGGGCCGGGAAGGCACAAAAACACGACGTCGACCTTCTCGGCGAGGTCACCAACGCCCGACGCGATGACCGCGCCTTTTGCCGCAAGCTCTTTACAGCGCGTCTGACTGCGGTTATAGACCGCCAGCGAGCCAAATTTTGTGAGGATATTTTGCGCCATGGGCGCGCCCATATTGCCCAGTCCGATAAACCCTGTTTGCATAGCCATATTTACCCCTCCATTTTAACATCAATCGTCCAAAACGATGTTCAGATATTTCTCTTCCTGTACCTTTATATCCCGGTTGTAGGTGCTTTCATCCCTGTTGATGGCTCTGACGGAATCCATCTCCGCGGCTGTCAGCTCAAAATCGAACAGTTCGATGTTCTCTTTCAGGTGCAGCGGATTCGTGGACTTTGGGATGACGACGTGGCCTTCCTGGACATGCCAGCGCAAGATCATCTGGACGTTTGTTTTGCCGTATTTCTTCGCGAGCGCTGTAAACACAGCCTCGTTGATCAACTCCGGATTGCCGTGTCCGATGGGGAACCAGCAAGCGATTTTCGTGCCATAGGCCTCAACACGTTTTTTGAGCGCCATCTGCTGATAATAAGGATGACACTCCACCTGCAATATGGCTGGCGGGATGTCCGCAGCGGCCAAAATGTCCTCCAGCCGGTGCGTCTCAAAGTTACTCAGGCCAATGCTCCTGACTTTTCCGTCGGCAACTGCTTTTTCCAGCCCTCTCCATCCCGCCGCATAGTCACCTACCTGCTGGTGCAGCAGGAGCAGGTCAAGATAGTCCATGTCAAGCCGCGCCAGCATTTTGTCTACAGCCGCCTCATCGCCGTATTCGTTCGGCCAGAGCTTGCTGGTGATCCAGAGACTCTCCCTCTCCAGTCCGCTTTCTTTCACCGCCCGGCCCACGCCGCGTTCATTGTGATAATGATGCGCCGTGTCGATATGGCGGTATCCCAGGGAAAGCGCCTGCAAGCACGCCTTTTTGGCGTCTTCATCCTCGGGTATCTGAAAAACGCCCAACCCGACCTGCGGAATTTTGTTGCCGTCGTTCAAAGTAAGATAATCCTGATTCATGAGTGATCCCTTTCTTTACACGTAGTTTACAGTCGCTGCCCCTCTTGCGTCCACGGCTTCTCTGCGGTATAATGCCACTGTATCACCCTGTAGTATCTACAGGTCAAGCCCAAAATGATAATCATTTTTAGGAGGATCGGCATGTACACCATGAAAGACGTCTGTGACCAACTCGGCATACAGTACGAAACGCTGCGATTTTACTGCAACGAGGGTCTGGTGCCTAATATCAAAAGAGACCGGAACAACTACCGAATTTTTGACGAGAGGAACATCAGCTGGCTCAAAACCCTGCAATGCCTGAAAAAATGCGGCATGAGCATCAAAAACATGAAGCTCTATCTCGACCTCTGTCTGGAGGGCTTTTCCTCCATCCCGGAGCGAAAGGAGATGCTGGGCGATCAGAAGGAGTACCTGATGGATCGGATCGCTGAGATCAACGAGTGCATTGACTTCATTGACCACAAGCAGTCCGTCTTTGACGGATATCTATCGGGAGAGATCGAGTACCGCAGCAATTTGATTGACGCGCAGCAGGAGCTGTCTCAGGCGTGACCACGGCCATCGCAGCCTCCCGCCGGCATTGACAGGATTTGTCGCACAAAGTATAATTCAGGTGTAATGGCAGGAAAAAAGAGGAAGCGTGTTGATTCTGCAGGCCCTCAAAGCGCGCCTCCGGGCCATATAGGGGTGAATACACAACCTGAAGGGGATTATGATCCATGAGTGATTCCCAAAAAAGAAGTGTTCTTAAGTTTACGAACACGATTCATTTCAAGATTTCCCTGATTATGGCTTTTATTTTACTGCTTCTCCTGGCTGTGTCGGCGATCTATGGAGTCCATGAAAAAAACAGCATCAGGCAGCAGGTCTACCATTCGGACACGATCATGCTGTCTACGCTTTCGGATACGATAGACAACAGCTTTTTAGGGGTCGACGCCACCCTGCTGTCGCTCGGGCAGGATTATCTCAGTCTTTTAACGAGTTTGGCCAAAGATGACGCCCATGAAACCGGTCAGTTCATGATGACCGAAGAAATCAAGGCGGGGCTTTCCAAGGTGCTGACCGCCGTCCGAAACGCGAACGGGGTATTTCTTTATCACCCCAACGGCAACAGATTTGTGTTTAAGACAGATTCAAATGACAGCTACGACCAGGAGCAGCTGATCACTAAAATGCTTGGGGATCTGATTGCCGACAAGCCTCCCGAGCTGCTGCACAACTGGAAGATGTTCAGCTCGGCCGGCCGGTATTACCTGTTGAGGGTGCTGCATTTCAGCGAGTACTATGCCGGCGTTTGGATTGACGCCAACAAGTATTTGTCTTCCCTTGACCCTGGAAGCATCATCGGCGAGCACACGATTTTTTTGACCTCCCTTGACGGCGTTCCCTATACCGCGGACAGCGCCGTACTGGACGCGGACGCCGATTTGAGCGGAGAGTTCGGCGACTACTACATGGCGGGACAGAAGGACCGGTATATGGTCATCCGGAACCGGCTGAAGTCCGGGGACTTCTATTTGACGGCCCTGATTCTCGACAGCAGCATTTTAGAAAACCTGACGGAGTTTCAGCTCTTTGTCGCGCTCATCATCAGTCTGGCGCTCCTGGTTCTGATGATCGTATTCGCGGCGCTGCAGAAGATGTTTCTGTCTCCGATCGACCAGATTGTCAGGGGCATGAAGTCCCTGCAGCACGGTGATTTTGACACCAAGCTGAATCTTATTAACTCCAGCGAAGAGTTTTTGATCGTGCAGGACACCTTTAATGCCATGTCGGCCGAGATCAAGAACCTAAAGGTTGGCATTTTGGAGCAGCAGATCGACAAGCAGAGGGCCCAGATGCAGTTTTTTAAGATGCAGGCAAAGCCGCATTTTTTTATCAACTCCCTCAACTCCATCTTCATCTTTGCCCAGCTGATGGATTATGAGAAGATTCAGGAGATGACGTACTGTCTGGCGATGCACTACAGATATATTTTGGGCGACAGCGACGCGGTCACGGTCGAGAAAGAGATCGAGCATATCCAAAACTACCTGAGAATACAGGAGATCCGCTTTTCCAAGAAGCTCAAGGTGGATATTGACATCGCCGAGGAGGTCTCGGACCTTTTGATTCCTCAGTTTACCATCCACACCTTTGTGGAAAACGCCGTGAAAAATACCGTGACGCTGAGCAGCGATATCGAGATCACCGTCAGGTGTTTTCTTAAAGAGGCGTCCCCGGCGCCCCGGCTGTACATATCGGTGACAGACACGGGCAATGGCTTTAGCGACGTTGTCCTGGAGAAAATATGTGCGGGCGAGCAGATTGAGGACGAAAACGGAAAACGCGTCGGCATTTTCAACATTCAAAAAAGGCTGGAGCTGATGCACGGGGGCCGGGCAAAGCTCAAGTTTTCAAACAGACTGCCGCATGGCGCTCTTGTCGAAATAGAGCTGCCCATGAACGATATCAAGGAGGAGTAGTATTGAATCTGCTGCTTGTTGATGATGAAAAGCTGGTTATTGACGGTCTTCTGGAGGGGGTAAACTGGGGCGACGTTGAGATCGACGCTGTTTTCAGCGCTCTGTGTGCGGCGGACGCCAAGAGGGTTGTCCTGGAAAACAATATTGACATTGTCATTTGCGACATCGAAATGCCCGAAGAAAACGGCATTGCGTTTCTGGAGTGGCTGCACGAAGTGCGGCCGGACGTCATTGCGGTTATCCTCACGGGGCACGAGAATTTCTCTTATGCCCAGCAGGCGGTCCACCTCAACGTCGCGGAATATCTGCTCAAGCCCGTTCCCTTTCCCTATCTGGAGTCGGCAATTCGGACGTGCGTAAAAAAGGCGCTGAAACACCATCTGAGCGAGGCCGGCGAGCGGCCCGTCCACCCTGTGGTCGCCGAGGCGCTGAGCGGTCAGAAGCTGCTGATCTCGAAGATCATGGAGTATATTGACGAGCACATCGTCAGCAATATCAACCGGCTGGAGTTATGCGACGTGTTTCACATGCACCCCGACAGCCTTTCCAAGTTTTTTAAGAAGATGACGGGAATGTCCATCCCGGAGTACATTTCAGAGGTGCGGATCGAAAAGTCCAAGCAGTACCTGCTGAACACCGAGCTGACGATAAGCGAAATTTCTCTTCAGGTCGGGTTTTCCAATTTTTCTTATTTCAACCTGATTTTCAAAAAGGCGACCGGCTTTACGCCCACGGCATACAGGCACAAGTACATTTCGACACAGTTGTTTTGAAAGAGGGCGGAAGATGAAAAGACGAGTTCGTTTGCTGGCCTCTCTGCTCCTCTGCTTGCTGTGCCTCGGCGTCAACTCGGGGTCAATGCCTCAGGCGGCGCTCAGCGGCCTGGAGGTCAGCAGTCCGCCTCCCCCGCCGGCGAGCGCCCCCGCGGAAATATCCATGATGATGCCGGTGTTTAAGTTGAGCGGCGAAAAGGATACGATTCCCGATCTGCCGATGATCGAAGAGGCGCTCAACAAAATCACCGTCTCCAAGCTGAACATAAAGGTAAACCTGGTCAAGACCGTGATGAGCACTGATCAAAGCATGCTGATCGCGCTGTCGTCCAACAAGATGGTGGACGTTGTCTTGATGCTGAGCTTCGAGTCCTTTCTGGAGCTCGGCTTTTTGACGCCGCTGGACGGACTTTTGGAGGCATACGGCGGCGGCATCAAGGCGGCGATCGGCGACGAGCTGCTGACCCACGGCAGGGCTGAGGGCAGCCAGTACGCGCTGGCGACAAACAGGGACATCGTCAGCTCCTACGGAATCTGCATGCGCAAGGACATTTTGGAAAAATACGGTTTTTCGGCCGAAAGCATCAAGACACTCGATGATTTTGAAGCCGTGCTGAAAGCGGTTCATGAGCACGAGCCCGAGCTCATGGGCATTTTGTCGTTTAATCCGGGGACCAGCGTCTGCGCCGCCGACCAACTTGGCGACGGCGTCGGCGTTCTGCCCCTTCAGGGCAATGCGGACAAGGTGATCAACTATTATGCGACGCAGGAGTTTTATGAACTGGCTGTCAGGCTTCACAGGTGGTACACGCTGGGATATATCCCTCAAAACGTCTCTGAGATCGGACATTCCCCTTTTCAGATGATCAAGGACGGCAAGCTGTTTTCACATTCAAACAGGCTCAAGCCGGGAATGGACAGCCAGGAAACCAAGCTGTGCGGGTATGAGATGGTTTGCGTGGAGCTGTATCCGCCCCTCATGACAACCTTGGACCCGTACCGCATTCAGTGGGGAATTACCTCCTTTTGCCAGGCGCCAGAGGACGCCATGCGGCTGCTCAACCTGTTGTACACCGACCCCGAGGTGATGAATCTCCTGTGCTGGGGCATCGAAGGGACCCACTATGTCGTGTCGGACGACCAAACGATCGACTACCCCGCCGGAACGGACGCCCTCAGCACCGGATATAATTTCAACAGCGGATGGATTTTGCCCAACCAGTTTATTGCCCACGTCTGGAAAGGCGATCCCCCCGACCTATGGCAGCAGACCATTGATTTCAACAACAACGCCGAGAAATCCGGCGCGTTCGGCTTTGTGTTCGACAGCTCGCCGGTTTCTTCGGAGTACGCCGCCGTTGTGCAGGTCATTTCAAAGTACATGGGCGGCCTGAGGCACGGGATTTTCAGCCCCGACGAGGCGGTCCCTGAGTTTTTGGAAAAGCTTGCCGAGGCGGGGATCGACACTGTAATTCGCGAAAAACAGCGTCAGCTGGATGCGTGGCGAAGCTCATAGTGGTTTGCAAGCAAAAGCAGGATCGCGTCTTTGTGAAGACGCGTAAAGAAACGCTTTCCCGGAGTGAATCTGGGAAAGCGTTTCAGCTTATTATTTTGCAGTTTTTCCCACAGGTCGACAGATCAGACGGTTATCTCGCCTGTTTTTCTAATGACTATGACCAGAATTTTGTTATTATTCACCAGATTATTTATAGCAATATCCAAACCGCTCTGATATAGTGAAGTATAGCGGTTTGTACCGCGCCGGGGTAGCGCATTCATTTAAGGCCTCGACGCCGAAGTTCATGCGTAGCCAAACACGCCTTTACTCTGTGCCGCATGGCAGGTATCGGGGTAGACAGGACGGCGCATCACTTTGCCGAAAAGACGGGAAGCTTTTCGATTCTCATTCATTCCCCCAAAGGGAACCGAGCGGAGGTGATCAGGGCTAAAAACTACTGTAAAGCTGTGTCATAGCGCGTCAAATTTTGAAACAGGAGGAAAGCAAATGATGTTCCAGAGAGTTAAAAAAGTCCTGGGGTTTGCATTGGCCCTCGCTTTGATCCTTTCTTCTTTCCCCATGGTTTCTCCGGCTGCTGCCGCAAATGTCCCTGAGAAGGCGGCTGAAGCGTTTGAGATCCCCGAGGGCGCGACCTTCGTCCAGGTGGACGATTTAGGCGTCGAAGGCAGCAAAACGTTTGTGTACACCGCCTCCGTCCTGAATAGCCCGCCCCCGATGCTGACCCCGATTTTCTATGTCTACGCCGACAGTGCGCTGGCTGATCTTGAAGCGGCGCTTGACTACATCGGAAACGCCGGTTTGCTTGCGCTGGCTGAAAAAGAAATGGGCGCGATCGTCGTCATGAACCCCGTCGGAGAGAACTGGGACGCTCAGGACATCGACGTGTTCAAGGGAACCTACAGCTACCTGTCCTATGTCGGCACCCAAGCCGCGCTTACATACTTCCAGATGATGTACGCCATCGGCGAGGGAAGCGGCGCGACATTCATCAACCAGTACCTGACACAGAACGCCAACCGCATCGCCGGCGTTCTGACCATCGGCGGAGCGATGCCTGAGGGCGTTGCCCAAACTATGCCTCTGCCCGCGTACATTGCCAGCGGCACGCAGGCTGCTGTGGACTACTATAGAGCGCTCAACGCGACCGATACAACCTCCGAGTTCAACGGCATTCCGATGTTCTACAACGCCGCAAACGACCTCAAGAAGGTCATTGTGGACGAGAGCGCCGTTGCGCTGAATGCCGAGCTGGTCAATGACGCCTGGAACAGCATCTTTAGGAGAACTGTTCGTCAGTGCGTCGGCGTAAACATTTGGAGCTATCCGCTGACCGACGAAGTCTTCACGCTGATGAGCCGCCCTGTGGCCGAAGAGCTCAATCTCACCGTGATTAACAACGGCTATACCGGACTGGTCAGCAACGCCGGCCCGGGCTGGTATGAGTTTGTTCCGAACGAGGCGCTGAGCCCGGAAAACACCGAGAAGTTCCCGCTCATCGTCACTCTCCACGGCTCCAACGACCACCCGCTGTATGAAGCCGAGAGCAACGGCTGGGTCGAAGTGGCCGGCAAGGAGCGCGTGATCGTTGTCTCCCCCGCAAACGGCTCCGATGTTGCCGTGCACGCGATGATTGACGAGCTTCTGCTCAAGTACCCCATCGACGAGTCCCGCATCTATGTCGCCGGGTTCTCCCTTGGCGCCATGAACACCGTGAGAGTCGCGTCGTATGATCACCCTGTCTACGGCAGATACGCAAGATTTGCCGCTATGGCGCCCATGTCGGCGGGAAGCTTTACCACAGAGCCGATTGAAGGCGTGAACATTCCCTTCTTCAACACTCTGGGCTCTTTTGAGAACTTCAACCTGACCTCGGTTCAAAACGCCATGAGATTTAATGGCATTGCGATCCCCGAAGGAACCGCCGACGCGTTCTGGAGAATGGCAGTTGTCGATCCTCAAACCATTGTGTCGTCGTACGGCAAGAACATCATTACGTCGACGTACTATAACGAGGACGGCGTTCCTCTTGTCAAGGTCGGACGCGGAGACGGACTGGCTCACGCGCATTACGCGGCGTACGGGCCTGCGATCTGGGACTACTTTAAGCAGTTCTCGCGCAACCTGGAAACCAAAGAAGTTGGCTATGAGATCGCTGTCAGAGACGGCGCGACCTTCGTCCAGGTGGACGATTTAGGCGTTGAAGGCAGCAAAACGTTTGTGTACACCGCCTCCGTCCTCAACGTCCCGCCCCCGATGCTGACCCCGATTTTCTACGTCTACGCCGACGAGGCCCTGTCCGACAGCCAGGAAGCGCTTGACTACATCGGAAGAGCCGGACTGATTGCGCTGGCTGAAAAAGAAAAGGGCGCGATCGTCGTCATGAACCCCGTCGGAGAGAACTGGGGTGCTCAGGACATCGACGTGTTCAAGGGAACCTACAGCTACCTGTCCTATGTCGGCACCGAAGCCAGGCTGACGTACTTCCAGATGATGTACGCCATCGGCGAGGGAAGCGGCGCGACATTCATCAACCAGTACCTGACACAGAACGCCAACCGCATCGCCGGCGTCCTGACCATTGGCGGCGAAATGCCTGAGGACGTTGCCCAAACTATGCCTCTGCCCGCGTACATTGCCGGCGGCACACAGGCTGCCGTGGACTACTTCAAAGCGATCAACGAGACC
>JAVBOR010000058.1:0-8905 GCA_031550325.1 Oscillospiraceae bacterium
ATTCATTCGAATGTCCTCCCTTTGATTTCCCAAGTGCAGTTGACAGACCGCACTTGTAGTATATCAAAGGGAGTTCTTTTTTTATTTTCATCGCTAAAGCTCTTTTCGCTCCACCGGCATAGCCGGTGGTTGTCTCCAATCAAAAGGCTTTCACGGATTCATTCCGCGAAAGCCTTTCTTTGTGAGGCTCCACAGAGCCGATCTCTTTTCATCGTTTTGTAGACAAAAGCGTGCTTTGTCTTCAAGCTAGGGCTTCATGCCCTCAATCCATCGACGGAAGCGTGGCAAGGCCCTGCCCGATCAACTCGTCGGACGGACGGTTGTCGATCATGGTTCCGGCCTTATAGCTCGAGTAGGCCGCCAGGTCGTAGTTTCCTGTTCCGGTCAGGCCAAACAAAATGGTCTTGGACTGGCCGGACTCGCGGCAGCGGATCGCCTCATCAATGGCGGCGCAGATCGCGTGCGCCGACTCGGGCGCGGGCAGAATCGTCTCCACGCGGGCAAAGCGGCACGCCGCCTCAAACACGCGGGACTGCGCAACGGCGCGCGCCTCGTCGAGGTATCCGTCATAGTAGAGCTGAGAGACAATCGGGCTCATGCCGTGGTAGCGCAGGCCGCCCGCGTGATCACTGGGAGGCATAAAGTCGCCGCCGAGTGTATACATTTTGACAAGCGGCGTCATGTGCCCCGTGTCCCCGTAGTCATAGGCAAACCGTCCGCGCGTCAGCGACGGGCAGTTTTCGGGCTCGACCGCGATAAACCTCGGCGCGGGCTTTCCCTGGAGCTTGTCTCGCATATACGCGCAGATCAGACCGCCGAGATTGGAGCCGCCGCCGGCGCAGCCGATGACGATATCGGGCGTCTCGCCGAGCATTTCCATGGCCTGCCTGCTCTCCAGCCCAATGACCGACTGGTGCAGCAGCACGGAGTTCAGCATCGAACCCAGCGCGTAGCGCGTCTTATTCTGTGTCAGCGCGTACTCAATGGCCTCTGAAATCGCGCAGCCCAGACTGCCCTTGCAGTCGGGATCCTTGGCCAGAATGCTTCTTCCGATTTCGGTGGTGATGGACGGGCTCGCGGTCACGGTGGCGCCGTAGGTCTCCATAACGGCTCTGCGATAGGGCTTCTGCTCGGCTGAGAGCTTGACCATGAACACGCGCAGATCCAGCCCGAAGAAAGCTGAGGCCATGCTCAGCGCTGTTCCCCATTGCCCTGCCCCCGTTTCGGTGGCCAGCCCGTCGAGGCCCTGCTGTTTGGCGTAATACGCCACGGCGGCTGCCGAATTGAGCTTGTGGCTGCCGCTGGTGTTGTTGCCCTCAAACTTGTAATAGATCTTTGCGGGCGTGTCCAGCTCCTTTTCCAGCGCATAGGCGCGGCACAGCGGGGAAGGCCTGAACGTGCGGTAATAGTCCATTACGGGCCCGGGGATATCAAAATATGCCTTGTTGTCGTCCAGCTCCTGATCAACCGTTGCTTCAACAAAAACGGGGGTCATCTCGTCGCGGCTGAGGGGCTGTTTGGTCTGCGGGTTTAGCAGGGGGGCCGGTTTGACCGGCATGTCCGCGCGCAGATTGTACCACGCCTGAGGCAGCTCTTCCTGGGGCAGATAAAGCTTGTACGGCGCACTGGTCATGTTGATCCTTCCTTTCCAAAGTGTACCGGCGGGGCAAAACAAAAAGCCTGCCCCAAAGCTTGGGACAGGCAAAGCCTGCTAACGCCACCCAAATGTGCATGATCCGGCAATCATGTCCGCTGTTAACGAGTCGGAATCTCGTCGAACACTACTCCCGCCGAAGCGGTTTCGTTTCGCCCTCCGCGGTCCATTCCGCACAGCCCATGCCATCGCCTTCTCAGCCCCGGCGACTCTCTGTGGACAGGTGTCCGTGCGTACTCTTCCGCATCCTCGGTTTTTATGCAGTTTTTATTATCATACGACACATTCCCCTTTTTGTCAAGCCCGCAAAACCTGCCTCCCCGCTTTTTCACGCGTCGTCGAAGAACCCGCCGGCTGCGCCGTCAGGCCCGGCGAAAAAACCGAAAAAGGACAAAACGCGAGGCCCGTAGCCGCCTGCCTTTTTTCGTCAGATAATCTCTTTGCATGACGGATGTTTCGTGATATACTGCATCTGTATTGCTTTTTCCGGGCTGTTTGCCTCGGTTTGAGGGGGATGACGTAGTGCTTTTTGATTTGGCAGTCATTGGTGGCGGCGCTGCCGGCATGCGCGCGGCATACGCCGCGCAGGACACCGGTCACAGTGTAATTGTATTTGAAAAGGATGCGCCGGGCGGCGGTGTCGTTCATACGGGCGCCTACGCCATGGACGAGCTTTTGGCGCTGGCGGCGGACGCCGGCACGCCTTCCCACGCCGATCTTACCGCCCGGCTGCTTGAAATGACGGATCAGCTCTCCGCCACCTGCGAGCATCATCAGCTGGCGCGGCAGCTCCCCGTCGTCCGCGCCCCGGCGGCGCTTGACCGCGCCGAGGGCGGAACATGGGCAGTCGCGGCGGCCGGGGGACGCACGCTGTGCAGAAACGTGCTGCTGGCCACGGGCTCGGTTCCGGCCATCGACGACGTAGAGGGCGTCGGCGCGTTTTTGGGCAGCGGCGCCGTGCACACCGAGCGCACGCTCTCTCTGCTCGCCGACTTGCCCGAGCGCGTTGTCGTGGTGGGCGGCGGCATGCGTGCCGTGCAGATGGCCACCTACGCGCGCCTGTGCGGCTCGGAGGTTCTCATCGCCTGCCCCGAGGGCCGTCTGCTGAGTGAGTTTGACGAGGATCTCTCCACGCTGCTCTGTGCCGCCATGCGCCAGTTTGGTCTGGAGATCTTATTGGACGCGCATCTTTTGTCTCTGGAGACCGACGCGGCGCGCCTGAGTGCGCCAGACGGCGAGCGGCGCGTGAGCTGCGGTCTCGCGCTCTTTGGCGATCGCCGCTGGGCGGCGGTGCGCGGCCTCGGCCTTATCGAGCACGGTCTGGCGCTGTCCGGCGGTCGTGTGCTCATCGATTCGGGCTGCCGCACCAATCTTCCGGGCGTATACGCCGCGGGAGAGTGCGCCGGCGCCGCCCAAAACGTCCGGGACGCGCACCGGGACGCAGACGCGGCGCTGTGCTCCTGTTTCCAGTTAAAGCGCCCTGTCACGCGCGCGCCCGGCCTGCGCTGCATCCGCCGCGTCTGGTCGGCAGCGTCGGTCGGACTCACCGCGCAGGCTGCGGCAAGTCAGAAAATACGCGTGGCTGAGGTGTGTCTTCCGCTTCCGTATCAGGAGCACACGGTCGGCATGATCAAGCTGCTGGCCGACGCCTCGAACCAAAAGCTCATCGGCGCCCATCTGGCTGGGGACGGCGCGCCCGCGCTGGCCGATACGCTGGCCGCGGCCATCGCCGAGGGCCTTCGCGCCAAAGACATTCGGCTGACCGCCATATCACCCTCGGCCGAAATCGCCGCTGAGGCGCTTTTCCGGCTGCAGAGCATCACATAAAGGAGCGTGCTATGTTTGAGGTTCTCATTGAAGGGGATACCCTTCGCGTCTATCACAATCAAAAACTTGTGATTGCCCACACGCCGGGCGAGCCCTTTGCGTGGGCCGGCAAGAGCAAGTGGAACATAAGCGAGTTCAACATTGCCGACGACGTGCGCGACCGCTCTCCGCTGACGCACGCGCAGTATGACGCCAACCTGCAGGTTCTCCGCCTGTCCGGCGGCACGTTTTCGCTGAGCTTTCACATCAGCGACCACGACGGCTGCCTCCGGCTTGTTCCGCAGCGCTCCACGACCGGTCTGAACAGGCTCAGGCTGCACTTTCCCGCAGCGCCCGGCCAGTGCGTCTACGGCGGCGGCGCGCAGTACCACAAGCTCGACTGCCGCGGCCAGCGCATTCCGCTGTGGGTGCGCGAGCACAGGCTTCCCGACCGCGGCCGCCCGAACCGCTTTGTCGGATACAAAGGGCTTTCCGGCCATGCTTCGTACTTCCCCATCCCGGCCTTTTTCACCCAGGACTGGATATGGCACTACTTCGACTGCTCGGCCGTGGCGGTGTTTGACTTTAAGTCGCCCAAACGGCACGCCGTCGAGCTTTTTGAGCTGCCGAGCGCCATCCTGATCGGCGCCGAAGAGTCTCCGCTGGACGTGCAGCGCCAGCTTACCCGCTTTTCGGGCCGCCAGCCGATGCTTCCCCACTGGACCATTTCCGGGGCCTGCCTGGAGGTCAGCGGCGGCAGCCATCACGTGGCCGAACGGCTGGAAAAAATGGCCGACGTCAGCGTCTCGTCACTGCTCATCGCCGACTGGTCGGGCACAAAGGACACCCCCGGCGGGCCAAAGCCCTTTTTTGACTGGTTCTGGAACAAAGAGCTCTATCCCAGACTGGACACGTTTATCCACGGGCTGAGCGAGCGCGGCATCCACACCATGGCCTATGTAGCGCCTCATCTCTCCATTGAGGGGCGGCAATACGCCGAGGCTGCCACGCGGGGCTTCCTGATCAAGAAGCCGCAGGGCGGCCACTACATCTATGACTTTGGCGGCCTCATGGCCGGCCTGATTGACCTCTCCAATCCGTCGGCCCGCGCCTGGTTCAAGCAAATTGTCATTGAAAATATCCTGAATCTTGGTTTTTGCGGCTATTTTGCCGACATGGGCGACGTTTTGCCCGCCGACGCCGTTTTGTCAAGCGGTGAGAATCCCCTCCTGATGCGCAACCGCTGGCCGGTGATGTGGGCGCAGCTTCACCGTGAGGCCATCCGGGAGGCCGGACGCACCATGGACACCGTTTTCTTCACGCGATCCGGCTGGGCGGGCAGCGGCGGTCAGACCATGTTCGCCACCACGGGTGACCACCACACAGGCTGGGAACAAACCGGCGGGCTGGCGTCCGCGCTGACGGCGTCGCTGTCGCTGGCGTGCTCCGGCATCGGCCTGTCACACAGCGTGTGCGGCGGCACCTCGGCCGCGCTGACCAGGCGCTCCAAAGAGATCCTGCTGCGCTGGCTGGATCTGGCAGCCTTTACGCCGAGCATGCGCGTGCCCGTCGGCCGCACGGGAGGATGGCAGGTCGACTCCGACGCGGAAACGCTGGGGCATCTCGTGCGCATGAGCCGTGTGCACACAGAGCTGTCCTCCTATATTCAGGCCCTGTTGAAGGAGAACGCGAGCGCCGGTCAGCCCGTGATGCGCCCCGTGTTTATGAATTATCCGCACGACCCCGCGCAGCTCAAGGTACAGGACTGCTACATGCTGGGAACCGAGCTCTTTGTCGCGCCGGTACTCAGGCGCGGCCAGAAGGAGCGCAAGCTCAGGCTCCCCGAGGGAAGTTGGATCCATCTTTGGAACGCGCGAACCTTCCAGGGCGGCGAGATCACGGTCTCCACGCCCTTTGGAAAGCCGCCTGTCTTTTTCCGGTCCAACGGCAAATACCACGACTTTTTCCGCGACTTTGCCCGAAAGATTTGAGCCCGCCGCGCCGGTTGGGGTGGCTCAGGCTGTCAAAGAACCTTTGGTTCTTTGACAAAACCAGGGCGGAATCAAACCGCTGAGGCGGTTTTTTGACAAGCTGCGCCGCGCCGGTTTAGGCTGCTTTACACAGGCGACCCTTTTTATTGGCCCAAGACGTCAGACAAAGCGCATAGTTTCCCGAATAAACAACAGGAGGAACACATCATGAGTAAGACACTGGTAGCGTACTTTTCAGCAAGCGGCGTGACCGCCGGACTTGCCCGAACCCTGGCCGAGGCGGCCGCCGCCGACTTATATGAGATCAGGCCCCAAGCGCCCTACACGAGACCTGATCTGGACTGGACGAACAAACAGTCCCGCAGCACCATTGAGATGCAGGATCCCGCGTCCCGTCCGACGCTTGCCGACAAAGACGCCCATGTCGGCGAATATGACGTGGTCTTTTTGGGGTTCCCGATCTGGTGGTATGTCGCGCCGACCATCATCAACACCTTTTTGGAGAGCTACGACTTTTCGGGCAAGACCATCGTGCCGTTTGCCACGTCCGGCAGCAGCGGAATGGGAAGGACCATGGAAATGCTGGCCCCCTGTGTTTCCGGCGCTGAGTGGAAAGAGGGCAGGCTGCTCAGCGGCAGGGCCTCCAAAGACGAGCTGGTCAAGTGGATCGGCAGCCTGAAGCTGTAAGCTCATTTGGGCGGACCGACCGGCAAAGGGACTCCTGCAGCAACGCCCGGAGCGGGGCTTCCCGCGCTTCTCCCTCTTGCCGTCCTGCCGGAGCGCGTGCTATAATGGGTGCAGTTTCCAATTGCAGACAAACCGAAGGTTGACTATAAACGAAGAACCCTTCGGTTCTTTGACACACTAACCTATTAGGGAGGGCTCCATGTAATGTACACCATTTTGCGCAAGCAAGTGCTCAACCGTGAGGTCACCCGCATGGACATATTGGCCCCGCTTGTGGCCGCCAAGGCGAAGGCGGGACAGTTTATCATCCTGCGTCTGGATGAGTTCGGCGAACGCATCCCGCTCACGGTGGCCGGCACGGACACGGCGTCGGGCGCGGTGACCATTATCTATCAAAAGGTCGGCAAGACAACCTTTGTGCTGGACGAGCTCTCCGAGGGCGACACCCTGCTTGACTTTGTCGGGCCGCTGGGTACGCCCACCCATATCGTGGGCGTTGAGCGCGCCGCCGTCGTGGGCGGCGGGTTGGGCTGCGCCATCGCCTGGCCGGTCGCCAAGGCACTGCACGCCCAGGGCACCGAGGTGGACATGATCGCGGGGTTCCGCTCAAAGGAACTGGTCATTTTGGAAAGTGAGCTGGCGCAGGCGTCAACGCGCCTGCATGTCTGCACCGACGACGGCTCTTACGCCGACAGAGGCTTTGTAACCGACAAGCTCAAAAGCCTGCTCGATGCGGGACAGCGTTTTGACAAGGTCTACGCCATCGGGCCGCTGATTATGATGAAATTTGTCTCCCGCCTGACCAAGGAGTTCGGCATCCCCACGCTGGTCAGCATGAACCCCATCATGGTCGACGGCACGGGCATGTGCGGCTGCTGCCGCGTCACCGTGGGCGGCAAGGTCAAATTTGCCTGCGTCGACGGCCCGGACTTTGACGGCCACGAGGTGGACTACGACGAGGCCATCCGCCGGAGCGTCGCCTATAAACCCTTTGAAACACAAAAGCTTCACGCCTGCAAACTGACCGGAGGTGTTCTCTGATGCCGAATATGCAGCTTGATAAAACGCCCATGCCCGAACAGGCGCCCGACGTGCGTAACAAGAACTTTTTTGAGGTCGCGCTCGGGTATACGCCCGAGCAGGCTGTCAGCGAGGCAGCCCGCTGCCTGCGCTGCAAGACGCGGCCCTGCGTGCAGGGATGCCCGGTCAACGTGGCCATTCCTGAATTTGTCGGCCAGATTGCCGACGGGCTCTTTGACGACGCCATCGACACAGTCCGCTCGACCAACGCCCTGCCTGCCGTGTGCGGACGCGTCTGCCCGCAGGAGACGCAATGCGAGCAGTTTTGCGTGCGCGGTAAAAAGGGTGCGCCCGTCGCCATTGGAAGACTGGAGCGCTTTGCCGCCGACCACAGCCTGCAAAGCGGGCGCGAAACGCCCTCGGTCAGCGCCGAAAAGCGCGGCAAACGCGTGGCCGTCGTCGGTTCCGGCCCGGCCGGACTGACCTGCGCGGGCGACCTGGCGCGCGCGGGGTATGACGTGACGGTGTTTGAGGCCTTCCACGCCGCCGGCGGCGTTTTGGTATACGGCATTCCCGAGTTCAGGCTTCCCAAGGCCATCGTAAAGCAGGAAATTGACTGCCTGTGCGAGCTTGGCGTGCGTATAGAGCCCAACATGGTCATCGGGCAGGTCTTCACAGTGGACGATTTGTTTGCGGAGGGCTACTCGGCCGTGTTCATCGGCACGGGCGCGGGGCTTCCGTCGTTTATGAACGTTCCCGGCGAAAGCCTGATCGGCGTTTATTCAGCCAACGAGTACCTCACGCGCGTCAATTTGATGAAAGCGTATGACCCGCAGGCCGACACGCCCGTGCTGCAAAGCCGCAGCACGGTTGTCATCGGCGGCGGCAACGTGGCCATGGACGCCGCGCGCTGCGCCAAGCGCATGGGCGCCGAAAGCGTAACCATTGCCTACCGGCGCGGCGAGGCCGAGCTTCCCGCGCGTCTGGAAGAGATCCACCACGCCAAGGAAGAGGGCATCGTTTTTCACTTCCTCACTGCGCCTGTCGCGGTCCACGGAGATGACGACGGTCGGGTCTGCTCCATGACCTGTGTTGAGATGGAACTTGGCGAGCCCGACGCCTCCGGCCGCCGCCGCCCTGTCGTCAAGCAGGGCAGCGAGTTTACGCTTGACGCCGACTGCGTAATCGTCGCCATCGGCACCTCGCCAAATCCGCTGATTCGCATGACTACGCCCGGACTTGAGGTCAACAAGTGGGGCTGTGTCGTGGCCGATGAGGAGACAGGCGCGACTTCGCGGCCGGGCGTCTACGCAGGCGGCGACATCGCCACGGGCGCTGCGACGGTCATTTTGGCCATGGGCGCTGGCAAGAAAGCCGCCGCCGCCATCGACCGCTATCTTGCCGGATGATCTTCGCTTTCGCCCGAAAAGCTTAAGCCGCGGCGCAAAGAGAAACCCCGGCTCCCGTCAAGAAATCCCTCGCGTCCTCGTCCTTTTTGGTTTTCATGTCGAGCCTGACGGCGCAGCCAGCAGGTCCTTGCTGGACTGAAAACAAAAAGATTGAAGCACAGCGCGTTCCCGGATTCACTCCGGGAACGCGCTTGAGACTGTAGACAAACCTTCGATTTGTCTACAAACGGGAGCAGGAACGCGTCTTTGTGAAGACGCGCATTGGGTGACTTTCCCGGAGTGAATCCGTGAAAGAGTTGTGGTTCTGATTTTTTTCGCCTGTCAAGCCTCATTCGTCC
>JAVBOR010000045.1:0-13179 GCA_031550325.1 Oscillospiraceae bacterium
ATTCATTCGAATGTCCTCCCTTTGATTTCCCAAGTGCAGTTGACAGACCGCACTTGTAGTATATCAAAGGGAGTTCTTTTTTTATTTTCATCGCTAAAGCTCTTTTCGCTCCACCGGCATAGCCGGTGGTTGTCTCCAACGAAAACAGGAGCAACCTTTCGGTTACTCCTATCTACGGAATGTTCACTGTCCTTATGAACATTCGACATGGTCCGAGTGACAGGAGTTGAACCTGCGGCCTCTTGAACCCCATTCAAGCGCGCTACCAAGCTGCGCTACACCCGGAAATCTACGGTCATCATTATAGCATAAGCCACAGGGCAATGCAAGCCATAATTTTCTTTGTGCGCCAACCGCTGATTTTAGCCAGGCAATGATTGAAATCCCTTCCGCATTATGATAAACTACTTTGGTTATTAACGTGAGCTGATCGGGCTTGCTTCATGGAACACACGGGTGCTGCTCAAAAAAGCCGGGGAGCAGTCTTTTGCGTTGGCCGCAGCGGCAGCGGCAGGGGATGGGCATGAAATATATATTTATTACCGGCGGGGTCGTGAGCGGCCTGGGGAAGGGAATCACGGCAGCCTCACTGGGACGGCTTCTGAAGGCCCATGGGCTGAGAGTTACCCTGGGGAAATTTGACCCCTATCTGAACATCGATCCGGGCACGATGAGCCCTTATCAGCACGGAGAGGTGTTTGTGACGGACGACGGCGCCGAAACGGATCTGGACGTCGGGCACTACGAGCGCTTTATTGACGTGAACCTCGACAGGGCATGTAACACGACAGCAGGCAAGATTTACTGGTCGGTGCTCTCCCGCGAGCGCGGCGGTGACTTTCTCGGCGGTACCGTGCAGGTGATCCCGCACATCACAAACGAGATCAAGGACCGCATTTACCGCATGGGCAAGTCGGGGGCGGACGTAGTCATTGCCGAAATCGGCGGCACGGTGGGCGACATTGAGTCGCAGCCGTTTTTAGAGGCCATTCGGCAGGTCTCGGTTGAAGCCGGGCGCGAAAATGTACTGTATATTCACGTGTCCCTGATGGTATCCATCGCGGGGGAACTGAAGAGCAAACCGACCCAGCACTCCGTTAAGGAACTGCTGAGCATCGGCATTCAGCCCGATATCGTCGTCTGCCGCACAGAGGACGACCTAACACAGGAGATTCGCGATAAAATTGGACTGTTTTGCAACATTCCGCCGGAATGCGTGATTCAAAACGCTACGGCGAACAATCTTTACGAAGTGCCGCTTCTCCTTCAAAAGGAGGGCTTTGACACCGTGGTCTGCCGCAAGCTGCACATGGATGTCCCGCCCGCCGACATGTCCGGCTGGCAGGCCATGGTGGAGGAAATGGGCCGCTGCGATCAAACGGTTGTGATCGGTCTTGTGGGCAAGTACGTCTCCCTGCGCGACGCGTATCTGAGCGTTGCCGAGGCGCTGCGCCACGCCGGATTGCCGGTGCACGCCAAGGTGAGCATCGAGTGGATCAACTCCGAGCAGGTCAATGATCTCAACGCGGCCGAAATGCTGGCGCATTGTGACGGGATCCTTGTTCCGGGCGGGTTTGGAGACCGCGGGATTGACGGGAAGATATCCGCCGCCCGCTATGCCAGGGAACACGGCGTGCCGTTTTTGGGCATTTGCCTGGGCATGCAGATGGCGGTGGTGGAGTTTGCCCGCAACGTCTGCGGCCTGGAGTCCGCGCACTCGGGTGAGTTTGACCACGACACCGAGGTGAAGGTAATCGATCTGATGCCCGACCAAAAGGTCGTGACCGACCTGGGCGGAACGATGCGCTTAGGGCTGTATCCTTGCCGCCTGACTGCGGGATCAAAGGCCGCCGCCGCGTACGGAAACACCGAGATCGTATACGAGCGCCATCGGCACCGCTATGAGGTCTCCAATGAGTACAGAGAGGTTCTGGAGCAAGCCGGACTCCTTGTGGCGGGATTGTCGCCCGACAGCAAGCTCGTGGAGATTATGGAAATCGCCGGGCATCCGTTCTTTGTGGGCGTGCAGTTTCATCCGGAGTTTCCTTCGCGCCCGGCAAGGCCGCATCCCATCATGGCGGCGTTTGTCAAGGCGGCGTACGAGCGCGGGAAAAACAGCCTGTGAGGAGCCGCCGCGGGGGTTTTGGGCGCTTTGATTTTGTCTGAAACGATTTGAAGGAGGGAACTGCGGTGGAAGAGGGCGCAAAGGCGGTCAATGCCGTCTTCGTCGGCGTGCTTTCGGCACTGTGCCTTTCTTTGCTTGTGACTGTCGCGCTTAGGTACACCCATGTGATCCCGCTCAACGAGGTCAGCTTGGGCAATGAGGAGCAGGCCAAGGCGGCTTCAACCAGAATTTTGTCGGGATATGAGACGCTGTTTGAAAACATGAAGGTGAAGCTCACCAATATATCCAACAAACAGTTTCCGTATTATATCGATATCCTCGAGGCCAACACCGCATTGGGCAAAACGCTCAGCACTGGACTGTACAACACGGTGTTTCCCGGAGACTATCGTTTTGTTCCTCTTAAAACGTCTACCGGGCTCAGGATATTTACCCTCGGCGACAATCGGCTGATCCATGTGCCCGCTGAGCCTTTTTCTGAGGAAGCCGTGCAGAAGAGCGCCGCGCTGTATAGCGATGTCGCGCGGCGTCATCCCGAGCTTAATGTCTGTATGTACACGGTTCCCGAGCCGTTTTCGGCCGGGATCATGGGCAGGGAGAGCTTTTTGTTTGAGGATTGGCCCAACCGCGCCGAGCAGCTGGTGGATGCGCTGGACGCAAGTGTTTCGGGAGGCTGGCTGAGATATCGGTCGCTGGACGAATACGACAGGTACATCTTTAAGAGCGATCACCACTGGAACTACACGGGCGCGTATCAGGGGTATCTGGATGTTTTGGAGCTGCTTGGACGCAAGGACGCCGGAATCGGGGCGCCGCTGGAGTGGCAGATGAAACGCAGCGCCGCCGCAGAATTTTTCGGCTCGTACGCGCGTCTGGCGGCTTATGACCATGTGGCGGACGAGGTGTACGACGCTGACATTGAGCTCCCGGCGCATGAGGTGGCGTTTTTACACCAGGACGGAACCGTTACGCGCGGGGACACCGTCTCCCCAAATCGGGAGGCTTACCTGTCGGGAGAGAAGTCTGTACTGAAGTACCAAAACCTGTACGCCGACTTTTTCCGAAACGACTACGCGCTGGTGACCTACACCTATCCGCAGAACAGAGGCCGCAATCTGCTGGTTTTGGCCGACTCGGTCTCCAACTGTATGGAGGAGGTGCTGGCCAGCCATTATGACAAAACCTTCTGCGTCGATCTGCGGCTGAACCACGGCTTTTCCTTTGACGCCTTTGTCGCGGAAAACGGCATTACCGACGTGATTTTCCTTTACGCGTCTCAGGCCTTCGGCATCAGCGCCTACTCAGGTCAGCTCGCAGCCGGGCCCTGACCGCCCTGCCCTTTGCATATCAGAGTCGTCGGCAGACTGCCGCACAGGAGGCCCTGCTTATGTTGTTTTCCAGTGTCGTGTTTATTTTTCTGTTTTTGCCCTGCTTCTTTTTGCTGTATTATCTGGTGCCGGGCAGACTGTGGAAGAACTTACTGCTGCTGCTGGCGTCGCTTTTTTTCTACGCGTGGGGAGAGCATGTCTACGTTTTTCTGATGATCTTTTTTATCCTCATGAACTATGTCGCCGCGCGCGTCATCGATCGTGGAATCCGCCCGAAGACGGTTTTGATCGCTACGGTCGCGCTCAATTTGGCGCTGATTGGTGTGTTCAAGTACGCAGATTTTTTCATCGGCATTCTCAACGGACTGTTTTCGCTGAGCATTCCGCTGCCGCACATTCCGCTGCCGTTGGGCATATCGTTCTTTACGTTTCAAACCATGTCCTATGTCATCGACGTCTATCGGAAGGACACCCCGGTACAGAAAAACGTGCTGCTGCTCGGCGAGTACGTGTCAAGCTTTCCGCAGCTTGTGGCCGGCCCGATCGTGCGCTATCAGACAGTCGCCGAAGAGATGCTCGGACGGACTGAGAAGTTTTCCGAGTTTGCCGACGGCCTGAGGCGCTTTATTTTCGGTCTGGCCAAAAAGGTGCTGATTGCCAACGCCATGGCGGGGGTCTGCAACACGATTTTCGACGGCGCGCCAGAGCAATATGGCGCTGTTGGCGCGTGGCTTGGCGTACTCGCGTATTCGCTGCAGATTTACTTTGACTTCAGCGGCTACTCCGATATGGCCATCGGGATGGGGCACATGATGGGGTTTCACTTTTTGGAGAACTTCAACTATCCCTATATTGCCAGGTCGGTCACCGACTTCTGGCGGCGCTGGCACATTTCGCTGTCCACCTTTTTCAGGGATTATCTCTATATTCCGCTCGGCGGAAACCGCAGAAAAACTCCGAGATGGATTTTCAACATTTTGGTGGTATGGCTGCTGACAGGCCTCTGGCACGGCGCCAGCTGGAACTTTGTGATTTGGGGCGTGTATTACGGCGTCATTCTGATTTTTGAAAAACTTGTTTGGGGAAAATACATTCGGGGGAGAGTCATCCCTCATGTATACACACTGGTCCTGGTGATGTTCGGCTGGATGATCTTCCGGCTGGAGACGCCAACGCTGATCTGGACGACGCTGCAGGCCATGTTTGGCGCTTTTGGATCGGGCGGACTGTTTTTCTTTGTCGGCAATCAGATCCTTAGCGGCGTCAACGTTTTGGCGCTCGTGTTCGGTATCGCATTCAGCGCGCCGATCGGCAGGATGCTTTTGAAAAAGCTCAACCAGAGCATTTTGGGGAAAATTGTCGCGGATTTGCTGACCGTGGCGCTGTTCATTGCTTCGGTGGCCATGCTGCTGTCCTCGGCGTATAATCCGTTTATTTACTTCAGATTTTAAGAGACAGAGGTGGTTTTCATGCGGGAGAAAGTGCTCCTTACGGGGGATGAGGCCGTTGCGCGCGGGGCATGGGAGGCGGGCTGCACCGTGGCCGCCGCCTATCCGGGCACACCGAGTACCGAGATTCTAGAGGCGGTCGGCGCGCTATATAAGGAAGACATCTATGCCCAGTGGGCAGCCAACGAAAAGGTGGCGCTGGAGATTGCCGGGGGCGCGAGCATCGGCGGGGCGCGAGCGCTGGCAGCGATGAAGCATGTCGGGCTCAACGTGGCGGCCGACCCGCTGTTTACGCTGGCCTATACCGGCGTCAACGGCGGTCTGGTGGTTGTCAGCGCCGACGACCCGGGCTGCTACAGCTCTCAAAACGAACAGGACAACCGCCAATACGCGCCGCTGGCGCGCATTGCCATGCTGGAGCCGAGCGACTCGCAGGAGGCGCTGGACTTTACCAAGGCTGCGTTTGCGCTCAGCGAGCGCTTCGACATGCCCGTGCTTCTGCGCGTGACCACGCGCGTGTGCCACTCCAAGAGCCTGGTGGAGCTGGGGGAGAGGGAGGAGACCGTCGTAAGGCCCTATGTCCGAAATCCGGCCAAGTACTCCATGCTGCCCGTTCCGGCGATGGCGCGCCACGCGCTTTTGGAGAATAACCTTCTGGCGCTGGAGGCGTATGGCGCCGACTGCGCGCTCAACCGCACGGAGATGGGGCGCAGCAGCGAGATCGGCGTCATCACCAGCGGCATGGCCTACCAGCACGCGCGGGAGGTGTTCGGGGACGAGGTCTGTTACCTCAAGCTCGGCCTTACGCATCCGCTGCCAAGCGCGCTGATTCTGGAGTTTGCCGCCAAGGTGGAGCGTCTTGTGGTCATCGAGGAGGGCGAGCCCTATCTGGAGACGCGCGTGCGCGCGCTCGGCCTGAACCCTGTGGGCAAGGAAAAGGTGACGCGCCTGGGAGAACTCAGTCCGTCCGTGTTGCGCGCCGCGTTTAAAGAAGCTGCGCCCCAGCCGGCCTACCAAACGCCGCTTGCGCCGGCCGGACGCCCGCCCGTTTTGTGCGCGGGCTGCCCGCACCGCGGGTTTTACTTTGCCATGCAGAAGAGAGCCAAACAGTTTGTGGCCGTCGGCGACATCGGCTGCTACTCGCTCGGGGTCAATCCGCCGCACAACGGATTTGACATTTCCATCTGCATGGGGTCGGGCTTTTCGGCGCCGATCGGCCTGTCAAAGGCGCTGGAGCGCCAGGGTGACACGCGCAAGGTGTTTGGACTTTTGGGTGACTCCACCTTTTTTCACAGCGGCATGAACAGTCTGCTCGACATCATCCACTCCGGCGCGAACGTCTGCGCCTGCGTTCTGGACAACTCGATCACCGCAATGACCGGGCATCAGCAAAACCCCGGAACACAGTATACACTGATGGGGACGCCCGCGCCCGCGGCTGACATTGTCGGCATCGCGCGCGCGTTTGGACTGCCCGACGAGCGCATCTGCGTCGTCGATCCCGTGGACCAGCAGGCGATGGGCGCGGCGATAGACAGCGCGCTTTCGGTTAGCGGGCCGTTTTTGATCGTGGCGCGCCGTCCGTGCGTGCTGATCAAAGAGGTTCTGCGCCAAAACGCCGGGCGGCATGTCGCGGTCGATCCCGACAAATGCGTGGGCTGTAAGAGCTGCCTTAAGATCGGTTGCCCGTCGCTGGCGATAGCCGGCAAAAAGGTCTTCGTGGCCGACGAGACGTCGTGCAACGCCTGCGGCCTGTGTGTCCAGCAGTGTAAATTTGGTGCTTTGGCGGAGGTGCTCTCATGACGACGAGTATTTTACTGATCGGCGTTGGCGGGCAGGGGACAATTTTAATGTCCAAGATTCTGGCAGCCGGACTGCTGCAAAGCGGGTACGATGTAAAAATGTCCGAGATCCACGGCATGAGTCAGCGCGGAGGCAGTGTGACCACGCAGATCAGATACGGGGACAAGGTGTACTCGACGAGCATCGGCCAGGGCGAGGCCGATCTGATCGTCGCGTTTGAAAAGATGGAGGCGCTGCGCGCGCTGCCGTTTTTAAAGAGAGGCGGACGCCTGTTTATGGATACGAAGGAGCTCAGCTCCATGCCCACGCTGACCGGTGCGGCGGAGTACCCGCACGGCGCCGTTGAGGCGATGGAAGCGGCGGGCGCGCTTGTCACGGTGGTCAGCGCCTACGACACGGCGGCGGCGCTGGGAAACGCCAAGGCGCAGAATATTGTGCTGCTGGGCGCGCTTGTCAGGCAGCTTGGGCTGAAAGAGGTGGACTGGGAGCGGCTTGTCGCCGATCATGTGCCGCCCAAAGCCAAAGAGCTTAACATTCAGGGGTTCCGGGAGGGAAACCGGATGGGAAGGGATCTGTTTGCGAAGGAGGATGTTGGGAAGGAGAGCCTATGAAGGATTTTTCCGAACTGCTTTGCAGCGCGAAGGCGCTGCGCCGCCCGGTGCGCGTGGCTCTGGCCGGCGCGGCCGATCCCCATGCGCTGGAGGCGCTGTTTCAGGCTGCCGACGAGGGGTTCGCCGAGCCTGTGCTTGTGGATGGGCGCGAACGGCTGAGCCGCGCGCTCGAGACTGTCGGGCGCGAGGGCGCGCGCGTGGTGAACTGCCATGAGGGAGAGAACCCCGCGCAGCGAGCCGTGGAGCTGATCTGCGCCGGAGAGGCCGACTTTTTGATGAAAGGACGGCTGGAGACGCGCGACATCCTCGGCCCTGTGGTGGACAGGAAAAACGGGCTGCACACGGGCAGGTGCATGTCCATGCTCACGGTCAACGAGCTGCCGGGATACCCCAAACTGCTGGGGCTGTCCGACGCGGGCATGGTGATTTATCCCACGCTGGAGCAAAAGCGGGAGATCATCGAAAACGCCGTTTCGGTGCTTCGCCGTTTGGGCAGAAGCGAGCCGCGCGTGGCCGTACTGTGCGGCGTGGAGAAGACAAACCCGAAGATGCTGGAAACGGTTGAAGCCGAGGCCTTGCAGGCGATGAACCGCGAGGCGGTCATCCAAAACTGCGTGGTCGTCGGGCCGATTTCCTACGACATTGCCATGAGCGCTTCGATCGCCGACTATAAGGGGTTTGACTGCCCGTATTGCGGCGATTTCGACTTGCTTATCGTGCCGACGCTGGCCGCGGGAAACCTGCTCAACAAGTGCATGACCGTCTCCTGCGGCGCCTCTATGGCCGGCCTCGTGATCGGGGCAAAGGTTCCCGTGGTGCTGACCTCGCGCGGCTCAAGCGCGCGGGAGAAGTTTTATTCCATCGCGCTGGCGGCGTGCGCCAGCCTGAGCGAGGAGGTCTGAGCTTGTTTCGGATTCTGGCGGTCAACCCCGGCTCAACCTCGACGAAAATCGCGCTATACGACGATGAAGCGCTGGTATTTAAAGAGAGCATCTCTCACTCGTCGGAGCAGCTTGGGCGCTACGACGTCATTGCCGACCAGTATGAAATGCGCCGCGACGCCGTGCTGAAGATGCTGGATCTGTTTGCCGTGCAGCCGAAAACCCTGTCGGCCGTGGCCGGGCGCGGCGGACTCCTGCCGCCGGTCAAGTCGGGTGCGTATGAGGTCAACGGGGAGATGGTCAAGACACTGCGCTACGCGCCGCGCCTGCAGCACGCGTCCAATCTCGGCGGGATCATCGCCTTTGAGATTGCCCGCCCGCTGCGCATCCCGGCGTATATCTACGACCCCGTCACCGTGGATGAGATGGAGGCTGTGGCGCGCGTCACAGGACGCGCCCATATGGAAAGAGAGGCTCTCGGGCACAATCTGAATGTCCGGGCCACCGCGATACGATATGCAAAATCCATCGGCAGGCCGCTGGGGGAGCTCAATCTGGTGGTGGCGCATCTGGGCGGCGGCATTTCGGTCATGACGCTCAAACATGGCCGCATTGTCGATCTGGTCAGTGATGACGGCGCGTTTACGCCCGAACGGGCCGGCCAGCTTCCCACGCTGCCGCTGCTGGCGTGGGCGCTGGAAAGCGGCCTGAGCCTGGCGGAGCTCAGCCAGGAACTAAAGACAAGGTCGGGGCTTATGTCCCACTTCGGCACGGCCGACGCGCGCGCCGTTGAGAAAATGGCCGACGAGGGCGACGAGAACGCAGCGTTGGTGTACGCGGCGCTTGCGTATAACGTGGCCAAGGTCATTGGACAGTTCACGGTGCCTCTGGCGTGCGCGCCCGACGCCATTTTGCTCACGGGCGGGCTGGCACATTCGGCGAGGCTGACCGGCGACATCGCGCGGCAGGTGAGCTTTTTGGGCCCTGTCGTGCTGCTGCCGGGGGAGAATGAGATGGAGGCGCTGGCAATGGGCGCGTTGCGGGTTCTGCGCGGCGAAGAGAGCGCGCATCAATTTAAAGGAGATATGCAATGACAAAAAAACCTGCATTGTTGGTTATGGCGGCGGGCATGGGCCGTCGATATGGCGGGCTCAAGCAAATTGAGCCGGTGACGCGGCAGGGAGAACTCCTCCTGGATTTTTCGGCGTATGACGCGCGGCGGGCGGGCTTTGAACGCATCGTGTTTGTGATCACGCGCGCCATTGAAAAAGAGTTCAGACAGGCTGTCGGCGACCGTATTGCCGGGCATATGGACGTGGGGTACGCCTTTCAGGAACTCAATGACCTGCCAGAGGGCGGTTCTATGCCTGAGGGCCGCGTCAAGCCATGGGGCACGGGGCACGCGGTGCTGACTGCCCGCAATCTGATAGACGGCCCGTTTGCCGTAATCAATGCCGACGACTATTACGGTCAGGAGGGCTATCGGCTTTTGTACGGTTTTTTGGATACGCTCAGCCGGCCGGATCAGTACGCGATGGTGGGTTTTTTACTTAATAACACCCTGACCGAGCATGGGTTTGTGTCGCGCGGCGTGTGTTCGGTGGATGAGAGCGGGCACCTTTTGAGCGTGACCGAGCGCCTTCACGTGGAAAGGCGCGGAGGCGGCATCAAATACACCGAGGACGGCTGCATCACGTGGCATGGCATTGAGCGCAACGCCATTGCTTCGATGAACATGTGGGGCTTTCCGGCGGACTTCATGTCTGTTTTGGAGGATCGCTTTGCCGTGTTTCTGCGAAAGCTGCAAGACCCGCTCCGCGCCGAGTATTTTCTGCCGGGCGTGGTGGGCAGCCTGCTCAGCCGCCGCAAGGTCACCGTGGATGTGTTGCACACATCCGACAGGTGGTATGGCGTGACGTACAGGGAGGATAAGCCGGTTGTAGAGGGCGCGTTGAACGCGCTCAAGGCCAATGGGGTCTATCCCGAGCGGTTGTGGGAGGTACGCGGGAGCTGACGGCGGCGCGCCTGAGGCCGTGGGTTGCCTTCATTCGGGGAGTTTTCCGCAGAGGACTGCGAAAAATGCAGGCACATGCGGGGAAACTCTAAAGATCCGGCTGATCCTATACGATGCAGAAGGTAGACGGATCGACCCCCGGAGATTGGATTCTACCAGTGAAGGAGCGGGTACAACGTGAAACAGCGGATTACCATGGCCGACCTTGCGCAGCTCAGTCATTCCCAAAAAGTCAATTTGCGCGCGCTTTGGCGGCCCATTCGCTATGAGATTGCCATCGCCAGCGTCTGCGTCAACGCCGAGACCGAAGAGTATGTCGACATAGAGTTCAGTATCGGCGGCGTGCACATCAAGCCCAACGGGGCGATCACCATCAGAGATTTGCGCGCGCTGGACGGCTATCACCGCATCGGCGGCGAAGACAGTGACTTTCTGGAACCCACAGCGTTTCCCAAGGAGCAGTGCCTGCCTCTTTTAAGCATCGGCGAGATGATTGATATTATGGATTCGCTGAACTTTAGAAACTATCACTTTTATCTGCTGGCCGGCACGGGCGTGACCGGCTGCGAGGTCGGCCACTTCCGATCGATTGTGAAGGATAAGATTCTGAACGAGGGCTTCCAGAATGACGAATTATGCGTAGTGTTGTGGCAGATGATCGTCGCTCAGCTCTAACCCTGTTCCGACGGTTCGGCAGAAGGCCGCCAAGCATGTGACCCAACGGTCAACGCTTGACGGCCTTCTGCGCGCACTTCGGGCGATATCCGCGGCGGCGTTGTGATTGGCGGGCCGATTCTCCGAAGGAGATTATTCTGGGAGGGGAGCTGAGGCTGTTTGGAGCCCTGGCTTGATTTATACCGCATCCTGCAGGTCCATCCCGACGCCGAGATGGAGATCATTCAGAGCGCGTACAAGCGCCTTTGCAAAAAGTATCATCCCGACATAAACCCCTCGGCGCTGGCTGCCGAACGCATGAAGCAGATCAACGGCGCCTATGAGATACTGTCCTCGACGTCGGAGCGTGCACGCTACCACGCCGAATGGTTGCGCCGCACGCCGCAGACTGCCTCGCCGCGCGTGGAGGTTCGGGAGCGCGTGGTGTATGTCAGCAAGGAGCCCGCCGCGCCGAAGCACGGCGGAACAGAGGCCGCCTGCCGCGTCGTGTGCGACTATTTCGGGCATCTGTCCGAGCACCGCTTCCGGGAGGCGTTTGCCCTGATCAGCGAGATAGACCGCAGACGCATCACTTACGGCAGCTTTGTGGAGTGGCAGGAGTCGGTGTCGGCTCTTTATCAGATCGGTTCCTTCGAGGCAAAGCTGTTTAAACGCCATCCAAACCTCAAGCTGGACGACGATGTGAGGGTTCCTGCCGAGGAGTACGCGGTGTCGGTGAGTGAAAAGATCAAAAAGACCGGCGAGGTGCGGCTCTACAGCCTAAGCAAGTACGCCATTTGGGAGAACGGCTTGTGGAGGGTCTACCTGGGCTATCGGGACCTCGCGCCCATCATGATGCAGTTTAAGTCCATGGCCACGACGCCCGAAGAGGTGCAGATGCTGTGCCTGTGGGAAAAATACCGTGACAGCAACGACGTTTTTTTGGGATTGCCCAACCGCAAGGGCTTTGCCGAAAAAATTGCCCGTTTTGAGTATTTATTCAAACGGCATCAGCGCGTGTTTTCGCTGGGCGTTTTTCAGATTTCGCCGCCCGGCGCGGAGTCGGAGCATGTCGCGCACATTGTCAAATATGTCGGATACATCCTCAGCAACGGCGTGCGATGCATTGACACGGCGGCCACCCTGGGGGAAAACTTGTTTGGGATCATCTTTGCAGAGACAGGGAAAAAGGCCGCCTCGCTCGCGGCGCGGCGGCTGCTGCGGACAATCAGACACGATGTTTCAGCCTGCTTTGATTTTGCCATTGACATCCGCGCCGGGGTGGTGGAGTACGCGGGACAGGATTCAGACGCGCTGATCGAGGGCTGTCTGCGGGTCATCGGCGCTGCCGGAGAGTGCCCGCCGCCTTACAGCACCGGACACTCAACAGGATAATTCGGCTCTGAGAGAAAATCCGCGCTGCCAAACAACAGATGTGCGGGGTATTCCGGGAGTGTGGACAGATAGACGGCGGGAAGGAAGGGCCGGTTGCTTCTCACAACCAGTTCGAGCGTGTTTCCGCTGACCAGGCAGGTTGGGAACTTCAGCCAGCCCAGACTCTGCGCGGGGATATCGACCTGCAGCAAAAACATGACACCCTCTACTTGCAGAACGCTTTTGGGCGACGTGCCCAGATTGTACACGACGGCTTCGACCGTGCTGGGGAGCCGACTCTGGTTCAGCACGGGTACCAGAAGACGCCCTGACTGCGGCAGAAGAAAGGGTCCGGTGCTCAGCCCGCGAGGCGTTGAAACGTCGGGGTCGGTTGGATCGGTGGGGTCTGTAGGATTGGTTGGATCCGTCGGATCCGTGGGGTCTGTAGGATCAGTCGGGTCGGTGGGGTCTGAACAGCCCAGACAATCCAGAAGCTGGGCCATTTGCTGGAATGTCGGCCCACAGGACACGGGCGGCATAAAGAGCTGGTGAACCTGCATGGGCATGTTCTCCAGATCGCGGCGGATACTCACGGGCGATTCCTCCTTGCTGAGTGAAAACAGTTTGATGTACTTCAGTCTATGCGGCGAAACTGGCAGAGGTGTGCTGATCAGACACGCCAACGCCTTTCCGGCGTGAAAGGCCCTGATGTCGCGGGCTTTTGCCTGCACCCTGCAGAGGAGGGGATGTTGGCCTGTCGAAGAGCCGCAGCTTGCGTCCATAATTGAGTTTGCGTTGAACCTGACGCCGCAGCCGGTGGTTTTTTTGCCGGACTGAATCCAGGGAAAATAGGAACCACAACGGTTCGGGAATTCATTTCTCGAAACCGTTTCCCATCAAACCGCTGAGGCGGTTTGATGGGACTGTAGACAAACCTTCGA
>JAVBOR010000012.1:0-20297 GCA_031550325.1 Oscillospiraceae bacterium
GCGCATTGGGTGACTTTCCCGGAGTGAATCCGTGAAAGTCACTTGTTTCCATGCTTTGCGCTCAACCAGTCCAGCAGGGACCCGCCGCCTTCGGCGTCAGGCTCGACGTGGTTTTGCGCAAAGGAACGAAGAGGCGGCTTTTGTCTACAAGCTAGGGCGTTCCCGGATTCACTCCGGGAACGCCCTAGCTTGTCAAAAAAAGTTCTCGCGTCCTCGTCTTTTTTCGGGTTTTAGTCCGGCAAGAGCCCGCCGCCTGCGGCCACAAGGCTCGACGTGGAACCCCTGAGATCAGTCGGCCTGAGTGGGCAGGCGCGCGTACCCCTTCTTTTCGGCCTCGGCAGCACTCCGAACGTAGACGAGACCGGAGGAGGCGCCGCCGGCTACCCTGTCGTACGCGGCGTCGAAGGGTAGGGAATAAACCGACTTTCCCTCGTCGGTGACAAAGCATTTCACCGTGGGATAGTCATCATAGGGGACAAGCTCGTTGACTTCAATGCCGACGTGCATGGCGTAGGTCTTCGCGGACTGAGTAAGCGTGGTGGTTGTGTACAGGACACCCTGATAGGAGCCGTGAGGATCCTGCACCCGCATTAGCGTCACAGCGCCCGATAACTGCAGAAGGGTGTCCTCCCGGATCGGTTTGTCCTGTGGCCACCGCTTGCACTGGATGATAAGGCACGAGTCCTCCGAGGTCGCGACCAGATCGATGCCGCTGCTGCCGGACTCGCCGACAGCGCCGCGGTATTCAACGCTGTAGCCCTCCTTTTCGCAGAGGTATCCCACAAACCGCTCATATTCCAGCGCAAGCAGCGCGGCGTCCTTGTCTTCGCGGCTATATGCGTCCATGGTCTGCCGGGGTTCCTCGGCGTCCGCCGGACCTGCCTCCCAAAGAGGTGGCGGGACGGCTTCGGGAAGGGGCGAAGGAATCTCGGACAAAGGCGCGAAGTCCTCAACAAGGATTGGGGCGGAAAACACCTGGCCGGTGTCCTCAGCGCCTGCCTCGGCGTCGGAAGTCTCCGGGACGACGCCTCTTCCGGGGCTGAAGCGCCTTCTCAAAATCCTATAGGAAATGATTCCCCAAGCTAAGGCGGCGGGGACGGACGGAACGTAGAGATCGCCAAAGTACACCGACCAAATCAGCATAAACAGAAGATACATGACGACGATATTGAGCAGAGCATTGAGCAGAAGCTTTACTTTACTGATCGGTTTTTTGTAGAACAGGACTAACCAGATAGGAAAAAGAAGGTATCCCAGGCCAGTGATCAGAATAAACAGAGTGTTTCCCCAGGGAGTGGTTTCGACGAGAGACAAAAAGGCGGCCGAGTCTTCTGTCAAGGGCCCGGGCGAGGCAGCCGCAGATGTATCAGGTGCGTCCAGCGGCGGGCCGGGAAATTCAACGGACTGTATATAGTCCTCGAAGCTGGATTGATCCCGGGAGGAGATGGGCTCGACGGTTGTGTACTCAAAACAAAAGAAAGCGGGCCCCGAAAACGCCATGTAAACGATCAAGTTTCCGGCCACGTCATTGTCCTCGATGGACAGCTTTGTACCGAAGAGACGGGCGTTGTCGAGATCGATGACGCTGACGCCTTCGTCCGCGATCACATTGGAATAATTCATTTCATCATATAATTCGATCAGCTCGCTCTCCGGAGCAGCGTAATAGTACTCATAGGTTTCGGTGTCAGTGGCAATCTCGGAAATGACCACGCTGGAAAAGCCGTCTGCCTCGGGACGATAAAAAACAAGAGTAACACCTTCGTCGTAGTCGAAAATGTCTTGAACGTCAGCGGGAGCGTCCAAAGACGTGCCCCTTCTGTAATGATCAAAGCCATCTATGGGCGGAACCCACAACGTACCGATGGAGAGTTTTTGCGCGTCTGGGTCGAAGTCAAATTCCGCCAGCGCGGGAACGGTCAGCGCGAAGAGAGTGAGGCAAATCACCAATAACATCCTCAGTGTCAGGGAGCGCTTTAAACTGCATTTCATAAAGCAAACCGGCCTTTCCATCGCTTTCTTTGCAAGCGCCATTCACTTGGAAACAGTTTACCATAGAATTCCAACCGGCGCAAGAAGAGCTATTTCGACAGGCTGTGGACAAACGGGAACATTATCCACAAAAACGACGATCAATGATCGGCTTTGTGGAGCCTTTCAAAGAAGCGACGTTCCCGGAATGAATCCGGAAACGCATTCTCTTCAAACCGCCGAGTGGTTTGATCTTGTCACCGCTTTAGCAGACAACCCCGCCGAGGGCGGGCCTGAGACTGTAGACAAACCTTCGATTTGTCTACAAACGGGAGCAGGAACGCGTCTTTGTAAAGACGCGCATTGGGTGACTTTCCCGGAGTGAATCCGTGAGAGTCACTTGTTTCCATGCTTTGCGCTCAACCAGTCCAGCAGGGACCCGCCGCCTTCGGCGTCAGGCTCGACGTGGTTTTGCGCAAAGAAACGAAGAGGCGGCCTTTGTCTACAGGCTCTATGCAGCTTTTCAAAAAAGCCCCTCGCGCCTGCGTCCTATATTGGTTTTCACGTCGAGCCTGACGCCGAAGGCGGCGGGTCCTCGCTTCTCTGAAAACCGATAAAGGCAAAACCCAACTGGCGTTCGGCGGAGCGCCTACCGCGTTCTGGCTCTCAGAAAGATGGAGCGCATGCGCGTGTAAACCGCGCGGCAGAAAATATATTTGGAGACCAAACAGTGGCGGATACAAAAATGAAAAAACTTCGTGCGTAGCGACCGCGCGGCGCCCTTTTGAAAGCATTTGCACCCGCGGTTTTCCCGCATGATGAGCTTGAGTTTGCGCCGCTTTTCGGAAAGCGGAATTTTGGCGCGCGCGCAAAAGCTCAGAATCCACTCAACGAGTCCGCTCTCCCGCCACGAATAGTCAGGGTCAATGTGTTTTCGGATGTAGCTCTGTCCGATTTCAGCGCACATGACCTCGTCGTCGTAAAAACAGTCGCTGTAGCCTGCCATAGTCGACATGGGGTTGGTGTTGTTGTAAAAATACAGCGAGTCCTCCAAAAAGCACAGCTTCTCCACGGCCTCCAAAACGGTGATGCTGAATACATAGTCCTCTGCGTACTTTACATCGGGAAACACGGCGCCGCTCTTGACAATCACGTCCCGGCTGAATAGCTTGCAGCACACAGAGTTGCAGAATGTGCGCAGCGATCCCAGCAGCAGCTCGCGCTCAAAATCCTCGCGGCGGCCGACGGCGGCGGGCGGCAAAAACTTCTCGCTCTCACCGGCGGAAATCCGCGTGTAGCCAAAGATCACCAAATCGGCGGCCGACGTTTCGGCGGCGGCCACAGCCGAAGAGATCGCGTGAAGCTCCAGGTAGTCATCGGAGTCGACAAACAAAACAAACGCGCCCGTCGCGGCGGAAAGGCCAAAATTGCGCGCTGCTGCCACGCCGGCGTTATTCTGGTGAAGGGAGAGGAAGCGCGCGTCCAGGCGCGCATATTCGTCACAAATGGCACCGCAGTTGTCGGGTGAGCCGTCGTCAACCAGCACAATCTCCAGGTCGGCATAGCTTTGCCGCGCCAAGCTGTCCAGACAGCGGCGCAGGTAAGGCTCCGCATTATACACCGGAACAATGACGCTCACTTTGGCGCGCATACGACTCCTCCATCTCCGGGGACGGTTTTACCCGGTATAGACCGCCTGACAGGCTTTATACATCATATAGTTATCCAGTTTGGAGATGATCTCAAACGGCGCGTGCATGGACAGCACCGGAACGCCGGCATCGACGACCTCGATGTTTCGGTTGGCGATATACGCTGCCACGGTTCCTCCGCCACCCTTGTCCACTTTGCCCAGTTCACCGACCTGCCAGAACACATTCTGCGCGTCGAGCATCCGGCGGATTCTGCCCATTGTCTCAGCCGAGGCGTCCGAAGCGCCGCCCTTTCCGCGCGAGCCGGTGTATTTGAAGATGCCCACGCCCCAGCCCATCAGGGCGTTGTTGCGCTTGTCCGACACGTCCGCGAAGTTGGGGTCAAAGGCGTTGCACACGTCGCCCGAGAGGCAAAAGCTGTTCTCATACACACGCCTGAGCGGAATGTCGCCGCAGATGTCCCTCATAAACATATCGATGAACGCGCTCTGCATGCCCGTGACGCCCACCGAACCGATCTCCTCCTTGTCCATGAGCAGCGCCGCGCACGTGTGGAGCGGCGCGTCCAGGTCGATAAGCGCGCGCAGCCCGGCAAACGAGCAGACGCGGTCATCGTGGCCGTAGCCGCCGAGCATCGAGCGGTCAAGGCCGACGTCTCTGGCGCTTCCGGCGGGCACCAGACTCAGCTCGGCCGTTCGGAAGTCAATCTCCGTGATCCCATAGCGCTTATTCAGAAGCTCCATCACCGCCAACTTCACGCGGTCGCTGCCCTCGTCGCCGTCGGGCACAAGGCCGGCAAGCGCGTTCAGCCCTTCGGCGGGAAACGCTTCAGAAACCGTTTTCTTGACCTGGTCGGCCGCCAAATGCGGCAGCAGGTCGGTGATGACCAGCACAGGGTCGTCCGGCTCATCGCCGATACAGACATCGACGCGCGACCCGTCGGCGCGGTAGACAACGCCGCGAAGCGCCAGGGGAATGGCCATCCACTGGTATTTTTTGATGCCGCCGTAATAATGGGTTTTCAGCAGCGCCATCTCGGCGTCCTCGTACAGAGGATTGGGCTTAAGGTCAAGGCGGGGACAGTCCACATGCGCGGCGGTCATGCGCACGCCCTCGGAGAGCGGGCGCTGCCCGATTACGGCCAGCATCAGCGACTTTCCAAAGCGCTCTTTGTAAATCCTGTCTCCCGGGTTTAGCGCCATTCCGGCGGCATAGCGCCTAAAGCCTGCTGCTTCGGCCAGCCGAATCGCCTCGGAGACGCACGCGCGCTCGGTTTTTCCCTTGTTGAGGAAGCGAACATACTCCTCTGCATAGACCTGAACATCGCGCGCCATGGCCTCATCCATCCGGTCGTATCCGTTTTTCTCCGGCAGCAGAAGCTCCTTGCGCTTTTGATCTTTATCCAACTCAGCCACTCCTTAAAATTGAACTTAAAACCTCTCGCGCATTTTTTTCGAGGTCTTCCAGCTTTCCCTGATTGTCAATGACATAATCGCAATTTTGAAAAAAGTATTCGTCGCTCTGCTGAGCGTGTACGCGCGCCCACGCGCGCTCCGGGCCGAGGCCGTCGCGCGCGGCAATGCGCTTAAGCCGCCTGTCCATGGGCGCCACAACGCCGACAACGCAATCGCACAAATCGGACAGTTCGGTCTCGATGAGATAAATTGCCTCAATGGCGGCGCAAGTCTCACCCTGTGCCGCTGCGCCGGAGAGGCGCTTTCTGATTTCTTCCACCACATACTTGTGTGTGATGCTGTTGAGTTTTTTCAGCTCGGCGGGGTCGGAGAACACAATGTCGGCCAGCTTTTTCCGGTCAAGCCGGCCGCCGGAAAACACACCGCCAAAATGGTCCTGCAACTCGGCCAAAAGCGCCACGCGCTCTCGGAGTAGCTCATGGTAAACACTGTCGGCGTTGAAAACCTTCAGCCCAGTGGATCGCCATATCTCCACAATCGTCGACTTTCCCGCGCCAGACCCACCGGTTATGCCAATGACTTTCATTTTGCACCCTCAAATGTGTATTTCAGAATATCCAGCCGCTTTGTAAAGCCGGTTGGCCACGGCTTCTGCCAGCCCGTCCCCGTCAGGACAGCGCGCGTAAATCACCGTAACGTCGGTCTCATCCAGCGCCAGCAGAGCGTCAAACAGCGTCCTCGCCAGCGCCTCGGGGTCATCCTCCGGCCCATAGGCCCGGACAACGCCCGCCCTGAAAAGGGAGCGTTCGTCGTCAAAGCAAAGCACCCCTATATGTTCGGGTTCCGATTGCGCTGAAACAAACTCCGCCATTCGCTCCGCGGGGCCACGCACAATGTGTAGTGGCGCGCGCGGCGCATAGTGGCGGTACTTCATGCCGGGTGCGCGGGGCGCGCCGGTTTGGGGCAGATTCGGAGCGACCTCGACCGAACCGAGAACGGACTCAATGCTCTTTTTTGTCACGCCGCCGGGGCGCAGAATACATCGGTTTTCAACGTCAAACACCGTGGATTCAATGCCGCAGGAGCAAACGCCTCCATCGATGATCATCTCAATGTCTCCATATAACTCCGCCAGCACATGCGCAGCGCGCGTGGGGCTCGGCCGCCCGGATCGGTTGGCGGACGGCGCTGCCAGCGGAACACCGGCCGCCAAAATGACCCTTCTGGCCACATCGTGCGCGGGACACCGCACCGCAACCGTTGACAGCCCGGCAGTCACTTCATCGGGCACGCACGCGGCGCGCGGTAGCACCAGAGTCAGCGGTCCCGGCCAAAACGCGGAAGCCAGCTGCCAGGCGGCTTCTGGCACATCCCGCGTCAGTGTATCCATTTGCTCGGCGCTCGCGATATGCGCAATGAGAGGATTGTCCATGGGCCGGCCCTTCACGGAAAACACGCGCCTGAGCGCGTCCCGGTTGAACACGCTGGCCGCCAGTCCGTACACCGTCTCGGTGGGAATGGCCACGAGCCCGCCGGCTATCAGCAGGCGACCGGCCAGTTCAGCCCATGGCGCCGACCCGTTCGGCGCAAAAATGGTCATATCACTCAGCGCCTTTCATCCGTTCGGCCTGATCCACGGCGATCAACTGATCGAGCAGTTCGTCCAACCCCCCGTCCACAAACGCTTCCAGCTTATACAGCGTCACGTTGATGCGGTGGTCGGTCACGCGACCCTGGGGGAAGTTATAGGTTCTGATGCGCTCGCTCCTGTCTCCGGTTCCCACCTGGCTCTTACGCTCGCTGGCAATGGCCTGCGCCTGTTCGCGCTCGGATTTTTCCAACAGCTTGGAACGCAGAATTTTGAGCGCGCGGTCCTTGTTTTTGTATTGGCTGCGCTCGTCCTGGCACTCGACTACAATGCCTGTAGGGATGTGCACCACCCGGATGGCGCTCTCGGTCTTGTTGACGTGCTGCCCGCCCGCGCCGCTGGAGCGGCAGGTGCTGATGTCAAGATCGGCAGGGTTGAGCTCAACGTCGACGTCCTCGGCCTCGGGCAGCACGGCGACCGTAACGGTTGAGGTGTGGATGCGCCCCGACGCCTCGGTGTCGGGCACGCGCTGCACGCGATGAACCCCGCTCTCAAATTTCAGACGCGAGTAAGCGCCCTCGCCCTCAATCATGAAGCTGATCTCTTTAATGCCGCCCAGCTCGGTTTCGTTGGCGTTGAGCACCTCAATCTTCCAGCGCCTGCGCTCGGCGTACATGGAGTACATGCGAAAAAGCGCGGCGGCGAACAGCGCTGCCTCTTCCCCTCCGGCGCCGCCCCGGATTTCCATAATGACGTTTTTTTCGTCGTTGGGGTCCCTTGGCAGCAGCAGCAGGCGAATGTCGCCCCCGAGCTTGTGCATGCCGTCCCTGGCCAGCCTGTAGTCCTCCTGCGCCATGTCGCGCAGTTCGGTGTCCATCAGCGCCTGCGCCTCTTCGGCCTGCGCCTCCATCTTCAGGTACTCCTGATAGGCGGTCATCACGGGTTCAAGTTCTTTTTGCTCCTTGAGCAGCTTGGCCATGCGCGGTGGATCGGTGTATACCTCGGGATCGGCCAAAGCCGTCCCAATTGTCTGATATCTCTCGTGCAGTGACGCCAATTTGTCAAACATCGAACGCAATCTCCCAATAAAACGAATATCATATTATACCACTAAATGAGCACGCTGTAAAGTATGGCCACCAGGCGGGCTTTAGGCTGTCGAAAAACTGCGTTTTTCGACAAAGCGGGGGCAGGATCAAACCGCTGAGGCGGTTTTCAGAGAAAGGCTTTCCCAGAATGAATCTGTGAAAGCCTTGTGTTTCTATCTTTATCGGTTTTCAGTCCAGCAAGGACCTGCCGGCTATGCCGTCAGGCTCGACGTGAAAATCGATAAAGGACGGGAACGAGAGGAACCTTTTCGACAAAACATAGCCCACCGCCGGGCGGCGGGCTATGTTCGTCCCAAAAACATCAGAACAATAGATATGTACTCGCGCAGCGAGGCAACTGTCCAATAGACGACCGAATCCATGGGAACGGACAGCACTGTTGCGCTCACGCCGTTGATTCGGGCCAGCCTGCGCGAGCGGTAGGCGTGAAACTCATTGGTCACCAGCGTGACCGACTGACCCTCCTCCAGATACTGCTTTGAAAAGCGGATATTCTCAGCGGTGTTTCTGGACTGATCCTCTAAAATGAGCCTGTCGCCCGAAACGCCCTTCTCCTCCAAATACCGGCGCATGGCCTCAGCCTCGCTGACGGTCTCGTCCTCCCCCTGCCCGCCGCTGAGGATGGCCGCCGTCCCGGGGTTTTCCAGCAGCACTGCCGCGGCGGCGTCCAGACGCGACTTCAGCTGATACGCCGGCTGATCACCCTCAACCGTGGCGCCCAGCACGATGAGCACATCGGCGGAAGGCCCGGAATCGGATGCGCTGCCGGAGTATATCAGCGCCTGCACGGCGACAAAGCTCAGCACAAGCAGCATAAAGCCCACCTGAGCGCACCGGCGGACAACGGCGACGACAGTGCGCAGCCGGGAATCGGCCAGACGGTCCATCAGGAAGTCGAGCAGCCCGTACACAATGAAGCTGATGCCCGCCGTAACCCCGTACAGCCGCAAAATGCTCAGCGCGCGCACCGAACCCGCCGTCAGGCCGACAGCAAGCATCGCCAGGCCCAGCAGCGTGAAAACGAAAGGGTGATAGCGTTTGAGTTTTTTACTTCTCATTGCAGCGCCTCCCACTGCTCATATGTCGCCTGCCAAATCTCCCGCAGGTCGTCCTTCTCGCGCAGCAGCTCCATCAGCCGGTCGGCGTCACTCTGATGCTGCGTGAGCAGCGCCTCCAAATCGGCCTCCCTGCGCTCCAGCGCCTGAAGCTCCAGCTCAATGGTTCTCAGGCGCTTTTCTGTTCGCATGGCCTGTTTTTTCGGCTTCTCGGCCGCGGGCTGTGCGGCGGGCTCGGGTTTTCCGCTCTGCTCCAGGGACTCCTTGTAGGCCCTGAACTGTGCGTAGGAACCCTGAAAGTCGAGAATATCGGAGTTGGATATCTCCCAAATGCGTGTGGCAAACCGCGCAATAAAATAGCGGTCGTGCGAGATAAACAGTAGGCTCTCCTCGTAGCTCTCCACGGCCTCTTCCATCCACTCGCGCGAAGCGATGTCCAAATGGTTTGTCGGCTCGTCCAGAAGCAGGAAGTTGATTTGCTCTCCCATGAGCATGCACAGCTTCAGCCGGCTTCGTTCGCCGCCCGATAGCACCTCGACCGTCTTAAAGACGTCCTCGGCCTGAAAGTGGAACATGCCCAGACGATTGCGCGCCGACTGGGCGGAGCAGTCAGCCTCGTACAGCATCGTGTCGTAGAGCGTGCGCTCGGGGTGTTCCCAAACCGTGTGCTGCGGCAGGACAGCTGTTTTGACGGCCGGGCCGCGCTGAATCCGGCCCGTGTCGGGCTCAAGCGCACCGCACAGGATGTTCATGAGCGTTGTCTTGCCCGTGCCGTTGTCGCCAAGCAGCGCAATGCGCTCGCCCGGACTGATTTGCAGCGTGACGTCTGAAAACAGCGTCTTCTCTCCAAAGCGCTTGGAAATGTCCACCGCGCGCAGAACATCATCGGCAGAGAATTTTGACGCCTGAAACCGCCCTTTCAGGCTTTGCGCCCTGTTGGGCCGGTCGGTCGTCTGCAGCCGCTCGGCGCGGCGCTCCATCGACTTGGCCTGCCGGTGCAGCTTCGCGTTTTTTCCGGCATAATCGTGCATGCGGCGGGCCGTGGCGAGCAACCTGTCGGCCTCTTTGCGCTGCCGCAGGAAGTTATCCATCTGTTCGTCAAAGCGCCGCTGCTTTTCCACGACGTAGAAGCTGTAGTTACCGCTGTACAACTTGGCCACGCCGTTCTCAATCTCGACAATGCGTTTGACCACAACGTCCAGAAAGAACCGGTCGTGCGAGATGACCAAAACAGTGCCCTTATAGCGGGACAGATAGTCCTCCAGCCACTCGGTGCTGCGCATGTCCAAATGGTTGGTCGGCTCGTCGAGCAGCAGGATGTCGGTCTCCTCCAAAACGAGCCTGGCCAGATTGACCCTTGTGCGCTCACCGCCGCTGAGCGTTTCCATAGGGCGGTCGTACAGAGTGTCGTCAATGTTCAGTCCGTTGCGCACCCGGCTCAGGCGCACGTCTGTCTCAAACCCGCCGAGCGCCTCAAAGCGGTGCGCGAGTTCGCCGTAAAGCCGCATGGCTCCGGCGTCCTTGTCCAGCCTGGCCGACAGCTCGTCGAGTTTCTTCTGCATGGCGTGCAGCGGCGCAAAAGCCTGGTCGAGCACAACACGCACGGTCGCGTCTTCGTCATACTCGGGCATTTGGCTCAGCAGACCCAGCCGCTTCCCGGGAAAAGTCGTGATCTCACCCTCGTCGGCGCGTTCCTCTCCCGAAATAATGCGAAACAGCGTCGTTTTCCCAGCGCCGTTAGCGCCGAGAAGCCCGATGTGCTCCCCGGCCTGAACCTCAAAGCTCACACCGCGCAGAACCTTGTTGGCTCCATATTCTTTTTGGATGCCGGATACGGTAATGTCGATCATAGCGTCCCCTTTGTTTCAGCGCGCCCCGTTAAGCCGGGCCGCGGGCGGTGCAGGAAAACCCCCTCGGGCACACCGCAAGGCAATAGGCCGCGCGCCGCGCGGCCTATTGCCTTGCCTCTAAAAATGAATACCCCTGCAGGCTGTAGACAAAATAAGCGTCCCCGCTCCTTTGGCAAGCAGACGTCGATCCTGACGGCGCAACCGCAGGCCCTTTCCGGGCCACTTCGCGCGAAGCGTTGCTCTGCGCGTCTTCGCAAATACGCGATCCCACTTCCGTTTTTAGGGAAACCGAAGGTTTGTCAATGATTTATTTCGTTCTCGGCGCGCCGTAGAAAAAGAGCGCAACCGTACCCGGCCCGGCGTGCGAGCCGATGACAGGGCCGAGCGTATGAATGATGGAATGCTGCACCTTGTACTTACTTTTGATGAGATCCATGACCATTTGGGCGTCCTCCGGACAGTCCCCGTGACTGATCGTCACACACTCCAGCTCGGTACCGGTGACCAGAGCCTCCATCTCGTCCACGAGTGCTGTCAGGCTCTGCCGGCGCCCCCGCACCTTTCCGTGGGGAAGCAGCTTGCCTTCATCACTGACGTGAAGCATCGGCTTGATGCCCAAAAGCGAACCCACAACCGCAGACGTGCGGGACACGCGGCCGCCGCGCAGCAAAAACATCAGATCGTCCACGGTGAACAGGTGGTGCGCCTTGAGCTGGTTCTCCTCAAACCAGGCGATCATCTCGTCATAGCTTGCCCCGGCGTCCCGCTTTTGGGCCAGCGAGTACACCAAAAGCCCAAGCCCAAGCGAAACGCTCACGCTTTGTCCGACATAGATTCGTCTGTCCGGATACTGCCCGGCAAGCTCGTTGCGCGCAACAAGCGCGCTCTGGTTTGACCCCGACAGCCCGGCGGATAGTCCAATGTAAAATATGTCTTTGCCCTCATTGAGCACTTTCTCAAACGCGTCCTTGAACTCCTGAATGGATAACTGCGACGTGGTCGCGGGCGCTCCGTTGCGAAGCGCGCTGAAAAAGGACTTCGCGCTGGTCGTTCCATCGTCTTTGATCATTTTGCCGTCGATTGTGGCGGTCATGGGCAAAAACTGCACGTCGCGCTCACGATAAAAGTCCCAAGGCAAATCGGAACTGGAATCGGTCATCAAAACACAATCCATAGATTCTCTCCCCCGTTTTCCATGTATTTCCCCGCGCTTAATCGGGTTTTAATCCGGAAGGCGGCTCTGCATCATATTTTCGCTGATTATACACCTTTCGCGCGCCGCACGCAACCACTACGAGAAATATTGGACAATGCCCGCCGCCACCGACGTCATCAGCTTTTCCAGCGAGGCGTCGTCGGACAGCCACTCATAGTCGGCGGCGTTGCACAAAAAGCCCATCTCCAAAATCATGGAGGGCGTCCAGGTCGGACGGCAGACATATAGGTTGGACTGCGTCGAGCCGCGCTTGCCCACCCCCAAATCGCTCTGCAGCGTGCTGAGCAGCGTTGTGGACAGCTCAAGGGCCGTTTTTTCACGGTACCAGCCCGAGGAGCCGCGCACATTGGTGGCGTCCACCGCGTAGTCCAGGCTGTTGCAGTGCAGGGACAAAAACAGGTCGGGGCGCGCCGCGCGGTTTATTTCCACGCGCTCGGCCAGCGAGACGGTCTTGTCGTCCTCACGGGTCACGATCACAGTCGCGCCGAGCGCTTGCAGTTTTGTTCTGAGCTTGAGCTCGGCATATAGATTGATGGTCTTCTCGCCGTATTGCGTGCCCCAGGCTCCGGGAGCGCCCGGCTCGCTGCCGCCATGGCCGGCGTCCAGCACGATCGTGATGCCTGTCAGCGGCTTGGCGCCCTTTTGCGCCGCGGGCGAGCGCTTGAGCTTGAGCGCCAGACCCTTGTCTGTTGTGTCGACGTAATAGCCGTCCAGTCGCTTGCCGTCGCGCAGCGTGAGTGTATACACGGCGTTTCCGCCGGACACCTCGGCCTTCACCGCCGAAAACAGCGAGTCGTTCGGCAGGCTGACCGACGGGGCCTTGTCGGCCAGACTGACCGTCCAGGTCAGTTTTTTTCCGTCAAAGGAGGTCTTGGAGACCGTGCGCGCGCCCATGGTCAGCGACAGGGTCTCCCACTTGCTGTCCAAAGCATACGAAGCCGCCGAAACAGACGCTTTGAGCGCCGATGTGCGCGCGCTGATGCGCACGTCGGCGCGCTGCACATAAAGGCCGTTGTTCAGGCCGATCCAGCTCGACGTGATGGAGGTGACGTTGGCCACCTGCCCCTTGACCAGGTCGCTGACCGGCCCTCCGCTCGTGGCGGCGCCGGGATAGGCAAAGGCGTTGCCCGACACGACTTCGGCCAGCAGCGGCGCGCCCTCGGTCAGGCACTTGATGGCGGTCGGCGCGATCCGCATGGAGACCTCATCGCCCATTTTCATGATGAACACGGGCGTACCGACCGTGATAAGCTTCTTGGTTACGGTGTATTGGGGAAGCTGATAGGTGTATGTATAGGTGGTGGAGTAGAGTTTCCCGTCGTTGGGCTTGGTCTTGGCCGCCGGCGTCATGGCATAGGTTTTGCCGTTGACGCGCACGGTCACCGTCGCGCCGATTGGCGCGGTGCACTTGAGCGCCACCGTTTCGCCCGGCTTGCGGATCTCATCATAAGCCCCCGGAACCATCGAGCCCGAGACAATCTCGGCGCGGCTCATCTGCGGCGGGGAAGCGGCTGTCCCGCCGCCTGAGGACGACGAGGCGGACGAACAGGTGACGACGCGCGTGACCTGCTGATCCCCCTGCGCGAAAACAAAGGTGTTGGCGCCGCTCTTCAGCTTGGCGTAATAGGAGAAGTAGCCCTTGGCCGTGCGCGTGGTAACCGCGTCTCCGTTGACGGTCAGCGGCATGGTCGGATTGCTCGCGCCGACAAAGAAAAAGCTGGCGTCGGGTGTCGTGATGTTGCCGCTCGGCCGCCCGACATACAGGTCGCCCAGTTTGTCCGGCGCGGGCATCGTGAGGCTGAGGCTCTGCTGGGGGTCGGTCGCAGGAACGCCCGACGCCGGAATCCCCTCGCCGTCGTATATGCTCATAAGCGCCGCTTGAATGGCGGCGTTTTTGGCAATAAAGGAGTACCGGAAGTGAACGCTTCCCTTGACCTCGGGATAGCTGCGGTTGAGCGCGATCTGGCGGCTGATCTCCTGCGTTCCGTACCAGGGACTGGACACATTCTGGTTGTCCAAAAGCCAGGTGGCGTGCCCGACATAAAGGGAAACGTCGGTGCCTTTGACCGTATCAGCCCACCACTGCAGCACCTTGGCGTAATCGGAGTCTGTTTTGCCGATGTTCCAGTAAATCTGCGGCGCGATGTAGTCCAGCCACTCGTTCTTGACCCATTTGCGCGTGTCGGCGTACTGCTCATAGTAGCTTTGCTGCCCGTTGGTGTCGCTGCCGAGCGCGTTTGTCTTTTTGTTGGCCCAGATAGCCACAGGCGCCACGCCAAACGCGCAGTCGGATCGTATGGACTTTACCGTCTCCTGCGTTGTCTCTATGAGTTTGTTGATGTTGTCGCGCCGCCAGTCCTCCACGCTGGAAAACCCCGAGCCGTACTTCTGATAGGCGGCGTTGTCGGCAAAATTCACCTCGGGATAAAAATAGTCGTCGTAGTGTACGCCGTCAATATCATAGTTTCTCACAAGCTCAGCCACCCCGCGCACAACAAGGTCGCGCACCTCGGGCAGGCCGGGGTTGAAATAGAGCTGGCCCTTGTGGCTTCCAGAGGCGACCTTGGCCGTCCAGGACGGGTTTTGGCGCGCCGGGTTTCCCTCCGACAGGTCGGTCAGTTCGGCCGACGCCTGTGAAATGCGCAGGGGGTTTACCCAGGCGTGCAGCTCCAGCCCGCGCTTATGCGCCTCGTCCACCCAAAAGGTGAGCGGATCAAAGCCGGAGGCGGGCGCAGTGCCCTGCTTGCCCGTCAGATAGGCCGACCAGGGGAAAATGTCTGATTTATACAGGGCGTCTCCCGTAGGGCGCACCTGCAAAATTACGGCGTTGAAGCCCACGCTTTTGGCCGTGTCCAAAATGCCGGTCGCCTCACTCTTGAGGTCGGCCACAGAAAGCCCGGCCTTGGACGGGTAATCGAGGTTGATCACGCTGGCCACCCAAACGCCGCGAAACTCCTCTTCAGTGGAGGCGGCGGCCTCCGCCGCCGGCATGGCGGGGAAAACGGTGGTCAGCAGCAATAGGGATAACAGCAGGGAAAGTATTTTTTTTGTCATACGGATTCTTCTCACTTTCAAAGCAGTGTATGCTCATCCTATGTATTTGAATTTACATAATACCACAATATCCGCCAAATTTCAAGGTCAGAAGCCGCCCGAGGCCCAGCTCTATTGTCATCGCGTCGAGCCTGGCGGCGCAGCCGGCAGTTCGGGCTGTTGACAATTCGAGGGCCGGAAAAGTTCCGGCCCTCAGCTTTGTCATTGCAAGCGCCCAAAGGCGAACTGCATCAGTGGATTAAAGGAACTTGCACACGCCCGCAGGCGCCTTGTCCACGTCCTCTGAAATGCTTATGGTGAAGACAATGTTGTTCTCATCCCCGAACTGCTCGCACCAAAGCAAAAACTTCTCACACTCGGCCAGATCGGCATTGCCCGACACCTTGAAAAGGCTGTCGATGAATATGTGATTGATGTCATAATTGCCTGCGTACAACCCCGTGATGAAGCCTCTCAGCACCTGATAGCTGCGAATATCATAGGGAACGGAGTCGATAAGCCGCGCGCCGTGATTGATATCATAGGTCAGTTTCTGCCCGTGTTCAATACAGACAATCGCGCCATCCGCTTTTTCCACCGCTTCATTTACCAGATCAATCATCTGTTTGGTCTTTCCTGAGCCCTTGATGCCCATAATGACCTGAACCAAAGAGTATCAAGCCCCTTTCTAATAAGGTAGAGTATTCCCTGCGCCCAAGGCGCAATAACCTGTCTTTCGCTGGCGGAATAGATCCGGTTTGCAGACAAAACAGAGGATTGTCCGCAGCCTGAGTATATCATACCCTGTCCGCCAAAGCAATGAACAATCGGTTAATAAGCGATTACAATCTGGCGCGCAGCGCCTCGCCCTGCGCCTCAAAGCCCGGCTTTCCGAGAAGCGCGAACATGTTGGTTTTGTAGGCCTCCACGCCCGGCTGGTCAAAGGGGTTGACGCCGAGCAGGTACCCCGACAGGCCGCAGGCGATCTCAAAGAAGTAAATCAGCTGGCCAACACCGTGGGTGTCTTTTTTGCTCATGCGCACAACCATGTTGGGCACGCCGCCGTCAACATGGGCGAGCAGGGTTCCGCAAAACGCCTGATACTCGATGTCGGGCAGCGTTTTCCCCGCGAGGAAGTTCAGCCCGTCAACATTCTCGGCGTCTTGCTTAATCGTGATGGACGCCGTCGGTTCCTCAACCAGCACAACGGTCTCGAGCAGCTCGCGCCGTCCCTCCTGAATGTACTGGCCCATGGAGTGCAGGTCGGCCGTATAACTCACGGCAGCGGGGAACAGGCCCTTGCCCTCCTTGCCCTCGCTCTCGCCGTAAAGCTGCTTAAACCACTCGGCCATAAACACGAAGTCGGGATCGTAGCACGCGAGAATCTCCACCCGCTTACCAGCGCGATACATGGCGTTGCGGCCCATGGCATACTGCCACGCGGGATTTTGCTGCCCGGGCGACAGACACAGCTTCATCATGTCGGCAGCGCCGCGCATGAGCTCTGCGATGTCCACACCCGCCGCGGCGATAGGCAGCAGGCCGACGGCGGTCAAAACAGAAAACCGGCCTCCGACGCTGTCCGGAATGACAAAGCTTTCATAGCCCTCTTTGTCGCAGAGCCCGCGCAGCGCGCCGCGCGCCTTGTCTGTCGTGACGTAAATCCGTTCCGCTGCGCCGGCCTTGCCGTATTTTTCCTCAATTTTCTGTTTCCATACACGAAACGCGACGGCGGGTTCGGTTGTCGTGCCGGATTTGGAGATGACGTTGATGGAAAAGTTGCGGTCGCCGATGATCTCCGAAAGCTGGGCCATATAGGCAGCCGAAAGGTTGTTGCCTACAAAGTAGACCTCGGGAAGCTTGTGCCGGCGCAGGTTATAAAAGGTTCCCTGCAAAAACTCAATCACGGCGCGCGCGCCCAGGTAGGAGCCGCCGATGCCGATGACCAGTAAAACGTCGGAATCCGACTGGATTTTCTCAGCGGCGCGCTGGATTCGGGCAAACTCGTCGCGGTCGTAAGCTTCGGGCAGTCGCAGCCAGCCTAAAAAGTCGCTCCCTTTGCCTGTGCCGCCCAGCAGCGCCTCATGCGCGGCGCTCAGCTCGGACTGCCAGTCCTTTGGGGAGATTTCGGGAAGCTTCGAGAGATCAACGTTTATCACTTGGGTCCCGTCCTTTCTTTTGTAAAAAGCCGCATTCTTGTTTGTCCTATTGTACCCTGAGCGCTCCTTAGTTGTCAATCACTGCCTTGTCGCATAAACAGCGTTCCGACCATCTGCGCGAAGATATCCCACCAGGTCAGGCGCGCCACGTCCTCGGCGGCGACAAACGGCACGGTCGCCAGCACCTGATCGCCCGACCTGATCGTCAGCTCGCCGAGCTTTTGCCCCTTTAAAACGGGCGCCTCGACGTTTTCGGCCATGACGACCTCACGTGTCAGCTGCGCCGCCTGCTCCTTTTCCACCACAAGCTGTCTGTCCTCCTGCAGCAGGGGCTGTACCTCCAGCGCCTTGCCCATCAGCACGGGCACGGGCGCCGGAAGCTCGTCGGGCACAACGGCGATGGGCCTAAAGCTGGCAAAGCCGAAGTCGAGCAGTTTGCGCGCGCTCTCAAAACGCTCGTCGCCCGTCGAGGCCTTGAGCACCACGGCGATCAGCTCCATGCCCCCGCGCTCGGCCGAGGCCGAGACGCAGGCCCCCGCCTTGGACGTGGAGCCGGTTTTGAGGCCGGTGGCCCCGTCATAAAACCGAACGAGCCTGTTGGTGTTGCTGAGGGTAAACGTGCCGTCGCGCAGCGAGTCCATCCATATGGTCGTGTAGTTCTTAATCAGAGGATGCCCCAGCAGCTGCCGGGACATGACCGACACGTCGCGCGCCGTGCTGCAGCCGTCCGCGCTGTCCAGTCCGGTGGCGTTGGTGAAGTACGTGTTGGTCATGCCCAGCTCATGCGCGCGCTCGTTCATGCGCTGCACAAAGCTGTCGTGCGTCCCGGCCAAAAACTCGGCCAGCGCGTACGCGCCGTCGTTGGCGCTCTGGATGGTCACGGCCTTAAGCAGCTCGTGAACCGTGTACTGCTCCCCCTCGGCGAGATAGGCGGTCGAGCCGCCCATCCCCATGGCCTCGCGGCTGACCGTGACTTTGTCCTCCAGGCCGATTCGGCCGCTGTCCACCGCCTCCACGGTCAGCAGCAGCGTCATGACCTTGGTGATACTGGCGATGGCGAGCTTTTCGTCGGCGTTCTTTTCGGCCAAAACAGTTCCCGAAGCGCGATCCATGAGGATAATCGAAGGCGCGGGAACCTCGGGCGCGGCCGACGCGGCGAAGGCGGCCGGCAGCAGCAGCGTGACGCAGAGTAAAAAACAAACGAGTCGTTTCATGTCCACCCCTCCTCAAGGGAAGGATATGTCCATACGACTCGTTTTAGAATACCGCCTGAGTTTTGCGCCTCGGAGCGTCAGTCCACAACGTACGCTTTTACGCTCTCGAAAAACGCTTTGCCGTCCGCCTCCGTACCGTGAACCTCAACGGTGATCGGTTTGGACAAGTCGACGCTAAAAATGCCCATAATGGACTTGGCGTCAATAATATACCGCCCACTGACAATGTCGATGTCAAACGGTTGGTTACAGGCAGTGTTTACAAACTGCTTCACGTCGCCAATCGACGTAAGCTGAACAGAAAACTTCTTCATCTTTTTCCCTCCTTGCTATGGATGCCTACCTCTGATATTATAGCGAGGCAAACGGCAAAAAGCAAGGGAGATTTTGCCCTAAGCTTTGGATACATTTTCCCGGCATTTGTTGGAAATCTCTAATCACGATGACCCGCCGGGCGGCAAAAAACGTCCGCGGGGGACGCTGGAGGCGCGCAACTTGCACATATATTACTATACTTTGGGCTGCAAAGTGAACCAAACGGAGACGGAGGCCATGCGCGAAACTCTGGCTTCACGCGGCCATACGACTGCCGCACAGGGGGAGAGCTGCGACGCCGTGGTGATCAACACCTGCACCGTGACCGCCACCTCCGACCAAAAATCCCGCCAGACCATCCGAAAGCTCCGACGCGAACATCCTGACGCCGTTTTGGCTGTCTGCGGCTGCCTGAGCCAGACGACCGACCTCTCCGACTGGCCGGAAATTGACCTGCTCGGCGGCACGGGCGACCGTCTGGGCTTCGCTGAAAAGCTTGAAAACCATACGTTGTCCAAGGATGTGCCGCCGGTTCCCTCGCATTTTGACCGCTTGCCGGTATCCACGCCCGAAGGGCGCAGCCGCGCGTTTCTCAAGCTGCAGGACGGCTGTGACAACCATTGTACCTACTGCATCATTCCCTCGGCTCGCGGCGCTTCGCGCTCGCGCCCGCCCGATGACGCGCTGGAGCAGGCGCGGCTGGCCTGCGCGCGCGGCTGCCGCGAGCTCGTGCTGACCGGCATTGAGATCTCCTCTTACAAGCCCTCCCTGGAGGCGCTTGTCACGGCGATCTGCGCGCAGCATCCTTCGCTTCGCTTGCGGCTGGGCTCGCTTGACCCGCGCTCGGTAGGCGAGTCTCTGCTTGGCGCGCTCGCGCCGCTTTCCAACTTTTGCCCTCATCTGCACCTGTCACTCCAGAGCGGCAGCGACGGCGTGCTGCGCCGCATGGGCAGGCGCTATACGGCCCGGTCCGTGCTGGAGAGCATCACGCTTGCCCGCGAGGCCCTGCCGGGTTGCGCGGTTACGGGCGACCTGATCGCGGGATTTCCCGGCGAAACCGAGGCCGAGTGGGCCGAGACGCTGGATTTTCTGGACAAGGCGGCGTTTTCGGCGCTGCACATCTTTCCTTACTCGCGCCGCCCCGGCACGCCCGCCGCGGCGATGCCCGGCCAGCTCACCCGCGCCGAGAAGCAGCGGCGCGCCCGTCAGGCAGCCGACCGCGTGGCCGTCTCGGCACAGCTTTACCGCGAGGCGCAGATCGGGCGCACGCTTTCTGTGTTGTTTGAAACAGCGCAGCAGGGCCTGTCGGAGAATTACCTCACCATACATGTCGAGGGCGGCGGCGCGCGCCGGGAAATCGCCCCGGTGTTCATTACGGGCACCCTGAACGACGGCCTCACGGGCAGGCTCAGCGGAGAGGACGCCCGCGGCCGCATAGACTTGTGACGCAACACCCCAAGGGGTATCTGATCTTCCCCCAAAAATCCTGACAAAAGCGCTTTGCGCCTTTGTGCTTTTCCAGGATTCGCGTCGAGCCTGACGCCGCAGGCGGCAGGTTCTTGCTGGATCGAATCCTGGAAAAACTGAACCACAACGGTTTCGGGAATTCATTTCTCGAAACCGTTTCCCTTCAAACCGCCTCAGCGGTTTGAACCTGCCCTCGTTTTGTCAAAGAACCAAAGGTTCTTTGACAGCCTGAAGCGCGTTCCCGGACTCACTC
>JAVBOR010000057.1:0-61087 GCA_031550325.1 Oscillospiraceae bacterium
TCAAAACGCCTCCAGGCTCCAGGCCTCCCTGCTCGGGCGCTCGGCTCTTCTTATTTCAGTCCAGCAGGGACCCGCCGCCTTCGGCGTCAGGCTCGACGTGGTTTTGCGCAAAGGAACGAAGAGGCGGCCTTTGTCTACAGGCTATACAAACCGCCTCAGCGGTTTTAACCGTCACTCTTTTTGTCAAAGAACCACAGGTTCTTTGAAAACCTGAAAGCGGCCGACATTTTGTCGGCCGCGTTCCAGACTCTTTTTCGCTTTCGTTCTTTAATTCGCTTTACTTATTTTCCATTTTTTGCTTGCGCTCTTCCCACCAGGCCGAACCGAAGACCGTAATGAACAGAATGGCCGGCGCCAGCTCGCGCAGATACGCCGAACAGCTCAGGATGTAGTGTGTATGTAGACTCCAGGTTCCGCCGAAGAACAGCAGGATGATGGAACAGAATACAAGTGTACTGGCAACCATGAGTCCGCCCTTGAGAAGCGCAGCGCTTTCGGGGCACATGGCGCGCAGTCGCTTAATGACAAGCTTCATTAAACTCCCCCTCTATGAAAGAAAGCATACCATAGGTCCGGGCCCATGATCAAGACAAAATGTTTTCCGCATTCCCCAGACTCAGACAGTTTTCGACAAGGCCTTTGCCGTATACTGTCTGCAAACGCCGCGGGCTACGCGGCATACAGACGATGGGGAGGAGCTATGCGTGAAATCACTTTTGGAGTATGGGCGGACGAACATAGCGCTGGAACAGGGGAAGCTGCAGGGCCTGGTGTACTCTATCTTGGTGGAGGAGCTTCCGCTTGCCAACGGGGGCTGCTCGGTCGAGAGCTACGGTCTACATATTGCGCAGGAGGACGGCGAGGCGCAGTCGGTGGAGCATGTGACATTCAGCTATAAAAAGATTGAGTCCATGGCCTCTACGCTGTTAAAAAACAGAGTGACCCCCACCATGCTGCAGGAGATCGCGGGGGACCTGATCGAATAGGACTCAGGCTTTGCCGAGAGCTTTGTTTTGGCAACGCATCCTTTTTGTAGACAAAGCGAGCTTTATCTACAAAACGATGATAAAGTGATCGGCTCTGTGGAGCCACACAAAGAAAGGCTTTCCCGGACTGAATCCGTGAAAAATATGAACCACAACGGTTTCGGGAATTCATTTCTCGAAACCGTTTCTCTATAAACCGCCTCAGCGGTTTGAACCAACTCCCGTTTGTCAAAGAACCAAATGTTCTTTGACAGCCTAAAGGCCTTGCGGAAATTACTTCCGCAAGGCCTTGAAATATCTATCCTTATCGGTTTTTTGCAGCCCGGGAGTTACAGCTTTTTGACCGAACAGCCGGGCCAAAGCTCGCCCTTGACCAAAAGGGTCTCGCCGGGGCCGTGAATCTGATACTCAATCTGCATAATGAGCTTTTCGGCGGCAAGCTTGCCCATCATTTCGGAGTTCTGCCGATAGGTGGTCAGGTTCGGCTCAAGCGTCTTGGACAGCCTGATGCCGTCATACCCTCCGATGGAGAGATCCTCTGGAACGCGGATGCCGCGCTCCTTCAGCGTGTTCAGCCCGCCGATGGCGGCAAAGTCATCGGGATACAAAATGCAGGTCGGCGGTACCGGCAGGCGAAGCAGCTGCTCTGTTTTGGCCGAAGAGTCCCCGGTGTCGTGGTACTGGCCGCACACCAGATATTCGGGCCGAAAGCGGAGCTTGTGCCGTTTCAGGGCATGCCGGTAGGCTTGAACGCGGTTCCGGGTCGTGAGGTTGTCGGGCTCGCCGATTCCGTAAATATAGGCGATACGCGTATGGCCCTGCTCGCAGACATAGTCCATGAGCTCGGACATGCCGGTCAGGTTGTCCGACACAACAGCCGTCTTGAGGCCGGAAACATAGTCGATCGCGACAAGGGGAAGCTCCTTGTGAAAGAGCTCAAGCGCCTCGGGCTTGCTGTAATTGACGTTGATGATGACCAATCCATCGACGCCGCGGTATTTGCTATGCTCAAAATACGTCATCTTATGAAAAGGAGAGCCGCTGATAAATGTAATGTCATATCCTTTAGCTTCTGCCGCCAGCTTAAAGCTGTTCAGAATAACGGTAAAATAGTCGTGGGTCAAGTCGTTGCTGTCGGTGTCGTCGTAAAGCACGCCCAAATTATAGCTCCGGCTTGTTTTCAGCGCGCGCGCCGAAGAATTGGGGAAATACCCGTGCTTCTTTGCCATTTCCCGGACGCGCTGGGCTGTTTCCGGGCTGCAGTCGCCGTGATAGTTCAGCGATTTGCTCACCGTTGCCACAGATACACCACAAAGCGCAGCAAGCTCTTTAATGGTCATGACGGCTCCTCTCCACAAAAACGAAAGCTGTTTTCATGATAAGTAATTTTTGTCCACTCCAGATGTTCAGGGGAAAAAGAAAAACATACGGCGGCTATGCCGGAAAAGCCATATAGGCAGAGCAGCTGACAACGCTGACGCCGAGTACTTCGGCGGAGCCTGAAGGAGGAAGTAACAACACATTATAGTCCTTGCGTTACAAGACTGTCAAGTGTACCACGGGAGCGCCGCGCTGTTCCGGAGGGGCAGGGATGCGCTTTGTCCGGAATTGACGAGGTTGTCCGGGCGTGATATAATCCTACGGGAATTATTCGCGAAGTCGGCTGGAATCGAAGGGTATTTCGGCTGAACGCCCGGACGGTTTTTTCTTGACACCGGTCGGCGGACAAAAGAGTATGGACATGACGGAGGACAACAAAATATGCCTACTGTACAGGAGCGGCTGCATGCCGTTGTGGACAACATTGCCAAGGTGATTGTGGGCAAGCGGGAGGCCTGCGAGCTCGTTCTGGTCGCGCTTTTGTGCGAGGGACACGTGCTGGTGGAGGATATCCCGGGTGTGGGCAAAACATCGCTTGTGTCGGCTCTCGCGCGCTCGGTGGACAGCTCCTTCAGACGCATTCAGTTTACACCCGATATTCTTCCGTCCGATATCACCGGCTTTTCGCTTTACAGCCAGAAGACCGGTGAGTTTGAGTACAAGCCCGGTCTGGTGCTCTGCAATTTTGTGCTGGCCGACGAGATCAACCGCACTTCGCCGAAGACGCAGGCGAGCCTTTTGGAAGTCATGGAGGAGGGCCAGGTCACGGTGGACGGCGTTTCCCGTCGGGTGGGTGAGCCGTTTATGGTCATGGCCACGCAAAACCCCACCGAGTATGTCGGTACATATCCGCTGCCCGAGGCCCAGATGGACCGGTTTTTCATGCGCGTCAGGCTTGGGTATCCGGAGCGCAAGGACGAAATCGACATCATCAGGCGCTTTCGCAATGACGATCCTCTGCGTGTGCTGGAGCCTGTGACCGTTGCCGCTGAGATTGTCAGGTTCCAAAAGCATGTCCGCGAGGTCTTTGTCTCCGACAGCCTGTATCGCTACACCGTGGACATTGTCCGCAAAACGCGGTCGCTGAAAGACGTCACGCTGGGCGCGTCTCCGCGCGGGTCCATTTCTCTTTTCCGCGCGGCGCAGGCGTGGGCGATGTATGAGGGGCGCGACTACGTGCTGCCTGACGACGTAAAGGCCATGGCAGTCCCGGTGCTTGCGCACAGGCTCATTTTAACACAGGATGCGCGCATCAGGCAGGTTTCCGCCGACGCGCTGATTCAGGACATCCTTCAACAGGTGACGGTTCCTCCGTTGCAGGCGCATGACTGAGGGCAAAAAGCGCGCCGGGAAACGCAGACGTTCTCGACAGAGAGCGGCGCGGCGCACCTATTTATGCGCGCTGGTGATCGGGCTCACGCTTGCTTTTGCGCAGGCGGGGTTTGTCTCGTCCATCGCGCTGTACCTCTGCCTGCTTGTACCGGTGTACGCGGTCATCCATCTGCTCGTTGTGCGGCTTCAGCTCTCCTGCGAGCAGCGTCTGAGCGCCCAGACCATCATCAAGGGACAGACGGTCGACTATACGCTGCGCCTTCAAAACCGGGGCCTGCTGGCAGCGCCGCATGTGCAGGCGCATCTCGGCGATGATCACGGCCTGGGCCTTGACGCGCAGCACATTCAACTGGACATGACGCCGCATGAGATTACGAGCGTTACGCTGCCGCTGTGTTTTCTGTATCGGGGCGTGTATGTCTTTGGGGTCAGGGAGCTCAGCGCCGCCGACCCTTTTTCGCTCATGCGTTTTCGCAAAAAAGAGCCTGCGCCGCTGCGGGTCACCGTGTATCCGCGTCTGATTCGTCTGCGCAGATTTGGCGGCGCCCAGCAGCAGCAACAGCAGCTTGAAACCAGAGCGCAGCAAATCAGTGAAGAAGTGGCCGCCATTCAGGACACGCGAACCTATCAGTACGGGGATTCCATGAGCCGTATTCACTGGAACCTCACCGCCCAAAAGGGCGCTATGATGACAAAACTATACGAACAGGAGAGCGATCAGAATCTTCTGGTTTTGCTCGACCTGCGCCGGATTCCCCTTGACTCGCCGTATGCCGCGGAGGATATGGTGCTGGAAAGCTGCCTTGCCGTATGTCACTTTGTGCTGTGCTCATCCGTCACAGTTCGGGTTTTGTTTGCGGTGGGCGATTCCATTCAGGTACTCGAAGGGCGCGGGAAGGACTTTTTTGACCATTTGTACACGAGGCTGGCCGAGGTTTCGTTTACCTCGACGCGCACGATCGCCGAACTGGACAGGACGGCCGGCTCCGCGCCGTTCCGCGTTTGCTTTTCCGCGGCCGATCCGTCAAGCCAGTTTTCCTTTGCCGGGAGGCTTGACTACTACCGCGTCGTCACGAAGAGCGGGCAGGAGCGCAGTCAGGCTCCCGCAGGCTCGGCGCTGCGTGTGATAGACCTGTTCCCCGAGGACGACCTGGCCACGGTTCTGGAGATGTCGTCATGAAAAGGCACTCTTTGCTTGTGGCTGTGTTTGCCATTGTGTTCTGCAGCTCGCTGACATGGGCAATCTCCGGGCTTTTCTCGGTTTCGCTTGCCTTCGAAAGCATTGTGCTGTCGGTCACCTGCCTTGTCGTCCTGCTATATCTCGCCGCCCGCTTTTATAAGGCTTCTCTCGGCATCCTGATCGCTTTGGCGCTGTTTGCGCTTGTGGCGTGGCGCATCGGGTGGTTTGACCCGCTGCCCGGATTTTTCCAGGATTATATGGATTGGGTGTTTAACGGCAACTATGCCGTGCAAACGCAGGAAAACCAGGTGTTTGTCCAGCTGTCGCTCTGGCTTTTGTGTCTGGCGTTCACACTGCCGCTGTTTGTGATTGTATGGCACCGCGCCAGCGCGCTGCTGATCTGCCTGATCGGCGTGGCCGTGTTCTTTGGGCTGCAGTGGATGGGGCATCCCTTTTCCAAACTGGATCTGCTGGTGTTTATCATGGCGCTGCTGCTTTATGCCGTGTGGATCTCGACGGGCTATGCCGCCCCCGGGCAGACTGCCAGGCAGCACGGACGCAGGCAGAGCGTGATTTTGCTGACCACGGCGCCCGTGTGTTTTCTGCTGGTCTGGGCAGCCTCGACTTTGCCGGTCATTCCGGTTCCGCTTTCTGAGCCGGTGATTGATTTTGCCGAAGCCGTGTTTCCTCAGCTGAGCCTGTCCGGTGAGCCGAAGGATCTTGTTCTTTTTTCGTTTGGCACCACGTCTGTCACCGGACAGGGATTTGGCGAGATCGGCGCTGAGCTTGGCGGGGAGAGCAAACTCAGCCCCGCGGAAATGCTGTTTCACTGGGGCGACGCGCCCAAAAAGCTGCGCGGCCTCTCGGCGTCGACCTACACGGGGAGGCGGTGGCTCAACGAGGACAGCAGGTTTACCGCCGTGCAAAGCGCTGTGCAGGGGTTTGCGGCCGTTGGGTACTCCAATGTACAGCTCGTCGTATTGCTCAACCTGATGTCGGGCGGGCTGACGCCGTCTCCCATCGACCTCGACCGTGGCTGGATGGAGTTTCAGAGGGACAGGTTTGAGGTGCAAAACATCAGCACGCAGTCGCTCTTCTTGCCGCCCCGCGTGACGGAGGTGGACTATGACCTCACGCCCACCCATCAGCGTGCCCTGACAAATGACGCCGATGACGTGCGGCTGCTGGAGGCAGTCTCTCAGGGCTATCAGTACAGCACCTTGTCCATGGTTATCCGCCTGACAGAGGAGGAGCTCGAGGCAGTTTACAGGAAAAGCTTTCCGGGGTATACGGCCCGGCTTCTGGCCGATTTAGAGGCGCTTATGTTTGACGAGGATCAAATGGCCGACATTGAAGGCCTGGCCTCTTTTTTACGCAACGAACAGGAAATTTTGGAGTACGCCAAGGCGCACGATCTCCAGCTCCCCGATACCGTCACGGACCGCACGCGCGATTTGGCGGCGCGGCTGACCGAGGTTCTGGAGACGGACTACGACCGGGCAAAGGCGATAGAGCGCTATCTTTCCAGCAGCTATCCCTACACGCTCAAGCCGCCCGCTCTGCCCAGAGACGTCGACTTTGTCGACCACTTTTTGTTTGAGGGCAAGGCGGGGTACTGTACATATTACGCGACGGCCATGACGGTGATGTGCCGAACGCTGGGCATTCCGGCCCGCTATGTCGAGGGCTTTGCCAAGAGCAAGCTGGCCAGGGAGGACTATTTTATTGTCACCGGAAATGAGGCGCACGCCTGGACGGAGATCTATCTGGACGGCGTGGGGTGGATTGCTATGGAGCCAACTGCCCCGGGCGGCGCCGGTGTCGCCGTTCCCTCGCCCAGCGTAGATCTGCCCGAGGACGACCTGGTTCCTGTGAGCCCCACGCCGTCGGTGAGCGCAAGTGTGCCTGAAGTCCCATCCGACGGGACGGACTACGGAGAGCAGCTTCGGGACATCAGCCGGGAACCGCTCGCGTGGATTACGCTGGCGGTGGCGGCGCTCCTGACATGGCTCTGCGTGCAGATTGTGCGCAGACGGAGATTTTTAGGCAGACTGCGCGCCCAGCCGCTCAGGGCCGAGACCGTCCGGGAGTTTTACGCCTATGTGCTTTCGGTGTATAAGCGGCTCGGCGCGCCGGTATTGCCGGGGGAGACGCCGCTGGAGTACGGCCGCCGCCTGGACAAAATCCTTTCGCTGGAGCTCGACGGGTCGGCGTCTGCTTTTATGGATTCGTACTGCCGCACGGGCTATGGGGAAAAGCCGCCGGACGCAGATGACCGGATGAGCATGCTCGCGCTGCATAAGGCCACGGAAAGGGCGCTGAACCTGATGTACTCATCGCTTCGCGTGTTGCTGCTCCGATACGGACTGGGCCGCGTTTAAGGCCGTAAAAAGATATATACAGGAGAACGAAAAATGGATCTGAGCCATCTCAATCCCGAACAGAAAAAAGCCGTCATGCACACCGAAGGGCCACTGCTGGTGCTGGCCGGCGCCGGCAGCGGAAAGACCACGGTGCTCATTGAACGCATCGCGCAAATCATCCGGCAGGGGACGCCGCCCTGGGCGATTTTGGCCATCACGTTTACCAACAAGGCGGCTGGGGAGCTCAAAGCGCGGCTGGAGCGCATGCTGGGGCCCGCCGGAAACGACGTTTGGGCGTTTACCTTCCACGCCGCCTGCGTACGTTTTCTGCACAAGGATATCGAACTGCTCGGCTACGGCAGGAGCTTTTCGATCTACGACACCGACGACTCGCGCCGGCTGATGAAGGACGTTTTGAAAACCCTGGAGCTTGACGACAAGCGCTTTCCGCCGCAAACGGTGCTGGGCAGCATCAGCAAGGCCAAAAACGAGGGCTTTTTTGCCGAGGACTACGCGCGCGACTGCGCGGGCGACTACTACACGCAAAAGGTGTCCGACTGCTATCTGGAGTACCAGCGCCGCCTGAAGGAATACAACGCGCTTGACTTTGACGACATTATCTTGCTGACCGTCAAGCTGTTTAAAGAACACACCGAGGTGTGCGCCCACTACAAGCGCCGCTTTCAGTACATCCTTGTCGACGAATATCAGGACACCAACCACATGCAGTTTGAGCTGATCTCACTGCTGGCTCAGGATCACCGCAATCTCTGCGTCGTCGGGGATGACGACCAGAGCATCTACCGGTTTCGCGGCGCGACGATTGAAAACATCTTAAACTTTGAAGAGCATTACCCCAGAGCAATGGTCGTCCGGCTGGAGCAGAACTATCGCAGCACCGGCGCGATTTTGGACTGCGCCAACCGTGTGATCGCGCATAATGTCGGCCGCAAGGGAAAGACTCTTTGGACCGGGAACGAAAAAGGGGATCTGGTGTCGTTTTTTTGCGGATACTCCGACAACGACGAGGCGCGGTTTGTCGCCGACACCATCGTCGAGGGCGTGCGGAAGGGGAGGCATTTTAAGGACTACTGCGTGCTGTACCGCATGAACGCGCAGTCAAACCGCGTGGAAAACGCCTTTAAGGCGTCTGGCGTTCCGTACAAGATCATCGGCGGCGTGCGCTTTTTTGACCGGGCCGAGATCAAGGACATGCTCTCGTATCTGCATGTGGTGCAGAACACCGGGGACGATCTCAGGCTCTTGCGCATCCTCAACACGCCGCCCCGCGGCATTGGCGACAAGACCGTCTCCATCGCACAGGGCCTCGCGCAGCGCGACTCCTGCAGCCTGTATGACGTGATATCCCGCGCGCGCGAGTTTCCAGAGCTGCAGCGCCCGGCGGGACAGCTCATGACGTTTTCCCACATGATCGAAGACCTGCGCCGGGCGGCGCCCGACATGCAGCTTCCAGATTTTTATGATTTGATGCTGGAGAAGTCAGGGTATCTTCGCCACTTGAGCGAAAAGGACGATATGGAGGCCAGAGGGCGGCAGGAAAACGTGCTTGAGCTCAAGTCCAACCTGGCGCAATACGCGCTAAACGCGCCTGAACCCTCTTTGGGGGGCTTCCTGGATGAGATCGCGTTGTTTACGGACATTGAGAAGTACGACGAGCAGGCGGACGCAGCCGTCATGATGACCATTCACAGCGCCAAGGGGCTGGAGTTCCCGGTGGTGTTCGTTGTGGGCGCCGAGGAGAACCTTTTCCCCGGCGCGCGCGCCGTGGGCGATCCACACGAGGTCGAGGAGGAGCGCAGACTCTGCTATGTCGCCGTGACGCGCGCCAGAGAGAACCTGTTTGTCACCTGCGCGCAGGAGCGCATGCTGTTTGGGCAGACCACCCGAAACATGGTCTCCCGCTTTGTCAAGGAGATGGAGCTGTTTACCGAGCCGCCCCCACAGACAAAGCGGCAAAAGGCGACGTTTGCGGGAACCCCGTCCGCCGCTTCGGCAGCCAGGAGCGCGTTTGTCGCCGACAACGCCAAGGCGCTTTCTCTGAGCAAGGGAAACATGGTCGAGCATAAGGCGTTTGGCCGGGGGATGGTTCTGGCAATTCACCCCATGGGCGGCGACGCTCTGGTGGAGATCGCGTTTGACACCATTGGCACGAAGCGGCTCATGCTGAAAGCGGCCTCCAAATTCATGAAAACGCTTGACATGTAGAGGGCCTTATGGTAAGATGTTGCAGTATTTCGGGCAATCCTCTGCCGACAGCTTCGCGCGTTTCCGGCACCGCCGGATCAGGCATGAATGTCCTTGTGGGAAGGAGGTCAAACCATGGATTTGCTTCAGGTTTTGACCGAAAATCAGCTTAAGACCGATTTGCCGAAGCTGCTCATCGGCGACACCGTCAGAGTGCACATCAAAATCAAAGAGGGTACGCGTGAACGCGTTCAGCTTTTTGAAGGCACCATCATCGCGATGAAGCACGGCGGCATTCAGGAGAACATTACGGTTCGCCGCATTTCGTACGGAATCGGCGTGGAGAAGGTCTTTCCGCTGCATTCTCCGCATATTGCCCGCTTTGAACCGATTCGTCACGGCAAGGTGCGCCGCGCCAAACTCTATTATTTGCGTGGGCGAGTGGGCAAACGGGCAAAAGTCAAGGAAAAAGTATAAGATTGGGAAGGGGAGGACGTCGTCTTTCCCTTTTTCACTACGCGTTTTAATGGCGAGAGAGGGGCATGCCTTGGTGAATACGAAAAACGCATTCTATTCGGGCTTGTTTGATTGGGCGCAGGCCCTGGTGTCGGCGATTGTCTTTATCGTGCTGTTGTTTGCGTTTGTGGTCTGCCAGTATATGGTCGAAAATGTTTCGATGCAGTCCACGCTGTACGCGGGAGACAGACTGATTGTCTCAGATCTGTTCTATACGCCGCAGCGCGGCGACATTGTCATGTTCAACAAGGCCGGAACCGAGTTTTTGCTTGACCTGAGCTCGGGCGGCCCTCAGCCTCCGCTGGTCAAGCGCGTCATCGCGGTCGGCGGGGACACGCTTGACATTGACTATGCAGCCGGTACCTTGAGCATCAACGGAGAGGTTGTTCAGGAGCCTTATGTGCGGGAGAGCATGCTCGTGCGCGGGGACACCGCGTATCCGTTTATGATTCCCGAGGGCTATGTGTTCTGCATGGGCGACAACCGGAACAACTCCATCGACAGCCGCGACAGCCGGATCGGACTGATTGATCAGCGGTATATCTTAGGGCGTGTTTTGCTCCGCGTCTTTCCGATCGATAAGTTCGGCCCTGTCGATTGAGAACCCGGCGATTTCATTTTTGGGCGGGAAGTGCATTTATTGGAGAGTCAGAGGAAATCTTCCTTTTTGAGCGATCTGTTTGACTGGGCGCAGGCCATGGTCAACGCCATCATCTGTATTGTCGTTTTGTTTGCCTTTGTCGGCTGTGTGTTTCGCGTGGACGGCTCGTCCATGATCAACACCCTCCACGACAAAGACTTGCTGGTGATCTCGGATTTGTTCTTCACGCCGCAGCGCGGCGATATTGTCATGTTCAACAAAGCCCACACCGAGTTTTTGAATCTGGGCAGCTCGGGCATACAGCCGCCGCTGGTCAAGCGTGTGGTTGCGGTCGGCGGGGACACCCTGGACATCGATTACGCCAAGGGTCTTCTGACCATTAACGGCGTGCCGCAGAGTGAGCCTTTTTTGCATGAGCGCATGCTGCCGCGCGGCGACATCAGCTTTCCCCTCTACGTGCCGGAGGGCTATGTGTTCTGCCTGGGCGACAACCGAAACGACTCCACCGACAGCCGCAACAGCCATATCGGTCTGATTGACCGGCGGTATATTCTCGGACGCGTGCTGTTTCGCGTGTTGCCGCTCACGCAGTTTGGCGCGGTTACATGAATATTCAATGGTATCCGGGTCACATGACCAAGGCGCGGCGCATGCTTGAGGCCGAGGTCAAGCTTGTGGACGCTGTTTGCGAGATTTTGGACGCGCGCATCCCGTTTGCCTCCCGCAACCCCGACCTGGACGCGATCATCGGGCAAAAGCCGCGGCTGACGCTGCTGGGCCGCGCCGACCAGGCCGATCCCGCGGTCACCGCGCTTTGGAAACGCGTTTTGCCTGATGCGATTGAGGGCGACGCCACCTCCAAGGCGATTGCCGCGAAGCTCGTTGAGGCGGTCAAGCGGCTTTTGCGCGAGAAGCTTGAGGTCTTTTTTGAAAAAGGACAGGTTGGGCGATCTGTCAAGCTGATGGTCGTGGGCATCCCCAACGTGGGAAAATCAACGCTCATCAACACGCTTGCCGGGCACAGGGCGGCAAAAGCAGAGGACCGTCCGGGCGTCACGCGCGGAAAGCAGTGGATTTCGGTGGGTTCGGGCCTTCTTTTGCTTGACACCCCTGGGATCTTGTGGCCGCGCTTTGATGATGAGCGCACCGGACGCCATCTGGCGTACACGGGCGCCATCCGCGACGAAATCATGGATATGGAAACACTGGGCGCGGGGCTCATGGAAACACTGGCAAAGCTTTATCCGGCCTTTTTGGAGGCCCGCTACAAGATCGCGCCTGTGGGGGATGGGCTGGACATGCTGCAGAGCGCCGCGCGGAAACGCGGCTTTTTGGTCTCCGGCGGTGAGTGCGATCTGGATCGCATGGCGCGTGTCCTGCTGGATGAATTTCGGGCCGGAAAGCTCGGCAGGATCAGTCTGGAGCGTCCCGAGTGCTGATCTGCGGCGTGGATGAGGCCGGGCGTGGGCCGCTGGCCGGGCCGGTGATGGCCGCTGCGGTGATTTTGCCGAAAGAGTATACACTAAAAAACTTGAATGATTCCAAAGTTGTTTCAAAGATAAACAGAGAGCGTCTTTATAGAGAAATCATGAAGCAGGCGGTCGCCTGGCAGATCGCGCAGGCCACCGCGGAGGAGATAGATACGCTCAACATTTTGGAGGCCTCGCTTCTGGCGATGCAGCGCGCCGTCGACGCGCTGCCGGTGAGGCCGGATCTCGCGCTGGTGGACGGAAACGTGGCGCGCGGCTTTTCGGTTTGCTGCAGGGCCATTGTGCACGGGGACGCGCTCGAGCCCTGTATTTCGGCGGCGTCCATTTTGGCCAAAGTCGCGCGGGACGACGTTATGCGCTGCCTTGCGTCACAGTATCCCGGCTACGGGTTTGAACGGCACATGGGATATCCGACGCGGCTGCATTACGCGGCGCTTGACGCGCTCGGCCCCTGTCCGGCGCACAGAAGGAGTTTTTTAAGAAAATGGGAATGTCGGCAAAAAGCAGAGGAGACCGCGGCGAGCTCATCGCGGGACAGTTTTTAAGCGCGAAGGGCTTCACGGTTGTCCAGTACAATTATCGAACGCCCTATGGAGAAATTGACGTGATTGCCCGATCGGAGGATTATTTGGTCTTTGCAGAGGTTAAACTCCGTAAAGACAGCCGCTTCGCCAGGGCAGCCGAGTCTGTAACCGCAAAGAAGCAAAACAAGCTTCGTATTTCAGCAGGACTCTACCTGCAGCAGAACAGTACCGAGCTTCAGCCGCGCTTCGATGTTGTGGAAATCTACGCGCCGGATCGTCCCGGGGAACATGTGCGCGTTGAGCATATTGAGAACGCTTTTTAGGGAGGGATATGGTTGCGTTATGTAAGCACAAGAGGGCAATCGGAGCCGGTTTCGGCGCAGCAGGCCATTATCCAGGGGCTCGCGCCCGACGGCGGGCTGTATGTTCCCGAAGCCATTCCGACTCTGCCTCAAACGCTTTGGCGGGACAAGATGCCCTATTCCACGCGCGCCGAGGCCGTGCTGCGGCTGTTTCTTCCGGGCTTTGACGGGCTGCTGCCGCGCTTTGAGCGCGCCTACAGCCGCTTTAACCATCCGGAAGTCGCGCCGGTGACAGGTTCAGACGGGCACAATCTTCTTGAGCTTTGGCATGGGCCGACCTGCGCCTTTAAGGATTTTGCCCTGCAGGCGCTGCCGCACTTGATGGATCTGTCCCGCACGCTGACCGGCGAAAAACAGCAGATCTGCGTTCTGACCGCCACTTCGGGCGACACCGGAAAGGCCGCTTTGGAGGCGTTTCGGGACATCGAAGAAACCTCTGTTGTCGTTTTCTACCCACAGGACGGCGTTTCGGCGGTGCAGAAGCTCCAAATGACGACGCAGCAGGGTGCCAACACCTTTGTCAGCGGCGTTATCGGCGACTTTGACGTCGCGCAGTCGGGCGTAAAGCGCCTGTTTACCGACGCCGAGCTCAAGCAAACGCTTGAGCAGAGAGGCATTCGGCTGTCCTCCGCCAACTCCATCAATTTAGGGCGGCTGCTGCCGCAAATCGTTTATTATTGCGCTGCCTACGCGCAGCTGGTGGAGCGCGGCGCGCTGCGCGCGGGGGATAAGCTTAACGTCTGCGTGCCCACGGGCAATTTTGGAAACATTCTGGCCTGCTGGATGGCCAAAACCATGGGCGTTCCGATCGGGCGACTGGTTTGCGCGTCCAACGCCAACAACGTGCTGACCGACCTGATCGGCGAGGGAGTATACAACCGCAACCGGACGCTGATGAAGACAACCTCGCCGTCAATGGACATCTTGCTGTCAAGCAATTTTGAGCGGCTTTTGTACCATCTTTCGGACGCCGAAACAGTTTGCGACAGCATGGACGCGCTCTCACGGACGGGCGCCTATACTCTCAAGCCCGAGACCTTCAACCGGCTGCGCGCCGATTTTTGGGGCGGCTGCTGCGACGATGCGCAGGCGGCGAAAGTCATCAAGGAGCGGTTTGAGCAGGACAGTGTTCTCCTGGATCCCCACACCGCCGTGGCGTGGCAGGTGTACGATCAGTACAGGCTCGCCTCGGGGGACGCGGCGCCATTTGTCATTGTGTCGACCGCCAGCGCGTTTAAGTTCTGCGGCGCGGTTTTAGAGGCGCTGACCGGACAAAAACAAGAGGATACTGCCGGTTTGATCGACAAGTTGTCTGCCTTTACAGGCATTGCAGCACCCGAGCCGCTGAGCACACTGGGCGGCAGACCGGTCCGCTTTGACGTTTCCACGTCGCCTGAGGCCATGAAGTTGTCGGTTCTCGGCTTTTTGGGGATATAAAGGAGCTTTGTTCACAGCTTTCGCGGCTTCAACTCGTGAAAACAGCGCTATTCAAATCTCCTCTGTGGTCTGCATGGCGAAACGCTATATAACGAGCCCCTGTTATTTTATGCAAACGGAAAGATGTGCGGAGTTACCCGCACATCTTGAGAGGGACATCATTGATGAGTGCTTTTGCCCGAAAGTGCCTTGCCTTTACAGAGGCTGCTTGTTCTCATATGTGGAGCAAAAGGTTTCCACCTTGTCCACAGCGTACTCGGTGCCCACCTTAATATCATTTGCCTGGCAGCAGTTTCCGGTGCCGTGATAGGCGCAGGTGCCCACCGTGCAGGTTACATTGTTGAGTTTGCCGTGCGCTTTGTCGTGAAACATGTTATTATCTCCTTTGTAACTTGGTGATGATCAATGGGGAATGCGAACAAGCTTTAGTATATGCTGTTTCAAATCGCTTATTCGGGGGGTGAAGCGTTTGTTGTATGCCATTGGAGATTTACATCTGTCGTTTTCTGCAGATAAAAAGATGGATGTGTTTGGCGGCGTCTGGGAAGGCTATCAGGACAAAATCCGTGAAGGTCTTCTTGGCCTGAAGCCAAACGATATCGTCGTGTTGTGCGGAGACACGTCCTGGGGCATGACTTTGCCGGAGTCCTTGCTGGATTTTCATTTTTTGGAGAGCTTTCGCTGCCACAAGATTCTTCTCAAGGGCAATCATGACTATTGGTGGGAGACCGCATCCAAGATGCGGCGGTTTTTTGAGGACAACGGTCTGCACTCGTTTGATATTCTGCACAACAACGCCTTTCTGGTTGGCAACACGGCCATATGCGGAACGCGCGGCTGGTTTTTTGAGGAAGAAAAGGGGAATCCTTCCGATTATAAGATCATGATGCGCGAAATCGGCCGTCTGCGCGCATCGCTGGAGAGCGGGCGAAAGCTGACAGGCGGCGAGCTCATTGTCTTTCTGCATTACCCTCCGCTGTATGAGGGATACCGCTGCGACGAGCTGGTTGACCTGATGCGGGAGTTTGGCGTGAGGCGCTGTTTTTACGGCCATCTGCACGGCTATGCGCGCGCCAGAGCCATAGAAGGCCTGTACAAAGGCATTTACTATCAGCTGATTTCCTCTGATCACCTAGGGTTTGTTCCCTATCCGATCTCACTGCAGATTTTTTAAAAAAGTTCATCATTTTATCCTTGGATTTTTGAATAGCTTATGATAGAGTATGACCAAACTTACTCGTTGGAGGGACACATGAACATAAGAAACACAGATACGCAGACCAAAAACTGGGTTACTCTGACCATTGAGGTCGGCGCAGATGAGTTCGAGCAGGCACAGACAAAGGCATTTCAGAAAAATGTTGGGCGGATCAATGTTCCGGGCTTCCGCAAAGGTAAGGCGCCGCGTAAAATAATAGAGCGCATGTATGGCGAAAACGTGTTTTTTGAAGACGCTGTCGGGATCGCTTACCCTGCGGCTTACGCCGAAGCGCTTGAGCAGAGCGGGGTGGAGCCTGTCGATCAGGCGGATATCAATATTTTGGAAATTACGAGCGACGGTTTTTCGTTTGAGGCGAAGATCCCCATCAAGCCCGAGCTTACCATGGGCCAGTACAAGGGCCTTTCGGCCGCGATGCCTGAGGTCGTGGTGGCGGAGGCCGACATTGACGCTGAGCTAGAAAGACTGCGCGAGCGCAACGCGCGTCAGGTCACCGTGGAGCGTGAGGCGCTCGACGGCGACGACGTGCTGTTTGATTTTGAGGGATTTGTGGACGGCGTCGCGTTTGAGGGCGGAAAAGCCGACAATCATATGCTCAAGCTCGGATCGGGGCAGTTTATCCCCGGCTTTGAGGAACAGCTTGTCGGCGCGAAGGCCGGCGACCATGTGACCGTGCGCGTGACCTTTCCCCAGGAGTACCACGCTGAAAACCTGGCCGGCAAGGAAGCAACGTTTGAATGTGACGTCCACGAGGTGAAAGAGACCGTCAAGCCGGAGCTTTGCGATGATTTTGCCGGCGACGTTTCGGAGTTTGACACCCTTGAGGAACTGAAAACCTCTATTCGCGGTCGATTTGAGGCCTCGCGGAAGAATGACGCCGACCGCGCGTTTGAAGAATCGCTGATTGATCAGTTAATTGCTGGCGCGGAGGTTGAGTTGCACGACTGTATGATCGATAAACAACTTGACAATATTATGCAGGACTTTTCCTATCGCCTGCAGCAGCAACGCATCGACCTGAAGACCTATTTGAGCATCACCAACCAGACCGTCGAGGATCTGCTCGCTCAGCACCGCCCGCTTGCCGAACGCTATGTGCGGACGAACCTCATTTTTGAAAAAGTCGCTGAGCTGGAAGCGCTTGAGGTTAGCCAGGAAGAGCTTGACGCCGAGTACGCCCGTCTGGCTGAGCGCTACAAAATGGAGCTGGATCAGATCAAGCTGTCGCTCGACGCCGATATGATCCGGCGCGATCTGCTCTCGCTCAAGGCGTCGGAGTTCATTAAGGAAAACGCTGTACGCGAGACGGCAAAAAAAGAAAACGAGGTGTAGTTCCATGAGTTTAGTGCCTATTGTTGTAGAACAGACCAACCGCGGCGAGCGCTCATATGATATTTACTCCCGCTTGCTCAACGACCGCATCATCTTTTTGTCCGAGGAGGTCAACGACGTCACCGCCTCGCTGGTGATTGCGCAGCTTCTGTATCTGGAGTCCCAGGATCCCGACAAGGACATTCAGTTTTACATTAACAGCCCCGGCGGCTCGGTCACTGCAGGATTGGCCATTTTTGACACCATGCGCTTTATTAAGGCCGACATCTCCACGATTTGCGTTGGTCTGGCCGCTTCCATGGGCGCGTTTTTGCTGGCGGCCGGCACCAAGGGCAAGCGGCTTGCGCTGCCCAACGCCGAGATCATGATTCACCAGCCCTCGGGCGGCGCGCGCGGTCAGGCGACCGACGTGCAGATTCACGCCGAGCAGATCATCCGCACGAAGAAGCGCATGAACGAGCTGCTGGCCGAGCTCACGGGAAAATCGTATGAAGCCGTGGCGGCGGACACGGAGCGCGACAACTTTATGACCGCTCAGGAGGCTCTGACTTACGGCATTATCGACAAGGTGATCGAAAAACGATAACTGGTTTGGCGGCTATGCTGCCGCCAGAAAATATCATCTGTTTTGAGGAGGCAGCTATGCCAAAGGATGAAAAGAGAAGCGTCCGGTGCTCGTTCTGCGGCAAGCAACAGGAGCAGGTCAAGAGGATTATCGCCGGTCCTGGTGCGTATATTTGCAACGAGTGCGTCCATCTTTGCCTGAGCATACTCGACGACGGAAATGATCTTTCCGGCAAGAGGAGCGGCTTGGAGAACGCTGAAACGCTTCCCAAACCGCACGAGATCCGCGGCATTCTTGACCAGTACGTCATTGGTCAGGACGACGCCAAAATCGCGCTTTCCGTCGCGGTGTATAATCACTACAAGCGTATTTATTTCGGTGGCGGAGACGACGTGGAGCTTCAAAAGAGCAATATCCTCATGCTGGGCCCGACGGGCTCGGGAAAAACTCATTTTGCCATGACTCTGGCCAAAATTCTCAACGTCCCGTTTGCCATCGCCGACGCGACCACGCTTACCGAGGCGGGCTATGTGGGCGAAGATGTTGAAAACATTTTGCTGCGCCTGATTCAGGCGGCGGACTATGATGTGGAACTAGCCGAACGGGGCATCATCTATATTGACGAGCTGGATAAAGTGGCGCGCAAGAGTGAAAACGTATCGATTACGCGCGATGTCAGCGGCGAGGGCGTGCAGCAGGCTCTTCTGAAAATTCTGGAGGGCACTGTGGCCAACGTTCCGCCGATGGGCGGGCGCAAGCACCCGCATCAGGAGTTTATCCAGGTCAACACCGCAAACATCTTGTTTATCTGCGGCGGCGCGTTTGACGGCATTGACAAGATTGTCGAGCAGCGGCTCGGCCATCAGGGCATCGGCTTTAACAGCACGGTCAGCGGCAAAAAAGAGAAGAGCATGACGGCGCTTTACAAAGACGTCACGCCGCACGATCTGCTCAAATACGGGATCATTCCAGAACTTGTGGGTAGACTGCCCATCATTGCGCCGCTGGGACAGCTCACGCGCGAGGAGTACGTGAGAATTCTGACCGAGCCCAAGAACGCGCTGATCAAGCAGTATAAAAAACTCTTTGAGTACGACAATGTTGAGCTGAACTTTGACCAGGGTGCGCTGGAGGTCATGGCCGACCGTGCCATTGAGCGCGGCATCGGCGCGAGAGGACTGCGCGCGATCATTGAGAAGGTCATGCTTGAGGTCATGTACGACACGCCCTCCGACAACACCGTGGAGAAGGTGACCATTACGCAGGAGGCGGTTCTTCAGAACATGAAGCCGGTTATCATGCGAAACGCCGAGCGCGCGGCGCTCGCGCTTCCGCCCAAAATTCCCGGTCTGCGCGCGAAAACCAAGAAAAACGTCTCCTAGAAGGCTGATGACAAAGTTTTTCCGACCCGAACCCGCACAGCTGCAAGTTGTCGAGGCTCGGAATGCTTAAGAGGCATCCGCGCCTTCATGCGTCGAAATGTTCCGAACACGTTGGTCGGAAAAGCGTTGGAATTGCGACTGTGGGATTTGTCTGCAGTCTGCTCATAGGCCATTTTTCCCTGCGCGCCGCACTCGATTTCTGCTTAATAAGTTGAAAGTTCGCCTTAGCAGATGTACGCAGCTGATGGTTGCTCCCGATTCACGACGGAGGACGCTCTCCTTTTGAACCGGGACGGCTCTAGGGCCGGTCTGTCGTGTTGAGGCGGACTTTGTATTGAAGGAAGGGTAACCCATGCAGTTTCCGCTCATCCCCTTGCGCGGAATGACCGTTTTCCCCGGAATGCTGATCCATTTTGACGTCGGGCGGGAGAGTTCGGTCAAGGCGCTCGAAGCCGCGATGCTGAATGATCAGCATGTGTTTCTGGTTGCGCAAAAGGATGCCCGCGTCGATGAGCCGGCGCTTGTCGATTTATACGCGGTGGGAACCGTCTCACGCATCAGACAGGTTCTACGCCTGCCCGGCGACAATGTGCGCGTCCTTGTTGAGGGCGACACACGCGCCACTATTTGTGCGTTTTCTCAGACAAAACCGTTTGTTGTGGCCGAACTGGATCCCATTGCCGAGCGTGTCGGGCGTGTTGCCGTTAACCGTGTTGAGGCCCTTGTGCGCAAGGTACAGGGCCTGTTTGAGGTCTATTCCACCATGATGCCGCGCATGTCGCCCGAAATTCTGATGAATGTCAACGCCGCGCATCAGCCCGGCTATTTGGCCGACTACATCGCGCAGAACATCGCCATCGACCACGAGGACAAGCAGAGCGTTCTGGAGGAGGTCAACCTGTTTCGGCGCCTCGAGCTCGTCTATCGCATTTTGCTGCATGAAAACGAGATTCTGGAGCTCGAAGGCGACATCGAGTCCCGTTTGCACGAGCGCATGAGCAAGAATCAGCGCGACTATTTTCTGCGCGAAAAGATCAAGGCCATTCAAAACGAACTCGGCGAGAGCGAGGACAGCTACTCCGAGGCCGCGGAGTACGAACACCGCATCATAGCGGCGCATCTGCCTGAGGAGACGCGGGAAAAGCTGCTGGCCGAGACCGGACGGCTTTCCAAAATGTCTTCAGGCTCGCCTGAATCGGCAGTGATCCGCACCTATCTGGACACCTGTCTGGAGCTTCCCTGGAACGAAACGACCAAGGACAGGCTTGACATCAACGCCGCCAAACGTGTGATGGACGCCGATCACTACGGTTTGGAGCGCGTCAAGGAGCGCATTCTGGAGTTTATGGCCGTGAAAAAACTCGCGCCCGAGCTCAAGGGGCAGATTTTGTGTCTTGTCGGGCCGCCGGGCGTGGGCAAGACCTCTGTTGCCATGTCGCTTTCGCGCGCGATGGGGCGCAAGCACGCGCGGCTCTCTCTGGGCGGCGTGCGCGATGAGGCCGACATCCGCGGCCACCGCAAGACCTATATCGGCGCGATGCCCGGGCGCATTATCAACGCGCTGCGCCTGGCCGGAAGCAAAAACGCCATCATCCTGCTTGACGAAATCGACAAGCTCGGCAACGACTTCCGCGGCGACCCCGCGGCGGCGCTTTTAGAGGTGCTTGACCCCGAACAGAACCACTCGTTTCGGGATCACTATCTTGAGGTGCCGTTTGACCTTTCCGACGTTTTGTTTGTCACGACCGCCAATACAACCGACACCATTCCACGCGCGCTGCTGGACCGTATGGAGGTCATTGAGCTGACCAGCTACACCGACGAGGAAAAGCTGCATATCGCCAAGCGCCATCTGGTTCCCAAGCAGCTCAGACGCCACGGACTGACGCGCACGGGGCTGCGCTTTACGGACGGCGGCCTGCGCGAGCTTATCTCGGGCTATACGCGCGAGTCGGGCGTGCGCGTGCTGGAACGGGAAATCGCGGCGGTTTGCCGAAAAACTGCCAAGATGATTGTCGAGGGAAGCACAAAGCAGATTGTGGTCACCCCGTCCAAAGTTGAACAGCTGCTCAAAACGCGCCGCTACAAACCCGAGCGCCGCCGCGCCGCCGACGAGGTCGGCGTGGCCAACGGGTTGGCGTGGACGCGTGTGGGCGGTGAGCTCCTGGAAGTTGAGGTCGGCGTTGTCGACGGCAGCGGAAAGATGGAGCTCACGGGAAATCTCGGCGACATCATGAAGGAGTCCGCCAGGGCGGCGCTGACCTATATCCGCAGCCGCGCGGCTTCGCTGCACATCGAGCCTGACTTTTATAAGACCAAAGATATGCACATTCACTTTCCCGAGGGCGCCATTCCCAAGGACGGCCCTTCGGCCGGCATCACGATGGCGGTGGCGATGGTTTCGGCTCTCACGGGCGCGCCTGTCCGCCGCGACATTGCCATGACCGGTGAGATTACGCTTCGCGGGCGCGTTTTGCCCATCGGAGGGCTTAAAGAGAAGACCATGGCGGCCTTTCGCGCGGGCATTCAAACGGTGATCGTTCCCGCAGAGAATGAGCGAGACCTGGAGGACATCGACCAGACCGTGCGCTCGGCGCTTCAGTTTGTGCTGGCCGAGCATATGGACGCCGTGCTGACCGCGACGCTGGACTTTTCGGGGGAAGTATGAATTTTGACAACACGCGCTTTGTCCGCTCGGCGGCGGGGACTGAACAGTTTATCGCGGATGGCCGGCCGCAGGTCGTGATGGCCGGCCGCTCCAATGTGGGCAAGAGCTCGCTGATCAATGCGCTGACCCGCCAGAAAAGCCTGGCGCGCGTTAGCTCAACGCCCGGAAAAACGGCGCACGTGAACTACTATCTTGTAGACGACACGCTTTGGCTGGTTGACTTGCCGGGCTATGGCTATTCCAGGGTGGGGGAGAGCGAGAAGAAGCGCTGGGCAGCCCTTATGGAGGCTTTTTTTCGCCAGCAGGGAGTGATCACGCTCGGCCTGCTTATTGTGGACTCCCGCCATGACCCGTCTCCGCTGGACGTGCAGATGGCAAGCTACTTTGTCGACGCTTCTCTGAACTGGAGCGTCGTGGCCAACAAAACGGATAAGCTCAAGCCGCGCGGGCTTGAGGCGTCGGTTCGGACCCTCGAGCAGGCCTATGAGAGAAAAGTTATCCCCTTTTCCGCCGAGAAGAAGACCGGGAGAAGCGAGCTGATCGCTGAAATTCTGAATAAAATTGAGGTGCCATGATGGATTTTGTCTGTCCCAGCCTGTCTGTCAATGAGCAAGGCAACCTTTCCCTTGGCGGGGCCGATGTGCCGGCGCTTGCCCGCCGGTATGGCACGCCTGTGTATCTTGTGGACGAAGACGCTGTGCGCAAAGCCTGCCGCGATTATGTGGATACCATGCAGGAGGCGTATCGCGGGGAGTATTTGATCTGTTACGCCAGCAAGGCGCTGAGCTTCAAAACTATATATGACCTCATGCGCTCGGAGCGCATGGGCGCAGACGTCGTGTCAGGCGGGGAGCTCTATACGGCTCTTGCGGGCGGCATGCCCGCCGACCGGATTTATTTCCATGGAAACAACAAGCAGGACGAGGAGCTGCGCTACGCGCTCAAGAGCGGCGTGCGCCGCTTTGTTGTGGACAACAGAGAAGAGCTTTATCATCTGGATGCCATGGCCGCCGAAATGGGCAGCACTGCTGAAATCAGCTTCCGCATCAAGCCCGGGGTGGACGCGCATACCCACGAGTTCATTCAGACGGGCAAGATTGACTCTAAATTTGGCTTGGCTCTGGAGACGGGGGAGGCGTTTGACGTCATCGCCGAGGCGGCGGCCCTGCCGAACATCGCCGTCAAGGGCGTGCACTGCCATATCGGAAGCCAGATTTTTGACGCCGAGCCGTTTCAAGTGACCGTGCGGATTATGATGGAGCTGATCAAGCGCGTGCACGTGGAACTGGGGCTTTTGATCGTCGAGCTCAATCTGGGCGGCGGCTTTGGCATTCGCTACATACCCTCGCACGATCCGCGGAGCGTGCCCGACATCGTCAGGGCCACTGCTCAGGCCGTGACGCAGGCAGCCGAGGCGCTCGCGCTTCCGCTTCCGTATCTGGTGCTTGAGCCGGGCAGAAGTATTGTCGGCCCCGCGGGCATCACCGTGTACACCGTGGGCAGCGTCAAGGCCATTCCCGGCGTGCGCACCTATGTCTCGGTCGACGGCGGCATGACCGACAACCCAAGGTATGCGCTCTACGGCGCGGCGTATGAGGCGGTGCTTCCCGAGCGCCCGTTGGCCGAGCGCACCGAATGCGTGACCATCGCGGGGCGCTGCTGTGAAAGCGGCGACCTGGTTGCGCGCGACATCGACCTTCCGGCCTGCGAGGCCGGAGATCTGCTTGCCATTTTGGCCACCGGGGCGTATAATTACTCGATGGCTTCCAATTACAACCGCGTGCCCCGTCCGCCTGTTGTGCTGGTGTCGGGGGAAACGTCCCGGCTGGCCGTCCGGCGCGAAACCTATGAGGACCTGATCAGCTGCGATCTGTGACAGACATTCTGGAATGTAAGGCGCGCCGGGAAAGCTGAGGTGAGCGGCATAGACACTATACGCGACTGGATTGTGAACTTTGACTGGACCTCCTTGCTCTATATCCCCGCGGCGCTGTTGGCCATCATGACCCACGAGTCCTGCCACGCGCTGGCGGCGTATTGGCTGGGGGACACCACGGCGTACGATCGTGGCCGGATTTCCTTCAACCCTTTGCGACATATTGACCCGTTTGGCCTGCTCATGCTCGTCGTTGTCGGCTTTGGGTGGGCAAAGCCCGTGCCCGTTGACAACAGGCTGTTTAAAAACCCCAAGCGGGATATGGCGCTCACCGCCGCCGCCGGGCCGATTTCCAATTTTATCCTTGCTTTTTTGTGCGTTGTCATTCTCAACGGTGTTTTTTACGCGACAAAGGGTACGGCAAACGAGAGCTTTCTCGACTTCCTGTGGATTTGCGCCATGATCAACGTGGGCTTGGGCGTGTTCAACTTTTTCCCGATCCCGCCGCTGGACGGCGCTAAGATTTTTGGCGCGCTGCTGCCCGACCGGATCTACTTCGGCATCATGCGGTATGAGCGGTACGGCATGCTGGTGCTGATGCTGCTTTTGTTTACGGGGGTTTTGGATCAGCCTCTCCAGTTTTTGCGCACGGGAATCCTCAACTGGCTGATGGACTCGGCGCAGGTGATGACTTCATGGATGGGTTAGCGCCGACCTTCCGGCTTGAGCAGGTGGTTAAGGCCAGGCAGGAAGTGATGGAGGATTTCGAGGGCCCGCTTGATCTGATTTTGGATTTGCTCAGGCGCCATCGCATCGAAATTCAGGATCTGCATATTTCCACGCTGCTGGAGCAGTACCTCGAGTGGCTCGCGCTCCGGGAGAGCATGGATTTAGAAGTGGCCAGCGAGTTCATCGCCATGGCCTCCCATTTGGTGTACCTCAAAACGCACATGCTGCTCACGGTCGGCCAAGACCGTGACGAAGAGGTGGACGAGCTGATTTTGGCCCTGGAAGAGCGGCTGCGCCTGGAAAGGCTGCAGAAGCTGATCGTGGGCGTGCAGTTTCTGGACTCGCGCGCCGAACTCGCGCGCAGCCTGATCGTCAAGCAGCCCGAGCCCCTCGCGGTGGACAAGACGTATGTTGGGCATCACGCGGCGGATGATCTTCGCGGGGCGCTCATGGAAGTTTATGAGCGCTCGGAGCGCAAGCTCCCGCCGCCGCCCTCGGCGTTTAGCGCAATTGTCGGCCGGGAGCCGTATCCCGTGGGGGACAAGATTGACAGCATTCTTTCGCTTCTTCTGAAGAAGGGCCGTGCCGTTCTGCGCACATTGCTGCGCGCGCCGACGCGTTCCGAGGCGGTGGCGTCTTTTCTCGCCGTTTTGGAGCTTTGCCGGAGCCAGCTTATTTTAATCGAGGACAGTGAAGAGGGCTACGTGGTGTCGCTTCCCGAGGAAGAGCCCAAAAGCTGATGGTGGGAAGATAAATATGGAACAACATGAAATAGAATCCGCTATTGAGGGCATACTGTTTGCGGCGGGGGAGCCTGTTGAGGTCGACCGCCTTACGAAGTCCCTTGGTGTGGATCGAGAGTCGGTTGTTTTGGCGGCCGAGACGTTGGCCGGACGGTACCGCTATGAGCGAAGAGGCGTGCGCGTGGTCAACATGGACAAGTCCTGGCAGATGGTGTCTGCCCCGGAACAGGCTGATCTCATCCGCCGGACGCTGGAGGAGCGCAAGCCCGCGCCGCTGTCCAAGCCGGCGCTTGAGGTGCTGGCGCTGATCGCGTATTATCAGCCCATCACGCGCGCCGATATTGATAAGGTGCGTGGTGTGGACAGCGCGTATACCGTTTCAACGCTGCAGGATAAAAACCTGATTGAGGAGGCCGGACGGCTTGACGTGATCGGGCGGCCCATCCTCTACAGAACCACAACCGTGTTCTTACGCTGTTTTGGACTGACCAAGCTCAGCGAGCTTCCCGAACTGAACGAACTCGACGGGCAGCTTGTGATGGACGGCGCATTGACGGGAGAGACCTCATGATTGCTTTGGGCGTTGTGCTGGCCGTGCTGACGCTGATCGCGTTTACCAGGATCGGCGTATACGCAAGGCGCGATTCCCGGGGAGTTCTGGTGAAGCTGAAAATCGGTCTGTTTTGGATAACCATTTTCCCTGAAAAGGAGCGCAGGCCGAAAAAGGCTGCTGCGCGGCAGAAACCCAAGGCCACCCCAGAAAAGCCTGCCGCCAAGCCAAAGCGCAAGTTCAAGTTTGCGTTTTGGATGATCTGGGAACTCTGGCAGGCGCTCAAGAAGACGCTCGCGCGGTTATTCCGCGCCATTCGCGTGGACAGGCTTTCACTGCGCCTGACGGCCGGAGGCAGTGACTGCGCCGGCGCAGCCGCGCTGTACGGGCGGCTTCACATGGCAGTCGGCAGCGCGTATCCGCTGGTGCGCGGTTTGTTCAGGATTAAAAAGTGCGACATTGCCATCGGGCTGGATTACACGCTTGCCTCCACCGCGGTTTTGGGCGAAATTAAGCTGAGCGTCAGCATTGGCCGGATGGTTGTTTTTGGGGTTCAATCCCTTGCCATTTTCTTTGCATTCTACCGAAAGTATCGAAAATCTATTGGAAAAGAGGCTGCAGCGCATGGATAACAAACATAATCTTGTGGATCTCATGGGGACAACGATGGGCAAAATCCGTGAAATGGTCGATGTCAACACCATTGTCGGACAGGCAATCACCACAATGGACGGGTCGACCATCATTCCCGTTTCCAAACTCAGCTTTGGGTTCGGCGCGGGCGGCTCGGACTACGGCAAGGAGTCTGCAAACTTTGGTGGCGGAAGCGGTGCGGGCGTCAACATCACACCCGTCTCTTTCCTGGTCATCAACGGCGAGGAGGTCAGGCTTCTCCCGGTCACTCCTCCGGCCGGCACGACCATTGACCGCCTTGTGGAAATGACGCCGTCGCTGATTGAAAAAATCCAATCCATTTTTTCCAAAAAGAAGAACGACGAAAGACAATAATCCTTTTCCAAACAGGGCATACTTCTCGATGAGGTGATGAGCTTGATCCTGAAGCGTATAGCTCTGTTTTTTCTTGCGTTTGCATGGCTTGCGCTGCCCGCGCGCGCCGCGTCGTCCAGCGTTGTACTGATGGAGGCGCACTCCGGACGTGTTTTGGTCGCGCAAAATGCGCATGAACGCAAACTCATTGCGAGCACGACCAAGATCATGACTTGCCTGATTGTCCTGGAGCGCTGCTCCGAAGACCATGTGGTTACGATTGACAAAAAAGCGGTGGGCGTCGAGGGCTCCTCCCTTTATCTGAAGGAGGGCGACAAGCTCACGTGCGGACAGTTGCTCAGCGGACTCATGCTGGCATCGGGAAACGACGCCGCCGTCGCGCTGGCCATCCACTGCGCGGGCTCTGTGGAGTTGTTTGCCGACTGGATGAACGAGCGCGCGGCGCAGCTGGGCATGAAAAACTCGCATTTTGCCAATCCGCATGGGCTCAACAGCCCGGAGCACTATTCCACAGCATACGACATGGCGCTGCTCACGGCGCACGCCATGCTCAACGAACGCTTTGTCGCCGTCGTGTCTCAAAAGACGGCCACCGTGGGCTCTGCCACGCTGCGCAACCACAACAAGCTGCTGTGGTCGGTTGAGGGCTGCAACGGCGTCAAGACGGGCTATACCAAGGACGCCGGGCGCTGCCTTGTGTCGGGCGCCGAACGCGACGGGCGTCAGCTCATTGTCGTCACGCTCAACACCGCAGACGACTGGCGCATCCATACGGCTCTCCTGGAGAGCGCTTTTGCCAAATACACAAACCAGCTCACCTGGAAAACAGGGGAGCCGGTCGCCGAGATTCCGGTATTCGCCGGCACGGAGAGCAGTGTGGGCGTGGTCGTCGGCGGGGATCTCTCCGTTCTGCTCACCGCGCGTGAGGCCGAGCGCTGTGTGGTGGACGTGCGTCTGCCCCGCTACACCTGGGCGCCCGTGGCCAGCGGCGAGCAGTTGGGGGAGTTGACCGTTTCGCTGGACGGAAAGGTTATGGGCAGGACAGCTCTTTTGGCCGGCAGTTCTGTTGCCGAGCAGAAGACCACCAAAAAATGGTTTTTCTTTTGATGCCAAAGAACCGTTGGTTCTTTGACAAAGCAGGAGTTAGGATCAAACCGCCGAGGCGGTTTAAAAAGTATGCATTCCCGGAGTAAATCCGGGAATGCATTGTGGCTTTTTCTTTTCCAGTTTTCAGTTCAGCAAGACCTGCCGGCTGCGCAGTCCGGCTTGACGTGAAAACCGAAAAAGGACGCGAATGCGAATATATCGGGGGGCATGAACAGGTGCGTGATGTGTTGCAAAAAGTGTTGGCATCGCACGGCGTGGCGTCGCGCCGGGCCAGCGAAGTCATGATCAGGGAGGGCCGTGTGACGGTCAACGGAGCGCTTGCCGCCCTCGGCGACCGCGCCGACCCGGAGGCCGACGCGGTCTGCGTCGACGGCCTGCCCATCCGTGCGCCGGATTCGGTGTACCTCATGCTGTACAAGCCGCGCGGCGTGGTGACGACGCTCAAGGACGAGAAGTCGCGCCGGACAGCGCGCGACTGTCTGCCGCCCGAGCTTGGGTACCTTGTCCCCGTGGGCAGGCTTGACCTCGCTTCCGAGGGGCTTTTGCTGTTTACAAACGACGGTGACTGCGTGCAGAAACTGACGCATCCCTCGCATGAGATTGCCAAAACCTATGTCGCCTGGGTGCAGGGCGATCTGGACGGGGCGCTTCCGACGCTGAGCCGCCCGTTTCCCATCGACGGCGTGATGACCGGAGCGGCGCGTGTCTCCAAGCTGGCCGACGGTGTCGTCTCCATCACCATCAAGGAAGGGAAAAACAGGCAGGTTCGTCGGATGTGTGAGCAATACGGCCTGCATGTGACCCGGCTGAAACGCGTCTCCATTGGGAAGCTCTCGCTGGCAAGCATGACGCCGGGGCAGTGGCGCGTACTCAGTGAGGCCGAAATCGCGTACATACGAGCCCTGTAAGCGTGACCATTCGCGGCCTGACCCGGGTCGTTTATGCATCTTTGCGTTTTCGTTCTTGCATTTTATCTCTGTATGGCCTATGATGAATCATGGCAGGTGATCTATACGGACATTCTCGAAAGAATACAAGCGCACTACGGTACATTCTCAAAAGGACAAAAGGCCATCGCCCGGTTTATCACTGAGCACTTTGACAAGGCGGCCTATATCACAGCGCGTGTGCTGGGGCAAACCGTTGACGTCAGCGAGTCAACGGTTGTCCGTTTTGCCGTTGAGCTTGGTTTTGACGGATACCCCCAGATGCAGCGCGCGCTGCAGGAGCTTGTGCGCTTCAGACTGACGTCGGTTCAGCGCATGGAGGTGGCCAATGCACGCATTGGGGAGACCGACATTTTGCGCAAGGTTCTCCAGGCCGACAACGAAAAGATCCGCATTACGCTTGAGCGCATTGACCTGCAAAGCTTTGAGTCCATCGTCAGCGTCATTTTGTCGGCCCGCCGCATTCACATCGTCGGGCTGCGCTCCTCGGCCGCGCTCGCTGATTTTTTGGGTTACTATTTTAATCTGATGTTTGACCATGTGCGCGTGGCGCAGCCATCCTTGGTCGGTGAGGTATTTGAGCAGATGCTGCACATCAAAGAGGGCGACGTGTGCATCGGCATCAGCTTTCCGCGTTACTCCCAGGGCACGCTCCAGGCCATGCGGTACGCAAGGGACTGCGGCGCAGAAACCATTGCGATCACCGACAGCGTCGATTCACCCCTGGCGCGCATCTGCACATACAGGCTGCTCGCTGCCAGCGATATGGCGTCGTTTGTCGATTCTCTTGTCGCGCCGCTGAGCCTGATCAACGCGCTCATCGTCGCCATCGGCATGAGGCGCAAGGAGGAGCTGCGGCGCAACTTTGACAGGCTTGAAAAGCTCTGGGAGAACGAACATATTTATGAACAGGTTGAGTAAGCAGGTTTTGGTGGTGGGCGCGGGGCCGGCGGGTATGCTCGCGGCGGGACGCGCCGCCGAAAACGGGCACACGGTCATGCTCTGGGACGCAAACGGCACAGCCGGGCGAAAGCTGGGCATTACCGGAAAGGGCCGCTGCAACCTCACAAACGACTGTGACGCCGAGACGCTGCAGCGCAATATATTGTCGAATCCGCGTTTTTTGCACAGCGCCTTCGCGCAGTTTGGGCCTAGTGACGTGATGGACTTTTTTGAGTCCCTGGGTGTTGCGCTGAAGGTCGAGCGCGGCCAGCGCGTTTTTCCGCAAAGCGACAGTGCGGCGGACGTCACACGCGCCCTGACCGACTGGCTCGGCTCGCTGGGCGTGACCGTGCAGGCGCGCCGCGCCAGAGAGCTTGTGGTGAGCGAGGGCGCGGTTACCGGCGTTTCGGACGGCGTTTCTGTTCAAGGCTGCGACGCCTGCGTGCTCTGCACGGGCGGCCTTAGCTACCCCGCCACTGGCTCGCGCGGGGACGGCTACGCGCTGGCCGAGCGCGTGGGGCACCATATTGTCGCGCCCGCGGGATCGCTTGTGCCGCTTGTTTCCCCAGACGCTGCCTGCGCCGAAATGCAGGGGCTGAGTTTGCGCAACGTCACGCTCTCGCTGGAGGACTCAGGGGGCGCCGTAAGATGGCGCGAAGGCCCGGGCGAGATGCTGTTTACGCACTTTGGCGTATCGGGGCCGCTCGTCCTGAGCGCCTCGGCACACTGGCGAAAAGGGGACGCGCTGCGCATCGACCTCAAGCCGGGGATGGATGAGGCTGAGCTCGACGCGCGCCTTCTCCGGGATTTTCAAAAGTTTGCCAACAAGGAGTTTCAAAACGCGCTGGGCGATCTTCTGCCCAAATCGATGATTCCCGTCGCGCTGAACCGTTTGGAGATTGACAGGACAAAGCGCGTGCACAGCGTGACGCGCGGCGAGCGCGAAACGCTGCTACGGTTCCTGAAGGCGTTTGCCCTGTCGATTTCAGGACAGCGCCCCGTAGCCGAGGCCGTGGTCACGCGCGGCGGCGTCTCTACAAAGGAAATTGACCCGAGGACCATGGCGTCCCGGCTCGTGGGCGGGCTGAGCTTTGCCGGGGAGCTGATTGACGTCGACGCATACACCGGAGGCTTTAACCTGCAGATTGCCTGGTCCACAGGACACGCGGCTGGCATGGCGATCTGAGCGCGTCCCACAGATACAGAAAGAGGGAGAGTTGGAATGAGAATCTACAGCGTGGCCATCGATGGGCCGTCGGGCGCAGGAAAGAGCACGATTTCACGCGCCGTGGCCGCCGAACTGGGCTTTATATACGTCGATACCGGCGCCATATACCGCGCGGTGGCGCTGGGAAAGCTGCGCACCGGCGCGCTCGATCTGGACCAGATGAATATTGTCATTGGCTTTGACGAGAACGGGCAGCAGCGTGTGAACCTGAACGGGGACGACGTGACCGACGCCATTCGCAAGCATGAGGTGTCGGCGCTGGCCTCAGAGCTCTCGGCGCTCGGCGAGGTGCGCGCGTTTTTGCTGCAAAAGCAGCGCGACCTGGCGGCGAACAACAGCGTCATCATGGACGGTCGGGACATCGGCACCGTGGTGCTGCCCCAGGCCGACCTGAAGATTTTTTTGACCGCTTCGTCTGAGGACAGGGCCGGGCGCAGACACAGAGAGCTGCTGTCCCGCGGCGAGACAGTATCCTATGAGCAGGTTCTCGACGGCATTCTCACGCGCGACCGCAACGATTCCTCGCGCGACTTAGCGCCGCTGCGGCCGGCGCAGGACGCCGTTGTGCTCGACACCACCGGAAACACCTTTGAGCAGAGCGTCGGCCTGATCAAAGATCTGATTGTAAGGAAGCTTGAGCTATGTTCTACAAAATAGCGCACGCCATTCTCCGCGTCATTTGGCTTGTTCTGTACAGGCTGAAGGTGACCGGCTTGAGCAATGTGCCGCCCGGGGCGGCCATTTTGTGCGGAAACCACTCCTCGCTGGCCGATCCCGTCATTTTGGCGATTGCGCTCAAGCCCGAGGATCAGCCGCGGTTCATGGCAAAGAAGGAGCTTTTTTCGTTCAGGCCGTTTGCTTTTCTGATTACGGCGCTGGGCGCGTTTCCCGTCGACCGGGGAAAGGCCGACCTGGGCGCCGTTAAGAAGTCGCTGGACATTTTGCGCTGCGGCAAAAAGCTCATGGTCTTGCCCCAGGGTACGCGCGTGCATGAGGGCGAAGCCGCCGAGATCAAAAACGGCGCTGCCATGCTGGCGTCGCGTTCAGGCGCGCCGCTTGTGCCCGTGCATATTGGCGAGGGGAGGAAGCCCATTTTCAACCGCACACGCGTTGACTTTGGCAGTCCCATAGACTTTGTATACGAGGGTCGCAAGCCCACGCCGGAGGAATACAAAAAAGTCATGGACGAGGTCATGGACAAGGTCACGGAGCTGGGAAAGCAATGAAAAAGGTGATTTTGGCCCGGACGGCGGGGTTCTGTTTTGGCGTCGAGCGCGCCGTGAACCTGGCGCTGTCCATAACCGAAAAACCGTGCTGCACGCTTGGGCCGCTGATTCACAACGCAAGAGTGCTCAACCAGCTCGACGCGCGGGGCGTGAGTGTTTGCGACGGTGTCGACGCGGTGCCGGACGGGCATACCGTGATCATTCGCAGCCACGGCGTGGGCAGAGACGTGTACGAGGCGCTGGAGCGCAAGCACGCGCGCGTTGTTGACGCCACCTGTCCGTATGTAAGGCGCATTCATGAAATTGTGCGCGAATGCGCTGAAAATGGCGAGCTTGTTCTCATTTTCGGTGATCCCGGCCATCCTGAGGTGCACGGAACGCTGGGCTGGTGCACGGAAGGGTTTGTGGTCAGGGATGAGCATGAACTCAAGGCGTTATTTGCCCAAAACAGCGACTGGGCGACCAGACAGGCGGTTTTTGTCTCCCAAACGACGGCTCGCCGGGATCAATGGGGACGCTGTGAGAATATTTTAAAAAAACTGTGTACAAACGCGAAAATTCTTGATACAATATGCGTTGCAACCAATGATCGGCAGCGTGAGGCAGCTGAGCTTTCCGACCGCACGGACATTGTGATCGTCGTGGGGGATCGGGGCAGCGCCAACACGCGCGCTCTTGCAGATGCGTGCAGGAACGCAGTGATCGTACAGTCAGCCGAGGAGTTGGACTGCGGATCTCTTTCGGGTTATCAGCACGTCGGTGTCACGGCCGGCGCGTCTACACCGAAAGAGACAATAGAGGAGGTCGTGAAGAAAATGACAGAAGAGATGAAAACGCCCATCAACGAAGTACCTGATGAGCGCAATGAGCAGCAGCCTGGCGTATCCAGCGAAGAGCAAAACGCAGGGGAGAGCTTTGCCGAGCTCCTGGAGCAATCTCTCAAAACTTTAAATACAGGGGACAAGGTCGTCGGGATCATTACGGCCATAACCCCCACGGAGATTCAGGTTGATCTGGGAACCAAGCAAGCAGCCTATATCCCCTTTGACGAGCTCACGGACGACCGTTCCGTCAAGGCCGAGGATCTGGTTAAGGTCGGCGATGAAATTGAAGCGTATGTGCTGCGTGTCAATGACGTGGAGGGAATCGCCAAGCTTTCCAAGCTCAGACTCGACACCGTGAAGAGCTGGGAAGACGTTGACGCAGCGCGCGATACGCAGGCCGTTCTCGAAGGCATTGTCATCGAAGAGAACAAGGGCGGCGTGGTTGTTTCGGTCAGAGGCGTGCGCGTGTTTGTGCCGTCCTCGCAGACCGGCCTGCCGAAGGACGCCCCGCTTTCCAGTATGATCAGAAAAAAAGTCAAGCTCCGCATCACCGAGTTTAACCGTCCGCGCCGCCGCGTCGTCGGTTCTATCCGTTCGGTGCTGCAGGAATCGCGTCGGCAAGAGGCTGAGCAGATTTGGACCAGCATCGAAGTCGGCAAGCACTATGACGGCGTGGTCAAGTCCATGACCTCTTACGGGGCGTTCGTGGATATCGGCGGCGTTGACGGTATGGTTCACGTTTCGGAACTCTCCTGGAACCGCGTCAAGCAGCCCTCCGACGTGATCAAGATCGGACAGAACATAGACGTGTATGTTCTCAGCTTTGACGCCGAGAAAAAGAAAATCTCACTTGGACATCGAAAGCTTGAGGACAACCCCTGGAACAAGTTCCTCGATGTCTTTAAAAAGGGAGACGTTGTCAAGGTCAAGGTGGTCAAGCTTATGCCCTTTGGCGCGTTTGCCGAAGTGATGCCCGGCGTTGACGGACTGATCCACATCTCTCAAATTACGGATCACCGCATCGGCAAGCCCGGCGACGCGATTAACGAAGGCGATCTGGTTGACGTAATGATCACGGATATTGACCTTGAGCGCAAGAAGATATCTCTGTCCGCCAGAGCGCTTATGGAGCAAGGGCGCGACGACGCCCCAGTTGCTGACGGGCCGGACGAAATTGTCGCCATATCGAGCGAGAGTGAGACCGTCATTGCCGCAGATCTCGCCGAGGGCGGCTCTGAGGAAGCTGAAGCTCCCGCAACCGAAACCCCCATAGAAGAGCCCTCCGCCGTGAAGGTCGACGAGGAAAGCGCAGAATAGTTAAGCATGTTGAGGCGGGCCCCAAACTGGGCCCGCCTCAGTTTGTCAATAGGGGTCAATCACGTCTTATAACATTGCCGAAGGGGAGAACTCTATGCGAAAACTTGTTTCGCTCGCGCTCGCGTTCTTTGTGATGGCCGCGCTCGCGCCCGCGTTACCGGCCGACGCCGCCACCATGGACAGACAAGTTGGGGTGGATCTCCCTTACGAGGGCCTGTCGATGGTTAAAAACGGCGACGGGTTGATTGGATTCGCCGATGAATCGGGGAAAATGGTAATCCCTTGCCGATTTGACAACGCTTCTCCCTTTAAATACGGCATCGCGCTTGTATCGCTGGATGGTAAAAGCGGCTTTATCGATAAAACCGGGAAATTTGTGATTGAACCCAAGTATGATTGGATCTCCATTTCCGGCAGGACTTCGTTGGATGGTCTTTTTTTGGAGGTAACCTATTTTGAAAACGGCCCGCTGGTGTTTACCGTTAATGAGCGTGACCCGGATCATCCGGAATGGACTGTTGGTCAAAAGAGCGGACTTCTAAGCCTCTCCGGCGAGGTGCTTCCCGCGCAATACGATAGTATTGGGGAGCTGCGCAACGGAGTCTTCATTGTCTCTAAGGACGGAAAATACGGTGCGGTCCGGGTGGACGGCACGTTTGCGGTTCCTGTGCGATACGAAAGCCTGTCACATCTCGATCTCAACGCGCCGGTTGGGCTTCTGGCCGGGGTGGGCGGCAAGTATGGCGTCCTGAGCTGTGCGGGAGGCGTCCTCCTGCCGCTCACGTATGAAAAGCTGGAGTATTTGCGCGGCGGCCTTTTCTCCTTTAGTTACGGCGGCCGATCCGGCGTCATGGATATAAGCGGAAAAGTGCTGGTCTACCCTGCGTATGACGAGATAAAAAGCTACAATGGCGGGCTTGCGGCGGTGCGGAAGGGCAGCAAGTGGGGGTACTTGGACGCCTTTAACTGGCTGGTGACCGAGCTTATTTATGACGAAGTGATCACGTCCTATGACGACTTCGCAGTGGCCGGAGTCCGTATCGGCGATAAATGGGGTTTTGTCGACCCCATGGGCAGGCTTTCCGCCCCCGTTTTGTACGACCAAATCGACAGCCGTCCGAACAACGGGCTGATACACGCGGTGAGGGATGGAAAATCTGGCTTTCTCACGCCCTCCGGGGAGGTTGCTGTCCCGTTCGAATACGACGGCTTGGCGGGCAGCGTGCCCGGTGGGTTCGCGATGAATACGAAGGCGGGCGTCCGCCTGATAGACACGCAGGGCCGCTCCGTCACCGACACCGTGTACTCCGAGGTTGAACGTACGAGCTTCCTGATATATAGTGTGAGACAAGGGGATCAATGGGGCTGTGTGGACGCGTCGGGAAAGACGGTCGTTGCGTTTGAATACGACGAAATTTCAGAAACGGGCAAAAACTGGGCGATCGCGCGCAAGGGCGACAAATACGGCGCGGTGTCCTGGAGGGGCGACGTCCTCATTCCTTTTGAACACATAGCCCTCACGCCGTATTCCTTTGGCAGGGCCCTGGCCGTTGTCATAAGCCCGGACGCCGACCCGGAAAAAGCCACATGGGACGACTTGATTGTGGTGGATTACATGCACCCGGATTTCCTGCCCTCCCACTGGGCGGGGGAGCAGGTTGAAAAGGCAAGGCTCAGCTGGCTTGTGCCGGATCTTTTGCAGATGGAGTATACCAGCAGCATAACCCGCCGGGAGTACTGCTGGCTGGCCGCATACCTCGTACAGGCCGGAACCGGGATCAGCTATAAACGCATAGAGGCGCCGCAGAGTTTTGATGACGCAAGTGAGGTCTTTATAAACGCGATGGCGAGCATAGGCGTTGTGTCGGGGGTGGGCGGCGGCAAATTTGCCCCGGACAGGGAAATTACCCGCGAGGAGGCCGCTGTAATGCTTGAGAAAATCGCGCGCTATCTCGGCGTATCGCCCGCAGGCCTCCCGGCAAAATACGCGGATTCGAACCAGTTCAGCTCATGGGCCGCCGATTCGGTCGCTTTTGTGACTCAGGCAGGTATCATGAGCGGAGAGGGCGGCGGAAGGTTTAATCCCAATGGGCATTTTACCAGGGAACAGGCGATTGTCACCATGTACAAGCTCTATCAGCTGATGAAGGCGCGCGTCTAATCCGGCGCAGAGCAGCCTGTCCCCTAAGAGGCCGCAGGCGGTCTCTTGGGGGATAGGCACACGTACCGAAGACCAGGTTTGTCAAAGAACCAAGTAGGGAAGGATTGCGTCTTTGCGAAGACGCGCAAAGAAGGGCGTTCCCGGATTTACCCCGGGAACGCCCTTCACAGCCTGAAGACAAAGGCCGCCTCTTCGTTCCTTTGCGCGAAACCACGTCGAGCCTGACGCCGAAGGCGGAGGGTCCCTGCTGGACTGGTTGAGCGCAAAGTATGGAAATAAGTGACCTTCACGGATTCACTCCGGAAAAGTCACCCAATGCGCGTCTTCACAAAGACGCGTTCCTGCTCCCGTTTGTAGACAAATCGAAGGTTTGTCTACAGTCTCTTAAGGGCGTTCCCGGATTTACTCCGGGAACGCCCTTCACAGACTTCTATCAGCTATCGCAGTGACGATCAGGCGTTAATGGTAAACGTAAACGAGTAACTCGGAAACAGCTCGGGATACTTCACCCCGGAGATGACGATTTTCGTGCCCGCAGTGACGGCGTTGGGGGAGAGATTGAGAATTTCCACGGTCTTTCCGTCCGCCAGCACGGCAGCGCCATACGTCGCCGCGCCGATTTTTACGCAGGAGGCAGCGTTTTTCAGCGTAAGCGCCTCGTTGAATATCAAAACCACCTTGCCCTCCTGAACCGCGCAGGCGGCGGCCCAGATGTCGGTATTGTAGGGAACAACCTCAATCATGAACTCTTTGGAAAAGCCTTTGTCCCGGACCACAAGTGAGTACCATCCTGCCGGCGGCGCGGCGGAGATGGTCATGCGTCCGCTTCCGCCGACAAGCAGCGTCCCGTAAAGTAGTTGCCCGTCCACCTCCAGAAATGCCCACAGATTGGCACCGTCTACGCCGGAAACCGTGATGTTCAGGTTGGCCGCCAAAGAGGACACGATTTTCGGCGTGGACACCGAAACCTCAGGCGTCACCCCGCTGAAGAGGTTCACAGGGGAATAGTTCGCTAGGCTGGGAAACAGCGCCCTGTCCTCGGGCTTGCCGCTCACGCTCGTTCCAGACAGATCCAGGTTCACCAGTTTTTCCTTTTGCCCCAGCGCGCTCAACGGGCCGCTCACGCTGGAATGAAAAATCTCCAGCGTGGAAAGGTTATTCAGCGCGCTCAGGCCGGCAAGCGTTCCCGTCACGTTCGGGCAGTCGATCCAAATCCACCATACTTTACCCATGTTTCGCAGGCCGGACAAATCCCCGCGGATCCCGTCGCCCGACAGCCACAGCATATAGATATTCGTCAACGTTTCCAGGTCGGACAGAGCGCCCGTGATGAGCGTCTCGAAGAGGGTAAGCTCCTTAAGTTCAGAAAAGCCCTGCAGGTCGGCCAATGACCCCTCAATGCTCGTGCCGTCAAGCATCAAATACTTCAGTTTTGTCATATGCCGCAGAGCGCTAAGCGAACCCGTCACGTTCGCGTCGTGGAAAGCAAGGTCGAAAATCTCTGTCATGCTGCGCAGAGCGGCCAGGCTCCCCGTCACGTTCGGGCAGCTAAGCGTAAGGTGAGTGAGCTTCGTCAGGTTTTCCAGATCGCTCAGCGAGCCGGTCACGCCGTCTCCGCCGATGCTAAGAAAGCCGATGTCTGTCATCGCACCCAGCTCGGACAGAGACCCGGATAAATCTCCGCAGTAGACACTGATAAAGATCAGTTCGGGCCGATTCCGAAGGTCGGCAAGGGTTCCCGTCACGTTGTCGCTCCATAGGGCTAAACTCCTCAGTTTTGTCAGCGGACGCAAATCGGACAGGCTCCCCGTCACATTGTCGCTCCATAGGGATAAAGTCTGCAGCTTTGTCAGGCGTTGCAGGTCGGCCAGCGACCCGCTCAGCGCCTGCCCAGTGATGTCGATATAGTACAGTTCGGTCAACGCGCTCAAGTCGGAGAGACTGGAGGCGCCGGAGGCGTCCGGCGAAAAGCCCAGTGATATCGTCAACAGCCCGGTCAGGCGCTCAATGCCGCTCCAGTTGTCCACATCCTGGGCATCAATGTACATGACCAGCGCCAGCTCCTGCGCAGTCGCCGTATCGGTGACCTGCCGGTCCAGCTGTTCGGCTACGGCCTGCGCCATGACCGGATCGGGGAACATGTCCTGGATGCTCTGACCCTCGGCCGTCGCGGTCTGCGACAGCGGCAGCAGAGCCAGCACGAACGCCAGCAGAAAGGCGAGAACCCTTGTTTTCCGTTTCATGTCAAAAACACTCCTTCTTCGTTTACTCCCTTCCACTATCATACCATTTTTTAGGGGATTTGTCAAAGTTTTGGAGAGATTTCCAGATGAAGAAAGGATGTCGGAAGTATGCGGGCGCTTCTTCCGTACCGGCCAAACACTCGGGGAACAAAAATACCAGACCAAATCAAAAACTCTTCCGGCCCAAAGCCGCACAGCGGCGAGTTGTCGGAAGAGTTTTTGTCATCGCGACCGCGGGGTTTGCCGACAGTATGAGGTTTTTCTCAGTCGCCGATTTTAAGGCCGCATTCGGGGCAAAACTTGGCACCGGCGGCGAGCTTTTGTCCGCATTCGGAGCAGAATTTCGCCCCGCCCGGTGTTTTGCCTTGCGGCGGCGCTGCGTTCTGCGTCATGTCTTTGGCCATCTGCATGCCCGCCATCATCCCGACCATGGAGCCCATAGCGTCTCCCATGCTGGAAGAGCCGGTCTTTTCCGAGGCCATGGCGTCGACCATGCCGACCTTTTGGTATTTATCCACGTCTCCGACCATATGGTAAGAGGCGGTACGGTTGATCTTCTCCTGAACCTCCTCGGGATAGCTAAAGCTGGAGACAGCAAAGCCCGTAATGCTCAGCCCTATCGAGCGCATCTGCATGTCCAGCTGGACGCAAATGTCGCTTCCAATGTCAGCGGCGTTTGCCTGAAGGTTAAACATGTCCTTGCCTTCTTTGGCAATGGAGCGCATCAGCAGCCCATCCAGAACGGCGACGACACGGTCTTTGACGTCATCGACCGTGAACTGGTTCTTGATCCCTGCCACCTTGTCCATGAGCGTGACGTAATCCGACACTTTCATCGTAAAGGTTCCGAACGCGCGGATGGGCAGCCCGCCGGGCAGCTGCGGCGTGGGAATGAGCACGGCGTTCTTGGTGCCCCATTTGATCAAAAACTCCTTGACGTTGACAAACACCACCTCGGCGCGCAGCCCTGAGTTGAAGCCGAATTTAAACCCCTTGAGCGTGGACAAAAACGGGATGATCTGACTCTCCATTTCGTAATTGCCCTCGTCGGTGAAAATGCCTTCAATGCGCCCGTTGTACAGAAAAATGGCGTCCTGCCCGGGGCGGACGACAAGCCTGCTGCTTTTCTTCAGCTCGTTGTTGCCCCATTTCCAAAAGATCACGTCGTCGCGGGCCTCATTCCACTCGACGACATTGGCAAATTGCCCTTGAAAGATAGCCATGAACAACCTCCTAAACTTGGGCGCCGGCCGCAGGCGCTAAAAGCTCCGGCTCGACTCAAACACCCCGCTGACCGCCAGCAAATAGACAATGACCGCTAACACAATAAGCGAAAGCGCTGCAAAGAGGGCAATTTTGAGCTTGCTCTTGGGATACTCCCCCTTGATGGCGCTCGACTGCCCGTTGATGACGACTCTGTAAAGTTTGTCTCTATAATGAAAAGCGCCGCGCCAGAACGGCAGCAAGAGGTGCTTGAACTTCACCTCAAAGAACTCAGGGCTGATTTGTACGCCCTGCACCTCATCATAGCTTCTGAGCACTTCGCCCGCTGCCATGCTCTCCAGCTCGGCGCACATGATCTGCCTGGCCTGCTCGAAGCTCTGCTGCGGATCAGCGTCATACTTCTCAGCGGAGTACCCGGCCAGATAACTCATGTCAAACGCCTTGCAGTCTTTCACGTCGCCGCGCTCGACCTTGGAGACCAGTTTGTCCCTGATTTTGCGCGCTGAAACCAGCACGTCGTCAAAAAAGTGCCGAATCCGCCCGCGCACGGAAAACCACCGCACGCGGCGCACGGTGCGCGCTTCCTTTCCCGAACCGACCCTGACGTAATACACTCTGCCGCCCTGCGCTCTATAGGGGCAGTCGGCCTGGGCGTCAAACGTCCAGTAGGGGAGATACACCGCGTTGAGCGCGTCGGTCTGCACCAGCGTCCTCAGGGCGGACGGCGCCCAAAAACGCTTGCGGACCCATTGGTTGAAAACCTGTGCTGCCCGGTGTTTGTCCACCTTAAACAGCACAATCGCCTCGGGCGCGATGCCGGCAGACTGCTTTTCGCGCAAAACGTGGGACGAGCCGCAATAGGAGCAGACCAGGGAAGTCACGCTGCCCTCCACGAGTATCTCAGCGCCGCAGCTCGAGCAGCGGAAGCTCTCTACCCGCTGATTCCAGCTTGCGTCGGCATCCCGTGTTCGCGAAGGGGAGAAGTCGTGTTCCACCACAGGGCGGCTTGCCACTTCTCCCTCTGTTTCGCAGTGCTCACACATCAGCTTTTGGTGCGAAATGTCAAAAATCAGCTCACCGCCGCAATGCGGACAGCGGGACCCTGTTTCGTCGGTCATTGGCCGAGCTTTGCCTTGATTGCGGCAAGCTCATCCTCGACTTTCGACGGATTCTGAGCATACTTTTTCTCCAGTTCGGCCAGAGAATCGGCAGGGGTGTTCAGCTCGGCCATGGCGTTGGCGCGGTCGAGCATCGCGTCAGCCTTTTCCTCCAGACGATCCATGGCCGCCGCGTTGTCGCCGACCATGCCGGCCGCGTCGGTCATCTTGTTCATGCGCTCCTGTGTTTTGGCCACCTGCACCTTGGCCTTGATGGCATCCTTTCGGGAGTTGAGGTCGCCAATCTGCGCCGTCAGTTTGTCGTGCATCTGACGCATCTTCGCGGCGTTGGCCGCGGCGAGGTCATAGCTCTGCTCCAGGGATACGCGCTTTTCGGTAAGCGCTGCTTTTTTCTGCAAAAACTCGCGGGCGTCGGCGTCGTTGCCCATGACCACGGCCTTCTCGGCATAGGCCTGCATTTTCCCGATGTCGTCCGAGCAGTCGTCGAGCGTTCGCTTGGCCCGGGACTCCTCGGCCATGACCCCGGCCGTCTCGGCCTTGACCTTGCCAAGGTCGTCGTTGAGGTCGCGAAGGAGCTGGTCGACCATCTTGGAGGGATCCTCCAGTTTATCCAACACAGCGTTTGCATTGGCCGTCATAATGTCATTAAAGCGAGAGAGAACGCCCATATCGTGTTTCCTCCTAAACAAAAATCATGCCTGTTCCCCGGCGCTTTGGAACAGGCTGGCTGACCCCGTTGCGCCTGCTTGATTATACCACAGGCACGCATAAATGCAAAGACGGATTCGTTCTATTTGCGGACAAACCCTCATACACTGGTGGCAAAGCAAAAGAGGAGGGACATGTGCCGTGATCACACCCTATGAGCAAGCAGCCAGACTGCTGCCTCCCGCGCACCGGCGGGCGTCGGACACGCTGTCCGCCGCGCGGCGGCTTGCCGCCGAAGAATTTCGCCTGCGCGCCGGGCAGTTTTTTTCAGTCACGTTTTCGGACGGAGAGGTCGTCCCCGACGCGTCACTGGTCACCTCGTCCGACGACATCGTTCACACAATGAACAACGCCACGCAGGAGTCGCTGCACACTGTGCTGGAAAAGGTAAGGAACGGGTACTTGACCGTGGAGGGCGGGCATCGAATCGGGATGTGCGGCCAGGCGGTTGTCAGCGACGGCTGTGTGACGCATATCAAGAATTTGTCGTCGCTCTGCATACGCATCGCGCGCCAGGTGCACGGCGCTGCCAATGGCGTGGTTGACAAGCTCTTTTCGTCGGGCCGCGCGCTCAATACGCTGATCATCTCTCCGCCGGGGCTTGGAAAGACAACGCTGCTGCGCGACCTCGTCCGTCAGATCTCCAACGGAAGTGACAGGCGACCGGCGCTGCGCGTCTCGGTGGCGGACGAGCGCGGCGAGCTGGCCGGCTGCTTTTGGGGACGCGCGCAGCTGGACGTCGGCGCGCAGACCGACGTCATGGACGGCGCGCCGAAAGCCGAAGCTGCCATGATTTTGCTCCGCGGCATGAACCCCCAGGTGCTGGCCATGGACGAGATTGCCTCGACGGACGACGTGGCGGCGCTGCGGAGCTGTATGGGCTGCGGCGTGAGCGTTTTGGCCACCGCGCACGCACAGGACAGGGAAGATCTCGAGCGCCGCGAGACACTGCGGACGGTTTTGCCGATGTTTGACCGCCTGATCACCATCGGCCTCAGCCCGCGCCGTACATATGAGGTTCAGGCGCTATGACGCTCAGGTGGGCGGGCGCGTTGCTGCTGGCCGGCTGCTGTGTTCTGTTCGGCATACAGGCCGCCAGAAATCTGGGCGCGCGCGTGCGGCATTTGGAGGCCTGGCTCTCGGCGGTGAGGGTGTGCGTCAATGAAATCGGATTCGGTCAGACGGCGCTTCCGGGGCTTATGTCCGAGCTTGGCCAGCAGTTTTCACAGCTGCGCCCTTTTTTTCAAAGCCTTTTGGACACATGGTCGCCGTGGGGAGACAAGACGCTGAGCCAGCTGTGGCGGGCGCGGGCGCAGACGCTCAGCCTTCCCGAACAGGACAGGCTGCTCATTGGAGAACTGGGCGGCGTTCTCGGCCGATACGACGCCGGACGGCAGGCGGAAAGCCTGGAGTATATCTACAAGCGTCTGGAGAGTTCGCTGGTCAAGGCGCGCGAAGAACGCCTGAAGCAGAGCAGGGTCTACGCCGCGCTGGGGGTGGCGTCGGGCCTGACTGTGATGATTTTGGTGATATGAGGAGAGCGCTATGCAGGTCGATTTAGTCTTTAAGGTGGCGGCCATAGGCATCCTGGTGGCCGTGCTCAACCAGTTGCTGATCCGCTCGGGACGGGAAGAACAGGCCATGATGACTGTGCTTGCCGGGCTGATTGTCGTCATGGTGATTGTGCTGCAGGAGATCAACAGCCTGTTCAATCTGGTGAAGACGCTGTTTGGGTTTTAGCGATGGAGCTGTTTATGCGCGTGTGCTTTTGGGGCGTCGTCGGCGCGCTGTGCGCCGTTGTCGTGCGAAAAGCCGTTCCGGAAATCGCGCTTTCCATGGCCATCCTCATCGCCGTCATGATCACGGCGCTCGGCCTGACGGTGTTCCAGCAGATCTTTGACTTCACGCAGCAGCTGGCGCAGGTGGCCGGACTCGCGCCCGAACTGGTCACACCGATTTATAAAACGGTCGGCATCGCGATTGTGGCCAAGCTGTCAAGCGATTTGTGCCGGGACGCCGATGAAAAGGCCATCGCGTCGGCCATTGAACTACTGGCGTCTGCCACGGGTGTCTACGTCGCGCTGCCGCTGCTGTCGGCGATTTTCGGACTTGTACAGTCCTTTTTGCAGGGGTGAGGGTGATGAAGAGAATTGTTGTTCTTCTTGTGTTGCTGCTCGCCCTGGTTCCCGGCGCGGCGGCCAGTGAGGATCTTTGGACGCAGTTTGACACAGGCGCTGTCGAGCGCGCCGTTCCGTCCTCGGCCGGCGACGCCGTTTCGGAGATTTCTGCTGACAAGGCCAGCCTCAACGGCGGCATATCGGGTCTTATGTCCTCCATGCAAAATCAGGCGGGCGGGTTGTTTCGGCAGAGCCTGTCGTCCATGCTGCTCATCATTGTCGTGCTGGTTCTCTGCGGCGTGGCCAACAGCTTTTTGGACGGCTCCCGCCAGGACATTGTGACTCTGTCGGGTGTACTCGGCGTTGCCGCCGTGGCGGTCGGCGACGTAAACGGCGTCATCCAGACAGCCCGCTTGGCGCTTGACCAGATCAACACGTTCGCCCTTACGCTTTTGCCCGCAATGGCGGGTGCGACAACGGCCATGGGAAGACCGGCCTCGGCCGTGGCGCGCCAGGCGGCGACGATGTTTTTTTCCAGCATGTTTCTGAGTCTGCTGGACAAGGTGCTTTTGCCGCTGCTGCTTGTGTATCTGGCGCTGATCACCGTCAGTGCGGTGCTGCCCAAAAACACTCTCGACCGCCTGGCCGCGCTGGTAAAGTGGCTGGTGATGGGCATTTTGACCGTCAGCATGACTGCGTTTGTACTGTATCTCACGCTCAGCAGCGCCATCTCCGGCTCGGCCGACGCGTTGACGATGAAGGGCGCCAAAACGGTGATTTCCGGCATGGTTCCGGTGGTCGGCGGCATTATCTCCGATGCTTCGGAGACGCTGATGGTCGGCGCGGGCATCGTCAAAAACGCCATCGGGCTGTTCGGGCTGTTTGCCGTTCTGGGCATTGCGTTGACCCCGTTTCTGCAGATGGGCATCCGCACGCTGATGTTTAAGGCCACGGGCGCGCTCGTGGCCCCCATCGCCGAAAAGAGCCTGTCCAGATATATTGATGGGCTTTCCGGCGTTTTTTTGCTGGCGCTGGCCATGACGGCCTCGGCGGCGTTCCTGCTGATCATCTCCATTGTGTCGTTTATTCTGGCGGGAGGGTAGAGCATGCTGGGCTATTTACAGTCTTGGATAACGTCGATTGTGGCGTTTGCCGTGATCATGGCGCTGGCGCTGGCGCTCACGCCGGACGGGCAGGCGCGCAAAACAGTCCGGTTTTGTTGCGGGCTCGTGATGATCCTCCTGCTGTTGCGGCCTGCGTACGGCCAGGCTCCCGAATGGGAGGCGCTGCTGCCCGAGACGGACATTCCCCAAACAGCCGGCTCAACGGCTTTGAAGGAACTCATAGAGCAAAGGACCAGCGCATATATTGTGAACAAAGCACAAGCTCTCGGGCTGGAGGTGACCGCGCGCGTTGTCTGTGACGAAGAAGGAGCGATCCCGGTTCCGGCCTATGCAGTCATTCGGTGCGATGATCCGGATGCGGCAAGGTCGGCGCTGGAGACGGTGCTTGCTCAGGAACTGGATATCGGCGAAAGCCGGCAGAGGTACGAACGACGATGAAGAAGGAGCGTAATCTTATGGCGCAATGGCCGTCCATACTGGCAGCACTCAAAAAGTACAAATACCTTTTGCTGGTTATCGTGGCCGGCCTGGTGCTTATTCTTTGGCCGTTCGGCCAAGAAAGCCCTTCGGCGGAGCTCAGCGGGGACGAGGCGTACCCGGAGTTTTCCGTCAGTGACATGGAGGAACGCGTGGAAAAGGCGCTCGCCTCCATGGATGGCGCCGGACGAGTTGACGTTGTGCTCACGCTTCACTCCGACATGCATGTGCTTGTGCAGGAGGACGTCACCGCCGAGTCCCATCGCGAGCAGATTGACAGCGTTCACTCGGACTACACCACATCCTCACAGCGCAAGACGGTTATATTGAGCAGCGGAAATGTGCAGCAGCCTTTGGTCACCAAACGCATCTATCCCGAGTTTGAAGGAGCGCTCATTGTCTGCGACGGCGGGGATTCCGCCATGGTGCGGCTGGCGGTGGTGGAGGCGGTCTCTGCCTTGACCGGACTGCGCAGCGATAAAATAAGTGTCGTCAAAATGAAAAAATAGGAGGAAACACGGATGAAAATTTGGAAACGAAATGCTGTTGTATCTGTGATCGTGCTGTTTGTCTGCGTGGCCATGTACTTGAGCTGGTCTTACGGCCGCGTGCCTGACGGAGAGGACGCGCAGGTGTTTGACCCCGGCAAAGCCACGGTATCGCCCAGCGCTTCGCCCGACGCCGGCAGCCTGAACGAAGAGGGCATTGGTGAAGAGACCGGCGCTAACCAGTCCACCGACCTGTCTGCGGGGTATTTCTCCGAGGCCAGACTGGCCCGCCAGCAGGCCAGGGACAGCGCCATCACCATTCTGCGCGAGGCAGCGGACCGGGAGGATGCCTCGCAGGAGATCAAGGACAACGCTACAAGCGAAATTGAAAAACTGGCCCAGAACGCGATGCTCGAGGCGACTGTAGAAAACCTGATCGTGGCCAAAGGCTTCACACAGTGCGTGGCCTTTATCAATAACGACGGCATCAGCCTGGTGGTCGCTGCGCCGGACGGCGGACTGACGGCCACCGACGCCGCCAAAATCAAAGACGTCGTGATCTCACAGACCTCCATGACCGCGCTGGACATCCACATTACCGAAGTCCCGGCTTAACCCGAAATACTGTGTTCAAATCAATCTTTATGTGATATAATACTGTGCGAAACGAACCCGTCGTTTCCGGGTTTTGAGCCGGAGCAAACAAAAGGAGAGTGTGAGATGTCTGATAACAAGGATTCGGTCGTCCGCGTGGAAGAGCAGGGAAACATTCATATTGCCGAGGACGTTGTGACGTCCATCGCCGCCCTGGCTGTGTCCGAGGTGGAAGGCGTGGCCTCCCTGGCCGCCGGTTCAGGCGTAGCCGAACTGCTAAGCAAAAAAAGCCTCTCCCGCGGCGTCAAGGTGGGGATAGAGGAGAGCAAGGTGAATCTGGACGTATACGTTCTGGTGCTGTATGGGTTCCCGATCACCACGGTCGCGCAGAAAATTCAGGAGAAGGTGAAGGACGCGGTTGGAACGATGACCGGGCTGGAAGTCGGAACCATCAGCGTTCATGTCAACGGCGTGACCTTTGAAAAGCCGGGCAAAAAATAAGAAATGTCAGGCTGATGACAAAAGCGTTTCCTTGAAGTCTGAGTCTGTCTGCCGCCCTTGAGAGGTTCAAGGGCGGCAGGCTTGTTTATATCCCGTTTGGCAGGGCGCTTCCAAATTGGAAGAAAACGACCTCCCATTATTTGTTAATGTGTTTATTTATGCGCTACATTTACATGAAAAGAAGTTTTATTTATATGTGATCTCATTTCTCAATACAGAGAAATGAAAAATTGGCTTGCGTTTTTGGCCTGTTTCGGATATAGTATACATTAGCTGTAAAACTTCTTGATCCGTCCGGCCGGCCCGGCGACACCGTGCGCACGGTTTTGGAATCAGTTTTGAGAATTTTAGGGAGCCCCGGTTGACTCCGCTGAGGCTTAACAACCGGTGTAACCGCACATAAACCCCTCGCAGACAACGCATAATGTACACTGCTGAGGTGCTGCCACTTGACGAACCTGACGATAGGCTGCTTTTACCTGGCGTTTTCCTTCATCGGAATCCCGATGCTTATTGGTGCTGCGCAGCGGCGAAAAGAGAGTGACTCTTCTCTTTGGTATGCGCTTTTGTGCGTCAGCAACACACTGTGGACAACCTGTATGGGGCTTTTCTACTTGCTGCCTTACGAGCCTGCTGCGCTTTTCATCTATGAGATACGTTTTGTGTTTATCGGCACGAGCAGTCTGCAGATCTATCTGCTCGCCACAAGGGCGTTTAAGCACCGCATGTTTCAGGCCAGAGCGCTGGCCGTTCTCTACGCCTTTCCGTTGATGACGCTGCTTGCCATTCTCACCGACGCGCGGCTCGGGCTGTTTCGCACCTTTATCCGCATCACCTATTCGCAGGGCATCCGAATGGTGGAAACCGCCTTCGGCTTCTGGTTTTGGGTGCACTGTGCTTTTTGCTATGTGACTATGTTCATGACCATCCATCTGATGATCGGACAGCTCAGGAAGCTTCCGCGCAACTATCGGTTCCCGGTTGTCACCATGCTGGCCGGGTTGATTCTGACCGTTGTCGCCACGATCGCCTCGATTCTGGATGTCATTCCGTTCTCCCTGGACCCTGCGCCCATCGTCGTTCAGCTCTCGCTCGTGACGTTCTATTTTGCGCTGTACACCCCCCATTCGATCGACATGCTCTTCACCTCGCGCGAGCTTATTTTTGAAAACTCGGGAGACGCCATTTTTGTGTTGGATCAGGACAACCGCATCCTGGATTTTAACCGGCAAGCGCTGCGCCTGGCCGGTTTGCTCAACATTGATTCGCTGCGCGGGATGCTATTTGCCAACTTTGTAAAGCTGTTGGTCGATACGTTTGACGGACGCTTTTTTGAAGACGACAGCTCCATCGTCACGGTGAATATAGAGGGCGCTGACGTGCACTACCAAATGTCTTCGTCCCATATCAGCAATCTTCCCGGAAAAGTTATCGGCGCCTATGTGGAGATCAAAAATATCACGCCCATCATGTCCATGGTTCACAAGCTGCAGGACACTGCGTACTATGACCATCTGACCGGCCTATTCAACCGGCACTCGTTTGCGCGCCTTTTGCGCGAGCTCAACACCCCACAGGAGCTTTCACTGGGCATCATTGTCGGCGACGTCAACGAACTGAAAGCGTTCAACGACACGTACGGACACATCATGGGGGACAAGCTGCTCCAGGCGATCACCCAGGCGCTCAGGGACAGTTCTCCGATCCGGACCAGCTGGATCCGCTTGGGCGGCGACGAATTTTTGGGGTTTGTGCCGCGAACGACTCAATGCGAGCTGGTGGAGATCATTGAAAAGGTCAATCGCCTCTGCGAAGATTGGGAAGATACCGAACTGATGGGAGCGGGGATCACGCTTTCCTATGCGATTCGAACCGATATGAGCCAGGAGATCATGAAGCTGGTCAATGAGGCTGATTTGGCGATGTACAGCGCAAAGCGCGACCGGCGCAACCGAAGGAAAAGCGGCGCCGAAGTAGGAACACCAAAAGCCTGACAGTCTCAGTTTGTCCCCAAAACCATGGTTCTGGGACAAAGCAGGGGGTTGGCTCGCGTCTTTGCGAAGACGCGTCAGGCTGTCAAAGAGCCTTTGGTTCTTTGACAAAACGAGGGCAGGACCAAATCGCTGAGGCGGTTTGAAGGGAAAAGGTTTCGAGAAATGAATTCCCAAAACCTTTGTTGTTTATATTTTTCCTGGATTCAGTCCAGCAAGAACCTGACGCCGAGGGCGGCGGGTCCCTGCTGGACTGGTTGAGCGCAAAGCATGGAAACAAGTGACTTTCACGGATTCACTCCGGGAAAGTCAACCAATGCGCGTCTTCACAAAGACGCGTTCCTGCTCCCGTTTGTAGACAAATAAAAGGTTTGTCTACAGTCTCAGGCGCAAAGCGCCTTTTTGACAAGCTGAGGCGTTGCGGAAATCACTTCCGCAACGCCTCAGCTTGAAATAAGTTCGGTTTTTGAGCGAGGTCAGGATCTGCCGGATGCGCCGTCAGACTAGAGACAAAACCTGACAAAAGTCGGGGACGCGAAGTGCCCGTCCCGGCAATCGCGGCTTGCATTTTATTTAAAGTTCAGTTATAATGTCTCATACCCGTAATGTTTGGGAAAAAGAGGAAACGCGTCATGACTAGAACGGCTGCACGCGAGATCGCCGTTGGACTTGTATACAATTATGATTTTTTTCAGGACGTAGACGAGCTGCTGTCGGAGCGGTTTTCCCCGGAGTTTTATGAGCGTCTTGCGGATGAAGACGTGCTTTACGAGAAGCCGCCCGACGCGGCGCAGACAGAGTATCTGACCCGCGTGTTCAGAGGCGTCGTGGAACACATGGCCGAGCTCGACGGCTATATTGAGCGGCTGTCCATCGACTGGAAATTCGGCCGCCTGCCGCGCGTGGCGCTCGCGATTATGCGCATCTCCATGTTTGAGGTGCTGTATATGGACGACATTCCCACCGGCGCGTCGATCAGCGAGGCCGTAGAAATATCCAAAAAATACGAGCCCCGCGAGGTTACGGCGTTTATCAATGGGATTCTGGGGACTTTCGCCCGCACGGAGGCAAATCATGAATGAGCCCCTGACCGTATCTCAGGTCAACGCCTATGTTAAGCAGATGGTTGACAGCGACGATGTCCTGCGAGGGCTTTTTGTGCGCGGGGAACTGTCCAACTATAAGCGCTATCCCTCCGGCCACCACTATTTCACGATCAAAGATCAGGAGAGTGTTCTGCGCGCCGTGATGTTTCGTTCAGACGCCTCCAAGCTCTCGTTTGCTCCCGCGGACGGCATGAGCGTTTTGGCCGCGGGGAGACTTTCTGTCTACCTCCGGGACGGGCAGATGCAGCTGTACTGCTCACGCCTGCTGCCCGACGGCGCGGGCGCGCTTGCCCAGGCGTTTGAAGAGCTGAAGCGGAGGCTGGGGGAGCAGGGACTGTTTGACGCGGCGCATAAAAAAACACTGCCGCCCTTTCCTCAGCGTGTGGTTCTGGTGACCAGCCCGGCCGGCGCTGCCGTACGCGACATGATTCGCATCTTCAAGAGCCGCTGGCCGATGTGCACCCTCATCATCGCCCCCGTGCGCGTGCAGGGCGAAGAGGCTCCGGGAGAGATCGCCGCGGCGATTCGTTATGCCAATCAGCACGATTTGGGCGATGTGATCATCACGGGCAGGGGCGGCGGATCCATGGAGGATCTCTGGGCCTTCAACGACGTGAAAGTCGCCCAGGCCATTTTTGCCTCTCGCATCCCCGTGGTTTCGGCTGTCGGGCACGAGCCCGACGTCACCATTGCCGACTATGTCGCCGATGTGCGCGCGGCCACACCCTCCAACGCCGCCGAGCTGGTCACACCCGACCAGGTGGAGCTTTTGGGCTGGCTCGGGCAGGTTGACGCGCGGCTCATGAGCGGCGTGGAGCGCTCATTTGGAAGAATGCGCGACCGGCTTTCGCTTTTGAAAAAGTCGTTTGCAAACCCTGAGCGTCTTCTGGAGGGCCGCAGGCAGACCCTTGACATGCTCGTCGCGAAGTTGTCGGAGAGCTTTCATCGCATTTCCTCCCAGTCCAGAGAGCGTTTTTCGGTTTCGGCCGCGAAGCTGGACGCGCTCAGCCCTCTGGGCGTATTGTCCCGGGGATACGCTGTGGCGGCGCGCGCCGACGGCAGCGTTATCACCGACGCCGGGGAACTCGCAGTTGGAGATGAGATCTCCGTTCGTCCCGCGCGGGGGCAGTTATTTTGTGTCGTAGAGAGGGTGCAGCCGTGAGTAAAGAGAGCTTTGAGCAGGCGGCAAGCCGTCTGGAGGAGATCGTGCGTCAAATGGAACGCGGGGATTTGCCCCTGGACGACGCGCTGGCACTCTTTGAAGAGGGAACCAAGCTGGCCAGAATATGCGCGCAAAAGCTCAGGGAGGCTGAACAACGGGTGGTAAAGCTTGGCAGAGATTCCGACGGAGTGATCGCCGAGCTGCCGTTTGAGGAGGGTCAGGATGAATGATCAAAGCAGGCTTGACCTGTATATTAAGCTAGTTGAGGACGCTTTGGAACGCTATATCCCAAACACCCCCGTGGCCCAGGGCAGGCTCATTGACGCGATGCATTACAGCCTGTTCGCCGGCGGAAAGCGCATTCGTCCTGTTTTGTTGCTTGAGTTCTGCCGCATCGCCGGCGGAGAGATTGAACGCGCGCTGCCGTTTGCCTGTTCACTGGAGATGATTCACACCTATTCCCTGATTCATGACGACCTTCCGGCCATGGACGACGATACCCAGCGCCGCGGGCGGCCCTGCAACCACAAGGTCTTCGGCGAGGCCACCGCCATTTTGGCGGGCGACGCGCTCTTGACCGCGGCCTTTGAAACCATGCTTGACGCCGACAATCTGGAGGGCATCGATCCGACCGCCGCGCTCAGCGCCGCGCACACCATCGCGTGGGCGTCGGGCGCTTACGGAATGGCCGGCGGGCAGCAGCTTGATCTGGACTTTGAGGGAGTGCCGCAGGATTTTCACACGGCCTCTCTTGTCCACTCGATGAAAACGGGCGCGCTGTTCTGCGCCGCCGCCGAGGCGGGCTGTCTGCTGGGCGGCGCGGACAAGAGCCTGATCAATTATGCCATCTCCTATGCAAACTACCTCGGGCTTGTGTTTCAAATCCAGGACGACATTTTAAATGTCACCGGCGATCAGGAGCTTCTGGGCAAGAGCGTGGGAACCGATGTCCTCAACGAAAAGCTCACGTTTGTCAAGGTGCTCGGCCTCAGCCGCTGCAAGGAGCTGGTCGAGGAGCTTACCCAGACCTCACTGATGTATTTGGAGCCATTTTCCGACACGGGCTTTTTGATTTGGCTGACTGAACGGCTTGCTCACAGGAAACAATGATTATATGAGAAATGCAGTCTTTTTTTTAACCGGGAACCGGATACTCAACGTCACGCTGTTTGCCTTCCTGCTGGCGCAGATCCTGAAGATTTTCTTTGTGCTGATCGTCAAGAAGAAGCTTGATATCAGAAGACTGATCGGCTCGGGAGGGATGCCCAGCTCGCACTCCGCTACCGTGGCCTGCCTGGCGACATCCGTCGGAAAAGTGGCTGGTACGGCGTCACCGCTGTTTGCCGTGGCTGTTGTGTTTGCCTTTATCGTCATGTATGACGCGTCAAACGTCCGCCGCGCGGCGGGGGAACAGGCCAAGATACTCAACTATATGATGGAGCATTGGGATGAAACAACGCCCGAACTCTTCGGCCAGCAACTTAAGGAGCTCTTGGGGCACACGCCTATTGAGGTTTTCTGCGGGGCGGGGTTGGGCATTGTCATAGGCTTGATTTTATAAGATTTGGAGGCGCGATATCCTAGTCAGAGCGGCTGACTCCCAAGACGGGCCTAAAAATCCGTTGAAGGGCACAACGATGAAGTCCCTGGTGCTTGCTGCTTACGCCCAGTTTGGGGTGGGTGCTGGGGGTTAAGGCTTGAGGGCGTGGCGCAATGGCATGTGCCGGCCGACCCTCTTTCCGTGGAGACCTGAACTTGTGGGCGGCTATCGAATGCCTACGAATCAGGGTTAAACCTGCAAGGCGGTGCCGAAAGGCGCTGTGTGCAGAGTAGCCTGCCTTGCGTGGGTTTGGCGGATAAGGATTCATGTTTGCCGCCCTGGCCAGGGCGACAACGCAGTTGCCTTTGAAACCCTGCCTGCAAAAGAGGCTAAGAGTCAGTTTGCCTGCGGCGGAAAACGCCTAGGTCGTCTTTCGGGGGCGTCTGGGGGATTACAGTGCGGACTCAGTGGCAATTCGGTAGCGTCTTTGGCAACAGGACGAAGCGGGGTTTAATGGGAAACCGCCTGATCGGCGACGAGAGGCATCCCGCGGGGAAATCCAACCGAACCTATGCCGTAAGATTTACTCCAGACGTCGCCTCCAACTTGAAAAAAAACTATGATTTCTTTTAAGGATGATGAATTCTTGAACGACTCAGACCCTCCCAAACGAACCGGTTCGGACGGCGGCAAGGGTTATTTTCGGCCTGACCGTCGCGCCGCAAAGAAAAGACGCAGGCTGAAGCCCACGGCGGTGCGCTGGATCATCACCGTCACGGGCTGGACGTTTGTGATCTCCTTGCTGCTCAGTCTGATCTCCAATACGGTCATCAGCGGCCTTGGCGTACTTTCCGCCATGGCGGTTCTGTTGATGTTCATTTTGCTGGGCATCGTGTTCGACATTCTGGGCGTCGCCGTGGCCACTGCCAGCGAAAAGCCGTTTCATTCGATGGCTGCCCGGCGTGTTCGCGGCGCCGAGCAAAGCCTGCGCCTTGTTCGCAATACCGAAAAAGTCTCCAGCTTTTGTAACGACGTTGTGGGGGATATCTCGGGCATCATCTCCGGCGCGACCACGACGGTCATCGCGACCACATTGATTCAAAACTACGGGCTTCACGTCTTGGCGACCACGATGATTTTTTCAGCGGTAGTGGCCTCACTCACGGTCGGTGGCAAGGCGCTTGGAAAAACCGTGGCCGTGCGAAACAACACAGCGATCATCCATGTTGTCGGAACGGCGATGAGCTACGCCTCGGGTTTTTTGACCAAACTCAGACAAATTGGGAGGCATCGTGATTGACCGATCTGCTGCTAAACGCCAGAAAAGACATCAAGCGTATCCCGCTTGAACGTTTGCCGGCTCTCTGCCGGGATATCCGCGCGCATTTATTGGAGAACTTGTCTCAAAACGGCGGTCATTTGGCGTCCAACCTGGGGGTTATTGAGCTCACCATTGCGCTGCACCGTATGTTTGACACGAGCAAAGACCGCATTGTGTTTGACGTCGGCCACCAGTGCTATACACACAAGCTGCTCAGCGGGCGGCTTGACGATTTTTCGACGTTTCGCCAGTTTGGCGCGACCTCGGGATTTCCCAAGCCGAGTGAAAGCGTCCACGACGCGTTTGTGTCGGGGCACGCGTCCACCTCTATCTCGGCAGCCCTCGGCATGGCGCGCGCGCGCACGCTCAGCGGGCAGCCCTATCACGTCGCTGCCGTGATAGGGGACGGCGCGCTGACGGGAGGGCTTGCCTACGAGGCGCTCAGCGACGCCGGTCAGAGCGGGGAGCCGCTGATTGTCGTACTCAACGACAATGAAATGTCGATCACCCGCAATGTCGGCGGCATCGCGCGCCACTTGTCCAACCTGCGTGTCAAGCCGCAGTATTTTCGCGCCAAGCGCGTCGTTCACCGCGTCGTTGACGGCATCCCCGGCGGTCAGGTGCTGGGAAAGCTGATCTCCGGCACCAAGCGCACGGTCAAAGAGGTTTTGCTCCCTGAGACCATTTTTGAGCAAATGGGCTTTACGTATTTGGGCCCTATGGACGGCCACGACATCGGAGGTCTGTGCGACGTGCTGCAGCAGGCCATCGCGCTCAAGCGGCCCGTTTTAGTACATGTGATCACCGTGAAGGGCAAGGGATACCGCTTTTCCGAGGAAGACCCCAGCCATTTTCACGGCGTCAATCGGTTTAATCTGGAGTCCGGCAAGGCAGTCAACAAGAAGATGCCGTCCTTTTCCTCGGTTTTCGGCAGAGAGCTTGCCGCTCTGGGCGCGCAGGATCAGCGGATTTGCGCCATTACCGCCGCCATGCAGGAGGGAACGGGGCTGGACAGGTTTGCCAGGCGCTTTCCCAAACGCTTTTTTGACGTGGGCATCGCGGAGTCACACGCCGTGACGATGGCCGCCGGACTGGCCAAGCAGGGCATGCGGCCGGTGGTCGCCATCTACTCTACGTTTTTGCAGCGGGCATACGACCAAATTATTCATGACGTGGCCATCCAAAAGCTTCCGGTTGTCTTTGCGGTGGATCGCGCCGGACTTGTGGGCGAGGACGGTGAAACGCACCATGGCGTGTTTGACGTGCTGTTTCTCACGTCGGTTCCCCATATGCGTTTGATGTGCCCTGCCAGCTTTGCCGAGCTGCGCGCCATGCTGCGCGCCGCCCTGGCCGGTGACGGGCCGATGGCCATCCGGTACCCGCGGGGCGGGGAAGGGCGCTACACCGATTGCGCTCTGGAAACGGCCAGGCTCGGGGACGGCTCGGATGCCACGCTCGTGTGTTACGGCACCATGGTCAACGAGGCGCTTGAGGCAGCCGAAATTCTGGAGACGCTCGGGATTTTCTGCTCCGTCGTCAAGCTGCCCTCGCTCATGAAGGCTGACCTTGACGCGGCAAGGGCTCTGCTTCGCGGCAGGGTGTATCTGCTGGAGGAGAATGTCGGCGTACTGCCAAGACACTTTTCCGGGATGCCCGTCAACCTGGACGGGGTTTTTGTCCAACATGGGGACCGCAGCGTCCTTTTGGACCACTTTGGGTTGAGCGCCGCGGCCATCGCGCGGAAGGTCGCCGATGGATAAAAAGGTTCGTCTGGACATATTGCTGGCCGATCGCGGCCTGTGCCCTTCGAGAGAACGGGCCAAGACGACCGTCATGGCCGGGCTTGTGTATGTTGACGGCCAAAAGGCCGACAAACCCGGACAGCTTGTCGGCGCGGACGCCGCGCTGGACGTGCGCGAGGACGGCGTTGGGTTTGTCAGCCGCGGCGGGTTAAAGCTGCAAAAGGCGCTGGACGACTTTGCCATCGACGTCTCGGGGCGCGCTGCGCTGGACTGCGGCGCGTCTACGGGCGGCTTTACCGACTGCCTGCTCAAGCGCGGCGCGCGCCGCGTGTGGGCCATCGACGTCGGTTACGGCCAGCTGGCCTGGAACCTGCGCAACGACCCCAGGGTCACCTGCATGGAGCGCTTTAATGTGCGCCATCTGACGCCGGAGCATCTGGATGAGCGCCCCGATCTCGCCGTGATCGACGTGAGCTTTATTTCACTCGGTCTCGTGCTTCCCGTCGTGGCGCAAACGCTTGACCGGCGCAGGGAAATCGTCTGCCTTGTCAAGCCGCAGTTTGAGGCGGGGCGTGAGCGCGTGGGCAAAAACGGCGTTGTGCGCGACGCCGCGGTGCACCGCGATGTGCTGGATGCGTTTTGCGCCATGGTGGAGCGCAGCGGGCTGTTTGTGCGCGGGGTCACGTTCTCCCCGGTCAAAGGGCCGAAGGGAAACATTGAGTTTCTCGCCCACGCCCACGCGCTGCCGGGCGCTGCGCCGGTCGACCTGGGCGAGACGGTGCGTTCGGCGCATGAAGCTTTGGACGAAAGAGGAGAGCGCTGATGAAGAAGATCATGCTCTATCCCAATCCCACGCGCGACCAAGACATGCGCACAACACGGGAAACAGCCCAAAGGCTGACTGCGCTGGGCGCCGATGTGGTGCTTCCCCGTGAGCTTTTCCCTGAGCTTGCGGCGCTGGACTCTATCCGCATCCTTCCGCTTGATGAGGTTTTGTCCGGGCTTTCCCTCATGGTGGCCCTTGGCGGAGACGGTACGCTCCTGCGGTGCGCGCAGCTGGCCAGCGCGGCCGGCGTTCCTGTTCTGGGCATCAATCTAGGCCGTATCGGCTTTCTGACCGGTTTGGAGCGCGAAGAGCTCTCGCTGCTGGACCGCCTGTTTTCGGGCGGGTATGAACTGGACAAGCGCATGATGCTCCTTGCGGAGCTTCTGGAGAACGATCAGGTCACACAGCGCCAAAGCGCGCTCAACGACATTGTTTTGTCGCGCGGGCCGGGCGGCCAAACGATCCGTTTGAGCCTGCTCGTGGACGAAAATCCTCTTTCGGATTTTCATGGCGACGGGCTGATTGTGGCCACGCCGACCGGTTCCTCGGGGTACGCGATGTCCGCCGGCGGGCCTGTTCTTGAGCCGCGCGCCCAGAGCATCCTTGTCGCGCCGATCTGCCCGCGCGCGTCCGTGGTTCGCTCCTATGTCCTCGAGGCGGACCGTACCCTCACGATTAACCCAGACGCCGATGAGGACCGCGTGGTGTTCTTAACCGTTGACGGCGGTCCGGCGCTGCGCATTACGCCCAAGTGCCGCGTCCGCGTGCGGCGGGCAGAAGTGTGTACCGATATCCTGCGCATCAGGTCACAAAACTTTTTTGAGCTTGTCAACCGCAAACTGAAATAGGACGGTGGTTCCATGAAATTTCAACGACAGACGAAGATTTTAGAAATTGTGAAGGACAATCATGTCGAAACCCAGGAAGATCTTTCCGCCCTGCTGCATGTGGCCGGATTCTCGACAACACAAGCCACCATTTCCAGGGACATCAAGGAGCTTCGGCTGGTGAAGGTGTTGACCGACGGCGGATCGTACCGGTATACCATCGCCGGGTCGGCTGGGGAACCGCTGTTTTCTGGGCGCCTTCGCACCATTTTTCGGGAAAGCGTCACGTCCTGCGACTGCGCGCAGAACATCGTGGTGATCAAGACCCTGCCTGGGCTGGCTCCCGCTGCCTGCTCGGCAGTCGACTCCATGAACATCGCTGCTCTTGTCGGCACACTAGCTGGCGACGACACGGGGATGCTGGTGCTGCGAACCAACGAGGACGCAGTTGAACTGGTCGAGCTTTTGCACAGCTTGCTGAAGTAACGTCTGGAGGGCTGGATTCATGTTGTCCGTGCTTCATATTGAGAATATCGCGGTCATTGAGTCGGCCGACATTGCGTTTGATCCGAAGCTCAACGTGCTGACCGGGGAAACCGGCGCGGGAAAGTCCATCGTCATTGACGCGCTCGGCGCGGTTCTGGGCTTTCGCGCCTCGCGTGACCTGATCCGTTCGGGCTGTGACAGGGCCAGCGTCGCCGCTGTATTTTTTTGCCCCGGCGCCGAGGCCGAAGCCTGGCTCAGCCAGTTTGGGGCCGAGCCCGGCGAGGAACTTCTGCTGTCGCGTGAGCTGCTTTTGGATGGACGGAACCTGTGTAAGATCGCGGGGAAGCCCGCCACCGTGGCCAACTTGCGCGAGCTGGGCGCTCTTTTGGTTCAGGTTCACGGCCAGCACGACAGCCTGCAGCTGTTGCGCGACGACCGCCATTTGGAGCTGCTGGACGCGTTCGGCGGCATTGACACGAGCGAGTACGCGGCTGCCCACGCCGCCTTGCTCACGGTTCGCGCCAAAATGGACGCCCTTGCCTTCAGCGAGGCCGAGAAGGCCGAACGCATAGACAGGCTTCAGTTCAGACTGCGTGAAATTGACGAAGCCGAGCTGCGCGCCCATGAAGAGGACGAGCTGCTTGAGCGCCGGGTCATTCTTCAAAACACCGAAAAGATCTTCAGTTCGGTCACGCGCTGCCGCGAGTGCCTGCGAGGCGGCGACGACCTGGAGGGCGTCTCGTCCTTGCTTGGCATGGCGGCCGACGCCATGCGCGGCATTTCGGCGCTGCGCGAGGACTATGAAAAGCTGTCGGCTGCGCTGAATCAGGTTCTGTACATGGTCGAGGACATCGCCGAGGAGCTTTCCACCGATGATCTCGACGCCGCTCCCGGCGAGCTAGACCGCGTGGAACAGCGACTGGACGTCTATTATAGACTCAAGCGCAAATACGGTCTTTCCGCCGGCGAACTTCTTATTGAAGCCGAGAAGTGGAGGGAAGAGCTTGAGCAAATCGAGCTGTCAGACCAAAAGCGCGAGCAACTGGCGCTCGAGGAGACGCAGCTTTTGCAAAAGACTAGGCGGCTGGCCGACGCGTTGACCAAAGCGCGGCAGGCGGCGGCGGGGCGCTTTGAGGCGCGCGTCTGCACGGAGCTCTCAGAGCTTGACATGGCCAGCGTCCAGTTCAAGGTTGACTTCGCAAAGCGTGATTTTGGCCCAAGCGGGGCCGATACCGTGTCGTTTTTACTTGGCGCCAACGTCGGCGAGCCGCTCAAGCCACTGTCCAAAACAGCGTCGGGCGGCGAGCTGTCGCGCGTGATGCTGGCCATGATCAACACGCAGAACACGCACAGCCCGACCATGGTCTTCGACGAGGTGGACGCCGGGGTTTCGGGGCGAGCAGCGCAAAAGGTCGCGCAAAAGCTATGCGCGGTTTCGCGGCTGGGCCAGGTGCTGTGCGTCACCCATCTGCCTCAGATCGCCGCGATGGCCGACACGCACTTCCACATTGAAAAGGGCGTGACCGGCGACCGCACGGTGACCACAGTGAGCCGGCTTGACGACCGGAAGCGTGTGGACGAGATTGCCCGGATCATTGGCGGAAGCGTCATCACCGATAAAACGCGCGAAAGCGCCGGCGAACTCATCGCCCAGGCAGGGATGTATAAACAACCAAAGGAGAGCAGAACATGACAGTCTTTGAAGAACTGAAAGCCCGCGGACTCATCTCCCAGACGTCGGGGGAAGACGCCGTCAAGAAACTCATCGACGAGGGAAGGGCTGTGTTTTATACCGGTTTTGACGCCACAGCCGACAGCCTGACCGTGGGACACTTTTTGCCGCTGATCCTGATGCGCCACCTGCAGCGCGCCGGGAACAAGCCCATTGCGCTCATTGGCGGCGGCACGACCATGGTGGGCGACCCGACCGATAAAACGGACATGCGCAGCATGCTGACAGTGGCCAGGATTGATGAGAACGCCGAGCGTTTCAAGGCGCAGATGCGCCGGTTTATTGACTTTCCGCCGGCCGTCATGGTCAACAATGCCGACTGGCTGCGAAACCTGAATTACATCGAATTTTTGCGCGATGTGGGCGTGCACTTTTCGGTCAACCGCATGCTCACCGCCGATTGCTATAAGTCCCGCCTTGAGCGCGGCCTGAGCTTTTTGGAGTTTAACTACATGATCATGCAGAGCTATGACTATCTGCACCTGCACGAGCATCTCGGCTGCAACCTGCAATGCGGCGGAGACGACCAGTGGTCCAACATGCTCGGCGGCACCGAGCTCATCCGGCGCAAGCTTGGCCACGACACCCATGTGCTGACGCTGCCGCTCTTGCTGACCTCGGAAGGCGCCAAAATGGGCAAGACCGCCAAAGGGGCGCTCTGGCTCAGCAAGGAAAAGACGTCGCCCTATGAGTTTTATCAGTATTTCCGCAACACCGCCGACGCCGACGTGATTGTGTATCTAAAACGCCTGACCTTTGTGCCGCTTGAGGAGATTGCCGAAATGGAATCGCTCCGGGGCGAGCAGCTCAACGTGGCGAAAGAGCGGCTGGCCTTTGAGCTCACCGCGCTTGTACACGGGCAGGAGGAGGCGGGCGCCGCACAGGCTTCCTCGCGCGCGCTGTTCTCGGGCGGCGCTTTACCGGCCGATACGCCGACAACCAGGCTAAGCGCCGTGGAGGATCTGGGCGTTCTGGATCTGCTCTTACTGTGCAAGCTGATCCCCTCGAAGGGGGAGGGAAGACGCCTTATCGAACAGGGCGGGCTGGAGCTTGACGGTGTGAAGGTGGAGAGCTTTTCAGACATTGTCCCTGCGGGTCGGTTTTCGGGCGAGGGCGTTTTGATCAAGAAGGGCAAAAAGACCTTCCACCGCGTTGTCAGTGAGTAAGTACTGAGATACAAAGGAAAGGCGTTCCCGGATTCGTTCCGGGAACGCCTTTCTCAGACTGTCAAAGAACTCTGGTTCTATGACAAACGGGAGTTGGATCAAACCGCTGAGGCGGTTTGCAGGGAAACGGTTTCGAGAAATGAATTCCCGAAACCGTTGTGTTCCTATTTTTCCTGGATTCAGTCCAGCAAGAACCTGCCGCCTGCGGCGTCAGGCTGAGGGGCGGTCATTGGCCGCCCTTCAGCCTGTAGACAAAGCCGCCTCTTCGTTCCTTTGCGCAAAACCACGTCGAGCCTGACGCCGAAGGCGGCGGGTCCCTGCTGGACTGGTTGAGCGCAAAGCATGGAAACAAGTGACTTTCACGGATTCACTCCGGGAAAGTCACCCAATGCGC
>JAVBOR010000008.1:0-3326 GCA_031550325.1 Oscillospiraceae bacterium
GCGCATTGGGTGACTTTCCCGGAGTGAATCCGTGAAAGTCACTTGTTTCCATGCTTTGCGCTCAACCAGTCCAGCAGGGACCCGCCGCCTTCGGCGTCAGGCTCGACGCGAATCCAGGAAAAGGACGAAGGCGCAAAGCGCTTTTTTGACAAAGTGAGAGAGGGATTGCGTCTTTGCGAAGACGCGGACGAGCGCCTTTTGGCGCAGCCCGGGGTCGGGCGGGGATTGCTGTGCGGCCTGCCTTGTGGTATGATGGGCTATAAAGGCTTTTTGCCGGGGCAAGCCCTAAGCTTTGTCCCGGCGGCGCTGCGCCGATTCATTTTCTCAAACAAAAAGGAGAGGAGACCGTTAACATGCGAAGAATTGACCTGCCGCTGCAGTGTAAAATGCGGCGCGTCGGAGACGAGTCGTATCAGAAGGGAAGTGTTCCCGGCTCTGTATATTTCGATCTGCTGCAAAATGGCGCGATGCCCGATCCTTTTTATCGCGACAACGAACTGGCAGCTCTCAAGCTCATGGAAAACGACTATGAGTACCAGCTCGCGTTTGCCCTGGACGACGCAGCTCTCGCCGCCGACAAACTCCTTCTGGTGTTTGAAGGGCTCGACACCCTGTGCGACGTTTTTCTCAACGGCACGCTCGTCGGGCAGGCCTTTAACATGCACAGGCGCTGGGAGTTTGACATCCAAAGTGCTGCCCGCCAGGGGGAAAACCTGCTAGACATCGTCTTTCATTCTCCGACGAAATATATCGCCGGGGAGCATAAACGCAGCCCGCTGGTCGGCTCGACCGACGCGATGGACGGCTTTCCGCATCTGCGCAAGGCGCATTGCATGTTCGGCTGGGACTGGGGCCCGCGCCTTCCCGACATGGGCGTCTGGCGTCAGTGCTATGTACTCGCCGTGCAGGGCGCGCGGCTTGACAGCGTATACATTTCACAGGCGCACGAAGACGGCGCGGTGACGCTTTCGATTGCGCCGGAGATTGATGTGTACGGCGACGGCGAATACAGCGTCAGGGCAAAGGCCACCTCGCCCGACAAAAAGGAGTACCTCCTGACGGACGGGCTAATTTCCATCGGCGACCCGCAGCTCTGGTGGCCGGCGGGATACGGCGCGCAGCCGCTGTACACCGTCACCGTCGAACTTTTGCGCGGGGACACGGTTCTGGACACCTGGCAGCGCAAAATCGGACTGCGCACGCTGACGGTCAGCAGGGCGGCCGACCAGTGGGGCGAGGAGTTCTGCCATATGGTCAACGGGGTGAAGATATTTGCCATGGGCGCCGACTACATCCCCGAGGACAACCTGCTCCCGCGCGTCTCGCCGGAGCGCACACGCCTTTTGCTGGAGGACGCGCGCCTTGCCAACATGAACACTGTCCGTGTTTGGGGCGGCGGTCACTATCCCGGCGACGAGTTTTACGACATCTGCGACGAGCTCGGCCTGCTGGTTTGGCAGGACTTCATGTTCGCCTGCGCGCTCTATAAGATGAGCGACGAGTTTGCCGAAAACGTGCGCCAGGAGTTTATCGATAACGTCAAACGGCTTCGCCATCACGCCTCTTTGGCCATCTGGTGCAGCAACAACGAGATCGAGTGGATGGTTGGCATGTTTAACGCCAACGAAGCCCAGAAAGAAGAGTATCTCAAGTTGTTTGAGCGCCTGATTCCCGAGGTCGTCGGACAGTTTGACCCCTCCACCTTCTGGTGGCCCAGTTCGCCCTCCTCGGGCGGCGCGTTTGACGAGCCGAACGACCCCAATCGCGGCGACGTGCACTGCTGGGAGGTCTGGCACGGCAACAAGCCCTTTTCCTATTATCGCGGCTTCCACTTCCGCTACGCCTCAGAGTTCGGTTTCCAGAGCTTTCCGCATATGCGCACCATTGAATCGTTCACCCTTCCCGAGGACCGCAATCTGTTCTCCTACGTGATGGAAAAGCATCAGCGCAACAGCTCGGCAAACGGGAAAATTATGAACTATATGGGAAGCACGTTTTTATACCCCTCCTCGTTTGAGACTGCCGTGTACGCCTCGCAGCTCCTGCAGGCCGAAGCCGTCCGATACGGAGTGGAGCACTGGCGGCGCAACCGCGGCCGCTGCATGGGCGCCATTTATTGGCAGCTCAATGACTGCTGGCCGGTGGCCTCCTGGGCCTCCATTGACTACTTTGGCCGCTGGAAAGCGCTCCAGTACTATGCCAAGCGCTTTTTCGCGCCCGTCATGCTGTCGGTCTGCGAAGAGGGCATTATCACCCAAAATGACAACCCCAACGCCGAGTTTTACGCCACCCATCCCGACGCGCTGCGCAAGGCGGGAACGCTCAACGTCACCAACGAGACCATGTCCGCCGTTGACGTGCGCGTCTGCTGGTCGCTGCGCGCAGCCGCCGATTCCTCTGTCCTGCGTCAGGGAGAGCAGGCCCTCACGGTCGGGGCGCTGTCGGCCCACTGGCTTGACGCCCTGGACTTTGCCGACGCGCGCCTTTACGACGACTACCTCAGCTTTGAACTCTATGACGCCAAGACAGGCAACCTTCTCTCGAGCGGGACGGCGCTGTTCTGCCCGCCCAAGCATTTCCACTTTGCCGATCCGTCCCTGAGCGTGCGCGTTGAGGGTGATGAGGTCGTCGTCACCGCCGGGTGCTATGCCCGCTCGGTTCAGATTGACAGCGCCGACGGCAATCTGCTGCTCGAGGACAACTTCTTTGATATGAACGCCGGCCAGCGGCGCGTGCGCATCCTGCGCGGAAGCGCTGAGCTGCTGACCGTCAAGAGCGTCTTCGACATCCGATAGACCAACGCCCCGCTACGGGCTGTCAGAAAGCCTCCGGTTCTCTGACAGCCCGTAGCATATTGGCGAAAACGCGCACCGCCCGGCCTTTGTTTGCGGCCTGGAACCGGCGTCCCTTCTTGTTTTTGGATTGGATCTTTACAAATCAAAAAAACCTGCTATAATATGAGAGGTCGGCTGGAACGCCTGCCGTATTTTTTCCTTGGGGGTATAGCACAGCTGGGAGTGCGCTCGGTTCGCATCCGAGAGGTCAGCGGTTCGAATCCGCTTATCTCCACCAAGGTTATAAGCCGTTCAGAGGGTTTGACCCTTTGAGCGGCTTTTTGGTTGTCAAAGAACCGTTTGTTCTTTGACAAAACGAGGGCTGGATCAAACCGCTGAAGTGGTTTGATCCAGCCTGTAGACAAAGGCCGCCTCTTCGTTCCTTTGCGCAAAACCACGTCGAGCCTGACGCCGAAGGCGGCGGGTCCCTGCTGGACTGAAATAAGAAGAGCCGAGCGCCCGAGCAGGGAGGCCTGGAGCCTGGAGGCGTTT
>JAVBOR010000019.1:0-24607 GCA_031550325.1 Oscillospiraceae bacterium
CTTCAAAACGCCTCCAGGCTCCAGGCCTCCCTGCTCGGGCGCTCGGCTCTTCTTATTTCAGTCCAGCAGGGACCCGCCGCCTTCGGCGTCAGGCTCGACGTGGTTTTGCGCAAAGGAACGAAGAGGCGGCCTTTGTCTACAAAACGAGGGCAGGATCGCGTCTTCGCAAAGAGGTTTATGCCTTGCCGCGCTTGGCCATGCGGTCTCCAGCCTGATGCAGGACCGTGAGCAGGCTTTGTATGTACAGCGGAAACTGCTCATTCAGCGAGCCGTTCGACATCGGCGCAAGCGCGTGTTTGCCGCCCTCGTGCAGCGCCCTCAGCAGCTTTTCCTCGCTCAGAGCCATATCAGCCGCGGCAGCCGCGCCGTAAGAAACTGCCTCCACCGAAAAAAAACTCTCGGGGTTATCGCCAGCCACCGCGTAAAAATGACGATACACCTTGTATACCGCCCCGCTGAAAAAAGCCGTCAGCGCGCCAATCACCTCTTTGTTCCCGCCCCGCCCGGCCAGGTCAAACAAAATGCTGATGGCGTTGACAATCAGTTTTTTCCCCAACAGCGCCGACGCCGACCGCCCGGCCAAACGGTTGTCCTTGGCGCTGTTCGCGTCGTCTATCGTCTCCATATTCAGCTCTGCGCCGCCCCGCACCATGGTGCGACCAAGCAAAAAGTCACAGCTCACGCCATAATAGTCGCATAACTTGAGCAAAAACTCCAGTTTGGGCTCACGCGCCCCGGTCTCGTAGTGGGAGAGCAGCGCCTGTGAAATGCCCAAACCGGCGGCGACAGTACGCTGGTTCATGCCTTTTTCCTGCCGCAGCAGCGACAGCGTTCGAGAAAAATCTGTGGACATATGGTCTAGCCTCCTTGGGCAAGCTATATTACAAAACGTATTATAGCCTGTCTGCTTATTGTTTGTAAACACTTTGTTCAACTTTTTTGTCATTTTTAGTCGAAATGAGTCGAATCCTCTGTAACCCCAGTCCTTTCAAGGCAGATTCTGGTTGCATGTCCGCGTTTGGTATGATAGAATATGCTCATCATAATACAACTATGATAGGAGCGTTCTAAAAACATGGGAAAAAACAAAGTTCTTATTGAGGGTTCTGCGCGCCATATACATGTCACCGTCAATGATCTGCACACGCTGTTTGGCGAAGGCTACAAGCTCAACTATAAGCGTGAGCTCTCCCAGCCCGGCCAATACCTCTGTGAGGAGCGCGTCCGCCTGGAGGGCCCTCGCGGCAACATTGACCGCGTCTCCATTCTCGGCCCGGAACGGCCCGCAACCCAGGTGGAGGTCTCCTTCACCGACGCGCGCACCCTCGGGTTAAACCCACCGGTGCGGGAAAGCGGCGACGTCAAGGGCTCTGCGCCTGTTCGCCTTGTCGGCCCCGCCGGATCGGTGGACCTTGCCGAAGGCGTGATCGTCGCCAAACGCCATATCCACATCACTCCCGAGGATGCGCAGACCTTCGGCCTGCGGGACAAGGACGTGGTCAGCGTAAAGGTTCGCGGCGAGCGCGGGCTTGTTTTCGACGAGGTGGCCGTGCGCGTTTCGGACAAGTTTGCCACGCGCATGCACATTGATTTTGACGAGATGAACGCCGCCGGCCTCTCCGACGAGGTCGAGGGTGAGGTGTTAGCCTGATGGCCGCCCGAAAAGGCGAAAAGGCAGCCGCACCGTCAAAAAAGACGGCAGCCGCGCCTGTTGTGCTGGACGAGGCCCTGCGGCAACACCTGTACTTTTTTCACGAGGGAACCGACTGCCGCGCGTATGAGTTTCTCGGCGCACACAAGGCGTGCGTGGATGGCGTGGACGGCGTGGTGTTTCGCGTGTGGGCGCCCGACGCCGAGGCCGTATCGGTTGTGGGCGATTTCAACGCCTGGAAAGGCGGCACGCATCCCTGCGTCAAAATCTCGGTGGGCGTCTGGCAGCTCTTTATCGCCGGCATGGAGCCCGGCGCCATTTACAAATACGCCGTGAAGACCAAGGCCGGCGCCACGAAGGACAAGGCAGACCCTTACGCGTTCTTCGCCGAAGTCCGCCCCCGAACCGCCTCATGCGTGGCTGATTTGTCGGGGTATGCCTGGAACGATCAGAGCTGGATCGCGGCGCGCGGCGATCTCTACGACAAGCCCATGAACATTTACGAGCTTCATCTGGGCTCATGGCGGCGCGGCAGCGGCGGTGAGCTGCTCTCCTACTTGGATATCGCCGCCATGCTCATCCCCTACGTCAAGGAGATGGGGTACACCCACGTCGAGCTGATGCCCGTCATGGAGCATCCTCTGGACAAGTCCTGGGGCTATCAGGTCACCGGATACTTCGCGCCGACCTCGCGCTTTGGCCAGCCGACCGACTTTATGCACTTTGTCGATCTGTGCCATCAAAGTGGCATCGGCGTCATCCTTGACTGGGTCCCCGCCCACTTCCCCAAGGACGCGCACGGGCTCTATGAGTTTGACGGCACCTGTTGCTATGAGTACTCCGACCCGGCGCGGCGCGAACACCCCGACTGGGGCACGCGCGTGTTTGACTATGGCCGCAATGAGACCGTCAGCTTTTTGCTGTCCTCGGCCTTTTTTTGGCTGGAGCAGTACCACGCCGACGGACTGCGCGTGGACGCCGTGGCCTCCATGCTCTACCTTGACTACGGCAAGCGCGCGGGAAACTGGATTCCCAACGTATACGGCGGGCGCGAAAATCTGGAGGCGCTGGCCTTTATCCGCAAGCTCAACCAGAGCGTTTTCAGCGCATTCCCCCATGTGCTGATGATCGCCGAGGAGTCCACCGCCTGGCCGATGGTGACCAAGCCGACCTATCTGGGCGGGCTTGGCTTTAATTACAAGTGGAACATGGGCTGGATGAACGACACCCTGCGCTATATGAAGCTGGACCCCATCTTCCGCCAATACAACCACAACAACCTGACCTTCGCCATGATGTACGCCTTTTCGGAGAACTACGTCCTTCCGCTGTCCCATGACGAGGTCGTGCACGGAAAGTGCTCGCTGATCGAGAAAATGCCCGGCTACTATGCCGATAAATTTGCGGGTGTCCGCGCATACATCGCCTTTCTCATGGCCCACCCCGGAAAAAAGATGACCTTCATGGGCATGGAGTTTGGCCAGTTTATCGAGTGGAACGAGGCCAACAGCCTGGACTGGCACCTGCTCGAGTATGACATGCACAGCAAGCTGCGGACATACTGGCGCGACTTAAACGGGCTGTATCTGCGCACACCGGCGCTTTGGGAGAACGATCAGGACTGGTCGGGCTTTTCCTGGATTGTCGCGGGCGACTATCACGGCAACACGCTGGCCTTCCGCCGCATCGACCGGGCAGGCCGCGAGACTGTCTGCGTGTTTAACTTCTCCCCCGTCGACCGCCGCGGCTATCGGCTGGGCGTCCCCGCTCCCGGAGCCTACAGAGAAGTCCTCAACTCAAACGCCGACATATACGGCGGCTGGGGACACTGCAACAGCACCCCGCTCAGCTCGGAGGACATAGAGTGCAGCGGCCTGTCCTGTTCCATCGTCCTCGATCTTCCCCCTTACGGGGCCGTGTATCTTGAAAAAGAGTAAGTAAGGTTGTGGTATTGTGAAGAAGGAATGTGTCGCCATGCTTCTGGCCGGCGGTCAGGGCAGCCGACTGTACGTGCTGACCACGCACGTGGCAAAGCCCGCCGTCCCTTTCGGCGGGAAATATCGCATCATTGACTTTCCGCTCTCCAACTGCGTCAACTCCGACATCGACACCGTGGGCGTTCTGACTCAGTATCAGCCTCATGAGCTCAACTCTTATATCGGCTCCGGGCAGCCCTGGGATCTCGACCGTTTGGACGGCGGCGTGCATATTCTTCCGCCGTATGTCAAGGGCAAGGGCGGACAGTGGTATAAGGGAACGGCCAACGCCATTTACCAGAACATCGGCTTTATCGAGCACTATGACCCGGAATACGTGCTGATTCTTTCGGGCGACCACATTTACAAAATGGACTATTCGCTGATGCTCAACCATCATATCCGCGCGCAGGCCGACTGCACGATTGCCGTTTTGGAAGTGCCCGCCGAGGAAGCCAACCGCTTTGGCATCATGAGCGTTCATGACGACGGAACGATCTACGCGTTTGAGGAAAAGCCCAAGGCGCCGAAGAGTAATTTGGCCTCTATGGGTATCTATGTGTTTAACTGGGCGAAACTCAAGAAATACTTAATCGAGGACGAGGAGAACAAATTCTCCAAAAATGACTTTGGCGCCAACATCATTCCGGCGATGCTGCGCAACGGCGAGCAGCTGGTCAGCTACAGGTTCAGCGGCTACTGGAAAGACGTGGGCACGATCAACTCCCTTTGGGAGGCCAACATGGATTTGCTGGCTACCTCCACCTCCGTTGACCTGTTTGACCACGACTGGAAGATATACGCGCGCAATCCGATTGCGCCGCCGCACTATGTCGGCTCCGAAGCCGTGATCTCCCACAGCCTCGTCACCGAGGGCTGCGAGGTGCACGGCGAGGTCTACAACAGTGTGCTGTTTAACGACGTCAAGGTGGCCGAGGGTGCCGTTGTCAAATACTCCATTCTCATGCCCGGCGTTGTCGTGGAGGAGGGCGCGACGATCTCCTATGCCATCATCGCCGAGAACTCGGTGATCGGCAAGCAGGCCGTCGTCGGCTCCGAACCCACTGCCGCCCCCGATCCCGACAATTGGGGCGTCGCCGTCGTAGCCTCCGGGATTACGATCGGCGCAGGACGCCATGTTGGGCCGTGTGAAATGGCCGACGCCAACGTGGACTAACCGCCAAGCGCAAAGGAGCGATCTGTATGAATGAAATGCACGGCATTATTTTTGCCTATTCCTCGCGCGTGCGCCTCAGAGAGCTGACCGAGCACCGCACGGCGGCCTCCATTCCCTTTGGCGGCCGGTACCGCGTCATAGACTTCATGCTGTCCAGTTTGGTCAACGCCGGCGTCAACGACGTTGGCGTCATCATGCACGAATCCTACCAAAGCCTTCTCGACCACCTGGGCTCGGGCAAGGACTGGGATCTGTCGCGCAAGCGCGGCGGCCTGCGCATTCTGCCGCCGTTTGGCTATGCCGGCGCGCGCAAAGACACGTTTTTCCGCGGACGCATGGAGGCTCTGTTCGGCGTCACCTCTTACATCAGCCGCATCCGCCAGCAGTATGTCGTGCTGGCAGACGGCGATCTGGTGGCCAACATCCCCATTGACCGCGTTTATGAAGAGCATCTGCGCTCCGGCGCGGACATCACCTGCGTCTGCTGTGAGCAGGGCCTCAACGCCGACAGCAACTCGGCCTTTGTCTCTTACGACAAAACAGGCCGTGTCACCGAGGTGCTGATGGGCGAGCGGCGCGAACGCACTGCCGAATGCGTCGGCGTATACATCCTGTCCAAGACGCTGCTGGAATCGCTCACGGCGCACTGCGCCGCCCACAACCTCTACAGCTTCCTGCGCGATGTTCTGCAGCATATGGTCGACAGGCTCAACATCAGGGTCAGTCTGTTCGACGGCTACTGCTGCAAACTCGGCTCGATTGCGGGCTACTTCAGGCACTCGATGGATTTGCTCAACAAGGACGTGCGCGCCGAGCTCTTCAACCGCGAGCGCCCCATCAAGACCAAGGTGCGCGACGAGGCCCCGACATATTATGGGCCGGGCGGCACCATCAAAAACTCGCTCGTGGCCGACGGCTGTTACATTGAAGGCACGGTGGAAAACTGCATCCTGTTTCGGGGCGTGCGCGTCGAACGGGGCGCGACCGTGCAGAACAGCATTTTGATGCAGGACACCTGCGTCAACAGCGACGCGCTTCTCAACTTTGCCATTGCCGACAAGGAAGTGGCCATCAACCGCGGGCGCATGCTCATGGGTCACGAGACCTACCCGATCGCGATTTCAAAAGGCTCGACGGTTTGAGGCCCGCCTTGACGACGCGCTGCGCGGACATCTGCGCGTAAGTCTGTTTCCCCCATCATTCTTTTTCGCGCGGCTCCATAAGCCGCGCGAACTGTCGAAGGAGGAGCCATCCATGAAGGTTCTATTTGTCACCAGCGAATCAGCGCCCTTCGCCAAGACCGGCGGTTTGGGCGACGTCTCTGCGGCGCTGCCGGCGGCGCTGGCCGCAAAGCGGGTGGCCGTGCGCGTTATGATGCCGCTATACGGCTCCATTGCCGAAAGCTGGCGCTCGAAGATGCGTTTTGTGAAGTACACCTATGTCTCGCTGGGCTGGCGCAATGTCTATTGCGGACTGTTTGAACTCAAGCATCAAGACGTCACGTATTATTTTTTGGACAACGAGTATTACTTTCGCCGGGATGACCTGTACGGCCATTTTGACGACGGCGAGCGCTTTGCGTTCTTTTCCAAGGCCGTCGTGTCCATGCTTCCCGAGCTTGGCTGGGTGCCCGACGTTTTGCACTGCAACGACTGGCAGACCGCGCTGATCCCCTTGTATCTGCGCGAGTTTCCGCCTTTGCAGCCCGTACCGGGAACCATCTTCACAATCCACAACATAGAATATCAGGGGCGCTATTCAGCAGATCTGCTCGGCGACCTGTTCGGGCTGCCCGAGTCCTATTTTAATGGCGGCACCCTTGAGTTTAACGGCGGACTCAATCTCATGAAGGGCGCTATAGAGCTCAGCGACGCCGTGACCACCGTGAGTCCGACCTACGCCAGAGAACTGCAATACTCTTTTTACGCCATGGGGCTTGAGGGTGTGATCTCGGCCCAGCGCGACAAGACGCACGGCATTCTCAACGGCATTGACATGACGGTCTACAACCCCGAAACCGACGACAATCTCGCCTGCCCCTATTCTGCCGAAAAGCCCGAGGGAAAGCGCGCCAACAAGCTAGAGCTGCAGAAGATCCTCGGCCTGCGCGTCAACCCCGGCATTCCGATTGTGGGCATCATCTCCCGCCTTGTGCCGCACAAGGGCATTGACCTTGTCGAGCAGGCGCTCGACGCGATCATGGATCTCGATTTGCAGTTTGCGGTGATCGGCAGGGGCGACTGGCGCTTTGAGGAGCTGTTCCGGCGCATGCAGCGCACCTATCCCGGCCGTTTTTCTTCCTCGATCATGTACAACGAATCTCTGGCCATGCAAGTGTACGCCGGCTCCGATATCTTGCTGATGCCCAGCCGGGCCGAACCCTGCGGGCTGTCCCAGATGATCGCCATGCGCTACGGCACCGTGCCGGTTGTGCGCGAAACCGGCGGACTGAAGGACACCGTCAGCGCCTACAAGCCCGAATCCGGCGCGGGCCGCGGCTTTACGTTTGCCAACTACACCGCCGGGGACATGCTCAATGCGCTGAAGCAGGCGGTCTCGCTGTACGACCGGGACGCCGGCGCGTGGAACGCGCTCTCCGTGCACGACATGGGCATTGATTTCAGCTGGAAAGCTTCGGCGCAGCAGTATTTGACGCTTTACCGCGACGTGAGCGGCGCCAGATAAGAACCCTTTTTCAGTATGGGTAAAGGAGTGTGAACATGGCCATTTCTCCGGAAGCGGGCGGGATCGTGCGCGCCATCGAGGGCAAGCTGCGGCGGCACTTTGGGCGCGATCTCGAGTCCGCCACCAAAGAGCAGATCTTCAGGGCGCTTGCGCTGACCTTACGCGACGTGATGTCTAGCCATCTGGTTCAAACGCGCGATCAGCTCGACCGCACGCTTGAGACTCGCGAAGTGCATTATCTATCTCTTGAGTTTTTATTGGGGCGAAGCCTGCATAAAAACGCCTACAACTTGGGTTTGCTGGACACCATCCGCGAAGCCATCGGCGAGTTGGGCTTTGATCCTGACGATATTTTTGAGACCGAGCCTGACGCCGGGCTGGGCAACGGCGGTCTCGGCCGCCTGGCGGCCTGCTATCTGGACTCCATGACCACGCTCGGCCTGCCGGCGACCGGCTACTCCATCTGCTACCAGTTCGGCATTTTCAAGCAAAAAATTATCGACGGCCAGCAAGTGGAACTGCCCGATCCCTGGATGGAGGTCGGGGACGTCTGGCTGACCTCCAACATGGATAAGGCGCGGAGCGTCCATTTCGGCGGACACCTGGTCGAGCGCTGGGAAGACGGCCGCATGACGTTTGAGCATGTCGAGTACACCGAGGTTCTGGCCGTGCCGATGGACATGCTGATCACGGGCTACGGCACCGACCACGTCAACACACTGCGCCTGTGGAACGCCAAGAGCCCCACGGCCATTGACATGACGCTGTTCTCCCGCGGGGAGTACATGAAGGCCATCGAGCAAAACGCCATGGCCGAGGTCATCGCCAAGATCCTCTATCCCAACGACAACCACTTTGAGGGCAAGCTGCTCCGCCTGCGCCAGCAGTACTTTTTCGTGTCAGCCACCATACAGGACATTGTGCAGCGCCACTATGAAAAATACGGCACCATGGACAACTTTCACCTCAAGCACGCCATCCACGTCAACGACACCCACCCCACGCTGGCCATCCCCGAACTCATGCGCATTTTGCTCGACGAGTTCGGCATGGACTGGGATAAGGCCTGGCAGATTGTCACGCACACCTTTTCCTACACAAACCACACGGTTCTTGTCGAGGCGATGGAGACCTGGCCTCAGCAGCTCATCGAGATGCTCCTGCCAAGGATCTGGAAGATTCTGTGCGAGATCAACGACCGCTATTTGAGTATGCTGCGCAATTTGCTGGGCGATGAGTACAGGGTCAGCCAGATGGCTGTCATCTGGGACGGCCAGGTGCGAATGGCCAAGTTGTGCGTATACGCGTGCTACGCCGTCAACGGCGTGAGCAGTCTGCACAGCGGCATCCTGCGCCAGCAGACGTTCAGGGACGAATACGCCCTTTGGCCGACCAAGTTCCTAAACGTGACCAACGGCGTCGACCACCGCCGCTGGCTTGCGCAGATCAACCCCCGGCTGCACGGCCTGATCTGCGAACTCAACGGCTCGGACAGCTATCTGCTCCATCCCGACCATTTGCGCAAGCTCGCGGCGTTTTCCTCGGATAGCGGCGTCCTCAGCCGTTTGGCCGAGGTCAAGCGCAAGAATAAAATCGATTTTTCCAACTATTTGACGCGGGCGCAGGGGCTTCTCATTGACCCAGACTCGTTGTTTGACGTGCAGGTCAAGCGCCTGCATGAGTATAAGCGCCAGCTGCTCAACGTGCTGCACATCGTTCATCTGTATCAGAGGCTGTGCGATGAGCCCTCGCTGGACATCAGTCCGCGCACGTTCTTCTTCGGCGCAAAAGCGGCCTCCGGCTACTACATGGCCAAGCGCATTATTCGTCTGATTCAGTCGGTTGCCGCCGAAATTTCGGCCAATCCGGCCGTGCGCGCCAAATTAAACGTCGTATTTTTGGAAAACTACCGCGTGAGTCTGGCCGAGCGGCTGATGCCCGCGTCGGAAATCAGCGAGCAGATCTCCATCGCCGGCAAGGAGGCCTCCGGCACCGGCAACATGAAGTTCATGCTCAACGGCGCGCTCACCGTGGGTACGCTTGACGGCGCAAACGTCGAGATCACCGAGTTTGTGCGTCAGGAGAACATCTTTATTTTCGGGTTGCGCGCCGACGAGGTCGAGGCGTTGTGGCGTGAGGGCTACAACCCCATGCCCTACTATCAGCGCAGCGCCGACCTGCGGCGCGTGCTCGACAAGCTTTCGGCTGGATTCTCCGACGGGGAGAGCTACGGCGACATCGTCAACGCCCTGCTGATGGGACAGAACGGACACGCCGACAGCTACATGCTGATGGCCGACTACCAGAGCTACGCCGACATTCATCAGGCCATCGAGCTGCTCTACCGCGAGCGCACCCAGTTTATGCGCATGAGCCTGATCAACATCTCCCAGTCGGGGTATTTTGCCGCCGACCGGAGCATTGAACAATACGCCCACCACATCTGGAACATTGGAACCGGCAAGTAGCCGCCAATGGCCAATCAGAAAAACTTCGCCTTTGGCCGTTTATGCAGCTGCCAAAGGCGGAATGATTCCGACCTAAACCACGGATGAGAGGACTGCACACATGGGTAAATTTTACCTCACCACTGCCATCCCCTACGCCTCCAAGCCCCCTCACGCCGGCAACACCTACGAGGCCATTCTTACCGACGCCCTGGCGCGATACCACCGCCTGCGCGGCGACGACGTCTACTTTCTCACGGGAACGGACGAGCACGGCCAAAAGATTGAACAGCAGGCGGCGGCCGAGGGCATTTCTCCCCAGGCGCTTGTCGACCGCGTGGTCGACGGCATTCAGGCCGTTTGGGATAAAATGAACATCAGCTATGACCAGTTTATCCGTACGACGGACGAGCACCACAAGGCGGTCGTCCGCAAGATCTTTAAAAAGCTTTACGATCAGGGCGACATCTACAAGGACTCCTACGAGGGCTGGTACTGCACGCCTGACGAGAGCTTTTACACCGACACCCAGGTCGGCGACGCGCATGTCTGCCCTGACTGCGGGCGGCCCGTGCAGCGCGCCAGCGAAGAGGCCTATTTCTTTAGGCTCTCGCGCTATGCCGACCGCCTGATGGCCCACATCGAGGCTCACCCGGAGTTTATTCAGCCCGAGTCGCGCCGCAACGAGATGGTCAACAACTTTTTAAAGCCCGGACTCCAAGACTTGTGCGTGTCGCGCACATCGTTTACCTGGGGCGTCCAGGTCGACTTTGACCCGGGGCACGTCGTGTATGTCTGGATCGACGCGCTGTCCAACTACATCACGGCCCTCGGCTATGACCCTGACGGCGAATGCGGGGAAAAGTTCAAAGCATATTGGCCGGCCGACCTGCATGTGGTGGGCAAGGATGTGGTGCGCTTCCACTCGATTTACTGGCCGTGCATCCTTATGGCGCTCGGGCAGCCGCTGTACAAAACCCTGTACGGCCATGGCTGGTACCTGTTCGGTGCCGACAAGATGAGCAAATCCGCAGGGAACACGCTGTACGCCGAGCAGCTTGCCGACGTCTACGGCGTGGACGCGGTTCGCTACTTTCTGCTGCGTGAGATGCCGTTCGGCAATGACGGCTCGATCACACCCGAGTTGCTGACCGCCCGAATCAACACGGATTTGGCCAACGATCTGGGCAATCTGCTGTCCCGCTCGGTGGCCATGGCCGAAAAATATTTCGGCGGCGAGCTTCCCGAGGGCGGGAGCCAATCTGCGCTTGAAAAAGAGCTTGAGGCGGTCGCCGCGACCACCGTGTCGGGGTACGCGCGGCTCATGGACGCCATGCAGGTCGGCGCGGCGCTCGGCGAGGTGTTTAAGCTGACAAGCGCCGCCAACAAGTATATTGACGAAACTGCGCCGTGGGTTCTGGCCAAGGACGAAACGCGCCGCGCCGAGCTTGCGCGTGTACTCTCCGGCCTTTGCGAGGCGCTGCGCGTGGCCGCCATTTTGCTGCGCCCCTGTATGCCGGCAGCGAGCGACGAAATGCTCCGCCAGCTCGGCGTGAGCGACGCGTCGCTGACCTGTTGGGACGCCGCGGTCTTTTGTCCCGGCGCGCGGCGCTTCCAGGTGTATAAAGGGCCCGGACTTTTCCCGCGCATAGATCCCGCTTCGGTTAACGCATGACATCCCGGCCTCCGGGACGGAGTTCTCCGTCTTCGAGGCCGCGCGTCTTTCTATTGCCAGTCAGCGCCGCGCCGGTCCCGGCAGCGCTTGTAAAAAAGGATGTGACGACGTTGGTTTACTCTTCACGCAGCGAGCGGTGTAAAACTCCCTTCGGAGCCGTGACCTCGGGCACCGTCGTGCGCTTTACGCTTCGCCCGCCGCGCCTTTGGGCGGCGACGCGCGTCATTTTATGCGCGCGCGACGACCTGCGCGGCAAAACGGTTGAGGTCCCCCTCGCCTGGCGCGGGCTGGAGCTCGGCTGTGACGTTTACGCGGGCGAGCTTGACACGATCGGCATGCTCGGCCCGATCTGGTATCATTTCCGTATCGAGCGCGCTGACGGATACTCGCTGTATTACGGCAACAACGAGGCCCGCCGCGGCGGCGTCGGAAAGCGCTATGACAGCGCGCCCGTCCCCTATCAGCTGACCGTGACCCATCCCGGCATGGATGTGCCAGTCTGGTATGGCCGCGGCGTGACGTACCATATTTTCCCCGACCGCTTTCGCCGCAAGAAGCTGCCCAAGCCCGAGGGCCTTGTCGGCGACCGCTTGGTGCATCGAAAATGGTCGGATTGCCCGGATTTTTTGCCTGATGAGAACGGCGAAGTGCGAAACCGCGACTTTTTTGGCGGGGATCTCGCCGGCGTATCCGAAAAGCTTCCCTATCTGCATGGGCTGGGTGTGCGCACCATCTATTTCAGCCCTATTTTTGAGGCTGCCTCCAATCACCGCTACGACACGGCCGACTACACCAAAATTGACCCTATGTTCGGCACCGAAGCCGAATTTTCGGCGTTTTGCGCCAAGGCCCGCAAGTGGGACATCCGCGTGATGCTTGACGGCGTTTTTAACCATACGGGCTTTGACAGCGTATATTTTAACGGTCGGGGTACATATGATTCTGTTGGGGCGGCGCAATCGGAGGCCTCCCCCTATTTCCCCTGGTACAGCTTCGACTCCTGGCCGGACAGCTATTCGTCCTGGTGGGGCGTCTACACGCTGCCGCAGGTCAATGAGAGCGAGCAGAGCTATGTGAACTTCCTCATCCAAAACGAGGACAGCGTAATCAAGCGGTGGCTGCGCGCGGGCGCGTCGGGCTGGCGGCTCGACGTGGCAGACGAGCTGCCCGACGAGACCATTGCGCTGCTCCGGCAGAGCGCGCGCGAAGTATGCCCCGACGCCGTCATTGTCGGGGAGGTCTGGGAGGACGCCTCCAACAAGGTGGCCTATGGCGTCCGACGGCAGTACCTGCTCGGGCGGGAGCTGGACGGCGTGATGAACTATCCCTTCCGCGACGGCCTGATCGGATACCTGCTCGGCGGCAACGCCGCGGACTTTGCCGAGAGTATGATGTGCCTGATGGAAAACTATCCATGGCCGTGCTTTGCCTCGCTGATGAACATTGTGGGTACGCACGACACGCCGCGCATTCTCACCGTACTCGGCGCGCAGCCCACCGACTGGCAGCGCACCAAAGCCGAGCGCGGGCGGGCGGCGCTCACACCTGAACAGCGCGAACTCGCGCTGCTCAGGCTGAAGCTGGCGGCTGTTGTACAGTTTGCTTTCCCGGGTTCGCCGTGCGTGTATTACGGCGACGAGGCCGGCCTGGAGGGCTATGAGGATCCGTTTAACCGCAGGGGCTACCCCTGGGGCAAGGAGGAAGAGACCTTGGTCGAATGGTACCGGCAGCTGGGCAAGGCGCGCAACGCCTCGGCCTGCCTGCAGGACGGCCTGCTTCGCTTTGAGCGCGCCGAAGGCGCCGCGCTGGCGTTTTCACGCACTTTGGGCAAGACCTGCGCCGCCGTGGCGGTCAACTGCGGCCGGCAAATTGAGCATTTTGACCTGCCCTGGACGGGGGGCAGGCGCCCCGTGGACGCGCTGAGCGACCGCGTCTATCCCAAAAAAAATGGCCGCGTCGCGTTTGACCTCGGGCCGATGGAAGCCGTTCTGTTTGTATAACCGGACAGGGAAAAGCGGGCCGCCTCGCGCGCGAACGCGCCATGTGCAACGGAGGTCTCCCTATGAATGTTGAGGTCAGAACCAATCAGCTGGCCGCTGCGGAGTTTCAGTCTTTGCGCATGCGCTGCGACATGCCTCCGCTGGACGAGGAGCTGGTGACCCGCGCGCTCGCGGGCAGTTTGTTTACCCTCTCGAGCTATGAGCGCGGCAAACTCGTGGGCATGCTGCGCGTCGTCGGGGACGGCGTGTATGTGTTTTTGATATACGACGTCCTGATTCTTCCTGAATTTCGGCGCAAGGGCATCGGCAGTAACTTAATTGAGCTCGCTTTGCAGCGCATTGAATCCTTTTTGCCCGAGGGCATGTGGATCACAGTCAATCTGTTTTCGGCCGTCGGAAAGGAAGATTTTTACAAGCGCCGCGGGTTTCACACGCTGCCCAACGCCCACTTTGGCGCGGGGATGCAGATGATTTTGCGGGCGACTGGCCCGGGCGCGAGATATGGTTAAAACTTTTTCTTGCAAACACAACGCAATCTGTGTATAATTATCGTGTTTGTCGGCGGCCTTTGGCCGCATTCAATCTTATTTTTTAGAAAAAGGTGGTGTACTGCATGAAAATCCAAACCTCTCTCGGAACCATTGTCATTTCCAACGAGGTGTTCACAACCATCAGCGGATATGCGGCCACCAATTGTTTTGGTGTCAAGGGCATGGCTACGCGCAACGTTCAGGACGGCCTTGTGCAGCTCCTGCGCATGGAAAGTCTCTCCAGGGGCGTCCGCGTGTTCTTTCCCGAGGACACAGATCAGATCAATATTGAGCTTCACATTGTGGTTGAGCACGGCGTGAATATTCCCGCCCTTTGCAGCTCGATCATGAGCGAAGTGCGCTATATTGTTGAAAGATTAACCGGTGTGTCCGTGGGGTCCGTTGACGTTTGCGTCGACTCCATCATGACCGGGTCATGAGGGGGCACGAAAGTTGATTGCGTCTATTAACGGCCTCCAATTCGGAAACATGATCCTCGCCGGCGCCGGAGCCATAGAGGCCTCCCGGCAGGAGATCAACGAGCTCAACGTTTTCCCCGTTCCCGACGGGGATACCGGCACAAACATGTCGCTGACGATGGCGGCAGCTGCAGCCGATGTGCGCCGCTGTGACGCGCCGGAAATCGGCAACGTGGCCCATGTCGTCGCGCAGGCGCTTTTGCGCGGCGCGCGCGGCAACTCCGGTGTGATTCTCTCGCTGTTGTTCAGAGGATTTTCGCGCCACATTAAAGAGTACTGCACCATTTCGGGTGCGGAGTTCGCCCACGCCCTGCAAGAGGGTGTTGACGCAGCGTACAGCGCCGTCATGAAGCCCGCCGAGGGCACTGTCCTGACCGTTTCCCGCGTGATGGCCGATCGTGCTATCGCGTTTTTAGAGGAGCAGACCGCCATCGAGGCCGTTTTGGCCGAGGCGCTCATTGCCGGACAGGAGGCGCTGGCCAAGACGACGAGCCAAAACCCCGTGCTGCAAAAGGCCGGCGTCGTCGACGCGGGCGCCAAGGGCTATCTGATCATTATGGACGCCATGCTGGGCTCGCTGCAAGGCCGCACGGCCCTGCCCGTTCCGACCAGCGAAGGCGCGCCCGAACGCGAAAAGGCCGACTTTACCGAATACGCTGCCGAAGATATCCGCTTTGCCTACTGCACCGAGTTTATCATCAAACGCCGCCGCACCAAGAAAGATCCGATCAAGTTGCGAGCGTTTCTGGGCGCCCTTGGGGACAGCCTTGTCTTTGTCGACGACGAGTCTCTGATCAAAGTGCACGTCCACACCAATCATCCCGGACGCGCGCTTGAGGAGGCGCTTGCCTACGGCGACCTGACCAGCGTCAAGGTTGACAACATGCGCGAACAGCACACCGAGAAGGTCATCCATTCCGGCACTGCGGGGGACAAGGCTTCCGTTTCCGAACGTCCGTACGGATTTGTTTCGGTTTGCGCCGGCGAGGGCATTGCCCACGTGTTCCGCGACCTCGGCGTTGACAACCTGGTTGAGGGCGGGCAGACCATGAATCCCTCGACACAGGACATTCTCTTCCAAATCAATCAGACTCCCGCGGAGCTCGTGTTTGTGCTGCCCAACAACAAGAATATCATCATGGCGGCGCAGCAGTGCATTCCGCTTACGAACAAAAAAGTCGTTGTATTGCCCTCCACCTCTGTCCCGCAGGGCATTGCCGCTCTGCTCGCCTTCGACTCCTCGCTTGAGCCTGACCAGATGCGTGAGGCCATGCTGCAGGCGATGTCCGGCATCGTGTCGGGCAGCGTCACCTCTGCCGCCCGTCAATCGGTGTTTGACGGCATGGAGATCGCCGAAGGGGACTATCTCGCGCTGCTGGACGGCCAGCTGCTCTGCACCGGCAAGGATGAGCAGAGCGTACTCACGCGCCTTGCCGAAGCCATCTCCAAATCAAGTCCTTCCTATATCACGCTGTTTTATGGCGATCATCTGACGGAACAGACCGCCCGGACCTGCGCCGCGCTCTTTGAGCAGGCCTGTCCGGCCGCCGAGGTAACCCTTCTCAGCGGAGGGCAGCCGGTCTATTCCTATCTCATATCGGCCGAATAAATCAGTATGAAATCGCGGGGAGGCGGGCAGCCTCCCCGCTTTGCTTTATCTAAGAGCCTTTGGCTCTTAGATAAAGCGAGGGATTGGATCAACCCGCTGAGGCGGATTGCGAAGAAGACTATTTTTGACACGCCGTGCGGGCATCCCTCCCCGCTTTGTCTGCCTCTTAACTCTACAGATAGGAGAACACTTTTTATGCGGCTTCCCTATGACAAAGGAAAACTGTCCATGCTTGTCGACGCCGGCAGGGGCAGAAAGCTCAGCTTTTTCATTGGCGTCCTGGCCACCATTGCCACGGTTATTCTGCAAATGCTGACCCCCCAGGTGATCCGCGTAACCATAGACAACGTCATGGACAATCTGCCGCCGGACAAGCCCTGGAGCGCGTTCATCGACATGCTCGGCGGCCGGGATTTTCTGCATGACAGCCTTTGGCTGTGCGGGCTTATTCTCGGCGTACTGGCCATTATGACGTCTCTTGGCGTTTTTGTCCGCCGCTATACCATCATCGAGGCCGGCGAGCACATTGCCCAGCGGCTTCGCAACACGCTGTTCACGCATATCCAGAACCTTCCCTACGAGTGGCACGTCAAGGTGCAAACCGGCGACATCATTCAGCGCTGCACGTCGGACGTGGACACCATCCGCAACTTCATCTGCAACCAGTTTGTCGACATGATCCGCTCGGTGATCCTCATGGCCATATCGCTGGTGATCATGTTCCAGATGGACTGGATCATGGCGCTGGCGTCCCTGCTACTGGTCCCGGTCATCTTTGTCTCATCTCTGGTGTTTTTTCGCGCCATTGCCAAGCACTTTACCAAGGCCGACGAGGCCGAGGGCGCGCTGCAGGCCACGGCGCAGGAAAACTTTACAGGCGTGCGCGTCGTGCGCGCGTTTGGCCGCGAACGCTATGAGGTGGCCAAGTTTAAGCAGAAAAACGCCGCGTATGTCGCCGAATGGATCAAGACGTCCGACCTGCAGGCCATCTTCTGGGGCATGGGGGACATGATCTGCGGCATCCAGATGGCCATAGTCATGCTGGTGGGCGTGCTGCGCTGCGCGGGCGGCGAGCTCTCTCCGGGTACATTTTTCGCGTTTTACACCTACTCGTCGATGATGATCTGGCCGGTGCGCGTTTTTGGCCGTATGCTCGCCGAAATGTCCAAGGCCTCTGTTTCGGCCGGGCGCATCCGCGAGATCCTCTCGACCGAACCCGAGACAGACGCCGAGAGTTCCATCACGCCCCCCATCAAGGGCGAGATCACGTTTGACCATGTGACGTTCGCGTATGGCGAGGCCCCTCCCGTGCTGCGCGATCTCAGCTTTACGATTAAGGCGGGGGAGACGCTGGCCATTCTGGGCGGCACGGGCAGCGGCAAGTCCACGCTCGTACATCTGCTCAGCCGTCTGTATGACGTGCCGGAGGGCTCGGGAACCATTTTCATCGACGGGCACCCCATCAACACGATCGCGCGCGAGCACCTGCGCAAAAATGTCGGTCTCGTGCTGCAGGAGCCGTTTTTGTACTCCAAGACGATCGGAGAGAACATCCTGGTCTCCGAGCAGAGCGTCTCACAGGAGCTGCTGCACCACGTCAGCGGCATAGCCCATGTACACGACGCGATTGTCTCCTTTGGCGACGGCTATGACACGGTTGTGGGCGAACGCGGCGTCACGCTTTCGGGCGGCCAGAAACAGCGTGTGGCCATTGCGCGCATGCTGGTCGGCAATACGCCGATTAAAATATTTGACGACAGCCTGTCCGCGGTCGACACCGAAACCGACGCACGCATCCGCAAGGCGCTGAAGACCATGGAGTCGAGCGCCACCACGATCATCATCTCCCACAGAACCTCTACGCTCATGCAAGCTGACCGCATTATGGTCTTGCGCGACGGCGCCATTGAGGAAATCGGCACGCACGACGAGCTGATGGCCAGCGGCGGCAGCTACCGGCGCGTGTTTGACCTCCAGGGCAGCATTGAGGAGGAAATGAAAGAGGACGTCACACTATGAGTTACTATGAGGATTTTGACTATAACAAGCCCATCTCCATCAAGGTCTGGGGGAAAATGTGGCGCTTTATCCGTCCGTTTCGCGTGCGTATTGTTCAGATCCTGTTTTTGATGGTCATCTGCGCGCTGATTGACATCGTCATTCCCCTTCTGCTCGGCGCAGTCATCGACACCTTTATCGACCCGCAGTCGGCCGAAGCCGCCTGGTCGTTCTGGTTTTTCTCGGGAAAGGGCATCTGGAGCTTCATGGCGCTGCCCGTGGCGGCGGTCACGCTGCAGGGGCTGTCGGTGTGGGCCTTTGTCCGCCTGGCGGCGCGCACCGAGCTCAGCATCTCGCGCGACGTGCGCCAGTCTGTGTTCAATCACCTTCAGGAGCTCTCCTTCGCCTACTATAACGTCACCCCCGTGGGGTACATGCTCGCGCGCACGATGTCCGACACGGCGCGCATCGGCGAAATGGTCGCCTGGGGCCTTGTTGACTTCTGCTGGTCTTTCTGCTACACCATCGGCGTGTTTGTCACGATGTTCCTGCTCAACTGGCGCCTTGCGCTTCTTGTGGCGCTGGGCGTACCCCTGATCGCGCTGGTCACCTGGTTTTTCCAAAAGCGCATCCTCAAATCAAACCGCATGGTGCGCAAGATCAACTCCAAGATGACCTCCGCCATGAACGAGGGCATCACCGGCGCGCGGACGACCAAGACCCTGGTGATTGAGGAGAAAAACGCCGGGGAGTTCTCCGAGGTTACGCGTGACTACAAGAAAAACGCGACGAGGCTTGTGCTGCTGAGAACCATTTTCGGCCCGACTGTTTTGTTTGTCGGTACGCTGGCCGCGGCCATTGTGCTCGCACAGGGCGGCTCGATGGTCGTTGGCGGGGCCCTTCTGCTCGGAACGCTGGCCACCTTTCTCAACTACGCCACGGGAATCTTTGAGCCCATACAGCAAATGGCCAACATCGTCACCGAGTTTGTGTCGACCCAGGCCAACGTCGAGCGCGTAACCGGTCTGCTTGAGCGCGTGCCGGACATTGTCGACACCCCCGAGGTCATTGAAAAATACGGCGACACCTTCCGCCCCAAGACCGAAAACTGGGAGCCCCTTGTGGGCGACATCGTCTTTGACGACGTGACCTTTAAGTACGCAGACGGCGTGGACAACGTGCTGGAGCATTTCAGCCTGACCGTGCCCGCCGGAACCTATGTCGCCATTGTCGGCGAGACCGGCGCGGGCAAGTCCACGCTGGTCAACCTTGCCTGCCGCTTCTTTGAGCCCACCGAGGGCCGCGTGCTGATCGACGGACGGGACTACAAGGAACGCAGTCAGCTCTGGCTGCACAGCTCGATCGGCTACGTGCTGCAAAACCCCCATCTGTTCTCCGGCTCCATCCGGGAAAACATCCGGTACGGCCGGCTGGACGCCACCGACGAGGAGGTCGAGGCCGCCGCGAAGCTCGTTTCGGCCGACCGTGTCATCGCCAAGCTCCCCGAAGGGATGGACGCAGACGTCGGCGAGGGCGGAGATCGCCTGTCCACGGGCGAAAAGCAGCTTATCTCCTTTGCCCGGGCCGTTCTGGCCAATCCGCGCATCTTTGTGCTTGACGAGGCCACGGCCTCCATCGACACCGAGACAGAGCTCTTGATTCAAGAGGCCATCGCCCATTTGCTCAAGGGCCGTACAAGCTTTATCATCGCCCACCGTCTTTCCACCATCCGTCAGGCCGACGTCATTTTGGTGGTGAAGGACGGCAAGATCATCGAGCAGGGCACCCACCGCTCTCTGCTCCAGGCCAAGGGCGTATACTACGACCTCTACACCCGGCAGTTTGAAGAGGACGTGGAACGAACCGTCTTCTCGCAGTAACCCCGTGTAGACAAATCGAAGGTTTGTCTACAGTCTCAACGGTTTCGAGAAATAAATTCCACAAACCGTTGTGGTTCATATTTTTGCTGGACTCAGTCCAGCAAAAATATGCCGCCTGCGGCGTCAGGCTCGACGTGAATCCAGGAAAAGGACGAAGGCGCAAAGCGCTTTTTTGACAGTCCGTGCTCCCGTTTGTTGACAAACGGGAGCTTCTTTAGTTGTTTGACTTTTTTTGCGAGGTCGGCCCTTGAAGGGTCAAGAACTTACCCGCACACAACGATAGGACTTATACAGAGCATGCCGGCGCGTTAGCAGGAAGGGATGTGTGTGCGTGTGAAGCGGCGGTTTTTCCCTCGCAAGCTCCTTATTTATTTGCTGTTGGCAGCGCTTCTGGGCTCTTGCTGCCTCGCTTCGGGCGACGCCCCTGCGGTCAAAAAGCTCAGTCTATCGGTCTCTTCGCGCGAGCTGCTGCTGAGCGGGGATTCCCCCGCCACGGCGCGCCTCACGGTATCAGCGACGCCCAAGGACGCCGACCTGACCGGGCTCGTGTGGCGCTCAAGCAACGAATCCGTGGCCACAGTTAGCGACGCCGCGGTCACCGCGTACAAGGGCGGCTCTGTGAAGATCACGGTCGTTGACACGCGCACAAACGTCAAGGCCAGCTGCACCATCAAGGTATACAACAGCCCGCAGAGCGTCTCGCTGTCCCCGTACATGAAGTCCATCCGGCAGGGGCGCACTTTTCGCATTCAGGCCAAAATAACCCCCACGCGCAACATTCGCAAAGCCGAAAAGGCTATCGCCTGGTTTTCCTCCGACGTCACGGTGGCCACGGTCGACGCCAAGGGCAACGTCAAGGCGATCTCGCCGGGCGAGGCCCGTATTACGGCCATGACGGTCAACGGTCTGACCGACACCTGCGACGTCACGGTCGTCTCATAGGCTCCATTTGCCGCAGGCAGTAGAGGTGAGGTTATTGCAGCACATCCTGATGATTGAGGACGAGGCGCGCATCCGCGCGTTTGTCGTGCCCTATCTGCAAAAGGCCGGGTTCTCCGTCGACGAGGCGGACAACGGCGAGCAGGGGCTTTCCATGGCGCTGTCCGGGAAATACGCGCTCGTACTCCTTGACCTCATGCTGCCCGGCATCAGCGGAATGGACGTGTGCGCCGGGCTCCGGCGCGTGTCCCGCGTCCCCATTCTCATGCTCACGGCGCGCAGTGAGGAGGCCGACGTTGTCAGCGGGTTTGAGGCCGGCGCCGACGACTATCTGACCAAGCCCTTTTCCCCGAACGAGCTGACAGCGCGCGTCAAGGCGCTGCTTGCGCGCTGCTCTCCCACGTCTGAAACGCCGCTTGTATTCGGCCCGCTGTCCATTGACCCCGATGCGCTGAAGGTCTTTCTGGACGGCAGCCCGCTGACCCTGACCCCCAAGGAGTTTGATCTGCTGCGTCTTCTGGCTGTCCACCCCGGCCGCACCTTTACGCGGGAGATGCTGCTGCAGCAAATCTGGGGCTATGAGGCGGCCGGCGACACGCGTACGGTGGACACGCATGTCAAGCAGCTGCGGGAAAAGCTGGGGGACTGCCGGGGGATGCTCGTCACCGTGTGGGGCCGTGGCTACAGGCTGGTGAACGAATGAAAATCACCGTCAGGCTGTGGATTTACATCACGCTGATCGTGGCCATGGTTTTGGGCCTTGTCTGGCTGTGCCTCATCGTGCTGTTCCCCCAAACCTATTTTGACGAGGCCACCATGCGCCTGTCCTCGGAGTTCGGCGTTGTGACGCAGGCGCTGGAGGATGAGTTTCCCGACGATCTGTCGGCCCATGCGCACGAGGAGCTCGCGCGCATCAGCCTGGACGGCGAGCTGCGCATTGAGCTGCTTGGGCTTGACGGCAGTACGCTGGCGCAGGCGGGCTGGGGCGAGAACTGGCGGCCGCTCTCCCAGCAGGAGCTGGAGCTGGTGCTGGACGGCAACGCGCTGACCAAGAGCGTGTACCATACGGGCTTTGGCGAAGCGCTGGTCTACGCCGGCCTTATCCATCCGGGCACGGGGTCAACCTTTGTGCTTGTCGTGTGCGCGCCGCTCGCGCCCGTGCTGAGCATGCTGGAAATTCTGGCGCAGCAAATGCTTGTGATCATTGCGGCGTCCCTTCTGGTGTCGATGGGCGTTGCCTGGTTTGCCTCCCGCTCGTTTGTAAGGCCCATTCAAAAGCTCGACGCCCTGGCGCTGTCGATTGCCCAGGGCGAGTTTGGCCGCACGGTCAAAACGCACGACTCCTCCGAGCTGGGCGACCTGACGCGCACCATCAACAGCCTGTCCTCACAGCTTGGACAGGTGGAGGCCATGCGCCGCGACTTTATCGCCACGGTCTCTCACCAGTTTAAAACGCCGCTCTCCATCATTCAGGGCCATGTAGAGCTGATCGCCGACTCGCTCCCTGAGGAGGAAACGCGCCGCTTTGAAGGGGCGTTTCAGCTCATTCTGGACGAGATCAGCAAGCTCGACGCCATGGCCAAGGACATGCTTGAGCTGTCGCGCTATCAGGCCGGCAGCGTTGTTCTGCACAAAAAGCCGTTGGCCATGGAGCCGTTTCTCGAGGACATCCGGAACAAGTTTGCCGTGCTCGACGGCGGCGTTGAGCTTGTCGTCAACGCCGAACGCGGGCTTTTGGCGCTTGCCGACCCCGTAATGCTCGCGCAGGCAGTCGAGAACTTTGTCCAAAACGCGCTGCGCCACGCCTCGGCCTCCCGCATTGAGCTTGCCGCCGAGGCGCGGGACGGCCGTTATGTGCATGTCTGCGTGCGCGACAACGGCGCTGGCCTGACCGAGCAGCAGCTTCTGCACATTTGGGACCGGTTTTCCCAACGCGACAGCCGCAACCGCAGCGGTTCCGGCCTGGGCATGGCCATTTCACGCGAGATCCTTATGGCGCATGACGCCGCATACGGCATCACCGCCGAGCAGGGCACCACGGTCTGGTTTTCCCTGCCCCGGGTCGGCCCGTAACCCCTCAAATACTACTTGCTATCCCACAGCTACCCCTGTATAATAAAAAAGCGCGTGTTCAAAAGCGCGCGCAAGCTATGATGAAAAGTTGCGGGGGATGACGATGGCCACACTGTTCCTAATGCTGATTTATCTGACGTTTATCAGTCTCGGTCTGCCCGATTCCCTGCTGGGATCGGCCTGGCCGGCCATACACACCAGTCTGGGCGCGCAGCTCAGCTCGGCCGGCATTATCTCCATGTGTATTTCGGGCGGCACGATCGTGTCCAGCCTGTCCAGCGAAAGAGTCATCCGGCGCTTCGGCACGGGCAGGGTGACCGCGGTCAGCGTTCTGCTCACCGCGAGCGCGCTGCTTGGCTTTACGTTTGCCCCTTCGTTCTGGTTCCTTGTTTTGCTGGCCATTCCGCTCGGACTGGGCGGCGGCGCGGTGGACGCCGCACTGAACAATTTTGTGGCGCTGCATTACTCTGCCCGGCACATGAGCTGGCTTCACTGCTTTTGGGGTGTGGGCGCTTTCGTCAGCCCGCTGACGATGGCGGCGTTTCTTGGGCGCGGCGACTGGCGCGGAGGATACTTCACCGTTTCGATGGTTCAGTTCGGGGTCAGCGCCCTGCTGATCATTTCCCTCCCGCTCTGGAATCGCCAGTCCAAGACGCCCGTGGCAGCAAAAAGCGCCGAGCCGCTCGGCGCGCCGCGCTCCACGCGCTCTGTTTTGAAGATTTCGGGCGTGGCCATGGCGCTGCTGACCTTTTTGCTCTACTGCGCGATTGAATCCACAACCGGCCTCTGGAGCAGCAGCTATTTGGTCGGTATGCGCGGCTTCAGCGTGCCGCAGGCCGCGCGCGCTGCCTCGCTGTTTTTTGGCAGCATCACGGTGGGCCGGCTGGTCACGGGGTTTTTCGCAAACCGCTTCAGTGAGCGCGCGCTGATCCGCGTCGGCGCGATTTTGGTTCTGGCCGGCAGCGTGTGCATAGCCGCGCCGCTCCCCTCTGCGTTTACGATTGTCTCTCTGGTCCTGATGGGCATCGGCTGCGCCCCGATTTATCCGAGTATGATTCACGCCACGCCCGGGCGCTTTGGAGCGGACGTCTCGCAGAAGGTCATCGGCCTTCAGATGGCCACCGCCTACACGGGCAGCACCTTTGTCCCCCCGATCGTGGGATTCTTTGTCGGCAGCGTCGGCATGTTCGTCGTGCCGGCAGCGCTTGTCGTCCTCTCGCTGGGAATGCTCTTTTTCTCCGAGCGGCTCAGCCGCCAAACCGGGAAAAAAGCGGCGTAGAGCCGCAGGCTGTCAAAGAACCCCGTGCTTTCTCTTGTAGAGGCACGGGGTTTATCGTCTGTCAAAAGGCGCTTTGCGCCTTCGTCCTTTTCCTGGATTCGCGTCGAGCCTGACGCCGAAGGCGGCGGGTCCCTGCTGGACTGGTTGAGCGCAAAGCATGGAAACAAGTGACTTTCACGGATTCACTCCGGGAAAGTCACCCAATGCGC
>JAVBOR010000007.1:0-120274 GCA_031550325.1 Oscillospiraceae bacterium
AGGTCCCTGCTGGACTGGCTGAGCGCAAAGCATGGAAACAAGTGACTTTCACGGATTCACTCCGGGAAAGTCACCCAATGCGCGTCTTCACAAAGACGCGTTCCTGCTCCCGTTTGTAGACAAATCGAAGGTTTGTCTACAACCTGCGCGGCCGAAATCCTTAGATTCCGGCCGCGCAGGCTAAAGATAAGCCTTACTTTGTGAGGCTCCACGGAGCCGATCACTTTTCATCGTTTTGTGGACAAAGCTTGCTTTGTCCACAAGCATGAGCCTAACCGCTTTTTCGCCCGATCTCCCGCATGCGCGCTACACTGCGGGTGACCGCGGCGATCAAAAGGCCGCGAAACGCGCCCCGTTCCAGCTCCGCCACGCCAGCAATGGTCGAGCCGCCCGGAGAGCACACCTCGTCTTTCAGCTTGGCGGGATGCTTGCCCGTCTCCAGAACCATTTTTCCCGCGCCGATGAGCGTCTGCGCTGCCAGCTGGATGGCCAGGTCGCGCGGCAGTCCCTCGGCCACGCCGCCGTCAGCCATCGCCTCCATGCACAAAAAGGCAAAGGCCGGGCCGCAGCCGCTGACGCCGGTCAGCGGGTCGATGAGGTGCTCGGGCAGGGCGTACGCCTCGCCGAGCGCGCTGAAAAAGCTCAGCGTGAGGCGGAGCTGTTCGGGCGTCACATGCCGGCCCGCGCTGACGCCTGAAGCGCCGGCCTTGACCAGCAGCGGCAGGTTGGGCATGACGCGGACGACGGGGACGTCGGGAAGCTCGGCCTCTAGCGCCGCGAGCGTGACTCCGCCCATAATCGAGATGACCAGCGGCCGCCGCTCCCGCACAACAGGGGCAGTACTGAGCAAAACGTCGCGGGCAAACTGCGGCTTTACCGCCAGGACCAGAATGTCGGCCTCGCGCGCGCAGGAGGCCAGGCCATGGTTGTTGGCCGGATCGTTGAGCACAACGCGCACGCCGTAGGCGCTCTTGACCGTGAGCAGGCGGGTTTCATCGATGTCCGAGACAATCACGCGGTCGGGCGTAAGCACGCATTGAGACAGCAAGCCGCCGAAGATGGCCTCGGCCATGTTCCCGCCGCCAAAAAAAGCAAGCGTCTGATTCATCAAAAATCCCTCTTTTCACGCGTTATTGTATCAAATTCGCGCCGCCGCCGCAACGGTTTTCTTGACAAGGAGGGCGGGAAGCTCTACAATACGCAGAGAAGCCCCTGCGGCAAAGGGAGTGGAGTATGCAGTTTGATACGGAGGCGGTTTGGCCGCTTCGTATGCTCAACGGGAGCGGACATGAGGCTTATCTGGTCGGCGGCTGCGTTCGGGACGCGCTGATGGGGCTTGCCTACAAGGACGTTGACATCGCCACAAGCGCCGATCCGCAGGCCGTGACCGGTGTTTTTGAAGCGCTTGGCAGCGCCGTGCTGCCCACAGGGCTTAAGCACGGTACGGTTACGGTGCGCCGCGCCGACAGGAGCTTCGAGGTGACGACCTATCGCATCGACGGGGCGTACTCGGACGGACGTCATCCCGACGACGTCCGATTTTCTCAAAACATCACCGACGACCTGGCCAGACGGGACTTTACGATCAACGCCATGGCCTGGTCTCCGGACGCCGGCCTTGTCGACCCGTTCGGCGGCCGGGATGACGCGCGTGACCGCGTCATTCGCGCGGTGGGAGAGCCCGCAAAGCGGTTTGCCGAGGACGCGCTGCGCATGATGCGCGCCGTGCGTTTTTCGGCGAAGCTGGGCTTTGAGATTGAGCCGCAAACGGCAGAAGCGATCGCCGGGAACGCGCATGGGCTGCGAAATGTGTCGCTTGAGCGCGTAAGCGCGGAGCTTGTCCAAACGGTCTGCGCCGAACATGCCGAGCGTTTCAGGCTTTTTCATGAGCTGGGGCTGCTGGTGCATTTTCTGCCCGAACTTGTGCCCATGTTCACGCCGGAGAGCGCCAGGCAGAATTCGCCGTACCATGTCTTTGACATCGGCGCGCACACGCTGCTGGCTATGACGCTGATCCCGCCCGAGGCGCATCTGCGGCTTTGCATGCTGTTTCACGACAGCGGGAAGCCGTTTACGCGCAGCGTCAACCGGCAGGGCTACGACAGCTTTTACGGCCACGCGGCGGTATCGGCCCGCATGGCGCGTCAGGCGCTCGGCAGACTGAAGTTTTCCGGCGCGCTCATTCATAAGGTGGCCAAACTCGTATCGCTGCACGACGCGCTGTACAAACCGGACAGGGTGGCGCTCAAGCGCATGATGGGCAGGCTTGGGAGTGTGCCTCCGGCCGATTGGGAGGCTGTGGCGCGCGCCGACGCGCTGGCCAAAAATCCGGCAAAGGCGGGGGAGGCCGAAGCGGTGCTCAGAGATATTCACGCCATGCTGGTGGACGTCCTGGACAGCGGCGAGGCCTATACGCTCAAACAACTCGCGATCAGCGGCGCCGACGTCCAGGCGCTGGGCGCATCGGGGCCGGCTGTGGGGAAACTGCTCTCGGCCTGTCTTGCCCACGTGATCCGATATCCGAAGGATAACGCCAGGCAGACGCTTCTGCGGTTTGCAAGCGAGCGCCTGGAAAGATAAACCTGCCCTGGAAAATTGTTTTGGTTGCATTTTCGCATAATAATGTATATACTAATGAATAGTGCTTATTTTCCTGCTGCGGCGCTCCGGCGGCGCGAGGCAAAAATAGTTCAGGTCAATAGGGGGATGTAAATGGTCAAAGCTCTGGGGTCCAGAATTCGCATCAGTGCATTTGACACCGATGTGTCTATGGATTACTACCGTGAAGTCGGAGACTTGCTGTTTTCCGAGCCGGTCAAAGCGCTTGCGGATTGGAAGCAGCACATGCATGTTTCCAGACTGCAGCACAGTGTGAACGTGTCTTATTACAGCTTTCTGCTGTGCCGGAAGCTGGGTCTGAACGCCCGCGCGGCTGCCCGCGGCGGATTGCTTCACGATTTGTTTTTTTATGACTGGGCGGAGAGCAAGGGAGACAGAACGGTCGGTCACATCAAGTATCACCCCTGCGTCGCCCTCGAAAATGCTGAAAAGCTGACCGAGCTGACCGACATGGAGCGGGATATCATCGCAAAACATATGTGGCCGATGTCGGCCATGCCCAAATATCGCGAGACTTTTATCGTCAGTATGGTTGACAAGCTGTCCGCGACGATTGAGTTCGGCGACTACTTCCGCATCAGCCTGTTCTGCCCGGACAAGATCAGCCTGTAAAGCCGCATTCCTTTCCATATGCTTTTGCTCATGAGCCTGACGGCATTTGCCGTCAGGCTCAGCCTGTAGACAAAGGCCGCCTCTTCGTTCCTTTGCGCAAAACCACGTCGAGCCTGACGCCGAAGGCGGCGGGTCCCTGCTGGACTGAAATAAGAAGAGCCGAGCGCTCGAGCAGGGAGGCCTGGAGCCTGGAGGCGTTTTGAAGCGCACGCGCCCCGAAGGGGCGACCGGTTCAAAAGCCGCAAGGCGAAGGACGACCGCCCTCGAGGACGAATGAGGCTTGACAGGCGAAAAAAAATAGAACCACAACTCTTTCACGGATTCACTCCGGGAAAGTCACCCAATGCGCGTCTTCACAAAGACGCGTTCCTGCTCCCGGTTGTAGACAAATCGAAGGTTTGTCTACAGTCTCAGCCTGACGGCATTTGCCGTCAGGCGTTTTCCGTTTTGTCAAAGAACCGAAGGTTCTTTGACAAAACGGGGATTGGATCAAACCGCTGAGGCGGTTTGCAGAGAAAGGCATTCCCGGCGTGAATCCGTGAAAGCCTTTTAGTTTCATCTTTTGCGGTTTTTATCCCAGCAAGTACCCTGCGGCTCCGGCCGCAAGGATCGGCGTAAAAACCGCAAAAGGACGTGGATGCGGCGCGGTTCTATGACAAAGAATAATTCGCGCGGCGGTTTGTCCGGGCGCTCGCTCCAGCCGATTGTGGCATTTCTCTCATATCCTTCCCCCTGTGTCGCATATATATATTTTGGCAAGGAAAACAGTTGGGGAGGGGTTTGCTGTTGAAGGGGAACATTGAGGAACGTGCCTGTGACGTGGCTGTTTACATCATAGAGACCAAGGCGACGGTACGCGCTGCTGCGAAAAAATTCGGGATTTCAAAGAGCACCGTACATAAAGACTTGAGCGAGCGTTTGGAGCACTACAATCGCAGTCTGTATCTGGCCGTGAAACAGGTCCTGGATGAAAACAAAGCCGAGCGCCACCTGCGGGGCGGGCAGGCAACGCGCAGGAAATTCAAGGGCGAATGATCCCTCGGCGGCTTCCGCGCCATGCGATACGATTTCCGGGCAGAAATACTCCGCCTTTTCGGCAGGCTTCCACATGACCGCGTTGTCCTCCCGGGTGGGCGCGGCCCTCCGCCGTCGCTGAGCTTGCCCTGCGGAAAAATCCCTCGCAACGATCCTGAACACTTCTGCCCGGAATCAGCGTGAGAAAAGACCTCATCCCGCGACGATGAGGTCTTTTCTCACATGAACAAAAAGCTTTCAGCGCAGAAATATCGCGCCGAAGACGCCGCAGACGAGCATCAGCGCGATCGGGGAGAGCTTTTTGACGGAAAACAGCAGCACAAGACTGATGGCCATCAAAACAAGCTCGGGGATCCTCAGCGCGCCCCCCGCCCAAAGCGTTGAGATGGCCACGGTGATGCCAGAGGCGAAGATAAGGCCCACGACAACCGGGCGCACGCCGAATAAAACGGCCTGAACAGCCGGCTTTTTTTGAAAAGCAAAAAAGAACCTGGCCACGATGGTGGCGATGATCACGCAGGGCAGGATGACGCCGAGCGTGGCCACCGCCGCGCCCGCAATCCCATAGGTGCGCATGCCCGCAAACGTGGCCGCGTTCACGGCCAGCGGACCGGGCGTGATTTGCGAAATGCCCACCATGTCCAGCGTCTCTTCCAGCGTCATCAGGCCCGCCGAGACAAGCTCCTGCTGGAGCAGGGGGATGATAGCGTAGCCGCCGCCGATCGTAAACAGGCCCAGCTTGAAGAAAATCCAAAATATCTGCAGCAGTGCCATCATAGGCTCTCCTGTTTGGCGCGCCGGCGGGTTAGAACCATATACGCAGCGCCCAAAAGACCGCCGCCCGCGATGATCAGCATCGCGTTGACCGAGGTCAGCAGCACGAGCAAAACGGCGGCAAGAAACAAGGCGACGCCGAAGACCGAGTCCACCGAGCCCTTGCGCAGTCGGAAGGAGGTGAAGAACAGCAGCGCCGTCACGGCGGCGCGGATGCCTCGCATCGCGCCCAGCAGGATGACGTTGTGCATGAACAGTTCGTAAAAGACGGTCACGACGAGCAAAACAAGGAAGGACGGCAGCACCGCGCCAAACGCGGCTGCAAGCGCGCCGGCGACTCCTGCCAGGCGGTAGCCGATCAGGACAGAGGCGTTGACCGCAATGACGCCGGGCAGTGACTGCGCAACGGCAAAGAAGTCGACAAGCTCCTCCTTCTTGATCCAGCCGTACCTGTCCGCGAAGTCGCGGGACATTTGCGGAATCATCACCAGTCCGCCTCCAAAGGTAAACAGACCGATGCGGAACATGACCAGAAAGATCGTCAGGAGTTTTTTAGGGCCTTCGTATTTCATGGTTTGGCGTATGAGTTCATCAGGCAGCCGTCCAGCAGCACATCGCGCTCGTCGGCGGTCAGGTCGGGCAGCTCAAGCGTAACTGACGAGGCCTCGCCCGCGTGCGTCCATATGGCTTCAAATTTGGTCTGCCCCGCCAGCAGCGCCGACCTGAGCCCCTTGAGGGCAAAAGTGTCGCCGGGCACGGGATGGGCCTGGCGCAGGTCGGGCCAGATGAAGGGAAGCATGCCCCAGTTGATGAGGTTGGAGCGGTAGCGCTTCGTGGCGTACTCCAGCGCGATGTTGGCGATGCCGCCGAGGACGCGCTGGCAGGATGCTGCCTGCTCGCGCGCCGAACCGTCGCCCGGGCGCAGCGCGCAGACGGCGCTGCCATAACCGAGGGCCTTGCAGCGGCCGACGTAGGCGGGGTCTTTGCGCGAAAGCGTGTATTCGGCGAGCTTGAGCGGGTTGGAGCGGTATGACGACGTGTCGCCCGACGGGATGAGTTCGTCCGTGGTGGTCACCTCGTCGTAAATGGCGGCTGCCACGGTCAGCGTCAGGTCTTCGGGAAGCGCCGACATTTTCGGCCAGTCCGTGATGTTTGGGCCGAAATGAAGCTCCACGGGCTCGGGACTGCCAAAGCCCCGATAGATCCTCGCGCGATAGGGCGAGGGGTCAAACTCGGCGTCGCAGACGCGCTCCTCAAAAGCACACTGCGTTGCGGCGGTCAGATAGCCGCCGTTGAGCGCCGTGGCCGCGATCGAGCGCGCGTCCATCAGCGCGGTGTAGGCCGTTTGGCCCTGGCCGGGCTTGCTGCCCTCGCGGTTGGGGAAGTTGCGCGTCGTGTGGCGAATGGAAAAGCTACCGCTGGCCGGGACGTCGCCGGCGCCAAAGCAGGGGCCGCAGAACGCCGTGCGCACCGTCGCGCCGGAGGCCATTAAGTCGGCGAGCGTGCCGTCGCGCGTGAGGGCCAGCATCATGGGCTGCGACGCGGGATACACCGACAGGGAAAACGCGTCGTTGCCGAGCTGCGCGCCGTTCAGAATGGAGCGCGCTGCGCGGATATTCTGCGCCATGCCGCCCGAACAGCCGGCAATCACGCCCTGCTGCACGCGCAGACGGCCTCCGTCGAGAAGGTGGCTGAGATCGGGCGTCTCGGGCAGTTCCCACTGCTCCTTGGCGGCGCGGGCGATCTCGTTGAGCAGCTCCTTTGCCGAGCGATTGACCTGCGAGATGGGATAGACGTTGCTCGGATGAAACGGCAGGGCAATCATCGGCTCAATGCGGGAGAGGTCCACAACGACAGAGGCGTCGTACAGTGCGCCGTCGGCGGGGGCGAGCGGAACATAATCCCGCGCGCGCCCAAAGGCGGTCAGCTCGCGCAAAACGGCGTTGTCGGTGCGCCATATGCTGGACAGACAGGTGCTCTCGGTCGTCATGACGTCAATGCCGTTGCGGAAGTCCATGGACAGCGCGTCAATGCCCGGGCCAATAAACTCCAGCACCTTGTTCTTGACAAAGCCCTGACGATAGACGGCGCCGATCAGCGCCAGCGCCACGTCCTGCGGGCCGACGCCCGGGGCGGGAGCGCCCTCCAGCCAGACCGCCACGACCTGCGGAGGGGCGATGTCGTATGTGCGTCCGACCAGCTGCTTGACAAGCTCCGGCCCGCCCTCGCCAATGGCAAGCGTACCATAGGGGCCGTAACGCGTGTGGCTGTCCGACGCCAAAATCATTTTTCCGCCGCCCGCGTAACACTCCCGCATATATTGGTGGATCACGGCAAGGTGCGCGGGGACGAACTCACCGCCGTATTTTTTGGCCGCCGAAAGCCCGAACAGATGGTCATCCTCGTTGATGGTGCCGCCCACGGCGCAAAGACTGTTGTGGCAGTTTGTCAGCACATAGGGGATGGGGAAGGAGGTCAGTCCCGCCGTGCGCGCTGTTTGGACGATGCCGACATAGGTGATGTCGTGCGAGGCCATCGCGTCAAATTTCAGGCGCAGCTGGCTCGAGTCGGCGCATTGATTGTGCGCGAGCAGGATGGAATACGCCATGGTGGCCTCTCTGCGCGCGTCGGGGCCGACAGGGCTAAACAGCTTGCCGTCGCGATACTGGCAGGGTTCGCTATAAAGGGTGATCATTAAGGTTCCTCCTCCATATCCGGGCTGTCTTAACTCACCTGCTCAGGTGAGCGGCTTTTCTTGAATGTCAAAAAAGCGGACTGCCCGCTGCTGGCTGTCAAAAAAATAGCGTCTGTGGTCTTTATCGGTTTTTGCGTCGAGCCTGACGCCCAAGGCGACAGGTCCTTGCTGGACCAAAACCCGATAAAGATGAAACCGCAATGCTTTCACGGATTCACTCCGGAAAAGCATTGCTTTGCAAACCGCTTCGGCGGTTTGATCTAAACCTAATTTTGTCCAAGAACCGGAGGTTCTTGGACAAAACAAAAGCGGGTTACCCGCTGCAGCGCGTTAAAAAACTCTTCACGTTGGCAGCTTTATCGGTTTTATTTCGCCGAAAAATCACTTCTCGCCGGACGGGACAAAGCTCAACGTCACCGAAGCGGACATTCCGTCCGACGAGGCAACGGGAAGCAGGAGAGAAGCCGGTATGCTAAAATCATCCCGCAATACGGTGTATACGGTCTGCGCGCGCTGTAAAGCAGCAGCTTTAGACTCGTCGGCGCCGGCATGCCCTTTGATGACGAGCAGCCATCCCGTAAAGTCCGGGACTGTGTACAAAGATTCGTCGGGGCACAAAAACCGCTCAATTTCCAAAGACATCGCGGCGTCAACCGTGTCGTCTGTGGATTCAAAGGACAGCGTCAGGGCCTGCTTGGACCAGTCGGTCCCATCGGACGGGGCCGATGACGGAGCCAGATCGGTGGGGGAGACGGGGATGGGCGTCAAGGTCGGCGTGGCGGGACTGGCCGACGCGCCGGCCGACGGAGCGGCCGATGTAAGGTGCGGGGTGGGCGAAATATCGGAGAGGTTTGGAACGGGCGGCGAAGGCTGAGCCGAACTGTCCTCAGACGACAGCGCGGCAAAAACCGCCGCGATGCACAAAATGAGTGCAAAAGCGAATACCGTGACCACAACACGGCCTTTAGCCGTTATTCGATAGACCTTCACAGTAGAAACCATCCTCAACCAGCACGCCGCGACACGTGCTATTTTGTGATGAAGTCAAGAATTTCCTTCAACCGCTGCGCTTCGCCTTCTATGGTCAGGAACTGACGCTTGTGCAGGTTTTTGCGCTCGTTCATCGTCTGGCGAATGGCTTCAATCTGCGCCTGAAGCGATTCAATCTCTCCGTTCAGCCGGGCCAGAACCTCTTCAGTGTGCGCGGCGAATGTCGAGGAGTACTCATTGAGTTTGGAAACGCGGTCGATACCGTCGTTGAGCAGGCGGTCAAAGTCAAATCCGGACGCGGAAACAATCTTGAGGACGATCGAACGGCGCATTTCAGCGGGAAGGGACTCCGGAAGGGTGCGCATGTACTCTTCAATCAAGTACACCGTGTCCACGCCGTTTCCTTTCATGCGAAAGCTCTGATAGAGCTCGTCGACATCCAGATAGCGGTCGGCGTCAGGGCCGAGATCTTCGGGCGCAAGGGGTTCGTCATCACTCCAGAAGCTCTTGTCCAACATGCTTTCGGTAAATGATTTTCCGGTGCGAACCGAAGACGATTCGGAGGTGTACGCGCGAACGAACGCCTGCGGCTGCGGCTCAGGTTCAGGCAAGCTTTCGGGCTGCGCCTGTGCCGGGGAGTCGGCAGGCAAAGAAGGCGGCAGCTGAGTTTCATTCACAGCCGCAGTGCCCTCGTCAACAGCCTCCGCGCTGAACAAACCCATCTTTTCAAGCATGTCCATGACCTTCCGATTATCTTTCTTTGGGGACATGTGTCACACCTCCCATCCCTCTGCGCACAGGTTAACATATGTATTTTACCCAATTAATACGAGCTTGTCAATTGTTTTTCAAGGTTTTCCAAAGCGCTGCGGGAAAACACTTGAAAAATGCCTGTACAACCGCGCGAAAAAGGTATACAATTGGGGAAACGTCGGATAGATACGCATAACCGGCAGAGAATGAGCATTCGAAACGGAGGATGGCTCCATGATATGCAATAACTGTCAGCGCGAAATTTACGACAACACGAAATTTTGCCCTTACTGCGGAATGCAGATGATCGCCGCGCCGCCGGACATAAGCCGCGCCGCCTACAGCGTCGCGTCTTATGAGGAAAACTCAGCTGAGTCGGTCGCGGAGCCCGTCCAGACCCTTGCTGAGGAAACAGCCGCCGCCCCGGCAGAGGACACCGTCAGGTTTTCACCCCACATGGCGGAGGAGGCAGATGTTCGGCCGTACACGCCAATGGGATACGCGCCGCCCGTGCAAACGCCCCCGGTGCAGACGTCGCCTCAGGCTGCGGCGGAAGAGCCGCGCGGCGGCATTACCGTCAAGCGTGATCCCCAGACCAGACCGCTGAGCACCGGCCAGTTCTGGCTGATGGAGTTTGTGTTCATGATTCCGATCATCGGGCTTGTGGTGATGTGCGCGTGGGCGCTTGGAAGGGGCAACGTAAACCGCGCCAATCTGGCCAGGGCAAAGCTGCTCATGTGCTTTATCGTGTTGTTTATTCTTCTTTCGGCGATTGTCGTGCTGCTTGCGCTGGCTGCGAACGGGCTGATTGCCCTGCCCGCCGTTCAGCTGATTTGGTAGCTTCGGGCGTTTCCAAAGCGGTAGCATGGAAGGAAATTGCGCGTCTTCCGAAATGGAGTGAGACAGTTGACAGAAATGGGTAGAGACGGCGACTCGAATCAAATCACGCGCCGGCATTTTGACTCCTTGCTGCTGGAAATGCGGCACATCGACGCCGTAGAGCCGTCCACGGACTTTGAACTGTACGGGCATACCTTCAAGACGCCCGTTATGCTGGCAGCGCTGTCCCATTTGGGCGGAGTGCATCCCGACTCTCTGGTCGAGGTGGCCAAGGGCGCCGCCGAGGCGGACGCCGTGATGTGGGCGGGAATGGGGGATGACGCCGAACTTGAGGCGATCATTGCCACCGGCGCGAAAACTGTGAAGATTATCAAGCCCTACGCCGACAGCGAGCTGATTTTCCATAAGATCGCGCACGCCGAGGCCAGCGGGGCCATCGCCGTCGGCATGGACATAGACCATGCGTTTACCAAGAAGGGCACGGTTGACGTCGTACAGGGAAAGCAGCTTGCGCCCCAAACGCTCGACGACCTGAAGCGTTTTGTCGGCGCGACCAAGCTTCCGTTTGTTGTAAAGGGCGTACTCAGCGTCCGGGACGCGCTGAAGTGTCTGGACGCCGGAGTGGGCGGTATTGTGCTGTCCCATCATCACGGCATCATGGACTACGCGGCGGCGCCGCTGATGGTCCTTCCGGCCGTTGCCGAGGCGGTGGGCGGGAAGATTCCCCTGTTTGTGGACTGCGGCGTACAACGCGGCATGGATGTGTTTAAGGCCCTGGCGCTCGGCGCGTCGGCTGTTTCTGTCGGCCGGGCCGTCCTGGAGCCGCTGAGAAACGGTGGCGCTGAAGGCGTGCGGAAGGTGCTGGACGGCATGACCGCCGAGCTGAAAGGCGCGATGGCCTATACCTGCACGAAGAGTGTGCGGGAGATTGATCCCACGCTGATCCTGCGGCGATAGGACGCCTTAGGACTCCACGCGGTAGGAGACAAACGCGAACTTTTTGGAGTCGGGCGACCAGGAGTTGACGTTCATGGTTCCCTGTCCTCCAAAGAGGCTCAGCAGTGTGGTGGGATGCCCGCCCGCCGAGGGCATACAGCGTAGCAAAACGTTTTTTTCAGGAGGGTGATCCCCCGGGGCGACGTCTCCCTTGTGGTAACTGATCATGACAACATGCTGGCCGTCGGGCGAGAGATGTGGGAACCATGTGTTCAACTCCTCGTCGGCGGTCATTTGCGTCTGCTCCGAGCCGTCGGCGTTCATGCGCCAGACCTGCATCAGGCCGCTGCGCACGGAGTTAAACCAAATCGATTTCCCATCGGGGGAATACTCCGGGCCGTCGTCAAGCCCGCCTGTTTTGGTCAGGCGGATTTCCTGGCCGCCCGCGGTGGGGATGGCGTAAATGTTAAACGGCTCGCCGTTGCGGCCCGCGCAGTAGGCCAGCGTTTTGCCGTCCGGGGAAACGCCGTGAAGGAAACTCGGCGCTTCGGAGGTCACGAGACGCGGCTGTCCGCCTGCGAAGGGAACGACCCAGATGCGTGAATAGGGATCCTCCCGCGTGCCGGCGCTGAGGGCGATAAAGCTCCCGTCGGCGCTCAGAACATGGTCGTTGTTGCACAGCGTGCACAGTCCTGTGTCGATGGGAAGTGACTGGCGGGTGGCCAGGTCGAAGCGGTAGAGCAGCCCGCCGGCGTTATACACCAGCTCTTTTCCGTCGGGCGTCCAGTTGGGCGCTTCCAGGTGAAGGTCAAACTCTTTCAAGATAGTCGCCGCACCGGTGTCGAGATCATAGGTTTGCAGGATGCTGGTTACTTTTTTACGCATGGCAAACTCCTTTTGTTTTGGCCGAGGCCGCAACATAAAAATATGGATTTCAAGCACATCCGCTCGAAATCCAAGAAAGGGAAGGGTTTCTCCGAGCCGCGCATCAAATCAGGGGCATATCCGCGCGAGCGGGAATAGATTTGCTTCTTTTATATACCTTTTTGGCGGCACTGTCAAGCGCCGGCAAAACGCCCGCTGCAGAAAAACGGCATTGTAATGACCGCGCAAAGGCGATATAATGAACAGCGAAATCCTGGGTAATTTTTGAAGGAGGCTGTGAAATGACAAACCCCGTTTTAGAAACCATTGCCGCGCGTAGAAGTGTTCGCGCATACACGGACGAGAGCCTGACGGGAGAACAGATTGACGCCCTGACCATGGCGGCGCTCGCGTCGCCCAGCGGGATGAACAAGCAGCCCTGGCAGTTTATTTTGGTGCAGAATCTCGAAATGCTGCATGAAATGGAGAACGACATCGTAGAGTATTTTGTAAAGGCCGGGGATACCGAGGCGGTACAGCGGCTGCAGTCGCGGAAAAACCAGGTGTTTTATGACGCGCCGCTGGTCATCTTCGTCGCGGTCAAGGGAGACCCCGGCGTGCTGGTCGACGCGGGCATCGCGGTGCAGAACATCTCGCTGGCCGCCGCGTCGATGGGATTGGGCAGCGTCATTCTGGGGTATCCTTCCTATATGTTTGCCGGAGAGCACCGCGCCGACTGGGAAAAGAGGCTCGGCTTTCCTGATGGATACCAGTTTGGCATCAGCATCGCCGTGGGCCACGCCGCCGACAGCGGCGCGCAGCATCCGCACGACCAGAGCAAAATCACTGTGCTCTGAGCGCGCAAAGCTGTCAAGAACAGCGCGAAAGATCAAGGTTATTTCTGAGGTGAGGCATTGAAAGCTGCGGTTTTGGGCAGCGGACGCTGGGCGTCCTTTTTGGCGTGGTATTTGCAGACCATTGGCGTAAAGACACTTCTCTGGGGGCGGGAGGGCTCCGGCCATCTTCGCGAGCTCATGGAGACAAGGAAAAACGATTACATACAGCTGCCGCCGGACGTTGAGCTGACCAGCGACCTGGGGAAAGCGCTCGCGTTTGGCGACATTACACTGGTCGCCATCAGCGCGCAGCAGCTTCGCGTTCTGCTGCGCGAGGCGCGGGCCATGATTCGCGGCCAACTTGTTTTGTGTATGAAAGGGCTGGAGGAACGGTCCGGACTGCGCCTGACGCAGGTGGCCGAGCAGGAACTGGGGAAAGCCGTTCCCACCGCAGTTTGGGTCGGGCCGGGGCATCCGCAGGACTTTGTCCGCGGTGTGCCAAACTGTATGGTCATCGATTCATCCGACCAGAGGCTGACGCGCGAGTTGGCGGACGCGCTGACGGGGCAGCTGATTCGCTTTTACTACGGCGAGGACTTGATCGGTACCGAAATCGGCGCTGCCGCGAAAAATGTGGTGGGCATCGCCGCCGGTATGCTCGACGGCATGGGGTTTTCCTCGCTCAAGGGCGTGCTGATGGCGCGCGGCGCGCGGGAGATTTCGCGGCTGGTCGGGGCCATGGGCGGGGAGGAAATCACCATTTACGGCCTCTGTCACCTGGGAGACTATGAGGCCACATTGTTTTCGCCGCACAGCCACAATCGGACGTTTGGCGAGTGCATTGTGCGCGGGCAGCCCTATGGGCAGCTCGCCGAGGGCGCGGCCACGGCCTTTTCGCTGATGCGCCTGTCTGAACTATACGGCGTTGAGCTTCCGATCTGCCGCGCCATTTCCAAAACGCTGCGGGGAGAGGTTGAACCGCGCAGCGCGCTGACGGATTTGTTCGCCCGGGAATCCACGGTGGAGTTTTATGGCCCTGGGCGTGTGTAGAAAGATGTCCTGACTGTGCTTTGTGCGTGGAAGGAGCGAGTGTAAATGAGTTGCGGCGAGCAAGGGCCTTTAGAGGCCGACACGCGCAGACGGTCACGCATTTTGCATCTTGCCGCGAAACAAAACCCCGCCAATGAGCGGTGGAAGGCATTTTTGGAGCTTGTACGCGGCGCATTCGCCGTTCTCGCGCTGCTCATTCTTGTTCTGTTCGGCTTTGTCTGGCCCTCGCCCGATCTGCTGACGCTCGGCTTTGGGGCTGTGGCCGCGCTCACTTTTTTGCTGGGGCTGCTGCCCGCGGCGCTGCGCGAGTACATGGGCTGCCCGTCGGGCTGGCACCGCTATGACCGCGAGCGGCTTTGCCTGGGAGAAGAGGCGCTGACGCTGATTATGAACAGGCGGCGCGGCCTTCCCTGGCAGGGCGCCGAAGAGTTTGTGTGGGTGATGCCGTACGCCGGCATCAAGAGGCTTGAATACGACAGAGCGCTCAAGCGCGTACGGGTGATCGGAAGCATTGATCCTGATGCGAGCCGCATACCGGCGGGGCAAGACCTCCCCAAGGGCATGCGCGCTGCGGAGCAGGTTTCCAAAGCGCAGGCGCGGTATGTGGACATCCCCATGTACTTCGCCGGCGGGGATGAGATGATCGCCGAGCTTGAGGCCCGCAGCGGGACGTTTGTCCATCCGGCCAAGCGCGCCGATGACATGGCCGATCTGCGGGATCTGCCAGGGCTGACCCCTGAGCCGAAGTTTTTTCGGAGCCTGACCATGGGCCTGGCAGCCTTTTGCGCGCTTTTTTTGCTGGTGTTTCTCTGGCAGGGGCAGTATCTGAAGACGCACCCTTATGTGCCGTTTGCGCCGACTGACAAGCAGACGCTGCGCGGGGTCCATTCGGCGGGCGAGGATGTGATGCTGGACGGCTGCCGCGTCACCGTGGAGGCTGCCCGGCGCGAAGGGGACTTGATCGCCGTCTCGCTGTCACTGGAAAACGCCAATGACACCGATGTGATGTTTCATGCGCCGGGGGATGAGAAATGTAATGTGGCGGCGCGCTGTTTTGATGGCGGCGAGGAGTTGCCCTGTGTTCTCGAGGGCGGGCAGGATGTCCGCGTGCAAATTGCGCCGGGCGGAGAGGTCAAGCTGACGTTTGCGGTGCGCGTGCCTGAGGGCTCGCCTGACTCACTGCTGCTGCTGATCAACAGCGACGAGTGGCCGGCGTATCCGGATTTTTGGCGCAAGCCCTACAAAGGAAACGCCGTTTGGCTTGAGGGCGGCGACGCGCCCGTCAAGGGAAACGAGATTGCGTTTTTGCTGGAGCTTAGATACGCTTAGGGCAAAACGCGCGAGCCGCCGGAGAAAGCGGGGAATCTGCGTTGGTCAATCTCTTGCGACAAAGCGATTGACAACAAAGCCCGCGTGTGGTACCATAAAGAGCAAATGCTGTAATTTGGCTTGGAGGGGTTTCTGTGACACCCGTAATGATTATCGTGTCCATCGCGCAAGTAATAACCTCGCTGTTTTTGATCGCCGTTGTTTTGCTCCAATCCGGAAAACGCTCGGGTCTTTCGGGCGCGATTGCCGGTGCGGCCGACACGTTTATGGCAAAAAACAAAGCGAAGACCTGGGATGCCCGCCTGGCGAAAATGACCAAGTGGGTGGCGATCGCGTTTATTGTGCTGACGCTCGTCCTGCTGCTGCTCCCCGTATAGGTGATGCAGGGTTTGCTTCTTTCGCGTGTTGGAAAGAGGTTTTGAAATGCGGCCCAAAATTGGGTCGCATTTTCCGAGTAGGCGTTCCGAAGCGGTCATAACGGGGCGGTCTTGAGAATGTTGCTAAATCAAGGTTTTGCAGTATAGTAAGTTCTCCCGAAAAGTGTTTATCTAACACTAAAGAGTATTAAGATCATACGGAAGCGTGGCCGAGTGGTTTAAGGCACCGGTCTTGAAAACCGGCAATCCGCAAGGATTCGTGAGTTCGACTCTCACCGCTTCCGCCATAAATCAATTATGCGCCTGGCTGTTTTGAGAGCCGGCGTATTTTTTTGCGCCCGACGACCAAGTGCTTTTCCCTAAACAGCGTCCCTCAAACTGGGGAAAGTCAACTTCTCGGCGAGAGCTAGCGCTACACTTTTCTTTGACTTCTGCTCAAGGTGTGAGTATGCTTGTGTCAAGACATCCATAAATCTGGCAAATAGAAATAGGCATAAAAATTGCGTAGTTAATATTGATAACTAAACAGTTGCGGCAGCTCCTGTTTCTGTTCGCAGTATGCTTATACGGTGCAGTTAGTTTTATTCACTGCTTATTGTTTTTGTCATCTTTCTTTTTCTTTATGACAAGGAATAAACCATATAAACCACCAATTACAGCCCCTGCTAATGTTAGCCAGACTATCTCCCAACCCATTTTACGCACCTCCACTAATATTAAATTAGTTGCGCTTGCATCATATATCGATTCTACCACAGATAATATTTCTACGCAACGGTTTATGCCTAATACCACTGCCCATACAGGTTTGCTGTTGTCTGGAAGACACTGTGCCTAAGCCACTTCTGAATCATTTTTATCGGGACACCAGTTGCCACAAGAAGGCTTGCGCAGGTGTGCCCTTATGTTACAATTGAGACATAACGGGAAACCACACTTTATTATGGGTTTTACTGTTTGCCTTATCCTTTTTTAACCTTTTTCCGCTCAAAAACGGCCTCCAAAAATCCGGCCAAGAAAGATGATGTTGTATTAGCGACAAAAAATTGAATTGTGGCCGATAGTGTTTCGCTCCCTAGTGGATAGCGTTGCCGGCATGTACAAGGCGCTTCATGTTCAGCGTCCGGCTTTTAACCGGCGTATACTGGGACGCCTTTTTTCATGCTATTTTTCAGAAAGAGGGTAATCACATGGCCCAGCCGCCCGATGACTATTCCTACGCAAATGAGGCCCAACGATCAATGCGAGGTCTACTAGATCGATATTTCAGACGAAACCGCACAAGGCCAGCCGTTTAGCGATCAAAAACGGCTGGCCTTATGCGCACAAACGCCAAATGCAGACACATCAAATTTGGGGACAACCAGATAGCATTTGAGGATTTTGTAAAGCGTTTTTTGTATAAACAAAAAAGACACCCACCGGGAACGCGAGGCTTGTATATCAAAACGATCCTGTCGTGGGAATGCCGTAAAACCTTCTGCCAATTTTATCAAAATTTAGCATAATTTGTGATAACGGATAAAAATAGTTTGATTTTTCCTGAAAATATGTTACAATTTACCCATACCCGTACCGCAACAGCGGACGGAAACTGAAGATGGAGGAACCCCTATGAAAAAAAGCAGACGACTCACCGCACTGGCCCTGTGCCTGCTCATGCTGGCCACCTTTGCGACCGCCCCGCTGACCGCGTTGGCAAACGGCCCGGTCGCAACCGCTGGCGACATTGTCACGGCGCAATCCGACATCAAGACGTTTGACGCCTCGGATTTCGACAACCGGTATACACAAGAGCAGGCAGACTACCTGCTGAACAGCGCCGCCGCCCTGGAGAATCCCGTCGGCGCTATCGGCTTCGAGGGTGAGTACGCGCTTGGAGCGTCCGAAAACATTGACATCATCGTTCAATTCACAACAATGCCCCGGGAGATGATGTCGGCTTACGCGTCGCTCAAAAAGCTGAAGCTCACCAAAAAGAACATTTCCGACAGCGTCAGCGCCTCCCACAGCGACTTCACCCGCAAACTCGGCGCGCTGCGCGGCAAAACCAGCGTCACGCGTACATACAAAGATCTGTTCAACGGCGTCGCGATGACCGTTCCCGCCGGTATGGTCGACAAGATTGCGGCGCTGCCGGGCGTGTACAGCGTGACGCCCGACCACACAGTCTCGGCCGATCCCGTCGGGACAGCCACCCTCTCCGAAAGCGGCGCCTTCGAGGGCAAGGGCATGCGGGAAGGCCGGAAAGCGCTTGAGGCAGACTACATCAACGACGCGCTGAAATACAAAGGCGAGGGCGTCGTCGTCGCCATTCTCGACAGCGGCATCGACTACAACCACCCCGACCTGACCGGTGCCATCGACCTTGAACACAGCCACAACTTTGTCGGCGACCGCCTGACCGGGCCGATCAACCCCGACGACTGCATGGAAACTACATACGAGGAGTGGCAGCGGTCGGGCGAACCCGAATTCGCCCCCGGCGGATCGAGCTTCTATACATTCCACGGAACGCATGTCGCCGGCTCGGTGGCTGCCAGAGGCGCCAACAACGCTGAAAATGCCACGCTCGGCGTCGCCCCCGGCGCGACAATCCGTTCGTACCGTGTGCTGGGCCCCTACGGCTCGGGCGAGGAGAGCGGAATCATCGCCGCGGCGGAAAAAGCCGTCGCCGAAGGCTGCGACGTCATGAACCTCTCGCTGGGCATGGATATCAACGTTCTGTACAGCGCCCAGAACACGGCGCTCAATAACGCCGCCATCGCCGGCGTGGTCGTCTGCACGGCGGCCGGAAACTTCGGCCCCAATTACGCCTCGCTTGGAACCCCCGGAACGGCCTATCTGCCCATCACGGTCGCCGCCGGCACCCGGGGCGGCGGACTGGAGTATTCGACATACGCCGAAGTCAACTTCCCCTATGAAAACACGCCGAACAACAAGGCGACGGTCCGTCTGATCGGCTGGGACAAGGACAACGTGTTCGACGCCGAAAAGGGCATCCTCAACTCCGACCTCGTCTGGAACAACGGCTACGAGTACTTTTACGCGTGGTACGGCTACGACATGGACTACTCTTTGCTCGGACAGTTCCCCGTCGGTTCGGAGCAGGCGCCGCTGGGAAGCCTGCACGGCAAATTCGCCGTCGTCAACCGCGGCTACCTTGACTTCAGCTATATGCTCCAAGTGGCGCGCAGCTACGGCGCGTCCGGCCTGATCGTCGTCAACAACATTGACGCCGACCTGATCAACATCACGCTTTCGGGCGAGTACGACGACTACATTCCGGTGTTCACCTGCACAAGCTCCGAGGGCGCGAAAATAACCCAGTCCTGGTATGCGGGCATCGACCACGGCCGCTTCGTCAATCCCATCGACTCGTTCAAGATGCTGCCGGACGTCCGCGACGACAGCGTGGCCGAGTTCAGCGCGCGTGGACCGGTTCTCGAAACCTATTTCATCAAGCCGGATGTCCTTGCCCCCGGCGTGGCAATCCTGTCCACGATGCCCGCGTTCTATATGAACGCGGAAAGCCATGACGCGACCGAATACGCGAAGGCCTACGGCCGCCTCAACGGAACCTCGATGGCGGCACCCCACGTGGCCGGCGCCGCGGCGCTGATGGTGCAGGCCATGAGACAGCAGGGTGTCGAAAAGGCCGACATGCCGGGCGTTGTTAAGGCACGGCTCATGAACACCGCCGACTATGCGCATTACGACGACATGAAGTACAGCGTGCACGACGTCGGCGCCGGCTTTATCAACCCGCGGAGGGCGATCGAGGAAGGCACATTCCTCACGGTGCTCAACGACGTGCCGTACGTGACCCGCGACGAAGAGAGAGCGGTTTACAAAAAGCAGATCACCGCCTCCCTGTACTTTGGAAAAATCCCCAAAGTTCCTGCGGGCTTTTCCGAAAGCGCCGCCAGCCCGCTGACGATCACGAACAACACCGGCAAGGACGTGACGTACGACATACGGGTAAGCTACAACAACGACACGGCCTTCTCTCTCTCCAGCGAGGCCAACGGCCTGCGCCTGCTCAAGAAGTCGGGTACGAGCCTGGCGGCGCCCGTCACCGTTCAGAACGGCGACAGCTACACGCTCAATGTCAAGGCCAGCCTTCCGGCCGGGGCGCAGAAAGGCGCCTATGAGGGCAGGGTCGTCGTGTCCTATCAGGACGAGCTCGGCGGCCACGTCTTCAACGTCCCGTTCTCACTCGAGTACGGCTCGCGCATCTCGAACATGTTCGACGGCTTTATCTACAAGCCGGTCATCTCCAGCCGCGCCGACGCTCCCCTCACCAGCCAGTCCGCAACGGTCATGTTCCGCTATGAGGGCAGCATCGACATGAACTACGGGATTGACGCCATCTGCCTCGACGCCGAGGGCAGACCCTACGGCTACTACAAGACGATGCCCGCCGAGACCGGCAAGATCGGCAGCCACAACCCGGAGTACTTTACGACGCTTCTGGACATGGTAAAGGGCTCGTGCTTTAAATTCCTGGACGGCGGCGAGGACGCGGTGGAGGCCACTGAGACCGTCATGCCCGACGGGCTGTACGAGCTCATCTTCCGCTACAGGGACACGTCCGGCGCCGAACAGCGCTACACGGTCGGAAAGTACCTGATTTCGGGCGCCGCGCCCCAGGTCACGCTTGACCGCGAGGAGTACACATACTATAACGGCGAAACCCACTGCATTGTCTCGGGAACGGTCTACAGCGAGACCGCCCGGCTCTGCGCCGAGTATGGGCTTGACTTCTACTACTACGACTACAGCGAGAATGTCTACGACTTCGCCAGCTTTAAAATGACCGACCAAAGCTACAACATCGTCCGAAACGACAACTTTGCCACGCTGAAATGCGACGCGGACGGACGGTTCAACATCAGCATCCCCGTGTCGGAGCTCAGCCGCGAGCAGATCGATACCTATAAGCTGTACGCGCTGGACATCTACTGTGAGGACGTCAAGGACGTCGGCATCGGCGTTCTGTCTTCTGATATGGGCATCAGCCAGACGCCCTTCGAGGTGCGATACGGCATGTTTGTTCCCGCCTCCATCACCGGTGTCAGCGTCACGACCCCAACGATCGTCGAGGGCCTCGCGGCAAATCTGAACATCACGGTCACCGGCCAGAACATCGCCGGCAAAACCCTGACGGCCTACCTGTGGGCAAACGGAGAGCCGCTGTATCCCACACCGGTCATCTGGGAGAACGGGGAATGGAAGGCCAGAATGCGCATCGACCGCGCCCCCGCCGCCGGTTCCTGGTGCTATGCGGTCGTCACAATTGACGGCGGCTTCCCCGAGGGCTTCACGCCCATTACCATCGCGCCGTATAAGCCCGAGCAGCTGTGGGATCCCTCGGTGATGCCCGACGGCGAGACCGGCAGGCTCGCGGTTGTCTTCAGTGAAAAAATCACCTCGAAGGCGGGCGGATACAACGTGAAAATCGGAGACTGCGCATACGCCTGTCAGCAGGAGGGCGACAAAAAGCTGATCATCGACACGCCGTACGCCTCGCTGGCCTCCGGCACAAAGGTTGCCATCGGCGGCGTCAAGTATCCAGACCTCTTCCCGAGCTACAGCTTCACGTTTACCGTGCAGATCCCGTAACTGTCGCGGGCACGCCCCGAGGCCCCGCCGGAAGGCTGGGCCTCGGGGCGTACAGACTGTCAAAAAAGACCCTCGCGTCCGCATCCTTTATCGGGTTTTGCGTCGAGCCTGACGGCGCAGCCGGCAGGTCCTTGCTGGACCAAAAGCCGATAAAGACCCAAACACAGGGCTTTCACGGATTTACTCCGGGAAAGCCTTTCTCTGCAAACCGCCACAGCGGTTTGATCCAACCCCCGCTTTGTCAAAGAACCGAAGGTTCTTCGACAGTCTGACGCCCCGAGGCCCCGCCGGAAGGCTAGCCTCGGGGCGTAAACAAACCTCTTGGTATCATTGCCGGTACCGAAAATCGATCCTAAAACCAAGGACAGCTTCACTCTCGCTGAAGAGCTCAAAAGTTATCCACAGTGCGGAAGCCTGCGAACATGCAAAAACAAAAGGCAGGACCCTTTCTTTCTCGCTGCAAATACTCCATAAATACGCCAACAATATGCTAAAAAGCGCGACATAATCGCACTTTTTAGCATATTGTGTTTAATCACTGCGTTTTAGATGCAGCATCATTCTATTTGTCTTCCAGTAAGAAAAATATTTGGAAAGTCTCTATTGATTTTTCTGCCATATAAATCGTTCCTGATGGCTTTATATCATTCGTTTAATAATACATATCCTATGATCAAAAAGGTGAGGGTAGACGGCATATATGGCTCCTCCACAAGAGAGTCGGTCGAAATGCTCCAACGAATTTTTGGAATGCCGGTGACCGGCATTGTCGATTTCGGCACATGGTATAGGATATCCAACATCTATGTGGCGGTTACCAGAATGGCGGAACTCCGCTGAAAAAAGAGCGCAGACCGTGCCGCCAAGCCGGATGAAGAGCTTGGGCTATTGCAAAAAAGCCGTGACTGTACGGGGACGCCCACACATTGAGCGTCCTTGTATAGTCCCGGCTGTGAAAACATGCCGCCCCGAAAAGTCGACGACTTTTTCGTCTGCCCCGCGCCGGCTGCATAAAGAGGCTGGTTTTGGCTTGACATGAAGTGCACTCCAGGTGATATACTGGGAAAAATGAACAGAGTGCGCCTTTGTGAGCCAAATGTTTTGCCGAAAGGGCAGAGGAAAAGTGAGGTTAGGATAACAATGCGGTACAGAGAACTGGGAAAAACGGGCCGCCGGACAGGCATCATCGGTCTGGGCTGCGAGCACTTGGACGGCGCGCCTTACGAGGCGGTGCAGGAGACGATTGGCACGGCGCTGGAGCATGGCGTCAACACGCTGGATGTGTTTATGCCCGGCGAAGAGGTTCGCCTGAACATTGCCAAAGCGCTTGGTTCGCGACGAAAAGACGTGATGATCCAGGGGCATATCGGTTCGACGAATGTCGGGCAGCAATACGATATCAGCAGGGACATGCCCACGGTGAAGAAGTTTTTCGAGGAAATGCTGCGCGCCTTTGGCGGGTACATCGATTTGGGCATGCTGTTTTTCATTGACTCCGAGGAGGACTACAAAAGTGTGTTTGACGGCGGGCTTGCCGATTATGCCGCGGCGCTGAAACAGCGGGGGGATATCGGCCACATCGGCTTCAGCTCGCACAACCCCGAGACGGCGATCAAAGCGGTGGAGACCGGCCTTCCCGAGCTCATGATGTTCAGCATCAACCTGGCCTTTGACCTGTATCCCGCCGAGAAGTATGTGCTGGAAGCGTTGGAGGGCGGACTCGACGCCAACCTGTTTCACGGGCTGGACAAGCGCCGCGCCGCTCTTTATCAGCTTTGCGAGCAAAAGGGCGTCGGCATCACCGTGATGAAGACGCTCGGCGCGGGCAAACTGCTGTCGCGCGAGCACACGCCGTTCAGGGAGCCCATGACGGCGGCGCAATGCATCCACTACGCGCTGTCCAGACCGGCGGTCTCGAGCGTTTTGCTCGGCTGCAAATCGTCCGGGGAGATGCTGGACGCGCTAGAGTATTTGAACATGGACGACGCGTTGCTCGACTATACCCCGTTCCTCGGCGCGCTCAAGAGCGACTTTAAGGGAAGCTGCGTATACTGCGGCCACTGCCAGCCCTGTCCGGCAGACATTGACATCGCCGCTGTCAACAAGTATCTCGACATTGCGCTGCTCGATGAAAACAAGGTTCCCCCCTCCATTCGCGCGCACTACAGGAGCCTTGCCCACGGCGCCGACGAGTGCACGCAGTGCGCAAGCTGCGAAAGCCGCTGCCCCTTTGACGTTTCCGTGATCAAGAACATGGCAAAGGCGGCGCGAGTTTTTGCCTGAGCGCGTCCCCAAACGCTATTGCCGCTCCGCCTCCGATGGCTGAGGCAAGGCCCGCACGGCGCGAAGATACGAGGTCATGTTTTGATCGTCCCGCAGGGGATAGTCAAAGCCGAAGTCGGCCGCGACGGCGCGCGCCAGTTCACGAAACAAGGCCCCCATGGCGAACATGGCGTCCCAGATGTGCGCCTCGTCTGCGTCGGCGTAAGTTGCCCTGTACATGCCGTAGTGCCGCGCGCTGAGAAGCCTGCCATAATCCTTGCCGTGCTTGCCCACAGACACCGCAAACGCGTACTCTCGGCCGATGAACCAGTCCATCACGCAGTGCAGCTCGGCGCGCACATATGTGTTCAGCATGTCCATGACAAACGCAAGCCCGCCCCGCTTGAGCTCCTTGGCGGCGTTTTGCAGGCACCACCAAAAATTGTTGCAGCAGGAGTCAAACTCATGCGCGGTGGGCGGGCGCACATGGTATACGCGGTCGCTCGGCGGCTCAAGCCAGTCCAGGATGCCGTCTTTGTCTAAGAGCGCCACAATCGGCTGGCCTCGGTCGGCGCCAAGAACCTCGGCTTTGAGCATGGGCAGCGTTTTGACGCTGAGATCGATGCGGTTATGATCGGCAAACAGCATGAGATAGACAAAGCTGCCGTCGCCGGACGGCCAGCGCATGGTTTCGGGCATTTGCAGCATGAGCCGCTCGCCAAAGACCTCGATAAAGTCGAGGTTGTTGTAAAACGGCGCAACATCGCGCACAATATACCCGATGTCATAGTCCTGAAAGCAGTCTCTGCGCGCGTTCGGATTGGCGCGTGAGCCGTTCATGACCACGGCGCGGATGCGCTCGTCGGCTTGCGCCACGCCCAGAATGAGCGAAAACATCTCCTCTTGTGATCTCATCAAAGCTTTCCTTTCTCGGATGATTTGCCGGCTGATACCATTATACATCAAGTTGTCAAAGAACCAAAGGTTCTTTGACAAAGCGGGAGTGGATCAAACCACTGCGGCGGTTTGCGCAGAAAGCCTTTTCCGGAGTAAATCCGTGAAAGCCTTGCGGTGCTGTCTTTTTCGGTTTCAGTCCAGCAAGGACCTGCCGGCTTCGCCGTCAGCCTCGACATGAAAACCGAAAAAGGACGAGGACGCGAGGGCACTTTTTGAAAGTCAAGGATGCCGCGCTTTGGATGGCGGCGCGTCAAGGATGCCGCGCCCTACTTATCTGGCAATACATTGACAAAATTAAACCTGCATTGACTATGAACGCACTTCCCCGCAAACCGCCAGCGGAGGTTTGATAAAGGCCCCCGCTTCGTCGAAAAGCCCGGCTTTTCGGCGGCCTGAAAGGAGGGACTGAGCTTGCCTGAATGCGAAAGAGGAACCGTTATCATCCTCAACGGCACGCCCCGGTCGGGGAAATCGGCCATTGCCGCCGAGATCCAGTCGACCTTTGACGGGGTTTGGGTGAATCTGGGGGTGGACAACTATATGCGCGCGCTTCCCGAGCGTCTTTTGCCCGGCATCGGCCTTCGGCCCGGAGGGGAGCGCCCAGATCTGGAGGAGAGCATTGTCCTTTTGTACAAGGCGCTTTACCGATCTGTGGCCGTTCACAGCCGCCTGGGGCTGAATGTCGTCATGGACGTAGGCCATCATGACGCCTACAGTCAGCCGCGCGGCATCCTGCCGATGTGCGCGCGCGAGCTGCGCGGGCTGCCCGCGCTGCTCGTGGGCGTGCGCTGCCCGCTGGAGGACATTATAAGCCGCCGCAAGGCGACCTGGGGCGGGGACTATGAAGAGATCCCGGCGCCTGTTCTGCTGTGGCAGACGGCAGTTCACGATCCGGGGATATATGATCTGGAGGTCGATACCTCGAAGCTGACCCCGGCGCAAAGCGCGCTCGCCATCGCCCAAAGATTGCGTGCTCCGGCGCTCTGGACGGCCCTGGAGCGCCTGGCCGGCGGGTCGGGAAACACCACCCGCTCTGAATAGCGCATATGGCTGCGCGCGTAAAGAAGCAGACGTTCGGCCCTGCCCGTTTTTCATGGCCCTGATAACGTTAGAGCGCCGCCGCATCCAAGACCACCCGTTAGGGAGGTTGATGTTTGCTCCCGGACAGGGTATGCTAAGCTTGTCCATCGGTTTTGCCGCGTCCCGCGCGGGCCGCGGTTCAACAAAACGGGAGGAGACGAATGCGCCAAAAGATTAAAAGACTCGCATCCCTGCTGCTTCTGGCCATGATTGTGTTTGCGCTGTCCCCCTTTGGCAGGCGAAAGGCCGGAGCGCTGCCGCTAAGGGCGGCCAACATTCCAACCCTGAAGACGCGGACGAATTTTTTCGACAATACTGACGGCGTTCCACAGCAGAAGGCTCCGACGGCAATAGCCGCCGGAGCCTTCTGCTGTGGCTGTCAAAGAACCTTTGGTTCTTTGACAAAACGAGGGCAGGATAAAACCGCTGAGACGGTTTGCAGGGAAACGGTTTCGAGAAATGAATTCCCGAAACTCTTGCTGGACTGAATCCAGGAAAAGGACGAAGGCGTGAGCGTTTTGGCGAGCCGACAGGCTCACGGGGACGTGAATGCGATCCGCGTGGCTATTTGCGCACCATGCATATGGGTCAATACATGCGCGACAAGCTGCGTCTCGGAGTCGTTGACCGTCACGTGCAGCGCGACGTCCGGGCCCTTGGACTCGCTTGGCCCGTCGGCTATGGGCGGGATGGGCATGGTGTACGGATTGGAAAACATGGACACCTCGGACATCGCGCTGTTGTCGGCCGCCAAAACCGGGGGGCTTTTGGGGTCGTCCTGGTGCAGCGGCCTGATTCTGTAGGAGTGCAGATTGATGCCGAGCTCGCGCATGCGCATGAGCGCGAACTCGGCGTTGCTGGCGTTTTCAAAGACGCCGGAAACTTCATAGAGCATGAAAAAACCCTCCCGCACTAGTATACCGGGAGGGAACAGCGGCTATTCGCGCGAGCTGAGATATTTTTCCCAAAGATCCGGGCGGCGCTCCTGCGTTCGCTCGAGCGACTGCTGCACGCGCCACCGGCGAATGTTCTCGTGGTTGCCGCTCAGCAGAACATCAGGAACCTTGCGCTCGTGCCAGATTTCCGGCCGGCTGTACTGGGGGTACTCGAGCAGCCCGTTCCAGTGGCTCTCGTCCTCAAAACAGGTTTCCTCGGCCAGAACGCCGGGAATGAGACGGCAAACGGCGTCGGCGACGGCGCAGGCGCCGATTTCGCCGCCTGTGATGACAAAGTCGCCAAGACTGATCTGCTCGTCCACGCATTCCTCGATAAAACGCTCGTCCACGCCCTCATACCGGCCGCAAACGAGAATCAGATGGGAAAACCCTGCCTCCAGCCGCCTGGCAGCCGCCTGATCAAAAACAGCGCCCTGCGGACTGAGCAGAATTGTATGTCCGGCGCCGTGCCGCTTCACAACGTCCTCCCAGCAGCGAAACAGGGGATCGGCCTGCATCACCATGCCCATGCCGCCGCCATAGGGGTAGTCGTCGACCTGTTTTTGGCGGTTTTGGGTGTAGTCGCGGATCTGGTGCGCCTCCACCGCAAAGTGACCGCGCCGCTGGCCGCGCCCCAGAATGCTCTCCCCGAGAAGGGCGTCTATCATGGAGGGGAACAACGTGAGCACGTCTATTCTCATCATGGCCTCACATCCCCTCGATCAGCCGGACGAGCACCTGTCCCGCGGCAACGTCGACTCCGAGCACAAACTCGTCAACGACCGGGATATAGCGCTGACCGCCGTCCCCGACAACGACATACACATCGTGGGCGGGCATGGAGAGTACGTCGGAAATCGTGCCGATGACGCCCTGCGTTTGATCGACCACGCTCAGTCCGATGAGATCCTGTACAAAATGGCGGCCTTCGGGCAGCTCGACATGCGTGCGGTCAATGTACAACACCTTGTTCTTAAGCGCCTGTGCGGCCTGAACGGTGTCAACGCCCTCGAGCTTTGCCAGCAGCATAGCGCCGTGTACGCGTGCCTGCTCCACGACGTATATCGTCTGGCCGATTTTTACCTGCACGAATCCCATCAAAAACGCCGGGCTGTCGCACCAGGGTTCGATCTTAACCTCGCCGCCCAAGCCGTGCGTATTGACAACGCGCCCTGTCTCCATCCAGTGCATAACGCTCTCCTTTTTGTTGATCGAATAGCAAGGGAAACGCCGAAAAGGCCGGGCCGGCTGCAGCGGACCCGACCTTGTTCATAAACAGGCTACTCTACGATGTCCACCATGACCTTGCGGCCGTCGCGCGCCGCAGTGCGGACAATGGTGCGCAAATCCTTGGCAACGCGGCCGTTGCGGCCGATCACCTTGCCCATGTCCTCCTTGGCCACGCGGAGTTCCAGAACGCATTCCTCGCCCTGCTGAATCTCAGAAACATCCACGCTTTCAGGGTGTTCCACAATGCTTTTGGCCATAAACACAAGCAGTTCCTTAACCGAAGCAGCCATTGTTTACAGCACCCCGGCTTTCTTCAGCAGCTTTTTGACGATGTCAGTCGGCTGCGCGCCCATGCTGATCCATTCTTTGGCGCGTTCGGCGTTGATGGTAATCTCGGACGGCTCTTTCAGGGGGTTATACGCACCGATCTCCTCAATAAAACGTCCGTCACGGGGATATCGGGAATCGGCCACCACAATGCGGTAAAAAGGTGCTTTTTTTGCGCCCATCCGGCGGAGTCTCAGCTTGACCATTCTTTCACCTCCAAATAAAATGTGTTCCTATAGATCCAAGCGGCGCGCCGGCGCGCATGCACAGCTCCGGGCCGCTGATGCTAAGGCAGTTAGAACGGAAGGCCCTTCATGCCCTTGGGCATCTTTCCCGCGGCCATTTGCCGCGCCATCTGCTTCATCAGCTCATACTGCTTGAGCAGGCGGTTGATGTCCTCGACGCGCGTTCCGGAGCCTGCCGCCACGCGGCGTTTGCGTGAGGAGTTGAGGATTTCGGGCGTATCGCGCTCACGGGGCGTCATCGACAGAATGATGGCCTCGGTGCGGGCCAGCGCGCTCTCGTCAAAGCGGGCGTCACGGAGCTGGCTCTTGTTAAAGCCCGGCACCATGCCCATGATGTCCGAAACCGAGCCCATATTCTTCAGCTGTGTCAGCTGATCGTAAAAATCAGTCAGGGTAAAGCGCCCGGCGCGCAGCTTCTTTTCCAAGTCCTCGGCCTTGCGCGCGTCCAGAACGCCCTCGGCCTTTTCAATCAGCGTCAGCACGTCGCCCATGCCCAAAATGCGGGAGGCCATGCGGTCGGGATAAAACGGCTCGATACTGTCAAGCTTTTCCCCGACGCCGACATATTTGATGGGCCTGCCGGTCACTGCCCGCACAGACAGCGCCGCGCCGCCTCGGGCATCGCCGTCGAGCTTGGTGAGCATCACGCCGTCCAGCCCGAGCTGTTCATGAAAGGCCTGCGCTGCGTTGACGGCGTCCTGGCCGGTCATAGCGTCCACCACGAGCAAGATCTCGGTGGGCTTCACCGCAGCTTTCATGCGCCTGAGCTCATCCATGAGCGCATCGTCCAGATGGAGCCGCCCGGCCGTGTCCAGAAAAACCATGTCGTTGCCGTGTTTGATGGCGTGGGCGATGGCGTCCGAGGCAATCTGCACGGGATCGCCCTGGCCCTGCTCAAACACGGGAATGCCGAGCTGTCCGCCCACAATCTGAAGCTGTTTGATCGCGGCGGGGCGGTAAACGTCGCACGCGACAAGCAGCGGGCGTTTGCCCTGCTGCTTTTTGAAAAGCCCGGCGAGCTTGGCACCGTTGGTTGTCTTGCCCGCGCCCTGCAAACCGACCAGCATGATGACGGTCGGGGGCTTTGAGGCGATCGTGATCTTGGCGTTTGCGCCGCCCATCAGGGCGGTGAGCTCCTCGTTGACAATCTTGACAATCATCTGCGCGGGGTTGAGCGTGTCCAGAACCTCGGTGCCGACACAGCGCTCGGTTGCGCGTGAGACAAAGTCCTTGACCACTTTGAAGCTGACGTCGGCCTCGAGAAGCGCGATGCGCACCTCGCGCATGGACTCGCGCACGTCTTTTTCACTCAGGCGGCCCTTGCCGCGCATTTTCTTAAATACCGAACTAAGTTTTTCGGTCAATCCTTCAAACGCCATGACAATCCTCCCTGGCAGCGCAGCGCCCGCAACGCCGCCCGCTTGACTACTCCGACGAACCGCAGAGTCGGATGATGTTCTCGGCGCGATCGCGGATTTCAGCGTTGAAGACCCGCCGCCCGTTGACGTCGCAAATCGTCTGCGCGTCGGCGCGGATCTCCTGCATCGCCTGCTGTAATCCGCCGAGCCGCCCGGCAAGCCCCAAAGAATGCTCCATGTCGCGCAGGATGCGCTCACCGCGCATCAGTACGTCGCGCACGCCCTGCCGCGTGATGCCCTCGTTTTCAGCAATTTCGGCCAGGGACAGGTCGTTGTTGTGGTAGTAATCAAAAAAGGCCTGTTGTTTTGGGGTGAGGATGGCGCCGTAAAAATCAAACAAGACCGACATTTCCACTGAGTTGTCTTTCACAGCCGCCCACCTCCCTGATGAGTTGTAAAGCAAGAACACTTTACACTTTTACTATTTTACATGACGCCAGCCGGTTTGTCAAGCGCCGATTCAGGAAAAATTCAGAATTCTGTAAACTTGTATTATTGACGCGTCAGCGGCCGGATGCTATGATAAAGGCGGCCCTATCAGGGGTTTTGGGCTGATGGGGAGAGGGGGCGGAGAAAATGATTGTCGGCAAAAAGAGAGGGTACGCGCTGTGGAAGTCCACCGTGGCAACAGCTCTCAAGCGGCGCCGTGTCAAGGCGATGCTCGGCCTTGCCGGGGCGGACGCCGCGCGGGGCCGCCTGCGCGTTTTGGAGATCGGCTGCGCAAACGGCAAGGACGTCATCCAGTTTCTGAATGACCCTGAGCGGTATGACGTGGTGGGCGTAGACCTTGCGCCCGGGGACATTGATCAGGATAACGTCACGGTCGTCCTGGCCGACGCCGAGGCGCTTCCCTTTGAGGACGACAGCTTTGATCTGGTGATCAGCGTGGGGGTGCTTGAGCACATTGAGCCGATGGAAAAGCTCAGCCGCGTCATCCGAGAGGCAAGCCGCGTCGGGCGCGCTTACGTGCACGTCGTTCCGTGCGTATCGACCCTCATCGAGGCGCACAACGCGGGCTTTCGCTGGCCAGTCCGCCTTCACCGTGACATGGTGCAAAAGAGGGCGACGTCCCCGCTGAAACTGAACTTTTTCTCAGACCACACCTGGACCAAGTTTGAGGGCTTTGCCGAGGGCGACGTGACGCGCCGGTTTTATCTGCCGCCGCTGATTCGCAATACTTATGTATACAAGACCATTGAACAGGCAGGAGGGACTAGCCGATGAGGCTGATATCATGGAATGTCAACGGGCTGCGGGCCTGTCTGGGCAAGGGCTTCATGCAGGCGTTCGAGGAGTTCGACGCCGACGTGTTTGCGCTGCAGGAAACGAAAATGGAAAAGGGGCAGGCCGAACTGCCGCTTGACGGATACACAGAGGTTTGGAACTCCGCCGAAAAGAAGGGCTACTCGGGAACCGCGGTTTTCTGCAAAGAAGCGCCGATTTCGGTTCAAAACGGCATCGGGGACCCGCATGACGGCGAGGGTCGGGTGATCACGCTTGAATACGACCGGCTGTATTTTGTCAACGTATATACGCCCAACGCGCGGCGCGAGCTGGAGCGACTGCCCTATCGCATGGAGTGGGACGACGCGTTCCGCGCCTATGTGCAGAAGCTGGACGCCCAAAAGCCCGTGGTGATTTGCGGCGACCTCAACTGCGCCCATAGGGAGATCGACATCAAAAACGCGCGCGCCAACCGCCGCAGCGCGGGCTTTACCGATGAAGAGCGCGCCAAGCTGTCGGCGCTTATCGACGCAGGCTTTACCGACGCGTTTCGCGCGCTTCACCCGGATGTGCGCGACGCCTACACCTGGTGGTCCTACATGGGAAAGGCCAGAGAAAAGAACGTCGGCTGGCGCATTGACTATTTTCTCGTGTCGGACAGGCTGATGCCCAGCGTCACCGCCACGCCTCTGTATACCCATGTGCTGGGCTCGGACCACTGCCCGGTGGGCCTGGAGCTGAAATAGGGAGACTCCCGGCTGCAGACAAGCCCAAGGGTTTGTCCGTAGCCGGGAGAAGGTCAGACTGCCAAAGAACGCAGGTTCATTGGCAAAGCGAAGGGGCAAAAGCCGCCGCTTGTCAGGCGGTCACCGCCTGAAGAACAAAGTTGAGGATGAAGAACAGGGCCGCGCCGCCGAGCAGCGGGTGAATTTCCTTGATCTTGCCGGTGCAGATCTTGGCAATGCAGTAGAAAATAAAGCCAGCCGCGATTCCGTAGGAGATCGAATAGCCGAAGGCCATGATGACGACCGTGAAGAACACGGGCAGCGCCTCTTCAAACGAATCCCAGCGGATATGCATAAACGAGGCCATCATCAGCACGCCGACCAGAATCAGCACTGGCGCGGTGGCCTGCGCCGGCACAATGCCCACGACCGAGGCAAACGGGATGCACAGCAGCAGCAGGATTCCGGTGGTCAGGGAGGTCAGGCCGGTGCGTCCGCCCGCGCTGATGCCGGTGGCCGACTCGACGTACGTTGTGACGTTCGAGGTGCCGAACAGCGAGCCGCAAACCGTGGCGATCATGTCGGCAAGCAGGCCGCGCTCCAGACGGGTGCTGAGCTGGCCGCCCTCTCTGAGGTGCTTTTCATCCTCGTCGGTGAATATGCCGCTCTGGCGGCCGGTGCCGATGAAGGTGCCGATGGTGTCAAAGATGTCGGTAAGCGAAAACGCGATGATCGCGGTGATCGCGAGGAATATGCGCGTCGGGTCGCCAAACATGGAGGAAAAGCCCGTGTTGCCGAAAAACGCGAAGGCGACTTCCTTGACGTCCGCAACGGCCGACATGTCAAACCATTTGATGTTGCTCAGATCGACAATCCCCATGGGGATGCCGATGACCGTCGTGGCGATGATGCCGATGAACAGCGCGCCCTTGATCTTAAGCAGCATCAGCACAACCATGATCAGCAGGCCGATCAGCGCAAGCTGTACACCGCGGTCGGTAAAGTTAACCAGTCTGGGCACGGCGGCCGCGCCCGTGGTGAGACCCTCGGCAGTGCCGGCAAACTCCAAAATACCGGCGTTTTTCAACCCGATATACGCGATAAACAGACCGATCGCGCCGCCGATGGCGTTCTGGATGGAGCGCGGAATGGACAGCAGCAGGGATTTGCGCACCTTGGTGACCGTGAGCGTCACCGAGATCAGGCCGCAGATGAACACCATAGCCAGCGCCTCCTGCCAGGCAAAGCCCATGCTGGCACAAACGGCGTACGCGAAAAACGCATTGAGTCCCATGCCCGGGGCCTGCGCATAGGGGAGATTGGCCAGAAACGACATGATCAGAGTGCCCACGGCGGCGGCAAGACAGGTGGCTACAAACACGCCGTTCCAGTTCATGCCGGTGCTGCTGAGAATGTTGGGGTTGACGAAGATGATATAGGCCATGGTGAAAAAAGTGGTGATGCCGGCAAGGAGTTCGGTGCGGACATTGGAGCCATACTTTTTCAGTCTGAAGAGCTTTTCCATTCCGTTTACCTCCTACATCTTGTTGGGACGCTTGATTATACCACGGGGTGGCAAGCAAGACAAGAGAAAAATTTACAATTTGTCTATATTTTGGGCTCCAATGGTTCCCCAAAATAGAGAAATTGACTAAAATCTGGAGTCCGATGGAAAAACTATTCCGACCCGAAGCCCGCAGCGGGGTCTGTCTGCGGTCTGAACCTATTCTGCCTCTAAAACGCTGGCTTATGATGAAAGGAGGCCCACCTATGCGGTACGAGCTTACTGTGGCCGGGCTGAAGAGAACTTTGCCGCTGTGCAAGGTCAGGGATGATTTGTATATCGCCGCGTTCGTCATTTTCGGCGACGTGCAGCTGACCTGCGCCTGCGCCGCGCGTCTTTTGGACATCGCGCCCGAGGCCGATTTATTAATCACCGCCGAGGCCAAGGGCATCCCGCTTGTGCACGAGATGGCCAGGCAGGGGGAGAAGCCCTATCTGGTGGCGCGCAAGGCAGCCAAGCTCTATATGCGCGACATCTTCTCGGTTGAGGTGCGCTCCATCACGACGGCCGCACGCCAGACGCTGTATATGGATGGAGGCGACGCGCAGGCCATACGCGGCAAACGCGTTGTGCTTGTCGATGACGTGATCTCCACCGGCGAGAGCCTGCGCGCGCTTGAAAAGCTTGTGATCACAGCCGGTGGTGAGGTGGCCGGGCGGATGGCCGTGCTTGCCGAGGGGGACGCCTATTTGCGCGAGGATATCCGCTATTTGGAGCGGCTTCCTCTGTTTGGCCCTGACGGCGCGCCGCTCTGAGCGGGAAAACCGGGCAAAAGACCCTCACGTCCTCGTCCTTTTTCGGGTTTCACGTCGAGCCTGACGGCACAGCCGGCAGGTCCTTGCTGGACTGGTTTGGCGCAAAGTTTTGAAATGAGTGATTTTCACGGATTCATTCCGGAAAAGTCATTCTTTGCGCGTCTTCGCAAAGACGCGAGCCTCCCCCCGTTTGCAGACAAACCTTCGATGTGTCGGCAAACGCTAAGGGCGCCCTGCGGGACATCTCTGAACCCGCAGGGCGCTGTCGTACAAGCAAGTCGCTGTGTTTGGACTATTGGGGCAGCTCGCCTACAATCGAGACGGAGGCTGAACAGCCTATGCGGTCTGCACCGGCTCCCAGCATGGCGAGCGCGTCGGACAGGGTGCGGATGCCGCCCGCCGCCTTGACGAGAAGTCCGCCGCCCGCGCGCTTGAGTAGCCTGACATCCTCCACGGTCGCGCCGGCGCGGCCAAACCCTGTGGACGTTTTGACAAAGGCGGCTCCCGCCTCGGCGCAAAGCCGGCAGGCCAGCTCCTTTTCGGCGCCTGTGAGCAGACAGGTCTCCAAAATGACCTTGACAGTGGCCGGAGCAGCGGCGCTGACCACGGCCGCTATATCGGCGCGCACGTCGTCGGCGCGGCCTGACTTGAGAAATCCGACGCCCAGCACCATGTCGATTTCCGCGGCACCGTCAGAGACGGCGCGCGCCGCCTCAAACGCTTTGGCGACGGAGGCAGAAGCGCCGAGCGGAAAGCCCGCGACTGTGCAGACGTTGACGCTTGTGCCTGAAAGCTGTTCGGCGCAAAAGGATACATAGCAGGGAGGGACACATACGCTGCAAAAGCCCAATTCGACACTTTCGCGGCACAGAAGCGACATGTCCCGCATGGTGGCATCGGGACGCAGAAGCGTATGGTCAATGCGCGCGGCGAGCTCTTTTTTGGTCATCCTTAAAGATTGTCGTCGATATACTGCGCAACGTCTTCGACAGTTTTAAAGCCGCGAGCGTCCTCTTCGGTGATCGCGATTCCAAATTCCTCTTCGACGGACATCATCAGTTCAATCACATCCAGAGAATCTGCGCCAAGATCGTCGGCGATCAGGGAACTGGCCTTGATCTTGTCCTCGTCAATGTCAAGCTGCGCTGCCAGAATTGCGCGCACTTTTTCGGCGGTAGAACTCATACCGAGCTTGCCTCCTTTCACACATCCCCGGCGCGCAGACGCGCCAAAAGGGCTAGTTCACCCCCGCGGCATTCTGCGAGCGGAGATTTCTATCATGAAGTATACTCTGAAGGGCCTGTCTATGACAAGCCCTTTTAAAAAAATATTTTTATCCAATATGCTTTTTTGTGAGTCTGCGGACATAAAACGACGTTGCGCCGCTGCAGATAAAGAGGTATAATATCCAAATGGCAGCCGGGCGCGGGGAGCTTACAGGCGCTCAAGTGCCTTATGAATGTGAGCAAAAGGTTGGGAAAAACTGTTGACAGAGATTATCATGCTGAAAATGGGGGAACTCGTACTCAAGGGCCTCAATCGCGCGCGCTTTGAACAGCGCCTTTTGGACTGCGTAAAGCGCAGAACAGCGCCGTTTGGCTCGTTTTCACTTCGCTCGGTGCAGTCCACCGTCTACGTGGAGCCCGAGGACAGCGCAGCCGATCTGGCCTCGGCGTTTGACGCTTGCGGACGCGTATTCGGACTTGCCGCGATTTGCCGCGCGTTTGTGGCGGAAAAAACACTGGAGGACATCGCCGAAAAGGCGCTCCTTCTTCCCGCGCTCGGCGCGGCGCGCTCCTTTAAGGTGGAGGCGCGCCGGGCGGACAAGCGCTTCAGATTGACCTCTCCGCAGATTATGAATGAGATCGGCGGGATGATTTTAGAGCGCATGCCCCATCTGGCTGTCGACGTGCACAAGCCGGACGTGACGGTTTGGGTGGAGATCCGGGAGCTTGGCGCTTATGTGCACACCTCGCCCACGCCCGGCGCGGGGGGCTTGCCGGCCGGCATGTCGGGAAAAGGCGCGTTGCTGCTGTCGGGCGGCATTGATTCGCCGGTGGCGGGCTGGCGCATGGCGCGGCGGGGCCTTGAGCTGATGCCGGTTCATTTTTTCAGCTATCCGTACACCTCACTGGAGGCTAAGGATAAGGTGCTTGCGCTGGCGCGCATCTTGGCGGGCTGGTGCGGGCGCATGAACCTGTGCGTTGTGCCGTTTACAGCCGTGCAGGAGGCCATCCGCCGCGGCGGGCCCCAGGACCTGTTTACGCTGCTGATGCGCCGCAGCATGTGCCGGATGTCCGAGGCGATCGCGCGCGCGAACGGCTGCGGCGCGCTGGTCACCGGAGAAAGTCTGGGCCAGGTTGCGTCGCAGACCATGGAGGCCATGGCCGTGACGGGAAACGCGTGCTCGCTGCCGATCTTTCGGCCTCTTGTGGGCATGGATAAGGAGGAGGTCAGCGGGCAGGCGCGCCGGATCGGCACGTTTGAGACCTCTATTTTACCCTATGAGGACTGCTGCACGGTCTTCACGCCCAAGCATCCCAAGACCAAGCCCAAACTTGACGAGATTCTCCGCGCGGAAGCGGCGGTTGACTTGGCGGCGCTGGAGGCCGAGGCTCTTGAAAACTTAGAATGGATTGAGGTGCGCTGACATGGCGCTTGTTGTGGAAATCATCGCCGTGGGAACCGAGCTGCTGCTGGGCAACATTGCCAACACCGACGCGCAGGATATCTCCCAGGGCCTGGGCGAGCTAGGGCTGAACTGTTATTTTCATACCACCGTCGGGGACAACGTCGGCAGGCTGGTGCAGGCGCTGGACATTGCCCGGTCGCGCGCTGACGTCATCATCACAACCGGCGGGCTGGGCCCGACATATGACGATCTGACCAAGCAGACGGTCTGCGAGGCCTTTGGACAGGCGCTTGTGCTGCACGCGCCGACGTGGGCGCGCATTGAATCGTTTTTCAAGCAGGTGGGGCGGCCCGTCACCGAGAACAACCGCCAGCAGGCGTATTTGCCCGAGGGCTGCACGGTGTTTGAAAACAACTGGGGCACGGCGCCGGGATGCGCGTTTTTGGCCGGAGGCAAGCATGTGCTGCTGCTGCCCGGCCCGCCGCGCGAGTGCCGCCCGATGTTCAGAGTCTGTGCGATGCCCTATTTGGCCAAGCTCAGCGAAAAGGCGCTTGTCTCGCGAAATGTGCGGATTTTTGGCAGGGGCGAGTCGGATGTCGAGCAGCGGCTGCGCGAAAAGATGCTCTCGGCGAGCAACCCCACAATCGCGCCGTACGCCAAGGAGGGGGAGGTGATGCTGCGCGTCACCGCCTCGGCCGACACCAAGGAGCAGGCCTATGCGCTGACCGAACCCGTGGTCAAGGACATTCTGGACACGCTGGGTGACATCGTGTACGGCGTGGACGTCGAAAATCTGGAGGGCGTAGTGCTTGATCTGTTGGCGCAGCACGACCGCACGCTAGCGGTGGCTGAGTCGTGTACAGGCGGCATGATCGCCGCGCGGCTGACGGCCATTCCCGGCGCATCGAGTCATTTTGTCGGAGGGGTGTGCGTATACCAGACGCAGCTGAAGACCGCTCTGCTCGGCATTTCGCGCGAGGATCTGACGCGGGACGGCGTGGTGTCCGAGCCCACGGCGCGCGCCATGGCTATCGGCGTCTGCCGGGTTACCGGCGCCTCGTTGGGCCTGGCCGTCACAGGACTGGCCGGCCCGGGCGGAGACGGGTCGCTGACGCCGCTGGGTACGGTCTGGGTGGCTCTGCATGACGCCCAGACCGGAGAGACCCTGGTCAAGGGCGGAAATTTTGGCGACGAGCGCTATCGCGTGCGGCAAATGGCCGCCAACACGTCGCTGGACACGGTGCGCCGGCACCTGTTGGCCGTCAAAAGCTGATGACAAACGTCTGGGTTGTCATCAAGCGGGAGATGGCATCAAACCGCTGAGGCTGTTTGCGGAAAAAGCTTTTTTCGGAGTGTATCCGTGAACGCATTGCGGCCTAATCTTTATCAGTTTTCCGTCCGGCAGGGATCCGACGGCTGCGCCGTCAGGCACGACGCAAAGCAGGTAAAGGAGCAGGCGTGAAGTTTTTTTGACAAAGCTGGTCGGGCTCTTCCGGGCTAAACCCTGGAGAGCCCGGCTTTTCACGTTTTGCGCCTGCTCGGCGGGAGAGGGGTTCGGACCTGCCGCATACACCTTTATATATAAGGAGTCAGCATGCAGGTAAAAGTAGCCGCCGCGCACCTTTGCGCAAGACCACGTCGAGCCTGACGGCGCAGCCGACAGGTTTTTGCTGGACCCTTTTTGCGCAAAGCATTGAAAAAAGAGGCTTTCGCGGGTTCATTCCGGGAAAGTTGTTCTCTGCGCGCCTCTGCAAAGCAGCGATTCGTCTTCCGCCTGCAGACAAGCAAAGGGTTTGTCTGCAGGCGGATACCTTTATATATAAGGGATATGCGCGCGCATTACTCTGCGCGCGTATATCGCCATTAACATAACACGATATTCTTCCTCAGCCTAGTTTTGGACGCTAAAATGTCGGCAAAAAAAGCTCAAGGAGAATTGAGTTCTGACGATATATGTATTGTGACGGCGAGAGAGAACATCCCGCCCCGGCTGCACGGCAGGGGGAGGGCCCTAACGACCCCGGTCACAAAGGAGGCAATCGCATGAGAGACGTCAGCGCAACGCTGATGGCACCCGTCAATATGCCGACTCCGGATTCGCGCAGTCTTGCCGAGAGCAGACAGAGCATGTATAAAGCGCCGATCAGCTTCAATAAGATTTTGGAGCGTGTCACCGAAGAGGGCGCTTTGCCGGAGATTTCTGAAATGCCGGAAGACTCTGAATCCCCAATGCAGCCTGGACTCCTGCAAGAGGAGCTGACAGGAACGATCGTCAAGTTTCAGATATTGAAGCAGATGGTCGAGCGCCAATCCGATTGGGATTTGGACGAACAGGAGTTGCCGCCCGAACTCGTGGCGCTGCTCACGGATCTCCCGGTGACGTACGTAACGCCGATTGAACCTCTTGCAGAGGTTGACATGGAAGTCATAAGCGCCGTTCCCTCCGCAGAGCTGCCGGTTCTGGATGAACTTAAGGATCTGCTCGCCCAGTTGTTTGGGCAGAAGGATGACGGCGTATTTTTGCGCACTTTAGAGGCGATATCCCCTCAGCCGATCTCCGAATTGCTGGAAGGCCTTGAGAAATCGCAGTGGCCTCAGGCGCTGCTCAGCGTCGTGGAAAACGCGCTGGCGGCCGAGGAAAAAACCGGGATCCCCGCTCAGGCGGTCAATGCGCCTGACGCTGCGCCTGTTGACCCCGCCGCCCCGGCGGAAAAGGCGCCGCTCGCCGAGCTGGTTCCACTGCTGCGGGTTACGCTGATGGCGCTGGTTCGGGCAAACGGACAAAGTGAGGGCCGAGAGCAGGGCGAGCTTTTGACGGAACCTGAAGCGGCAACGCCCGAGGCCGGGGAACTCTCCATAGAGCAGGAGTTTTCCGTCAAACCCGAACAGAACACAAAGGAGCTGAGTACCGCGTCGGACGACGCGCCGGAGCTCCCCCCGATAAACGCAAACCACGCAGCCGCCGGGCCTGTCGGGCAAAGCGCCGACGGACAGGGCTCCGCGCCGGGCGCGCCGGTCGAACGCGTTCCCGTCAGTTCTCTGGTTGACCGCATCACCCAGGCGGCTGCCCAGAACAGCAATGAGGGCGTGACCAGACTGGAACTCCAGCTCAACCCCGAGTTTTTGGGAAAAGTCAGTGTGGTTCTGACCTCGACGAGCGAGGGCATGACCGCCTCGCTGAAATCAGGCGACAACGCCGTGCGAAACCTGCTGGCCGCCAACATCACCACGCTGCAGGATACGCTTAGGGACATGGGCATCACGATGAAAAACGTCGAAGTAACCGGCCAGGAACAAAGCTTTGATTTTTCGCAGCAGTCCCGCGGGCAAAACCAGTTTCAGCAGCAAAGCCACGGCGACCGCGCCCGCGAGGCCGCCATCGGCAGGATTTTCCGAATGACGCCCGCCGCCGCCGACGCCAAGCTGTATACCCTGGCCGCGGCCGCCAGTCCATATGAGGAACAAGTCGCGTTCGATTCGCGGGCGTGAACCCCGAAAGGAGAGAGTTTGTTGGCAGACACCGTAAGCAGCGTAAACACCGTCGATCAATTTGTCCTCACAAAGAAGACAAAAGAGCTCAAGCAGGAGCTTGGCAAGGACGAGTTTTTAAAGATCTTTCTGACGCAGCTTCAGAATCAGGACCCGACGTCCCCCATGGAAAACGTCGACTCCATCGCTCAGATGGCGCAGTTTTCCGCGTTGGAGGCCATGACCAACCTGGCCAACACCTACACCGTCACCCAGACCTACGGGATGATCGGCAAAGGCGTCATCGGAATCGTGAAGGACGAGCTCTCGGGATACACCGCTGAAATCATCGGAACCGTTGACAGCGCCGGCGTGGAAAACGGAAAGCCGTACCTGATGGTGGGCGAGTCCAGGCTGTGGGCCGAGAACGTCACGCAGGTGTTTGACAACAGCATCATTGCCGGGGAAACGAACAATGTCGTCGCCGGTACAGCAATGGTGGGCAAGTATGCCCGCGCCACCCAGACCATCGATGGCGTGACCACGACCATTGAGGGCAAGGTTGAGCGCATGAGCGTCAAAGAAGGAAAGCTTTATCTCGCCATTGAGGGAACCGAGGTGGCGCTCAACCAGATCATCAGTGTCGCCGATTCTGCCTCCGCTCTGGGTGAGGTTGACCAGCAAGCCTCCGGGTAAACGCCCCGCGGGACTCAAAAAAACTCAAATTTAATATTATTGGAGGATCTTATATGCTTCGATCGATGTTTTCTGGTGTCTCCGGTCTTCGCAATCACCAAGTGAAAATGGACGTTTTGGCCAACAACATCTCAAACGTCAATACATACGCCTACAAAGCCAGCCGCGTCAGTTTCAAAGAGATGTATAACCAGACCATGTCGGCATCGTCCGGCCCGTCGGCCGCCGGAACCATCGGTGGCGTCAACCCCAAGCAGATTGGTTTGGGCGTGACCACCTCCTCGATTGACGTGCTGCACAGCGACGGCGCCACACAGACGACCGACCGCGCGCTTGACCTGATGATTGAGGGCGAAGGCTTCTTTACCGTCAAGGACGGCAACTCCACTTTCTATACGAGAGCCGGCAACCTTTACCTTGACCCCCATGGCTACCTTGTGACGTCCGACGGCCTGTTTGTGCAGGGCGCGATGCTTATCGAGGGCATGCCCGACACGGGCATTGAGGAGTCCACGCTTGAAGTGGTGGAGAGCGACGAGAGCATCATCTGGGGTGACGACTCCACGCTGGAGAGCCTTGCCGGAGACGAAGACGCGCTGCCCATTCACGTGATGGGTGAAGACGGCGTCGAGGCCAGAGACGCGATGTTCGGCCGCATTGTCATCCCGACCTGCTACAAGCAAATCTCGATTGACCAGAACGGCGTCATCTCCGCCATCAACGAAAACAATGAGCCCGTCAACGTGGGGGTGCTGTCGATGACCACCTTCATCAACTCCGGCGGATTGGATCGTCAGGGCTCCAACCTGTACACGGAAACCAACAACTCCGGAACGCCGGCCGTGTCGCTGGCAGGGATGAACAGCGCGGGAACCCTGAAGTCAGGGGCGCTCGAGATGAGCAACGTCGACCTTTCCAAAGAGTTTACCGATATGATCATCACCCAGCGCGGCTTTCAGGCCAACTCCCGCATCATCACCGTCTCGGATACACTGCTCGAAGAGCTGATTAATCTCAAGCGGTAAACGGACTGAACTGATCTCTTTTTGAGGTGGGTGGCGCAACGTCATTCACCTCAATGCGCATCAGTGGTAGATTTTGTCATGTAAAATCGAAATGAATAAAATATTCCAGAAAAAGTATTATACATTTCGGGAATAGTGTGTTATAATGTGGTGAGTCTAAAGAGAATCAATGTTTATTTGCCCCAGTTTTGTGCAAACTGATCGACAACATATGACGAAATGTGTTCTTTTAAGTGAAATTTGAATAAAATAGTGACCTTTGCCCGAATCCCTATATTATGGCTTGAGGTGGTGTCCTATGGTCAAGGTGACGCGTCTGAACGGAAAAGAGTTTTTCGTCAACCACGATTTGATCGAATTTATTGAGGAAACCCCCGACACTGTTGTTACGCTGACCACAGGAAAAAGGATTGTTGTGGTAGAGAGCGCCGATGAGATTATTGAGCGCATCGTTCTTTTCAGACGGGCTTCCCTTGAAGCGCTGCCCAAGATCACACCGAAGACGTAGGAGACAAAACGATGGAAATTACAACACTTTTTGGTCTGGTCGCCTCGCTGGCGCTTGTGGTTGTGGGAATCTTCTGGGGCGGCGGCAGCATCAACAGCTTTATCGACGCCTCGTCGGTGGTCATTACCTTCGGCGGTTCCATCGCGGCGATGTTTATGGCGTTTTCCTTAAAGGACATGGCCGGGTTCGGCAAGGTTCTCGGCAGCGCCTTTAAGCAAAAGAGCTATGACTCCATCCAGGGCATCAACGCCATTGTGGGCTTGGCCAACGTCGCGCGCAAAGAGGGCATGCTGGCGCTGGAGGACAATGTGGCGCAGCTTGAGGAGCCATTTTTGCAAAAGGGCATCATGCTGATCGTCGACGGCACCGACCCCGAGCTTGTCAAGTCGATCATGGAGGCGGAGATCAGCTCGATCGAGACGCGCCACAACAGAGGCAGGAGTATGCTGGAGAGCCTCGGCGCGTACGGCCCGGCGTTTGGTATGCTGGGAACGCTGATCGGACTGGTTATCATGCTGGGCAACCTCGACGACCCCTCTTCGCTTGGCGCGGGCATGGCGGCCGCCTTGATCACTACGTTTTACGGCTCCCTGCTCGCAAACGCCTTTGCCATCCCGATTGCCAACAAGCTCAAGGTGACCTCGGACGTCGAGGTCATGTATAAGGAAATCCTGCTCGAGGGCATTTTATCCATTCAGGCGGGAGAAAACCCGCGGATCATTGAGGAAAAGCTTTACTCGTTCCTGCCGCGTTCGGCCAAAGACGCGGCGCTTCCCGCCGCCGCAGCTGCTGCAAAACAGGAGGAGTAGCCTTGCCGTCCGCAGTGATTCGGTTTTCCCGAAACGAGACGACTGCCGGCAAGCATATGTAATGACCATGTTGGGATGTGATCACTGTGGGGCGAAAAAAAGCTGCTGAAGAGGCAGCGCCCGGTTCACCGGCCTGGATGACGACGTTCAGCGATATGATGACGCTGCTCCTTTGCTTCTTCGTTCTTCTTTATTCGATGTCCTCTGTTGACACCGAAAAGTGGCGCAATCTTGTCGAGGCGTTTACCGGAAACCCGTCGATCTTTGACCAGCTGACTGACGACGGGGACGGAAACGACTATCCCAATCCCAACGACACCGATGTCGATGAGGAGTCCATCACGCAGGCCAGCGAGTGGGCGGTCATCGGCGAAAAGGTGCGTTCAGGCATCGGAAAAATTGCCGATCAGCTCGGTTTGGGCGACATTGACGTGGAGGTCACGGAGACCGAGATCATCATCAATTTGCCCGGCGACATTTTGTTTGACACGGGTAGGGCCGTTCTGAAGGAAGAAGCCAAGCAGGTCATCTTACAGGTGATGGATATTGCGGTGGTCGCCCATATGCAAAGCCTGAAGGAGATCAGGTTTGAGGGCCACACCGACAAACGACCGATTAGCACGATTCAATTTCCCAGCAACAAGGAGCTTTCTGCCGGGCGCGCCATTTCGGCCGCAAACTACGTGGAAAGCAATTATCCGCAAATACCCCAGCGTCAAATCGGCTACATCGGATATGCGGAAACGCGTCCGGTTGACACGGCAGATACGCCTGAGGCGTATGCCAAGAACAGGCGTGTGGCCATCGTGATGATCCGCGACCTCCAGGTCAGCCTGGATGAAATGCAAACGCCGTAACGAGCCCCGCATTGAAGCGGTCTATACTCAAGGAGGAGAAATCCCATGCCAAAAAAATGTTTTGCCCTTTTCGCGGCGCTGATCCTGATGTTCACGCTGGCGGGATGCGAGCCCAAGCCCGAAAGCTTCCCCGGTCAGGCGACCATTCCCTATGACGTGGGGGACAAGTTTATTGTCAACATTACAGACGACTCCAAGAAATACATTTCCTGCGCGGTTACGCTTGACGTCTCCAGCGAAGACGACGTCAAGGTGCTGACCGAAAAGAACCACTGGGTTCGCGACACGGTCATCGCCGTGATCCGCACCAAAACGGACGCGCAGCTTGAGGCTGCCGACGCGATGGAGGTCGTCGGTCAGGAGATCGGCGAAAGAATTACGCAGGAGTTTCAGCTCAGCGGCGTGTTTCGCGTCAGTTTTAAGGAATACTATGTATACTCCAAATAAACAGGGTTAACGATACCGGGGACACTTGATTAAAGCGGCGAAGGAGGTGTTGTTTTGTCGGATGTGTTGTCACAGAGCGAAATCGACGCACTTTTAAACGCCATTAGTTCGGGGGAACTGAGCGAGCGAGATGAGGGGCAAAGTTCGGCCGTAAAGGTTCGGGAATACGATTTTCGAACAGCAAACCGTTTTCACAAGGAACAAATCCGCACCCTTCGCATCATTTATGACACCTTTGCGCGATTGTTCGCAACATATCTTTCAGGCACACTTAGAGTGATGTGCGGTGCTGAAATTATATCTGTCGAGGAGCTGAAATACCAGGAGTTTGTCAACGCGCTCCCCGAACCTGTTCTGTTGGCGGTGCTGCGGCAGCCGCCGCTGGCGGGTCCGGTGCTTCTGGAACTATCACCCGACATCTCTTACGCCATGATCTCCCGGTTGTTGGGCGGTACGCCCGCGACCAGCGGAATGAGCCGGAACTTTACCGAGATTGAACTTGTGCTTCTGGAGCGGGTTTTGCGCCAGTTTTTGCCTCTGTTTGCCGAGAGCTGGGAGAAGATTATCTCGGTCAACACGACGCTTGACCGCATTGAAACCAGTCCGCAGTTTGCGCAGATTGTGGCATCCAACGAGGTTGTGGCCATTGTCACGATCAACGTGCAGATTGCCGATATCGAAGGACTTATCAACATATGCCTTCCGCATTTGTCGATTGAGCCAATCAATAAACAGCTGTCCACCAAGCTGATGTATCAGTCTGGGATGGAAAACCGAAGCAGAGAGCCGGCGGGCGACCAGATCAGAGTCAGACTGAACCGCACGCCGCTTGAACTTACCGCTGTTTTCAATGATACACAAGCCACGGTTCGGGATATTCTCAATCTGCAGGAGGGGGATGTCATTCGCCTGGATCAGCGCGTTGAGGACCCCCTTACCATCAAGGTGGGACATCTGCCCAAGTTTAAAGCGGCGCTCGGCGTTCGAGATGAGAAATATGCCGTGCGCATTATGGATTTCATCCAAAAGGAGGAAAATGAATGAGTAACGGGCTTTCGCAGGCGGAAATTGACGCCTTGCTGCGGGGAGAACCCGTTCCGGGCGTTGAACCGTCACCTCCCGAGGACGAAATTCAGCCGGGGAATGCGCTTCCATCCTCGGAAATTGCCAAGGCTTTTACCGAGGCGCAGGACGAGGAGGGCGCTGACGAAGAGGATCTGATTGAACCGATGACCCCAAGTGAGGCCAAAGCCGCTTTTGCCGCGGCCGGTCTGGAAGAGGACGGAGAGGCGCAGGAGCGCAAACCGGACGGCTTCCCGGACGTGAAGCCCGACACCAGCGGCGTACTCACTCCCATAGAGGTCGACGCTATGGGGGAGATCGGAAATATCAGCATGGGAACGTCGGCCACAACACTGTTTGCGCTGCTCAACCGCCGGGTAGATATCACGACGCCCAAGGTTTCGGTAGCGACGATGGCAGAAATCGCCAGGACCTATCCGCTGCCGTTTGTGGCGGTTGAAGTCAAATATACCATTGGACTCGAAGGCACCAATGTCCTGTTTCTCAAACAGAGCGATGTGAAGATTATCACGGATCTGATGCTTGGCGGGGACGGCACCAATGTCTCGGGTGAGCTGACCGAGATGCACATGAGCTGCATCAGCGAGGTCATGAACCAGATGATGGGGTCGGCGTCTACCTCACTGGCGAAAATGCTCAATAAGTCCATTGACATTTCTCCGCCGACGGCGTATCAGGTCAATCTTGCCGAACCGAAAACCTACCCGTTTTCCGAGATGGACGATATTGTTGTGCGTACTGGTTTTGACATGGAAGTTGAGGGGCTAATCAAAAGCGAGATCATGCAGATTACCCCTGTGCCGTTTGCTAAGGAGATGGTTCGCACCTTGATGAACATCAATGCCGAGCCCGCCGCGCCCGCCGCACCGGCGCCGCAGGCCACCGCGCCGGCGCCACAGGCGCCGCAGACTCCTCCCCCGGCTGCGCCTCAAGCAGCGCCGCAGGCTGCGCCCGTCCAGGCGCAGAGGGAGTATGAGCCTCAAGCAGCGCAGTCCCACCAGTCCCCGCCTTCCCCCATGCGCCAACAGGCTGTCGATGTGCGGCCGATGCAGTACGCCTCCTTTGAAGGCAACCCTGTGGGCGAGACGGTAGGTGAGAATATGGACCTTTTGCTGGATGTTCCCTTGCAGGTTTCGGTGGAACTCGGCAAAAGCAGGAAGTATATTAAGGAAATTCTGGACTTCAACGTCGGGACCATCATTGTGCTGGACAAAATGGCCGGCGAACTTGTGGATGTCGTTGTCAACGGAAAGCTCATCGCCAAAGGCGAGGTCGTCGTCATTGATGAAAGCTTTGGCTGCCGCATCACGGATATTATCAGCCCGTCCAAGAGGATTGTCGCTGATAGCAAGTAAGCTGAGTCAACTCAACCAAATCCTTGGAGGTTATTATCAATATGGGAAATCGTATTTTGGTGGTCGATGACGCCGCGTTTATGCGCATGATGATTAAAGACGTACTGACCAAAAACGGGTTCGATGTCGTTGGCGAGGCAGAAAACGGAAAGGTCGCGCTGGAGAAGTATAAGGAGCTCGATCCCGACCTGGTGATTATGGACATCACAATGCCCGAAGTCAACGGGATTGAGGCGCTGAAGAGCATCAAGGAGCACAACGCGCAGGCCAAGGTCATTATGTGCTCGGCAATGGGCCAGCAGGCCATGGTCATCGAGGCCATCCAATCGGGCGCTAAAGACTTTATTGTCAAACCGTTTCAGGCGGATCGTGTATGTGAAGCCGTCAGAAAGGTGCTGGGGTAAGTGATCGCGGAAACACGACTTCCCCTTTTTGCCGCAAGTCTGGGATCGCAGCAGATCTTCGGGCTGGTTGTGGGTGTCGCTGTCTTTATTCTGCTTATGGCCGGTTCGTATTTTGCGCTGAAGTGGCTTTCGGGGAAGGGGTTCTCCGGGGGCAAGAGCAAATATATGAAGGTGCTTGACCGCCTTGCCATGTCTAAAGAATCCTCGTTTATTTTGCTGGAGGTCGGCTCGCGCATCTTTGCCGTGGCTGTGAGCAAGGATGGTGCCAGTGTGCTCGGCGAGCTCGACCGCGATGAGCTCGGTGCGCCACAGGCAGCCGCGCCACAGGCGGCAGCGCCGCAGACTGCCGCCGAACAGGGGCGGCAGGCCGGCTTTGGCAAACGTATGGCGCACAACCTCAAACTCAATATGGGCCTTCTGCCCAAGGGAACGCCACCGCTTGGCCCGACGCCGCCCGGCAAGGCGCCTGAGGCGGCAGTTGTTTCTCTCGCCCCAGAGCAGCCCGCGCCGGCACAGGTCGGGCCGTCCGGGGAGACGTTCCGCGATGCGCTGGCGCAGGCCAGACAGCGTCAGCAGTTCAACCCGATTTCCTCCGCTCCCAAGAGCCAAGGAACGTCGGGTCAAACTTATGTTCAGCCGTCTGCGCCGCCGACCGGCGAGGCAGCGCGTTATGACGAGATTATCAACAATATGCGGTCGCTTGGACAACTTGACGGCGCTGCGCAGCACAAGGGCTTTACAAGGCCCGAGCCTGCGCCCGCGCCTGTTCGGGCGGCCGCCGCGCCGGACGAAGCGCCGACTGGCCCGCCGCGTGCTGCGTCTATGGAACGCCCGCCGGCCGTTGAGGCCAGCGCCGATGAAAAAATGGATCAAATGTTTGACCTGATTGCCAAACGGAAGGCCCGCTTCAGCCAGACAGGCGGGCGGGGGAAGGAAGCGCCATGAGTCGCAGACGCCGCCTTTGCAAAAACATTGTCGTGTTTGTGTTGTCGCTGGTGCTGCTTACGGCTGGCCTGACCTGCGTCCTCGCGGCTGCCGACGTGCAAACGCCCGATGTCGTGGCGGGGGAGGGAACTGACGCCGACGTTTTCCCGTTTAATCTTCTGACGGACTTTTTGGAAACGGCGGGAGCCGAAGGCGCGTCGACCACCATTGAGCTTGTTCTGCTTTTAACGGTTCTGACGCTGGTTCCCTCCATTTTGCTGATGATGACCTCCTTCACGCGCATCGTCATCATCTTAAGCTTCACGCGCAACGCCATGGGAACCCAACAGACCCCGCCGAATCAGGTGATTCTGGGCCTTGCACTGTTCCTGACATACTTCACGATGTTCGGAACGCTCAGCCAGATCATGAATGAGGCGTGGAAGCCCTATAACGAGGGCGAGATCACGATTAACGAGGCGTTTGAGCGCGCGGTCGACCCGCTCAGGGACTTTATGTTTACCGAAATCCGCGCGCAGGGAAACAGTTCCGACCTGCGGGAGTTTATGATCATCGCCAAGATGGACATGCCTGAATCCTCAACAGATGAAATTCCCACGCATGTGCTGATTCCGGCGTTTATCATCAGCGAGATCAAAACCGCGTTTCGCATAGGCTTTTACATCTTCATCCCGTTTATTGTTATAGATATGGTGGTCGCGTCGGCACTGATGTCCATGGGGATGATGATGCTGCCACCGGTGATGATCAGTCTGCCGTTTAAGATCATGCTCTTCGTGCTTGTCAACGGCTGGGATCTGGTCGTCGGCTCGATCGTGAAATCCTTTTCGCATTAGTATCTAAATACTTGCCGGTCAGTAGAGGAAAAGGGAGGCGTCTTGCTTGTCACAGGCGGATATCACGAGTATCATCACCGACGCCATTATGACGATCCTGCTTGTCTCGCTTCCCATGCTGGGCATCGGCCTGGTGGTCGGCCTGATCATCTCCGTTCTGCAGGCGACCACGCAGATCAATGAGCAGACGATTGTGTTTGTCTCCAAAATTCTTTCGGTGTTTCTGGCGCTGATTGTCTTTGGCAGTTGGATGCTGACGCAGCTGCAGGACTTTACGCTGCGCGTGTTTAACCTGATTGCCTCATGATAACGCCCGCCGACAACCTGCTGGGCTGGATGGCGCAGCTGCTGCTGATCCTCACAAGGGTGTCCGCCATGTTTGTGCTTACGCCAATTCTTGGGCGGGGAAGCATTCCGGCCATGGTCAAGATTGGGTTTTCTCTGCTGATGGCGTTTATGCTGATCAGTTTTTATCCGCCCCCCGAGGTTTATCCGTACCAGACCGTGCTGGCGCTTTCAATGGCCGTGCTGCTGGAACTCGTCGTGGGCTTTGTCATAGGCTTTATGACGCTTTTGTTTTTTTCCCTGGTGTACACGGCTGGGCAGGTTATCGACATGCAGATCGGGTTTACGATGGCGCAGATGTTTGACCAGACGACCAACTCGCAGATGCCGATCACCGGAAACCTGCTCAACATCGTGATGATTCAGTGCTTCCTGGCGGCCGGCGGGCTGGGCATTTTGTTCGGCACCGTTGTGCGCACCTTTGAGGTCATCCCCATAGGCGGCGCCGTGCTGCCCCAGCTCATCGCGCCGACGGTTGTCGGATTCTTCGCCAAAAGCTTTGTGCTGTCGCTCAATGTGGCCATGCCCGTGCTGGCCTCGGCGCTTCTGGCCGAGGTCGGGCTGGGACTGATTGTGCGTACGGCGCCCCAGATGAACGTTTTTGTCGTCGGCATTCCGATCAAGGTCATTTTGGGCCTTGTGATGCTGGCCATAACGATTCCCATGTTCGTATCGGCGACCGGGCCGATTTTTGAGCGCATGTATGAAGCGATTGACGCGGTGACAGGGGTGATGATTCCGACATGACGCCTGAACAATCCGGCGGAGAAAAAACCGAGAAAGCAACACCAAAAAAGCGTGAAGACGCGCGAAAGCGTGGCCAGGTGCTCAAAAGCGCCGAAGTCAATACGGCGGTGATGACCGCGGCCAACATCGCTGCGCTGTTTGTCTTTGGCGGCTCAATGATCAACGGCATGATGAATCTCATTGTGCGCTACTTCAACGACGTGGGTACGCAGCGGGGCTCGTTTACGGCGGCCGACATGAATGTGGTGGTCGGCCAGGCCGTGTGGGAACTGGTGAAGATCGTCGGGCCGCTGCTGGGGGTTGCGCTGGCGGCGGGCGTCGTTGTCAATCTCGCGCAGGTGGGCTTCCTGTTCTCCGGGGAAGGGCTGAAGCCGAAGTTCAGCAAGATCAATCCCCTCCAGGGGATCAAGCGCCTTTTTTCGATGCGCAGTCTGGTAGAGATGCTCAAAGCCCTGCTCAAACTCACGATTGTCGGCGTGCTTGTGTACCAGGAGTACATGAAAAACTTCGACAAGTTCCCCGGACTGCTGAACGTCTCGATTGCCGACGCTGCCAAGACCATCGTCGATATCTGCTTCGCGCTGGCGTTTAAGGCCATTCTGGCGCTGGTCGGGCTAGGGCTGGCAGACTATCTGTACCAGTGGTGGGAATACGAGAAAAACCTCAAAATGTCCAAGGAAGAGGTCAAGCAGGAGTACAAGCAGCAGGAAGGCGATCCGCTGATCAAATCCAAGCGGCGCGAGCGGCAGCGCCAGATGAGCATGATGCGCATGATGCAGGCCCTGCCCAAGGCGGACGTCGTCATCACAAACCCCACACACTACGCCATTGCGCTGCGCTACAACGAAGAGGAAAATCCCGCGCCGGTCGTGCTGGCCAAGGGGAAGGATCTCGTGGCAAAAAAGATTAAGGAAAAGGCGCGTGAGCTTGCAGTTGAAATTGTGGAAAACAAACCGGTTGCCCAGGCGCTGTTTGTTGCCTGTGAGATTGGACAGAGTATTCCGGACGATATGTTTGCCGCCGTGGCGGAAATTCTGGCGTACGTCTACAAGCTTAAAAACCCCGATCCCATCCGCAGAAGGCGTTGACGCCGCGATGACCCTTTCGGTTGGTCAGGCGCGGCAGAACAGTGAAAGGTGGTGAGCGTGTGACCCTGACCAAGTACCGCGTGGGAGACATTGTCATTGCCGTCGTGGTGGTGGCCGTGGTGCTGATGCTCATCGTTTCACTCAACACGTTCATGCTGGACGTGATGATCGTCATCAACATCGCGCTGGCGGTTACCATTCTGCTCATCACGCTGGGAACGCGCGAAGCGCTGGACTTCTCCACGTTTCCGTCGCTTCTGCTGATTCTCACGATTTTCCGCACGGCGCTCAACATCAGCTCGACGAGGCTGATTCTGGGCAACGGCGGCGACGCAGGGCACATGGTGGCCACGTTCGGCACATATGTCGCAGGCGGCGCGGGCATTGTGGTCGGCGTGATCATCTTCCTCATTTTGATCGTCGTTCAGTTTCTCGTCATCACCAAGGGCGCAGAGCGCGTGGCCGAGGTCGCGGCGCGGTTTACGCTTGACGCGATGCCCGGTAAGCAGATGGCCATCGACGCCGATCTCAACTCGGGCGCCATTGATGAGGAAACTGCGCGCAAACGCCGCACCAACGTGTCGCGCGAGGCCGACTTTTACGGCAGCATGGACGGCGCGAGCAAGTTTGTCAAGGGAGACAACATCGTCGGCATCATTATCACGGCCATCAACATCATCGGTGGCATGATCATCGGCAGCATGACCGGCGTGTCCGACGTGGTCGGCACCTATGTGACCGCCGCCATCGGCGACGGGCTGTGCGCGCAGATTCCCGCGCTGATGATCTCGACGGCGACCGGCATCATCGTGACCAAGGCCGCCAGCGACAACACCATGGGAACGGACGTGTCCCGCCAGCTCACGCAGCAGCCGTCGATTCTCATCGTTTCGGGCAGCGTACTGGCGATTATTTCGCTGATTCCGGGCATCCCGAAGATTGTCACCATTCCCATCGGCGCGGCGCTCATCGTGCTGGGCGTCATCATGGGAAAGTCCCACAAGAAGCAGGAAGTGATTGAAGAGGTTGAGGAGGTCGAACAGCAGGCGCAGGAGACGCGAAAACCCGAGAACGTCGTTTCGCTGCTGGAGGTTGACCCCATAGAGCTTGTGTTTGGATACGGCATCATTCCCATGGCCGAGACCTCGCAGGGCGGGGACCTGCTTGACCGGGTCGTGATGATCCGGCGGCAATGCGCGATTGAGCTGGGCATGATCGTACCGGTGATCCGGCTGCGCGACAACATCCAGTTTGCCGCCAACGAGTACAGCATCGCCATCAAGGGCAACGAGGTGGCCCATGGGGAGATTGTACTTGACCACTATCTGGCGATGAACCCCGGAGACATCTCCGAGGAGATCGACGGAATCGATACGGTTGAGCCGGCGTTCGGCCTTCCGGCCAAGTGGATTTCGGGAAAACAGCGTGAAAAGGCCGAACTCATGGGCTACACCATTGTCGATCCGCCGTCGGTGATTGCCACGCACCTGACCGAGGTTGTGCGCCGGCACGCCAACGAGCTTCTCGGCCGGCAGCAGGTGCAGGTGCTGATGGACAACCTGCGCAAGCAGCAGCCGTCGCTTGTGGATGAAATTGTACCCAAGCAGTTTACGCTGGGAGAGGTTCAGAGAATTTTGGGCAACCTATTGCGAGAGGGCGTTTCGATTCGCGACATGGGAACCATTATCGAAACGATGGGGGATTACGGCGGCGTGACGCGCGACCCCGACATGCTCACGGAGTATGTACGCCAGGCGCTCAAACGCACGATTACGGCCAAATTTGTACCCGATCGAAAGGCTCATGTGATTACGCTTGACCCGACCGTGGAACAGACCATTCTGGACAGCATCAGGCAGGGGGAGAGCGGCTCCTACGTTTCTCTGGAGGCCGGCGACGTGCAGAAGATCTTCAATTCGCTTCGCCGCGCGGTGGAGCGCATGAACTCCCTTGGTCTCGCGCCCATCGTACTGACCGGCCCCGTGGTGCGCTTCCACTTTAAGAAAATGACCGAGGCGCTTGCCCCGGAGCTGGTGGTTCTCTCTTACAACGAACTTGAACAAACTGTGGATATTCAGGCCGATGGGATGGTGACACTGTGAATGTAAAACGGTTTCTTGCCGAGACTGCGTCGGAGGCCATGAATCAGATCCGTGATGAGTTGGGCCGGGACGCGTTTATTCTCAATCAACGCACCATCCGCCGAAAAGGCCTCAAGGGTTTATTTCAAAAGCCGATGATTGAGGTTGTGGCAGCCTACGAGCCCAAATCCGAACTCAAGGAAGAACGCAGGGCCGAGCCCAACCCCATGCCGTCGCTCACACCGCCTCCCAGACGGGACGAGAAGACGCTGAAGACGGTCAACCGGTCCATGGCGGGCGCGCTCTACAAGACAACTGCCGAGCCGCAGACCGTTTTTTCGCCTGAGGCCATCGTTGACGAAGAGGTTTTCCGACCGTTCACCGCCGGAGCGCCGGTGGAACGCGTTGCGCCCATCCAGCCCAGACGCGGAGAGGAAAAAATCGCGACGCTGGAGACCAAAATAGACAGTCTGACCGCGACCGTCAGCGCGCTGGCCGGGAAGATTCAGGTCTCGCGGGACGGGCGGTCTTATCAGCCCGAGGTCGAAGCCCTGCTGCTGCCGCTTTTGGAAAACGACGTGCACGAGGAGTTTGCGCACAAAGTGGCGCGCGAAGTGGCAGATATTTTGGGAAAGCAGGACGCCGACCCGACCGAGGTGATGGAGCAGATCCTCAAGCAGTATATTGGGGAACCTGCGCCGGTTCGGCTCAAGCGGTTTAAGCGCACGGTGGTCATGCTCGTGGGCGCCACCGGCGTGGGCAAGACGACGACGCTGGCCAAGCTGGCTGCGATTTATCAGCTCAACCATCACGCCAAGGTGGGGATCATCGCCACCGACACGTACCGCATCGCGGCGGTTGACCAGCTGAAGACGTACGCCGAGATCCTCGAGATCCCGCTTTCGATCGTCTATTCGCCGTCCGAGGTCGCCGAGGCGCTGCAGGAGCATGAGGACAAGGACATCGTGCTCATCGACACGGCAGGCAAAAGCCCCAAGGATCCCACGCACGTTGAGGAGATCACCGAACTGATCAAATACTCCGACTGCGACGAGGTGCATCTGGTGCTGTCGGCCACCACGAGCTTTGCAGGCCTTTTGGGCATCATCCAGACCTACAGCTTTTTGCGGGACTATAAGATTTTGTTTACCAAAATGGACGAGAACCCGACATGGGGGATGCTGCTGAACACCAAGTTTCTCACTGAAAAACCCATTTCCTATGTGGCGGCCGGCCAGAACGTGCCCGACGACATAGAGGTCATGGACGCGCGCAAAATCATATCCAGATTGATAGGGCGGGAATTATGAACGATCAGGCCAGTGCCTTGCGACAAATTGTGCACAACCTCAAGCAGCAACGCTCCCGCCCGGCCGGCGAGGGGGCGCGCGTGGTGTGCGTCACAAGCGGAAAGGGCGGCGTGGGCAAGACAAGCCTGACCGTCAATCTGGCGATCTCTCTGGTGAAAAAGGGCCTGCGCGTACTTGTCATCGACGCCGACTTCGGCCTGGCCAACGTCGACGTGATGATGGGGATCAACCCTCCATATGACCTTTCGCATGTCATCAATCTGAAAAAAGACCTCAAGGACATCATCACCGACGCGCCCGGCGGGGTTCGCGTTGTATCGGGCGGGTCGGGGGTGTATGAACTTTTAAATTTATCCCAAACACAGCTTGCCAATGTGGTCAATCATCTGTTATCATTAGATGACATAGCCGATGTGATCATTTTCGACACGGGCGCGGGCATCAGCAGCAGCGTGCTGCGCATGGTCACTGCCTCGAGCGAGGCCATCGTGGTGGCCACGCCCGAGCCCACCGCCATCATGGACGCCTACGCGCTTGTCAAGACCGTGGTGTCTTCCGACTCCGAGGCGCGCATCCGGCTGGTGATCAACAGAGCGGAATCCGCAGCCGAGGGCGAGGAGACGCTGGCCAAGTTCGCCGCGGTGGTGAGGCTCTATTTGAAGGTGGAGATCGAGGAACTGGGGTATGTTCTTTCCGACCCGGCGGTCGCCAAGGCCGTGCGGCTGCAAAACCCCTTCATGCTGAGCTTTCCCAAGTCGGCGGCTGCAAAGAGCATGGAAAACATCGCGTGGAAGTTTATGAACCTGGAGCAGGAAAACAGCGAACGCAAGGGACTCGGCGGTTTTTTGGCCGGGTTTATGAGAAAAAACGCAAAGGAGCGGTAAATATGGATTATGATCTGTCCCTGGGCGAACGCCTGGACGTTCTGATCGGCGAACGCCGTTGCATCAGCAACGTGCAGGAGATCACCCGCGAGGGGACCCTGATCATTTCCGCCCCGACGTTTCGCAGCGTCACTGTCCCCATCCGCGAAGGCGAACTGGTCAATGTGGTTTATTTCCGTCAGTCCGGCATGTTTTCCTTTGTGGCAGCCTTGCTCCGGCGCTTTGTCAGCGGAGAGCTGGAGTTTTGTGAAATTGAAATTAAAAGTCCCATCAGCAAGTATCAACGGAGGGACTTTGTCCGGTTTGAAACGGTGATCCCCGTCAAGGTCAGCGTGCTGGCGGACGCGGACGTTTTGGCCAAGATGTCCATCGAGGAGACGCTGAAGGTCATCTTTGACCGCCGGTACATGGGGCTTCCCCGGCCGAATGAGTCCGAGGCTGACGAGTGTCTGTCGCTTGACATCAGCGGCGGCGGCATCCGGTTCGCCTCCAAAGAGCCTTATGAAAAGAACACGCTGCTGGAGTGCACGCTGGAGTTTCAGAAGGACGACAGCATGACGGTGGATGTTCTGGTGGTCAGGTCAGAGCAGCCGCTTAAAGGCGAACCGCACCGCATTGGCGCGCAGTATGTCAACATTGAGGAGCGCCTGAGACGGCGCATTATCAAATATATATTCGAGGAGCAGGTCAAGGAGCGGCAAAAGCTCTAAGGCAGGACGCTCTTGGAACCTGCCGCCTGGGAAGGAGAAGACACATGTCCGACCAATCGGACAAGCTGGCCAGACTTTGGAAAGATTTTTCCGAGACGAAGAATCTGGAGCTGCGCAACCAGCTTGTGATGCAGTATGTTGCCCTTGTCAAGGCCATTGTGCTGCGCATGCTGCCCACCTACCGCAAACACGTCGACTTTGACGATCTGATGAGTTGCGGATTGCTGGGCCTGATGGATGCCATTGACAAATTTGACTTGAAGAAGGAGGTTAAGTTTGAAACTTATGCGTCGCTGAGGATCAAGGGCGAAATCGTCGACCAGATCCGCAAACAGGATTGGGCGCCGATCAGTCTTCGGCAAAAAATCAAGCGCATTGAAGAGGGAATTGAATCTCTGGAGGGAAAACTGGGACGCAGTCCGACCGAGCAGGAGTTGGCGGCCTATGTGTCGATGAATGTGGAGGACGTCAAGCGCACGCTGGACGAGTCGCATACCTTCAACGTTGTTTGTCTGGACGAAATTCTTGTCGACCGCATGGGCGGGGAAGAACTCGTGCCCGGCAGCGGCGAGGGCCCTGAAGAGAGTTTGGAAAAAAAGGAACTGCGCGAAATTCTGAGCCAGTCGATCGACAGCCTGCCTGAGAAAGAGCGCATGGTCGTGTCCCTTTATTATCACGATGAGCTGACCTTGAAGGAAATCGGCGCTGTGCTCGGGGTATCCGAGTCGCGCATCAGTCAAATCCACGCAAAGGCCATTATGTCGTTGCGCCTGCGCATGAAGAGCGTGATCGGATAAAAGGCGCTGCGCGAGCGGGAGGGAACCTTTATGGCACTGCATATTATTGAGACGCAAATGATGTTGTCCCGCCCTGTCGAGGCCACGTCGGAAAAGGCGCACGCGCTTGCCAAGCAGGCGATGAATCCCGACGCGCTGCGCCACGACGAGCAGCAGCAGGTGGAAAAGCAACTGAACAGTCCACAGGCTGCGGAGACGGTCGAGGAGGGCAAGGTGCGCGAGGAACACGGGCGACAGGAGGGCGGCCAAAACGAAAAGAGCGAACAGCAGCAGGAGGAAGAGGCCGCCAAAGATGAGCTTGAGCAATTAAAGAAGCAGGCCACCGAAAAACTGCTGAATCTTCCGGTTGAGCGCGGCCGCTATGCCAAACGCGATGAGCATCGCGTTGACATCACCCTGTAGGCAGACGGCGATGTGGGGGTATTTGATCGGATTTTCGGCCGTGATGGCGGCCGCCTATATTGCTCTGTTCGTCATCCTGTGGCGCAGGACGGCAAAAATGAACAGCCCTACCGACCGGCGCGAGGCGTCGGTCTTTAAACTCTATGAAGAAATAGAGTCCATGCTCGACAGCTTTGAGGACTATGTGCGCGAGGTGCACGAGGGCTTTGAGGCCGAGCGCGCCCGGCTGGATGAGCTGTTTCGGCAGGTCAGCCTGCTTCACGGGCAGCTGGGCGAGCGCGTTCCGATCTCCTATGTGCCGCCCCCGGTGTCCGCGCCTGAGGCAAGGCCCGCCGAGCCCGCGGCCGAGCCGACAGCGCCGCCGCCGTCCCGCTTGAGCCAAAAGGACCGGGACACGCTTGACAAAATGGGAAAAAAGTCGCAGAAGGTGCGCTTTTTGATGAGCAGGGGCCTGTCGCTGGACGAGGTGGCCCGGGAGCTTGGCATTGGAAAGGGCGAAGTGCGCCTGATTGCCGACTTGGAAAAAAATTGAACCTTTTCCTGGACCTTTTGGTTAAGCCGCGACTTATTTTCAACGATATATAATTAAAACTAAGGCTATGTTTGAGGATAAGGAGTGTTGCTATGCTGCGCGGTTTGTATACGGCAGGGACGGCCATGATCGCCCAGAGTCGGCGCATGGATGTGATTTCCAACAACCTGGTCAACGTGGAGACCGTTGGGTACAAGCAGGACGTGATGGTGACCAAGAGCTTCCGCGACATGATGATCAGCAGGATCAACGACCCGTCAGTATACCAGTACAGCTATGTAGGGCCCCATAACACAGGCATCCATATCGACACGATCTACTCGGTCTTTACGCAAGGGCCGCTTGAACAGACCGAGAACCCGACCGATCTGGCGCTGGACAAAGAGGGCTTTTTTGTGGTCGAATTTACGCCCACCACGCTCGTCCCACCGACGCCCGAGGAACTGGCCGACCCCGACTACGAGCCGGAGTACGAGGAGGGCGAAACCGAGTACCGCTACACGCGCTCAGGTAACTTTAACGTCGACGCCGACGGGTATCTCGTCACGCCGACCGGCCACTACGTACAGGGACAGGACGGCCCGATTCTCGTGGGGACGACCGACTTTGAGGTCAGCTCCGAAGGCCTGGTCACCGTGGACGGACAGGAGATCGACACGTTGCGCGTGGTCGCGTTTGAGGATCCCGGCGTGCTTCGCAAGGCTGGGGACAATCTCTGGTTTCCCGTGGGCTCTGCCGATGAGGACGGGGACATTGCCGTGCCCGAGCCGATGGACATTACAGGTTCTGTCAAGCAGGGCTTTCTGGAGGCGTCCAACGTCGACACCGCCTCTGAAACCGTGCGCATGATTGAGTGTCAGCGCGCGTATGAGATCAACCAGCGCATGATTCACATGATTGACGAGTCGCTCGGCCGCGCGGTCAACGACATTGCGAAGGTGTAACGATGATACAAACACTGTATACGGGCGCGACCGGGCTGACAAGCCAGCAAAAAAATATCGACGTCATCGCGCACAACGTGAGTAACCTTCAGACAGAGGGCTTCAAGCGCTCCCGGTTTGACTTCCGGGACTGTCTGTACATGCGCATGCAGAGCCCGGTGGACAACAGCCCCGGGAAGAATCTTCAGCGCGGCGCGGGAGCTATTGAATATCAGATCGCGCGGATGTTCGCGCAGGGTGCGACGCTGACAACCGAGCGCACGCTGGACTTCATGCTTGACGGCCGGGGATTCTTCGCCGTGGAAAACCCTAACCAACTTGAGGACAACGAGGGCCGGGACGCCATTCTCTATACGCGGAAGGGCAACTTTTATGTCACGCCCGAGGAAGAGGGCGGCTTTCTCGTCGACGCCGACGGTCGCTACCTCCTGGAAGAGGGCGGCGAGCGCATCAGCCTGCGCTATCCCTCCACGCTCAGCATCAGCGCCGAGGGCGTGATCAGCGAGACAGACAACGACGGAAACAGCTTTGAGGTGGCCACGCTGGCCCTTAAGGATTTCAGCAACCGTGACGGGCTCCAGTCCGTTGGGGACAACTACTTTATGGAGTCGGCCAACAGCGGTGAGCTCATCGCGGCGGGCGGCACGGTGCGTCAGGGTGCGCTGGAGGGCTCGAACGTGGATTACGGCAATGAAGTCACCCGCCTGATCAGAGCACAGAGGGCCTATCAACTGGCCTCGCGTGTGATCTCGACGGCCGATCAGATGATGCAGACGGCCAACAACATCAGACAGTAGCGTGCGCCGGCGCTTTCGCCCGATGCGACGCGCCCGAATGTTGAATAATAGTACATGCAGGAGAAATGATTATGGATTTCCGTCAATGTAAAAACTGCCGAAAACTGTTTCAGTACCGCAACAGCCCGCTCTGTCCCGACTGTGTCAACGAGCTGGACAGGCTTTTCGAGGCGGTGCGCAACTATATTTATGAGAACCCCCGTTCCTCTACAGAGGAGATCTGCGCCGAAACCGGCGCCGACTCGCAGATGCTGTATGGCTGGCTGCGCGAAGGGCGGCTCATTTTGGGCAAGGACAGCGCAAAGCTGCTTGTCTGCGAATCCTGCGGTCAGCCCATCAGCCTGGGACGGTACTGCGACGCCTGCTCGAGCGACGTGCGCAATCAACTTGAGGGCGCCGCAAAGTCGCTGGACGCGATGAAGGCCCAACCGCGGCCAAAGGCCGGCGACAAGGACGGCCCTAGGATGCATGTGGACTTCCGGAAAGGTTGACCGCCATAAAAAAGAAAAAATTACCAATTTTAAGAAATGCTGCTGGATTTTTGATTAATGGCGGAAAACACGTAGGGTTTACGGCGCTTTTGCGTCACAAAGGATTCTCTCAAACATTGATTTGAAAAATATTATTGTAAACCGGGTGGAAATGACCTGCTTTGGCTCAAGGCGAGCGAACTTTTTTACGATATAGAAGTTGAATAGAAATGGCGTGGCTTACAGCCCGGCATAAGAAGAGAAGGAGGAGCAAGCATGGATCTCAAGATCGGATCGGTACCCACGGCAGGAATCTCGCGTTATAGCGAGGTGCAGAAAAAAGCGCCCCAAAGTGTTCAGGTGAAGCAGGAGTCAGATAAGGTGGACACATCATCATCGTCAAGACTTTTCAATCAGGCCCTGCGCGCGGTCAAGGAGTCTCCCGACGTGCGCGCCGACAAAGTCGAAGCCATTCGCAAAAGCATTGAAGACGGTACGTATCGTGTGGACAGCGAAGCGATTGCTGATAAAATGCTGTCCTCCATTCGCTGAGCAAGTCACGGTTGAGGCAGACCATTGAGTATTGAATTCGAAAAGCTGCTGACCGTTTTGCTTGCGGAGTCGGATATTTACACGCAGCTTCTGGCGCTGTCCAAGGACAAAAAAGAAGCGGTGCTCAACAACGATCTGGATCAGATCAACCGTGTTGTGCGCGAGGAGCAGGCGCTCGTCGCGCGGCTTTCCGACAAGGAGCGTTTGCGCCTTGCCAGTGTGCGGGAGCTCACGGCGAAGCTCGGAGATCCGGAGGCTACTCTGATGAGCTTTGCCGCTCTGGGCACACCCCAGCAGCAAGCGCGGCTGGATGACCTGCAAATCGCCCTTCGTGGAGTGCTTTCCGAACTTCAAGCCGCCAATGAGGTCAACAAGAGGCTCATCGACACGCGGCTGGACTACATTCGCTTTGTCGTCGATTCCATGTCGGAGGGCGGCGGCGCGGGCGTTTATGGAGCACTCGGCGAAGGGCCCTCCCATTCTGGGCAGCGAACCAATCTTTATGATCAGAAGGTGTGAGATAGCTTGAGATCGACCTTTTATGGACTCAATATTGCCAGCAAGGGACTTTTCGTTTCGCAGAGGCAAATCGACGTCACCAGCCACAACGTGGCCAACTCCAACGTCGATGGATACAGCCGTCAGCGCTATATCACCTCGGCGGTGCCGCCCAAAGGCGCGCTGAGCCAGTTTGTCGATCCTACGCGCGGCCAGGTGGGCGACGGTGTGCAGACCTTGTCGCTGGACCAAATCCGCGACCGCTTTCTGGATCAGCAGTACCGCACCGAAAACGCGAAATCCAGCTATTGGGAGACGCGTTCCAACGCCCTTTACTATGTGGAGGACGTGTTTAACGCCACGGATGAGACCAGCCTAAACGGCATCATGTCGGCTTTCTTCAACAGCCTGCAAGAGCTTTCAAAAAACTCCACCGACGAGGCCATTCGCACGAACGTATTGGCCGAGGCCAAGAAGCTCACCGACACGTTTCACATGTACCACAGCCAGCTGACCGACCTCATGGCTCAGCAGGACACCAACCTCGTGGCGCAGACTTCCAGTGTCAATGACATGATAAGCGACATTGCCGCATACAACGATAAGATCTTCAAGTTTGAGCTCGGCGGCTCGGTGGCCAACGATTTGCGCGACCAGCGCAACGTCGTGCTGGACAAGCTTTCCGGCATGATGAACATCGCATACTCCGAACAGAGCTTTGAGCCGCCGCTTTACAATATTTACGGTCTGGAGCTCACGAGGCTCAACGTGTTCGCCGGCAAACAGGTCGGTGAGGATTACAGCGACAGACTGCTCGTGTCGCATGACGAACCGTTCTACTTAACGCTTGAGCAGGAACAGGGCCTGAACGAGATTGCCGACTTTAACGAGCCCGCCATTCCGACCCATAAGGTCTATCTTGCCTCCGGCCTCGCGCTGGATCAGGATGACATTGAAGATTTGGACGGCGGTATGCTCAAGAGTTATATGGATATGCGCGACGGAAATGTCACTGAAAACCAGGGCGTGCCGTATTATATCGCGCAGCTGAACACGATGGTGTCCTCGCTGGTGCATGAGTTTAACGCCATTCACAGTATGGGATACTCGATGCCGTATTCTGCGGTGATGTCCTCATCGGATTCCACCAGCGGCATTAACTTTTTTGATCCCGACGGCGAGACTGCCGCGACCATTACGCTGTCGGCTGATATTTTGCTCAGTTCCTTCAACATTGCCGCTTCGTCGGAATATGTCACGATGGACTCCGACGGTCACCTGCAGACAGGCAACAACAACACTATGCTTGAACTGATCAAGGGCGTGAAGGAACGCACCGATCTGGACGAAGTGGGCAGCTACGAGGGCTTCTACAAGAACTTTCTGGGCAGCCTGGCGTCCGAGGTGGCGCACTCGAACAATATGTTGAGCGGGCAGGTTGTGCTGCTGGACAGCATTCAGTCCCAGAGGGTATCGGTCATGGGCGTCAGCGTTGACGAGGAAATGACCAACTTAATCCGCTTCCAGCACGCGTATAACTCGTCGGCCCGCGCCATCACCGCGATGGACGAGGCCCTTGACAAGCTCATCAACGGCACAGGCCGCGTCGGCCTGTAAGAGGGCCGGTTTGCCGCTCCCCATACTTCTTGAAAGTCCGGAGGTTATTCTATGGCGCAACGCATCACGAACTCCATGATGATCTCATCCTATAATCGCAATCTCAACGCCAACCAAAAGCGCATGAGCACGCTTCAGGATCAGCTGGCCACAAACAAGAAGCTGGTCAGGCTGTCGGACGACCCGGTCAGCGTGGTTAAAGTGCTCAACTCCAAGAGCAAGCTCAACGACATAGAGCAGTACCAGAAGAACCTGCGGGACGCCAACGCCTGGCTGACCCATACCGAGACGGCGCTGGGTGAAATGAACGAAGTCATCAAGCGCACATACGAGCTGGCGGTTTACGCCTCCAACGATGTGCTCGAGCCCGACGACCGGCAGGCCATTGCCGAAGAAGTGCAGCAGCTTCGCGATCAGGTGATCACGCTTGCCAACACGACGTTGGGGGACAAGTACATCTTTGGCAGCTACAACGTGTCGTCGGCGCCGTTTATGCCCGACCCCGAGACGGGCGATGTGCTGCTCAACGGCACGAGCATGGTCTTTGACGACGGAGACGAAGAGTTTATCCGCTATGAGATCAACCTCGGCATTGACTTTGACGTCGCTGTTCCGGGAAACGCTCTTTTAGGCGTCGGGGAACAAAACAACATTTACTTTCAGATCAATGAGTTTCTCAATACCATTCAAAACCCTGAGTCAACGCTGAACGAGATTCAGCCGTTTATCGGAAGCATGCAGAACCTCCAGAAGAGCGTTTTGGCCACGATGGCCGAAGTGGGCGGACGCACAAGCCGGCTTGAAATGATGGAAACCCGGTTTGCGCAGGACAACATCAACTACACGCAGATGAAATCGGATGTGGAGGATCTGGATACGGCGGAGGCCGTGATGAAGTTCTCTATGGCGGAGGCTGTATACCGGGCGGCGCTGGGCGTCGGCGGACGGATACTGCAGCCCACGCTGGTGGACTTTTTGAAATAGGCCCCCACACGAGGCTTACGACAAACTTGACGATGACGAACAAGGATGTTCAGGGTCAAAACAGACAAGGTGGTCGCTATGTTATCAAGAATTGTCATCAAACAGAGCGCGGGCGCCATCGCCATCGACGTCAGGCACGCAAAGCTGGAGGGCCGGCCCGGGCGCATGGAGATGTCCATGGAGCAGAACGCCGCCGAGGTGCTGACCATGGCCAATACGCTCCCGAAGATCCGGATCGATCAATCCGCGGCGTTTGCCAGCGTCGGACTGAAGCAATCAGTCCCTCTGGCCAACGATATCCACGCCAAGGCGCTGCAAAACGGACTGCAGGCCATTGGCCGCATTGTCCAGGACGGACTGGAGTTCTTGCGCATCGAATCGCAGTCGCAGCCCATTGCCGCTCAGGCGCAGCGTCTGGGTGTGCAGGATCTGCGCCTGACGGTGCGGGCGCTGCCGTCTGTCGGGCCGGATATCACGCTTGACGAGGGCAGTGTGGACATCGACATTCCCCGCCCCCAGTTGCAGGTCAACTGGAAGTGGGTCGATTCCACCAGCGAGTACACCCCGTATGAGGTCAATATTACGCTGGCGCGGAAACCTTCGATCGAAATTTCGGTCGAGCCGGGGATTGAACTGAGCTTTCCGACGAATATGGGAGTGGGCGGCGCCGTCGATGAAGCGATTTAGCATTGTATTTTTAAACAGTGTGTGATAAGATACCCGGAGGGATATTAACGATCCCTCTGGGTTCTCATGTGAGAAGGGAGAAACGGTATGCGCATCAATACGTCTCGATTTGGGGAAATTGACATTGCGGACGAAAAGATCATCGCGTTTCACAATGGGATTCCGGGGTTTGAACACTGCAAGCACTTTGCGCTGATCACATCTGAAGAGACAGAGCCGTTCCATTGGCTTCAGGCGATGGAGGAACCCGATATCGCCATTGCCGTGATCAACCCCTTCAGGCTGTTTCCCGAGTACTCTCCGCAGGTGCCGGAGTCGGCGCTGTCCGACATCGGCAAGCCGCAGGACGAGGACATCGTCGTGCTCACGGTGGCGGTCATCCCGCCCGAGGTCACGCGGATGACCACAAATCTCGTTTCGCCCATTTTGATCAACTCGAGGGTCAACGCGGGACGGCAGGTGATTTTGGAGGGCAGCGACTTCCAGATCAGACAGCCGATCTTTGAGGCGGTGCAGACACTGCTAAATGGAGGTGCGGACAATGCTGGTGCTGACCAGAAAGCTTAACCAGTCGATCACACTTGGCGAGAACATCCGCATCACCGTATTGTCGGTTGAGGGTGATCGCGTGAGCCTGGGCATTGACGCGCCGCGGGACGTGCGCATCTTCCGGTCGGAGCTGCTTGAGGGCACAAAAGAGACCAACCAGGAGTCGCTGTCCTCTGTTTTCCCCGCCAAGGAGCTTGTCAGGCGGAAGGGCGAAAAGCCGCAGTAAGGCGGCCGGAGGGCCGGGCTGTCCGGCGGCTCGCCGCCGGCATCTATATCTATTTATAAGTGCAAGACAAAAAGCGCAAGGATGGAAGGCGAGAAACGCCCCCTCCTTGCTTTTTTGATATGTTGATTGGGCAGGGCAGCACCCCGGGCGCCGACTGCTATTTTTGCCGATAAAGCCGAAAAGGCCAGCGCCGCGCCGATCTCAGGCGCAGTCAGAAACCCCGCGCCGGGCGCAGGGAGGTCGGCCGGCGCGGCGCGGGGCGCGGAGGAAGAGCGGCGCTTGACCTGCTCGGAGACGCGCCGGTGAAAAAAGATCGAAGAAGGATTAAAGGTTTGTCCTGAAAGCACGATATTATTGTTCGGAGGGGAACAGAGCCTGTCAGCCAAAAGCGTTGGCGCCAACGAAGCTGGACGGCGGGCTTTGCAACCTCGATAAAAATCATGCAAGGCTCTGGCAAGATGCCGGGGACCTAAAATTCAAGGAGGAAAACCCAAATGCGTATTCAGAACAATATGATGGCCCTTAACACCCACCGTCAGCTCGCCGTGAACCAGAACAACCAGACCAAAGCCACCGAGAAGCTCAGCTCCGGATTTCGAATCAACCGCGCCGCGGACGACGCCGCCGGCCTCTCGATCAGTGAGAAAATGAGAGCTCAGATTCGTGGCCTTAACCGTGCATCCGCCAACGCGCAGGACGGCATTTCGATGATCCAGGCCGCTGAAGGCGCGCTCCAGGAGACCCACTCGATCCTGCAGCGTACCCGTGAGCTGGCAGTTCAGGGCGCCAATGACGTCAACGCCGACGAAGACCGTACCGCGATCATGGACGAAATTCAGCAGCTCGGCCGCGAGCTTGACCGTATTTCCACCACGACCAACTTCAACGGCAAGTACATTCTGTCCGGCCAGTACGCCGACCTCGGCACCACTTCTGGCGACGACCGTTATTCCGGCAACGTAGTGTATGCCGACGTCAACGACAACTCCGACGTCATCGGCTCGATCAACCTTCAGGTTGGCGCGAACACGCTGTTCGGCGATGTCATCTCGGTTAACATGTCGGGCGTCAACGCCACAAACCTGCTCACCGACAACTTCTGGTCCAATGACGGTGCCTACGGCTCCATCGGAACGCTCAACAAGGAACCCGGTGAAGTCATGGCCATGGTCGGCGACAGCGATGTTGCGACTTCCGCCGACGGAACTGCCTGGACCATCAACTCCTTCCAGTCCCTGATCAACATTATCGACAGCAAGAATCCCGATGGAACTGCCAAAGACGCCGCCTCGGAAGCCAAGACGGGCATCGGCCTTGTCAACGAACTGCGCAGCCAGCTCGGCGCCGTGCAGAACCGCCTTGAGCACACCATCAGCAACACCGACACCGTGGCCGAGAACATGCAGGGCGCTGAGAGCCGCATACGCGACGCCGACATGGCCAAGGAAATGATGAACTTCACGAAGAACAACATCCTCAACCAGGCCGCGACCGCGATGCTCGCGCAGGCCAACCAGGCCCCGCAGACCGTGCTGCAGCTGCTGCAGTAATCGTAAACTAAGCTAGCCAAGGGCATAGTATTCATATGGCATTGTCAGACGGGCGCTACGCCCGTTTGGCATGTCAGGAGAAAATTCCTCACAAAAACCTCACAACTTCCCCCCTCCTATGAGGGCCTATCCTGTCAAGAGGTAGGGAAACCTCTTGCGACATATTGAATGGAGGCAACTCACTCATGAAAACCAAGAAATTACTGTCTCTGGTGCTTGCGTTTGTGTTCGTAGCCAGCCTGGCGGCAATTCCCGCGTTTGCCGAAGGCGAGACCGAAGAAGTCGTAGCCTTTAATCCCGGCATCGTTTTTGAAGAAGCAGTTGACTACACCCTCATCCCGACCGTGGACAGAATCGGCGACACCACCGTCACCACGGCGTTTGACGCCGTGACCGCCGCCCTGGCAGAAGGTTCGATTAAGCTCGACCTCGGCGCTGAGAAGCTCTTTGTGCCCGAATCCGTAGCCATCGCCGCGTACAGCGTGGATGGCGGACAGAAGTGGAAGACGGCTTCCCTGGGCTCCAACACCGGCGCAGACATCAGCAAGCTTCTGAACAAGGAAAACACCATCTGGCTGACCACTTCGTATGACAAGAAGGCCAAGGGCCCCACAAAGGGTACCGCCGCTGTTGCCCAGACGGCTGACAAAGAAGCCGTTGCTGCTGTTGAAGGCGCTGTCGTCCTGAAGTTTGCCAAGATCGCCGCCCGCCCCAAAGCCGAGAAACTGGTTGTCAACTACGCGCTGTTTAAGGACGCTACGGGAGTGACCCCCGGCGAGTGGGCGCTGACCAAGAAGGACGCCACAACCACCGCCGTGAAGACCGGCCTGCAGGTTGCCCTGTCCGACGACAAGAAAAACCCCAATGTGACCAAGGTTGAAGAAGTGTCCTTCACCTGGGGCGCATTCCCCGAAGAGGGCGGCCTGAACGTGGAAGCTCTGGCCGAAGGTTCCAAGCCCACCAAGCGCGTGTACCTGGTTCGCCTCCAGCCTGTTATGGAAGCCGGCAAATACGCGCCCGCGTCCAAGCCCGCTAAAGTAACCGCGTCCAGCGAACAGAAGGCTGTCAAGCTCAAAGCCGACTACAAAAAAGAGCTGATCAAGGGCAAAGAAAACCTGAACGTGTTCTTTGGCGGAGACATCTCCAAAGTCGATGCTGAAAAGACCTATACCAAGGATGCCCCGCGCGGCACGCTGATGGCTCCCATGACCAAAGAGCAGGCCAAAGCGGGCGTCGATATCTCGACGTATATGACCGAAGCTCGCGAGAGTGTTACGCTGTGGATCGGTGCCACTGAGAAGAAGCCCGCCACTGCCAAGCAGGTCATCAAACTCGCTGCACGCGCCTATCTGAAAAATGAGGCCCTTTCCCCGGCCAAGGGCAAGCTGAAGGTCGACAGCAAAAAGTATGAAGTGCTCAACACTGAAAAGAATAAGTGGGGCTCGCTGCCCAAAGTCGAAGCCAGCAAGACGCTTTCCATCCGCCTGAAAGCCACCGCCAAGGGCGGCAAGGAAGACGACACGACCTATGCAGCAAGCCGCAACGGCGGACTGGTCCTCGGGTTTGGCCCGTTTGACGAGAAGAAGCTTGACAAAAAGGGAATCGTCTCCGCCATGGTGAACGCACCCGAATATGCGGGCGTGCTGACCGCGGTTCCGGAAACCGAGAGCGTCTCTGTTGAGTTCGGCATGACGACCCAGACCGTCGTCTTTAACGTCACCGGCCTTGTTGAGGATGACACGCTTGTCAGCGAAGCCGGCGCAGGCAAAATCAGCTATGACGTGTCCTTTGGCACCGCCGACATTGTTTCCGCAACCTCTTCGTACGCCGACAAGAAGATTACGCTGACCCTGACCACTAAGAACGCCGGCAAGACCAGCGTGGACATCGCGTTTACCGTCGACGCCGCAGTGGAAACTGCCGATCTGTACTTCCCCGAAATGTTCTCCACACTCCCGGCCAATGTCACCGTTACGCCCAAAGCCCTGAAGCTTCCTGACGTCACCGCCGCCACCATCGCCGCGCTCTCCGCGACTGCTGTGAAGTACACCTTTACGTTTGAAGACTCGCTGAAAGCCCTGCTGACCAGCGGCGCAGTGAAGATCACCAACAACACGCTGAGCAACGTGAGCGTGAGCTACGACACCGCGACAGAGGGCAAGATCATCGCCTCGGTCGTTGGAAGCGGCAACAATGAGACCCCGCAGGAGCTCGTCTTTACCCTGGCGGTTGACGCTGCCAAGACCACGAACTATGTGGTCGCCGAAACCGCCATCACGAAAACCGTGACCATCACCAAGGTCGCCGCGCTGAGCGAAGGCGAATAAGGCTTAAACCCCGCATCCAAAGCAAAACATGCGAACAGAGCGGGGAACCCCCGGCACAGCGCCGGGGATTCCCCGTTCCCCCGGATTGACGCTGTTTTGCGTGTCAGGCAGGCCGAACTGCCTGGTGTGCAAAACATCGCTAATCGGTAAAACGAGGAGCTTAAGCAGACAATCACCGCGCGGGTTCACGCGGATACAAAGGAGATGCCATTATGAAACGCATCGGAATCCTCTTGCTGGCGCTTTGCTGCGCGGTTTGCGCCATGACCATTTCTGCACTGGCCGCGGACGAGCCGGCCACCTTTGACCACAACATCAACTATGCCGACAATCTGTCGGCCAACCGCTACAAGGTTAGTGCCGACTCCAGCGACGCATGGATCGACCTGGGAACCGAGCGCCTGTACGCGGCTGACGGCGTCAACATCAGCGGCATCAGCTACGACGGCGGCAACAAGTGGAAGACGGTCGTCGTCCCCGCGGAAGGGCTTGACCTGACCAAGGCATTCAACAAGCCCACCTCGATCGTGTTGGCCACGCAGATGAACGGCAAGAAGCCCCGTCTCACGGCCTCGGCCGACGGTTCGGAGCCCGCGGGCAAGCTCATCAAGTTTCCCTCGATCTCCGGCCGGCCCAAAATAGACAAGTTTATAGTCAACTATCTAGTCGGCGCGGACGACACCGGCGCGACAAACGGGCGCTGGGTGCTGACGCTGAAAGATTCCAGCAGGCCGCTGACCGGCTATCAGGTCGCGCCCTCGCTTAACAAAAAGACGCCCGATACCGTCATGCTCGACACCAGTGGAAAGGTCAGTGACTCCGGCACGGTGGAAGCCAGCTGGGGGAGCTTTTCGCTCAGCGGCAGCGCCCAGGGCGTCAGTATCATCGGCCTGACCGAAAGCGGCAAACAGCAGAAGCTGAACTACGTTGTGCGTGTGGCGCCGAACGCGCAGACGCGCACACCAGCCTCCAAAGTGAAAAAGATCACCGTGGCCGGCGTCGGCAAGAAAGTTGTGTTTAAGGCCGATTATAAAAAGGAAATCATCAAGCTCAAAGAAAACGGCATGTTCTTTGAGGGGGATCTCGCCGGTCTCGGGCAAAACACGACAAAGCTTTCCCGCCAGTCCAAGGATGAGGCAAAAGCCGGGACTCAGCTGGGGAACATGATGGAAAAAACCGCCTGCATGTGGATTGCGGCCACGGTCAAAAAACCGGCCACAGCGGCGCAGGAAGTGACGTTTGCAGCGCGCGGCATGATGAAAGAGACCGAACTGAAGGTGGCCTCGGGCAAAACAAGCGTCAGCACCAAAGAGTATGAGATCTACGACCCCGCCAAGAAAAAGTGGGGCTCGCTGCCCAAGCTTACGGGCGCATGTGAACTGGGTATCCGCATCAAGGCTACCGCGAAGGGCGGCAAGGAGTCGGATGACACGAAGTTCGCAGCCAGTGAAGAGGGAAAACTGGTCATTGACTGGGGCGAATACACCAAGGGAAAATCAGGCGTTATCGGCGCGGCGATCATTGCGCCGGAGTATACGGGCGTTTTCCGGTATAGTCCGGACAAGACAGTGTACATCCAGGACGAGTCGGATACGACCTTTACGGTGACCTTTGAGGCCAAGGGCCTTTACTCGGGCGACACTCTGGTGCTGAAGGCCACCGGCGACACCCTCACGGACGTGGCTGCGGGCGAGGTTTGGATCAGGCCCAAAGTCAACTACAAGAACACGGGCGCCGCGGAGGACTCCATTACCTACACGGCGAGCCTTTCCGACGGAAAACTGAAGCTGGAGGTCATGCCCGAGCTGGCCTGCGAGGCCACCATTGAGCTTGAGTACGCTCTGGGCACGCACAGCCCGGTCTATGACGCTGACAACAGCGGGGGCCGCGCGGCGGTGATCAAGGTCAACAGCGTCGGTGAAACCGTGAAGCTGAACAGCATGAAACCCGCGTATCTGGACGACGGCGTGCGCATCAGCATGACGACCGCGGCCACCAGCGGCACCACGCCGCGCCGCGCCAAGGTTGTCAAGGGCACAGCGGTCATCTCGTCCGACGGCCAACTGCAGATGGCTTCCAAGCAGGATTTGAGCGGGTATACCAGCTTTACCTACGCTGCCTCCGACAAGGACGAAGCGCTGCCCGAAGAATCTGTGTTTACAAGCGACGCTGTCGAGGTCAGCCATGAGGGATATCTATTTGTCAAAGCCGAGGGGCAGGGCAAGAGCACCATCTACTTTGCCTATGAACTCAAGGACGCCTCGGGCGCGCGCATGAAAAGCGCTGCCTTCTCGGGCGACCAGGTGATCGTTACGCTTGACGAGCCGCTGTCCGACAGCGCCGAAACAGGCGGAGCGTCCATTGTCCTGGAGGGCTGGGGCGTAGGCCAGGCCACGCGCAGCTATGTGACAAACATCGCCCTCAGCGCGGACAAGAAGCAGATGACCATGACGCTGGACGACGGGTTTGCGATGCAGAGCGGCGCAAAATATGTGCTGACCTACAGCGGCGCGACGCAGTCGGACGTTTTGTCCGACCGGCACAGCAACGCGATGCAGCCCGGCAGCGTGCCGGTCGGCAGCATCAGCGGCGTGGACCGCGTCCGGTTTGAAAACGGACTGATGAACACCCCTGTCGACGTCGTGGCCCCTGAGCCGGTCTCCTCGCTGTCGGCGCTGACTACAGACAACATTTACAGCATTTCGCTGGCCGGAAGCAACACGGGCATGATGATTGTTGACGGCGCAACCAGTGTGCAGTATGCGCGCAGCAACACACTGATGGCCACCGAGATGACCATGAACAGCTTCACCAACGGAACCGTTGTCTCCGGCCTGAGCGTGGGCGATTATCTGTATGTCAAGGCCGACGGGAAATATTATGTGTTCCAGGTGGCCAAAAACTCGCTGGCCAGCACGACCGACACCACGCGCCCGCTGGCCTCCAGCGCCGCGCTTATCAAGTCCGAAGCCACCTACACCGCCACGCTGACCGCCAACGAGGCGCTGCTCAAGTTCGGCCTTGGGCCGAGACCCGAGCAGTTCAGAATTGACACGGGCACGCTCAACAATATTGCAGTGAGCAAAGTGGCCGTTTCGGGCACAAAGATTACGCTGACCCTCACGGGAAGCGATCTCAGCGGCATCGCGAACGGCGATGATGTCAAAATCACTTATAACACCGGCAGAAACGGCATTTCGGACGCGAACGGAAACCGCGTCCTGGCTTTCAACACGGTCAAGCTGACGCTGTCCGGCTTTTCCACCGCTTCGCCGTTGCCTTAATGCTGTCTATCCAGGGGCCGTCTCAGAGTCGGCTCCTGGATAGCCTATATGCCCCGCGGGCCGGCAAGGCCCTTGTTTAGAGTTTCCCCGGCGCCCCGATGCCTGGACCCTATACAGATCAATTGCCTGGAGGTGGAGACATGAAACGTGCACTGTCGCTGATTTTGTCCCTCGCGCTTTGCGCCGGTATGATGGCCGGGCTGGGACAGCCGCGGGCTGCCGACGGTCGGGAAAGCGCGCCGGATGTGTACATTCAGGACAACCGGCTGTATCTCCAGGGGGAGACGACGACCTTTGAAAACATGCTGCGCAACTTTGACGTGCGCTATGTCCCGGCCAAGGACGCGCACACGTTCAGCCTGGCCACGCTCAACACGGACAGCAGCTACGCCGAAAACGCGTATAAGCTGTATCTCGACCCGCTGAATATCCAGTTCGGCTCTTATATTGAGCTGGTCAGCGTGTCGATGGTTCCCGGAGATGTGCTGTACATCGCCTATATGGACTATGACGCCGTTGAGCCCGGGCTGTACGCGCAGATTACGCTCTCAGAGCAGATGCTGGCGATGACCACGACGCAGAACCCCGCCCAACTGCCGAAGCTGGCCGTTACGGCCTCGACGCTGACCATCACGCCCGGCAACCGGTACACGCAGTATGAATATGCCGTGATCCCCGCAGTCAGGCCGGCCGACTTCACCCCTGCGTGGATTTTGGCGGGCTCGGCGGCTCAGCAGAACGCGTCGGCGATCAAGGTCAGTCTTCAGCCGCGCGCCGGGGCGTATACCCTCCGCGTGCGCGTTCAGGGGGACGACCGAGCGGGATTCTATTACGCCTCGATCACCGGAATTACCACTGCGACGCCGATTGTCTCGCTCGAACTTGAGGCGCTCGGTCCGCTTGTCGGCGGGAAAAACGGCGAAACATACTATTTCAGCAGTGACGGCGGGTCGTCCTACAAGACGGTCTTCGTTGCGCCCAACGAGGAATTTGTCATTGACCTGAGCAAGGTCTTCGGAAAAAAAGAAGTGCAGCTCATTTTGAAAAAAGCCAGCGGGGACAAGGACCCAAAGGATATCACGGGAGCGCTTCTCCAGCGCTCTGTAAACGCGCGCGCCGACTTCCCCAAGGAGGCCAAACCGCAGGCGTATGTCAGCGCGAAATACACTGAAAACTTTACGCTCTCGGGGCTGAGCGGTGAAAAACTGGAGGCCCGTTTGCCGCAGACAGCGCAGTATATCAGCTTTCTGCCGAGCGTGGGACTGCCGCTGCTGTCGGCAGCCGAGCAGGCGATGAAGAAAAAGGCTATGAAAATTGAGTTCCGCGTGGCCGCCAATACGTCGACGATGACGCCGGCTTCTGCCCCGAAAAAGATCACGCAGCCCAAGCAGACCAAGGCGCCGACCGTCAAGGTTGACTACAAAAAGGAGATCATCAAGCTCAAGGGGGGCGTGTCGATTGCCTATGCGGACGCGCCGACGGCCGATCCTTCCACGCTGAAGTTCTCTCAGGTGCAGGGCGACGAAATTAGCGTTTCGGACGCCATCACCACGGGCAAGGTTATGTACTTTTACCTCAACGCGACCGAAAAAAAGTCGCGTTCTGCTATCCAGCGCGTGAAGTTTGCCCCGCGCCACATCAGACCCGACAACCAGGAGGGTCTGGTTGTGGAAAAGGGCAAGCTCAAACTGACCAAGGGCTTCGAGGTGTACGCCGCGGAAAAGGGCAAGTGGGGCTCATTCCCCAAGGGCGAAAAAGTGGTCAGCTTGCGCCGCAAGGCGGATGCCAAGTATAACAAAAAGACCGGCGCGTCGACGGGCAACGCCGCCAGCGTTTCGGTGACGGCGAAGGTCGCCTACGACAAAGACGGCAAAACGGTTCTCAGCGCCGTGTCCCCCGACAAGCTTTCGCTGAGTACGACGGGTATTTCGTACCGAAACGTGCGCAACAGCCATGTGGACGTCTGGCCCAATGACAACGCTGAGATTTACGTCAAGGGGCGAACGCTGTACGCCATCTCTATCACCTCGCCCTATGACAACATCGGCGACAGCCGCACATGCGACTTTTCTCTGTCTATTGCAGCGCCGTACTTAGACGGAGAGAGACTGGCCGAGACGGTCAAATACTGCCTAAACGGTGAAACGGTGTCCGAGGATCAATACACATGTGTGTTTCGGAGTGTCTCGGTCGGTGATGAGGTGACCTTCGTGCTCACGCCAAAGGACCCCGACAACTACAGAGAGACCACCTACAAGTTTGTGGTCGGCCTTCCGTTTGAGGACACGCCGTACAGCGTGACGTGGAATGTTTCGGGGACGCGTCGAAGTGAGGTCACCGTCAGGCTGCCGCAAAACCTGTACGCGGGGGAGACGGCGCGTCTGCAGGTCAAGCTCATCAAGGTCGTTAACGGCGTCGACACCACCGTCGTCGACCGGCAGGAGACGCGCGGCTATGACCCGACCGGCGCCGCCAACAACAACTTTACCATTGACTTTACCTCTGAGATCACGCGCTCCGGCGTCGGACGATACCTCGTCAGGGTGCAGCGGCTGGGTACGGCCGGGCTTTCCCAGAACAGCGGCGTGGTGAGCTCGTCAAACCTGCTGGTCTATGAAAGCGATCTCCAGCTGACCACCGTGACGCTGAGCGAGGCAGCCGCCGTGCGTCAGGACACGGTTTTGTCTGTGGACAAGGCAACCGACGGCCTGGGCAACGATTTACTCAGCACAGCCACCTTCCAGTGGGTGACCTCCGATACGGATCCGAGCGGAGCGGGGACGTCCATAGACGGTCAGACCGCCCGCGCGTTCACGGTGCCCGCCGGACTGGAAGGAAAGTTTATCGGGGTGCGCGTCACAAACAAAAATGTGTCGATTATCCGCTGGTATACGACCGTCGTGACCCCCGCGCCCGGCTCTCCCTGACGTGGGGAGGGCAAACAGCAATATATTGATGTACCAGTTAAACCTTGCGCCAATCTGCGGGGAAAATGCGTCGCCCGCTGGGCGGGCAGAGCGTTTTGAGGAGCAAACTGCGCAAGGTTTAATCGTGGGACCAATAGTAAGCCACAAGTAAGCCACAAGGCGTTGCGGGACTCAGTTCCGCAACGCCTTTCTCTGCGCGTCTTTGCGAAGACGCGCGTCTTACCTCGATTTGTTAGTGAACCAAAGGTTTCTTAAAAGCCTATGTCTCCTGCGTGGGGAGCTTTCGGATCAGATACTTGGTCTTGGAGGAGGCCGTCATCTCCAGCGCGTCGGCCAGCTCCCAGGTCACGCTGACCTGTTTGCCCAGCCGGTCTCTGGCGGCCTGCGCCGCGCGTTCGGCCGACTGGGGATCAAAGTTTGCATCGGGGATGATGCGGATGAGCAGCTTGTCGTAGTCGAGCTGGACGAGCTGACTGCGTATGGCACCGCGCAGCTCGGCAGCCACGAAACCGAGACGGCTGATTTTGCTGCCGTCCACCAGCAGAAAGTAGTCGTCCACGCGGCCGGTCAGGTCGGTTAAATAGCGAGATTTCCAGCCGCAGGGGCAGGGCTCGGCGCCGAGCGCGCCCAGGTCGCCCGTGACATAGCGGATGTAAGGAGCCTTGCGTGAGTTTAAATCGGTCAGCACGATATTGCCCACCTGCGAGTCGGGCAGGCAGCGCCCGTCGTCATCCAGTATTTCAGCGTATATATTGTCCTCAAACAAATGATAGCGCCGGTGGGCGCACATGACCGACAGGCCGCACAGCTCGCTCAGCCCGTATGTCTGATAGACCTTACAGCCCCAGAACTGCTCCAGGAAATCCTGCTCGGAGGGCGAAACGCCCTCACTGTCCGTGAGCAGCACCCGCAGGGGAGGCGGTCGGATGCCCAGCTCCTTGAGACATTGCGCCAGATGCAGCCAGGCCACGGGATAGCCGGTTGCGTAAACCACGCCATAGCGTTCCATTGCCCGTGCGTACAGCGGCGCCGTTTGGGCGTTGATGTGCAGAGAGGAGCACTGCAGCTGATGAAACACATCGGTATACAGCCAGAACGGCGGTTTTTTGCGCTCGCGTGGGACAACCTGAACGCCCGACAGGCGCGCTGCGCGCGCGTTCTTCGGAATGCCGAGCCCCATCAGGAACGCCTCCATATACGCCTTGGACATGCGCAGACTCTCATGGGAGACGTAATAGGAGACCGGCGTGCCGGTTGACCCGCTGGTCCGACCGGAAAAAAGCTCAAGCGATCCGGCCTCCGCCGAGCGCATGCGCTCCCGCCCGGCCTGCAGGTCGGATTTTTGGAGCAACGGCAACGCGCGCAGGCCGGACAGGTCGTCCAGCATCACGTCATAGCAGTCGTTTTGATAAAAAGGGACATGTTTGTGCGCGTACGCCACGAGATCCTGAAGGCGAGCGAGCGTTGTTTGCTCGCCGACGCCGCAGGCAAGGGGGTCGCGCGCCGCCAGTTCGGACAATAGAGCGCCATAGTCGCCGTACTTCCGAAACGCGTTGCGGCGGAGCCCCTCCAGATCGGCAAAGAGCCGCTTCAAAAAAAACGGCGCGGCCATATACACGGTATGCGCCAGAGACATGGCAAAGCCCTCCAAAATTATGGCTGTCGATATACCTTCTTTAACCTCCATTATAGCAATATCGGCAAAAGATATCAAGCCGCGCGGGTTTTGGGTTGAGCTGCCGGACACACTATGGTATGCTTATTTGTGGAGGGCGAAATATGTTGAGACTAAAGAAAACCGAAGACGCAAAGGCACTGTACGCGCACATGCGCAGGGACTTTCCGGCGGGCGAGTTGCCGCCGCTGCCCGCGGTGCGCAAGAACGTCGCGCGCGGCGTTTATGAGGCGCTGTGGATTGTCGAGGACGAGACGCTGGTTGGGTATGCCGTGCTCACCGCTCCGCCGGGGCTTGGGTACGCGCTGCTCCATTTTTTCGCGGTGCTGCCCGCGTTCCGGGGCGGCGGGTTTGGCAGCCGGGCGCTGGAATGCATTTTGGAGCGCCTGAACGGGCGGGTGCTTGTACTTGAGGTGGAGGCTCCGGACGCCGCCAAAAACGAAAAGCAGCGTATCCTCCGCGAGCGGCGTGTGAAGTTTTATGAGCGCGCCGGACTGAGGCTTATTCCGACTCAGAGAGCGAGGATCTTTGGCGTGGACATGCTGATCATGATGAACGGAGAAACGCACAGCGTGCGCGCCACGATGCACGCGCTGTACCTGCCGACATTTCGGTCGGAGCGCTGGCTGCGGTTTATCGACGTGCGCGACAGCGAGCCAGGGGCTTTGAGGGCGGCTGAGCGGCCGCTTTAGGGAAAATGCAAGTTTACTCTTGCGAAGGAGGGTGTTTTCATATACACTATACACATACAAACTAAAGAGAAGGGGGCGTTTCTATGAGACGCAGAGTAACAGCATTGGGTTTGGCCCTGGCCATAGTATTGGCAGTTTTGCCAATGGGAGCGCTGGCCGCCTACAGTCTTCCGTCCAGCTTTGAAGCACCGCAGAGTGTGGCGGTTTCGTTTAAGGGCAACGCATTTACCTTTGCGCACACGGCTTCGGCGGGCGTGCGATTGGCTGTGGACGCGCGGGAAGCCGGAGAGTTTTCTCCCGGCGCGCTGATGTATGTCGGGGTGCAGTGGGACTATCAGCTCGACGGCAACGGCTGGCATCATACGTCTGAATGGGACAACGGCGAGTGCCCCACGACGGCATTGGCCGACTATACGGCTGAGGGCGGATACGTCGACACGTTTGACGCGTTCCCCTATGAAATGCCCGACTTGTTTTCGGCTCAGAGCATTCCGGCGGGTTATTTTGACAGCCACACCCTGTCATTCCGCCTGCGCTACATTGTGATGTACGCCGAAAATATGGAGGACTCGGCCACGCTTTCTCCCTGGGCGGCGGTGCTGACCTATCCCACGGACGCAAACGGGGAGGGCGGGAACGAGTTCAGCCCGTCGTCAATGATCCAGCACGCGCCTGAGCTCAAAACCGTTACGCTCAACGCGTCCGGCACGCTTTTCGAGGGTACGCTCGCTGCGCCCAACAGCCAAATTACGAGCCTTAACACCGCTACGGCGCAAAACGCCAAAGGCGGCGTGAAGACAAACGTCTGGATCAAGGTGGGCAACAACCCCTGGACCGACGCCGGAAACTTTTCAGCGCTCAGCGGCGCCGTCAGCTTTGGCGCGCCGGACGGGATGGTCCCGAGTGATCCTGTTTTTCAGGTCAAGGCCCGATACGTGTTTGATCAGGCAGGCAATCCCGAGGGCGGGCAAACCGGTCTGATCTACAGCCCGTTTTCAAACGTCTTGACGCGCGGCGTGTCCACCTGGGCGGCGGGCTGGCTTGAGAAAGCTGAAACCGCCGAATTGATTCCCGCCATCATCAAGAACACCAACATGCAAAAGCAGATCACGCGCGAGGAGTTCTGCGAGATGGCCGTCGTGCTGTATGAAAAGGTGACTGGCAAGCAGGCGACGCCCATCAGCCCCAACCCGTTTACCGACACCAGCAACGTGAACATCCTCAAGGCGTCCGCGCTGAGCATCACCGCGGGAACGTCTGAAACCACGTTCTCCCCCAAGACGCTCATCAACCGCGAGCAGTGCGCCGTAATGCTCTACAACACGCTGCAGGCCATTGCGCCGGCAGGCTCATTTAATACTGCGGGCGCCAAGGATTTCCCCGACCAAAGCAAAATATCCGACTGGGCGGTTGTGGCTGCCAAATATATGTCCAAACTCAAGATTATCGCGGGGGACAGCGCGGGCAACTTCATGCCCAAGGCGTCCACGCCCGCCGAAATAGCCGCCAACTATGGCATGGCCTCGCGCGAAGCGGCAGTCATCATGGTCACCAAGTGTTTTGAAATGAAGGAAAGCATTGGCAAGTGACGTTATTTGAGCGCGACCATTTTTCATGCGTGTTTCGGTGGATACTTTTGGGGAAGGAGAAATAATGTCAATTAAACGAGGTCAATCCAATCAAACACAGTGCCGGGCAGACACGCTCCCCGGCACCATTGCCGACTATATGGCGATTAGGGACAGCATTCACACGGGCTTTGATGAGCAGGAGCGCATTCAGCGCCAGAAAGAAAAGATTTTGGCCTACTTAGGCGCAGAGGAAAGCCAGTGGCAGGACTTTCACTGGCAGATTGAAAACCGCTTTACCGAGGCGCGGGCCATTTGCGACGTGCTAGGGCTTGACGATCAAACCGCGTGTGAAATGGAGGAGGTCGGGCGGCAATACCGCTTTGCCGTTTCGCCCTATTACCTGTCGCTCATCGACGCCGAGAAGACATACGGCCCGATTTACAGGCAGGCGCTTCCCACGCTCAGCGAGCTCAACACCTTAGGGGAGCTTGACCCCATGGACGAAGAGGGTTCCTCCCCGGTTCCCTGCGTGACACGCAGGTATCCCGACCGGCTGATTATCAAGGTCACCAATATGTGCGGGATGTACTGCCGGTTTTGTCAGCGGCGGCGGCGCATCGGCGAGTGCGACACGCACACGCCCAGGCAGCAGCTGGTGGGCGCGCTGGAGTATATTGGCTCCTGTCCGGAGATTCGTGATGTGCTGATTACTGGCGGCGATGCGTTTATGCTTTCTGACCAAGAGATTGACTGGCTGCTGCGCGAGCTCCGGGCCATCAAGCACGTGGAAATCATCCGCTTTGGGACGCGTACGCCCGTGACACTTCCGCAGCGTATTACGCCCCGGCTATGCGATATTTTAAAGAAGTACCACCCCATATACGTCAACACGCACTTTAACGCCCCCATGGAGATTACGCCCGAGTCAGCCGCCGCCTGCGCGCGTCTGGCCGACGCGGGGATTTCCCTGGGAAATCAGATGGTGCTGCTGGCCGGAGTGAACAATCACGAGTTTATTGTGCGCAAGCTCAATCAGAAGCTCTTAAGCATTCGCGTAAAGCCCTACTATATCTTCCACCCAAAACAGGTGATGGGCACGTCGCACTTCTGGGTGACGCTCGGAACCGGTGTGGAAATTATTGAGGGCTTGCGCGGCTATACGTCCGGAATGGCGGTTCCGACCTATATTGTCAACGGCCCTGGCGGCCTGGGCAAAACGCCGATGCTTCCCAACTACCTGCTGTATATCGCGAAAAACCGCGCGGTGTTCCGAAACTGGAACGGCGAGCTGTTTGAAATTGAAAACCTGCCGATGGAGGACTGAGTCCATTGTCAACAGGGCCGTGTTTGTGAGATGAACCACAAATGCGGCCCTGTTCCTTGCCTATTTATAACAAATGACAAAAATATTTGGGGTATTGGACTTTTTTAAGTAAAACAGTATATATGTCTAAAACATTATTTGTTATAGTGCATGTATTGTAAGCTTTCCTATATTGAGAATTAATTTTATTAAGATAAGGGTATCAATTTTTTCTTTACCCTGATATACTGTTGTTGATTATGATCGATATGTATTTATCGAAACACATGATCGACTGAATTTACTGATGCTGTGAAGGAGGTTATTGGTCTGGGAATCAGAAAGCTGATGCAGGATAAACTGACGGTTTGCTCGGAGTATAGAGTTGAGTTTAAAAAAAGAAACGCCAAGTTTAACAACACGGCGCTGATTCTGGCGGGCATTCTGGTTGCGCTGATGCTGGCGATTGTGCTGGTAGTTTCAACCATTAATGACATTCCTCAGATGTCGGAAATTCGGCCTGTATATATTGCGTCCATCATATTTTTGCTGTTCTCGGCAGGCGTTCTCTTGTTGATCAGGCTGAAGCTGCCCGGGCTGCTGTGGCTGAGCGAGGCGCTGGCCGCGATGATCTATCTGATCACCATGGCGCTGATGCAGTGGAGCACCCATATTGAACTGCCCGCAACCCACATCAAGGATATCTCTGTCTTTATCTTCGGCTTATTTGTGCTTGTCGTGTTTTTGCGGTTTCGCCCGCTGGTCACGTTCGGCCTGCAGACAGTGTGCATTCTCATGTTTATAGGGCTGATGGTCGTGGAGCGCGGCGAGATCATCAACTTTTTTGCCTCGCTGACCAATGGCATCTGCTGCTATGTCCTTTCGGTTGTGTCGGCGGTGGCCATATACGTCATGCATGTGCGCAGCTTTAACAATGAAAAGACGCTGGAGCAGCTGCTGACGTCGGACTACCTGACGCATGTGCACAACCGGAGAGGGTATGACTTTATGCTGCGCCGCATCTGGGATGAGGCGGAGAAGACAGGGACCAATATATCCCTGTTTATCATTGACGTCGATCATTTTAAGAAGTTTAACGACTGCTATGGGCACGCCGAGGGCGATATTTGCCTGACGCGCGTGGCCGCCACCATCACAGAATCTGTGCGCAAGAATGATTTTGTGGCGCGGTACGGCGGGGAGGAGTTTGCGGTCATCCTGGCAGACACCGGCGCTGATGACGTTGAGTTGATCGCCAAGCGCATTCTGCGCGACATCCACATGCTGAGAATCAGGCATGAGCAGTCGGAGCACGGCTATGTCTCCGTGAGCATTGGCGTCTCTACCGCCGTGCCGGGTAAAAAGGAAGTTCAATTCGCGGACTTTTCCAAAAGTGCCGACGACGCGCTTTACGACGCCAAGCGCACGGGACGCAACAAGATCGTGTATTCAAACACGCTGATGCCGGGCAAACGTGCAAAAAAAACATCTTGATTCCTTTTTGCGGATCGTGTATACTGCTGATGGAACACGCGGGAGTAGTTCAGCGGTAGAGCGTCGGCTTCCCAAGCCGAAAGTCGCGGGTTCGAATCCCGTTTCCCGCTCCACGCGGAGTGTTCTTACAGCGACTTTGCTGTGAGAACACTCCGCTTTTTCCTTTTGGCTGACAGAGAACCCTTGGTTCTTTGTCAAAGCGAGGGCTTAGATCAAACCGCCTGCGGCGTCAGGCTCGACGCGAATCCAGGAAAAGGACGAAGGCGTAAAGCGCTTTCTTGACAAAGCAGCCCCGCCCATTCCTGCCGGACACGGAATTATGGCGAAAAAGCAAAGCTTTTGCAGCTCAAGCCCGATGATCTTTTCAAATGTAAACATGTGTGGTATACTGCAGCAAAGAAAGGATGAGTCTATGCCGGCAGTATTTTACATTTGGCTGGGCGTTTTGGCGGCGCTGCTTGTGCTGCCTCTGGTGGTTGCGATACGCACGTCGCGTATTCGTCCCGTCCAGGCGGCTGCGCTGTCCAGGCCGGATTTTGACTCCGCTGCCGCGCAGCGCGCCAGCGAGAGCCTAGCCGGAGCCATCCGGTTCCAAACGGTCATCCGGGACGGCACGCCCGACACGGGTGAATGGGTGCGTCTGCGCGACTATCTGCGGTCGCGCTATCCTATGGTTCATGAGAAACTTGCGCCGGAACAGGTGGCCGGGTATAGCCTTGTCTATCACTGGAAAGCGCCGGAGCCCGGCAAACTTCCGCTGCTATTTTGCGCGCATATGGATGTTGTGCCCGCCGAAGGGCATTGGGAGCACGGCCCGTTTGAGGGCGTTATTCAGGACGGATATGTTTGGGGCCGCGGCGCGCTGGACTGCAAGCATTTGATGATTTGCCTGCTCGAAGCGGCGGAGCGCTTGCTGGAGCAGGGGTATGTCCCGGAGAGAGATATCTATCTGGCGTTTGGACACGATGAGGAGATCGGCGGGCCCGAAGGCGCGCGCAACATCGCCAAGCTTTTTCATCAGCGCGGACTGCGCTTTGCCATGGTTTTGGATGAAGGGGGAGCGCTTGCTCGCGCGCCGATCGCCACGGGCCGGCCGGTGGCCGAGGTCTCCGTGGCGGAGAAGGGCATGGTCAACCTGCGCATGACGGTGCGCGGCGAACCCGGTCACGCATCGACGCCGCCCCGCCACACCGCGCTCGGAAAGATGAGCGAAGCAGTTGCGCGCATGGAATTCCGCCGGAGCAAGGCACGCTTAACGCCCGTGGTGCTTGACACGCTCAAGCTGCTCGCGCCCTTCTTTCCCTATAAGCTGCGCATGTATATTGCCAACCTGTGGCTGTTCAGGCGGCCGCTTCTGAACCTATTGGCCGCCGACCCGCGGTCAAACGCGCTGATTCGCACCACGGTTGCCGCAACCATGGCCACATGCGGAACGGCGCCCAACGTGCTGCCTGAATCGGCCCAGGCGGTGTTTAACGCGCGTCTTCTGCACGGGGATGATGAGGCTGCGCTGCTCAGTTATCTGTGCGACGTCACGCATGATCTGGAAGCAGAGTTTGAGCTTCTTTACGCCAGTGAGCCCTCGGCCGTGGCGGACTACGGCGGCGCGGCGTTCCATACGCTCTCGGACTCCATCCGGAATGTCTTCGGCGAGGTGGCCGTGGTGCCGTATCTGATGACGGGCGGAACCGACGCGCGGTACTACGAGGGCCTCAGCGACAGCGTGCTGCGCTTTTGCCCGTTTATCCTCACGCCCGACGATCAGGCCACCATCCACAGCGTTGACGAGCGCGTGATGTGTGATGCGTTGGGCGTCGCCGTGCGGTTCTATGAGGATTTGATCAAGCGATTTTAGTCTGTGAAAGAACCTCCCGTTCTTTCACAGAGCGGGGACTGGTTTAAACGGCTGCGGCGGTTTGCAGAGAAAGGCGTTGCGGAAGTGATTCCCGCAACGCCTCAGATTCAATCTTTTGCGCCTTACTCGGTCTCTTTGCGGAAGCCCTCGGGCGTGTAGCCGGGGAGCTTTGGGGAAAGCGGGACGCAGCGCAGACGCGCAAAGCGCTGCAGACCGTGCTCCATAGGGCTGTCCGGCCAACTCTCGCCGATGAGCGGCATGGCGTAGCGCACAAAGTCATCGGTGACGTCGGTCTTGTCAGGGCTGAGCCAGTGCGCAGGCAGATGGCGCTCGGAGAGAGCGACAACGCGCAGGGGAACCTTGTCGTAGCGCGGGCGATAGGGAAGGCCCTGCCCACGCAGGATGGTGGCCATGAAGCCCGTGCCGTCGCGCATGGCCATGTCGACCGCGTGCGCGCCCACCTGGTACGCCTCTTCAATGTCGACGCGCGAGCGGTAAATGGCAGTTGAGCGCTGGAGAACGCCAGGCACCTGTCCCGTGACCTGCCCGCGCGCGTTGAGCCCGGATTGGTTGAGATGGTTGACCACCACCTGGGCCACCGTGGACTGGGACGCGCCATATTCCACGTGGCCAAAGCCGTCGCGCTTTTCGCCGAGCGATCCGACCGGAAAGCCCTCGCTGACGACAACGACGCAGCGTCCGTGCCGGGCGAGCGACTGGCGCACGTGGTCGGTCAGTTCAGGGAGGCCCAGGCCGCTCTCGGCAAAGAACATCTTCAGCGGCGTCTGCCGCCCGGGGTCGGAGAGCCGCGCCGCCGCTGTGATGAATCCGCTGCCGCGGCCCATGGCCTGCAGAACGGCAACGGGCTCGGACACGCACATGCCCCTGTTTTCCTCTTCGGTGTTCTGAATGACGCTGGCCCAGTAGCGCGCGGCGCTGCCGTAACCCGGCGTGTGGTCGATCACCGTAAACTCCTCGTCGCCGATGTCGTTGTCAATCGTCTTCGGCACGCCTGCCACAACGAGCTCCAGCCCGCGGCGGCGCGCCAGCGCGGAGATTTTGTCGGCGGTGTCCATGCTGTCGTTGCCGCCGATGTAGAAAAAATACCCGATGTTGTGGGCGCGGAAGACGTCAATGATGCGTTCGTAGTCAGCCTCTTTGGCATCGGTCAGCTTGTATCGGCAAGTGCCGATGGCGCCCGACGCGGGAGTGCAGCGCAGCAAGGAGAGCTCGTGCGGATCCTCCCGGCCGAGGTCGGTGAGCGACTCGGTCAGCACGCCCTCAATGCCGTGGCGCGCTGCAAGCACCGAGCCGATCGCGTTCGGGTACGCCAGACAGCGCTCCAGCGTGCCGAGCAGAGAGGCGTTGATGACAGGGGATGGGCCGCCCCCAAGGGCAATGAGCGCGTTGACCATACGGTAAGCCTCCTGTTACGTTACGATTTGTTTTGTTCCTTCCACTTGGCCAGCTGGGCGGCAAGCGCGAAGTTTCCGCCGCCCGCCTGTTGCTGCGCTGCCATAAACTTGTTGACATCTGTCTTGTTCGCGCCGGCCTCGCCGCGGCGCTTTTCAAAGTCGGTGAGCTTTTCCCGGTGGCCGCACACACAGACAAACATGCGCTTTTCGCCCTCTCCGCGCAGCTCCAGCTTTTTATGACAGTTGGGGCAGCGCGCGTTGGTTTCCACAGAAACGCTCTTGCGGTAGCCGCATTCACGGTCGGGGCAGACGAGCATTTTTCCGCGCTTGCCCTGCACGTCCAGCAGAAGCTTGCCGCAGTCGGGGCACTTTTCGCGCGTCTGGTTGTCGTGCTGATATTTGGCGTCGCTGGCGATGACCATCGAGACAAGCTTGGCAGCGTACGCGCGCATCTGGGCGACAAACGCGTCCTTGCTGCCCTGCCGCTTGCTGATGGCCGAAAGCTGCTGCTCCCATCGCGCGGTGAGCTCGGCTGACTTCAGCTCGGGCGGGACGATGGAAATGAGCTGAATGCCCTTGGAGGTCGGCACGAGCTCCTTGCCGCGCCGCTCCATGTAAAAGGACGAAAACAGCTTTTCAATGATATCTGCGCGTGTGGCGGGCGTACCCAGCCCGCTGGTCTGCTGCATGATATCGCGCGAGGCCTTGCTCTCCAGCGGGGGATTTTCCATGGCGGTGAGCAGCGTGGCCTCGGTGTACCGGGCGGGCGGCTTGGTCTTTCCGGTCTCCAGTTTTATGGAGCGCAAGCTCAGGCGTTCGCCCTGGCGAAGAGGCGGCAGGGTCTGCTCGCCGTATTCGTCTTCGGTCTCGTCGTCGCCGAGGACGCCCGTGCTGTAGGCAGCTTTCCAGCCCGGAGAGCGGACGATCTTTCCCTTGGCGCCGAAACGCTCTCTGCCAATCGTGGCGACAAGCTTTGTCTCCTCGTATTCATACGCCGGAGACAGAACCGCAAGAAAGCGCCGCACGACGAGATCGTAGATGTTTCGCTCCTGCGGCGAGAGCGCCGACAGGTTTACGGGTTCCTCCGTGGGAATGATCGCGTGATGATCGGTGACCTTGGCGTTGTCCACCAGATAGCGCGTCGAGAGCGGGCGCATGCGCAAAAGTGCCCCGGCCATCTCGCGGTAAGGCCCGACGGCCACGCTCCTCAAACGGTCGGTCAGCGTGGAGGCGACGTCAGACGTGATGTAGCGCGAGTCGGTTCGCGGATAGGTCAGAAGCTTGTGCCGCTCGTAAAGAGACTGCATCAGCGAAAGGGTCTCCTTGGCCGAATAGGCGAACTTTCGGTTGGCGTCGCGCTGCAGCTCGGTCAGGTCATACGCGGCGGGCGGCGCTTTGTGCTTATACTGCTTACTCAGGTCGGTGATGACTGCCGGCTTCCCGGCGCAGGAGGAACAGACCGCCTCCGCGGCAGCTTTGTCAAATGTGCGCGTCTGTCCGCCCGGGCTGACCCACAGGGCAGAAAACCCGTCAAACGCAGCGCGCACGCCAAAGGTGTCGCGCGGCACAAACGACTTGATCTCCTGTTCGCGCGCGACAATCAGCGAAAGCGTCGGCGTCTGCACGCGTCCGCCCGAGAGCTGCGCGTTGTGCTTGCAGGTCAGCGCGCGCGTGACGTTGAGTCCGACCAGCCAGTCGGCCTCGGCGCGCGCCTGGGCCGAGGCGTACAGCGCGTCAAACTCCTGCGACGGGCGCAGGCCGGCAAAACCCTCGCGTATGGCCTTTTCAGTCTGGGAGGAAATCCACAGCCGCCGGGCCGGCTTGCGGCAGCCCGCCTTGAGAAGAATCCACCGCGCGACCAGCTCGCCCTCGCGTCCGGAGTCGGTGGCAATGATGATGTCGCTGACGTCGGCGCGGCCGAGCAGCTGTTTGACGACGCGAAACTGCTTGGACGTCTCCTGCATCACCACGAGCTGCATCCTTTCGGGAAGCATCGGCAGAGACTCAAGGCTCCAGGTCTTATACTGTTCTCCGTAGGCCTCGGGGTCGGCCAGCGTCACCAGATGGCCGAGCGCCCAGGTGACGATATACCGCTCGCCCGCGATGCAGCCCTCGCTGTTTTGGCGGCAGCCCAGCACTTTGGCCAGCTCCCGCGCCACCGAGGGCTTTTCGGCCAGCACAAGAGATTTTCCCATGGCGTTGTCTCCTTTTGAGCAGACAGGCGAAGGCGGGCGCCGAAAAGGCTGTTCGCCAGATCGGACACCCGCCCGCGCGCATCAGTATTGATAGCCCCAGTAGAGCATGGTCTCGGCCTTGCCGCCGCATACGGCGCAGTGCCCGCCAAGATCCTCCTGGTCAAACGGCATACAGCGCGATTTCATGCCGCCGGTTTTATCCTTGACAAGCTCCTCACAGGCGTTTGAGCCGCACCACATCGTTTTGATAAAGCCGCCCTTTTCCCGGGCGATACACGCCATGTCGTCCAGATCGTGGGCGACAGAGGTTTTTTCGGCCAGGTTGGCGCGCGCGCGGTCGAGCAGCTCGGCCTGGATCGAATCAAGTTCGGCCTTGACGGCGTCGGCAATCCCGTCAAGCGGTGAAACCAGCTTGCCGCCAGTGCGCCGCGCGAGCACGCACTGGCCGGCCTCGATATCGCGCGGGCCGAGCTCGATGCGCAGCGGAACGCCCTTCATTTCATGTTCGGCAAACTTCCAGCCGGGCGAGGCGTCTGAGTTGTCCGTCTTGACGCGCAGGCCGGCGGCGCGCAGCTCCTGCTCCAGCAGGTTCGCGCGTTCGGTGACGCCCGGCTTGTGCGAGGCGACCGGAACGATGATCACCTGCAGGGGCGCGATGCGCGGCGGCAGAACCAGCCCGGAGTTGTCGCCATGCGTCATGATGATGCCGCCGATGATGCGTGTGGACAGCCCCCACGACGTCTGAAACACGGGTTTGAGCTGATTGTCGCGGTCGGTAAACAGGATGTCGAACGCCTTGGCGAAGCCATCCCCGAAAAAGTGGGAAGTGCCGCTTTGCAGCGCCTTGCCGTCGTGCATCATGCATTCAATCGTATAGGTCGAGACGGCGCCGGCGAATTTTTCGCTGTCGGTCTTTTTGCCCTTGACAACGGGCATGGCCAGCGAATTTTCGGCCAGATCGGCGTAAACGTCAAGCATTCTCAGCGTCTCTTCCATGGCCTCCTCGGGTGTGGCGTGCGCGGTGTGGCCCTCCTGCCACAGAAACTCGCGGTGGCGCAAAAACGGCCGCGTCGACTTCTCCCAGCGCAGCACCGAGCACCACTGATTGTAGAGTTTGGGGAGGTCGCGCCAGCTCTGAACCACATGCGAGTAATGCTCGCAAAACAGAGTCTCCGACGTCGGCCGGATGCACAGCCGCTCTGTCAGCGGCTCGGTTCCGCCGTGCGTGACCCAGGCCACCTCGGGGGCAAAGCCCTCCACGTGGTCTTTTTCACGCTGCAGAAGCGATTCGGGAATGAGCAAAGGCATATAGACGTTTTCGTGTCCGGTTCGTTTAAACGAAGCGTCAAGAATCGCCTGGATGTTTTCCCAGAGCGCATAAGCGTGCGGGCGCAGCACGACGCAGCCCTTCACGCTTGAGTAGTCCACAAGTTCGGCCTTGAGCACGACGTCCGTGTACCACTTGGCAAAGTCCTCCTCCATGGATGTGATCTGCTCCACCTGTTTTTTTTCAGCCACCCGTATCCCCCGCTTTCTTAAGGCACAGCTCCCAAGGAGCGTTCCTTTCATTTTACCGTCCCGCGGGGCGGTTGTCAACACAGGCTTACAAAACAGACTGACAAAGCAGGGACTGGAGAAACCCAAACGCAGCGTGTCAAAAAGGTTCTCGCAAACCGCGTCCTTTTTCGGATTCACTCCGGGATAAGGACGAAGGCGCAAAGCACATTTTTGACATAACCGTATGGACGTTGGTCAGGTGTGCCGGACAGCGCTTTGCACCGCCAGCCTTCCCAGCGCGTTACGGCCGATCAGCTGCTTGCCGTGTTCGGATAGAAAGCGCTCATAGCCTTTCTTGTATGCCATAATTTGCCCATACTCGCTCAGCCGTTCGGCCAGATGCTGAAAAGCGCGCCCAGAGCCGTCGACATGCAGGATGTACGCGCCGTCCAGCCAGAACAGCGAGGATTTGGCCCGACCGGAAACACAGGTGGCGTCCAGCAGCGCGTCAATCGAGTCAAAGGAGAAAAAGAGCGCGCCCTGTTCGGTGTCCTCCTTGAGCTGGACAAACAACATCACGCCAACGCGTCCCGTATAGGCCTCAATTTGGTCTAAAAGCGCTGTTTCAAGGCCCAAATTGCCCAGTGCCGCGGTCACTACGCTATGCGCCTCGTCTTTGCCGAGCTCTTTCCAGCCATGGGCGTGAATTTCAGCCGATTCTATGTATACGGTTACACAGTTTTTGCCCGCGCGGTGCACAACCATTTACCATCACTTCCCTGATCATTGGCGGCGCCTGCCCGAGTGTTTTTTTGACAGCGGGACGGTGGGCGGCGGACGCTTATATTGACTTTATTATACCGCGCGGGACGGGGGAAAGATAGCGGTAATAACCGGTAATAAGCGAGGCGCAATCAACACAGCCAGTAAGGTTTTAAGCCCGTCGCCGGGGAGGAAAGACATGAGACCGAACACCGCGCTCATCAGGGCATGCGAGTCTGCGCCCGCGACATGCTTTAATACGAGGATCATGTAGGGGGTGCCCAGTGCATACTGAAGCGCCGTGGCGCACAGACATACAAAAAGTGTCCGGCCCGGCGTCATCCGCCGCCGGACTGTCAGCGCGCCCGCCAGCGCAGCCGAAGGCGCGAACGACAGCAAAAACCCGAAGGAGGGTTTGAAAATCTGGGCAAAGCCGCCCGAGAATCCCGCGAAGATCGGCAGCCCAAGCAGTCCGAGCAGCAGATAGACGAGCTGGGACACTGCTCCCCACTTTGGGCCGAGAAGGATGCCAGACAAGAGGACAAAGAGGGTTTGCAGTGTGATGGGAACCGGGCCGGCCGGGATGGCAACCATGGCACCGACCGCGGTCATAGCGGCAAACAGCGCGACAAGAACGAGCTGGCGGATCGGAGTTTTCATAGCGCCTCCGTAGTAAACTTCATTCAGGAGTACAGTTTACCATTATAGCGCCAGAGGCGCACTTTGTAAAGCCGGGCCTCACTCTGCAAACGCCCTGAGACGGTAAGAAAGTCCCTCGATAGAGGCCCCTCTGCTTGCTTAATGCATGAGTTTGCTTTATACTCACAGAGAAGAGAAGATCATTTTTTGATAAATATGGCGTTATGCGAACGGAGGAATTCGCTTGGCTGAACTTTGGGATATTCTCGACGAAAACGGCAACGCAACAGGTCGTCTTCACGAGCGCGGCAAGCCTATGTGTGACGGCGAATACCATCTTACGGTCTATGTGCTGATTGAGAACGACAACGGCGAGTATCTCATTTCTCAAAGAACGCCGAATAAGTCGCTCCCTCATATGTGGGAATGCACAGGTGGAAACGCGGTTGCAGGAGATGACAGCTTGACGACTGCATTAAAAGAAACGAATGAGGAATTGGGGATTGTTCTTGAACCACTGAACGGGCAAAGAATAAAGCGTCAAATTCGGAAATGCATATGCAATCATTGTTTGGCTGATGTTTGGCTGTTCCGGCAAAATGTTGACATATCGGAAGTGACTCTCGCTCCTGATGAAACCTGCGGGGCCATGTGGGCAAGCCGCGATAAAATGAACCGCATGATTGACGAGGGCACATTCACAACGTGGGGATTATGTACCCGCATTGACGAATTATTTGAGGAAGATTAGAGGCCAGAAGATACACCTTACGCGCTCTCGTCCTTTATCGGTTTTTACGCCGACCCTTGCGGTTGGAGCCGCAAGGGTCTTGCTGGGAGTAAAGCCGCAAAAAAGTAAACAGAAACGCTTTCACGGATTCACTCCGGGAAAGTCACCCAATGCGCGTCTTCACAAAGACGCATTCCTGCTCCCGTTTGTAGACAAATCGAAGGTTTGTCTACAGGTTGAGGCCCGCCGGACAGTGTCCGGCGGGCCTTTTTAAGCGGCTGGGGCTACGGGCGAACCGTAAAGGTGAAGGAATAGCTTGGGAACAGCGCGGGATACTTGATGCCGGAGATGACCACGACCGACTGCGCGGGGAGGGCCTCTGTCAGGACGCCCAGTCTGACAACGCGGGCGCTCTCCACGGTCATCTGAACCGCCGCGCCGTTGAGCTTGGCGGCGCCCTTCGGCGCGGTCAGGTCTGCGTTGAAGCTCAGGCGCAGGTAGCCGTCCTCGCCCGTGAAGGGGGTGACTGTCCAGATATCCGTGCTGTAGGCCAGAACTTCAATCGTGGTGATCGCCACGACCTCGTCGTCGCTGAACAGGTAAATCTCGTGGATGCCAGCTTCTCCCGCTTCGGGGATATACACGACGTTGCGGCCGGCGGTCACGGGGTAGGTGTCTGCGCCGAACGCTCCGCTGCTGATCATCATCTCGCCCAGATACTCGCCCTGGATGTCGATGACCACATGGGCCGAAAGGGTCTCCACGATGGAGGGGCCGGCGGTGAAGGTCGTGACAATCGCGTCGGGCTTGGTTTTGAAGATGGAGGCAAGCGAGGTGCTCGAAGAGTTCCAGGCCATGTCGTAAAGCTCAACGCTGATGTTGGCGAGGAATGCGTCAACCGATTCATAACCGGCAAGCAGTGAGGTGACGTCAAAGCTCGCAGACGGATCTTTTTCCACTGCGCTGAGCTGGAAGTACGCGGTGTCGACTACGGCCTCGCTCGTGCGCAGGTTGGCGGCCATGACATAGTGTCCGTCCTGCGTGTTAACGGTGAGGATCTTCTTTCCGTCTACGTCAAGGATCCAGGCGGAAAGAGCGGTCGGCGCAACGGTGTCGATGGTAAACGGAAGCTCTTTGACGATCGGATTGGAGGCGACGCTCGAACCCGGATAGTCAACTGCTGATTTGATCACGAACTTGTACTGACCGTCGGGCAGAAGGGCGGTTGTTCCGCCGGAGCCCACGCGGCCGTTAAAGGCGCTGATCAGGTTGACAGTGGCCGTGGTGGAGGTGTCGCCGTTATAGGAGGTCTTGCGCACAGAGGAAGAGTTGTTGGTGACTTCGCGGACCACTTCGCCGGCTGAGTTGACCACGCTGACGTTGAGCGCTGTGCGGTTGCGCACCTGCGTGGCCACATAGGTCAGCGTGTCGGTGAAGTTGGTCGTGACGCCCGGGCTCATCGAAACGAGACGGTAGTCGTAAATGCCGCTGATTTCGTTGCGCGCGGCCATGGTGTTTGTGCCCGCGTAAACCGTGGTGTTCTGGTTGCCGCTGAAGCGGATCGGAGTCGTGAAACGGTCGCGGTTGTAGAGGGATGTGCCGGCTTCGTCATAGATGTTGTTGTCGTACACGGGCAGCGTTGTCCAGTCGCCGATATAGCCGACATAGGGCAGGTTGACATTGGGGTACTCGCCCTTTGCGGTCAGCAAGACATAGCCGTCGACAAACATGCCGTTGATAAACACTTCGTCCAGAAGCTCCGCGATCTTATTCTCGTCGAGCTTGACGTTGACAGTGATGTCAACAAAAGAGTCTGCGCCCACGGTGACGCTGGTAACCGCCTGGCCGTCCACGTTGAAGGTGACGTCGGCGTCAAGGGGAATGTCGTAGTCTTCGCAGGTGTAGAAGAAACCGTCGGGCTTGGAGTAGCCGTCGGTGAGAACGAGTGCGCTCAGGTCGAAAGAGCGCTCGACGCTGCCAAGGCTCTTGGCTCTGACCACAAAGCTGAACTCTGTCTCAAGCTTGTCGCCGAGTTCAACTTTGGCGCGGCCGTCGCCCGCAACGATATTCTGAACAATGACGTCGCTGGTTGTCGCGCCGATGAGGTTGACCATGCCCGCGCCGGCCTGGCGGGGCGAGGCGTAGAAGCCGTTCGGCATAAGCATCGGCGTCGCGGTGCTTTGCATCAGCGAGTCAACCAGCTCCTTGCGGGCGACGCCCGTGTAGGAGGGGTAGTCTGCCTTTACGCGCTGCTGGACAATCGCGGACGCGCCGGTGACCTGCGGAGCGGACATCGAGGTGCCGCTCATCAGGACGTAACCGCCCTGCGCCAGCGGATAGGTGGAATAGATGTTGCCGCCGAAGCCGGTAATTTCGGGCTTGAGTTTCAGATCGGGCGTGACGCCCCACGAGGAGAACGGGGACATATAGCCGGCAGCCGAGCTGTTGATGAACTCGGTGGAGGCGTTGATGCGAACCGTGGTGTTGCCTGCCAGCACCGACGAGATCACGATCTCGCCGTCTGCCTTGGTCATGCTGACGAGCGGGATGAGCGCGCCTTCAGTCACCATGGAGATGACGCCGCTGGGCGCGTTGTCTACGACGAGCAGGCCGACGGCGCCCCTGGAGGCAGCGTTGTTGGCTTTATCCACAAAAGTGTGCGTGCCGCGTCTGGCGACAGCGATTTTTCCGGTCAGGTCGAGTCCAGCCACGTCTTCCGTGCCCGCCAGGCCGATGAAGGCCAGTTCCAGAACTCTGCCGCCAAACACTTCGGCGAAGACTCTGCCCACAGGGTTGGTGTCTATGTACATGAACTTCTTGTCGACGTTGTCAATCGTGAAGGACGGGGAGTAGACAGCGTAGTTGTCGGCGGAGGCGACGGTGGTGACCGAGCGGGTTGTGGACGGCGAACCAACCATGCCGTAGTCGAGATTGGAGGTGTAGGGACGGCCGACAATGTTGGCAGCATAGTTGGCGGCGTCACGCTCGCCCGAGCGGTAGGAGTTGCCCGAGGAGATCGACACGGAGACACCGGCGTCCTTGGCGCGGCCATAGGTGTTGAAGACGTTGGAGCCGTCAGTGTCGGTAAAGCCGGCGGTGGTGCCGAGCGAAAGGTTGATGGAGGTCACGCCAAGCTTGACGGCGTCGTCAACGGCGGCGAGGATATTGACGTCGGTGGAGTTGGGGAACACCTTCAATGCGAAAATCTGTGCGTCGGGGGCCACGCCGATGGCGGCGTTGTCTTCGGTGCGATTGGCGGCCGCGATGCCCGTGACATGCGTGCCGTGGCCGGGATCGGAGGTGTTGTCCATGGGATCGTTGTCCCAGTTGCTGACGCCGTAATCATAGCCGAACGGAACCTTGTTGCTGCGGTAGAACTGGCCGGCGTTCATCGTGTTGTAGCGGGCCTGCGTGCTGACGCAGTTCAGGTCGCGTCTGTCCAGAATGGTCTGCAGGGCTTCCAAGGAGATCATATAGGCGTTTTCCTCCATCGCGGAGAACAGCGGGTGATTGTAGTCAAGGCCGGAGTCGCAGATGGCGATGATCTGGCCCTTGCCGGTGTAGCCGGTGGCGTTCCAGGTGATGGTCGCGCCGATTTTGTCGTTGCCCACCGTGTCGTTGGGTTCGTTGATGACGGTTTCAGGCAGGTCGTAGGTCAGGGAATCGTACACCTCAACCACGCCGTCAAGCGCCTTGATGGCATCGACTTTTCCGGCGGGCACACGTACGGCAAAGCCGTTCATGACGGCCGAATAGGTGGCAAGCACGTCCTTGCTTCCCGAAAGAGCGAGCACCTTTTTGATCACAAGGCCCTGCTGCGCGCGCAGCGCTTTGTCGGCCAGGGACAGCGCGTAGTACTGACTCCGGGAGCCAAGGGCGTTTATGTCATTTCTTAAAAGTGACGCAGGCTTGGCAAAGTAGTCCTGTGCGTGATCAGGATCAATGTCCAAAAGCGCGGGAGAGGACAGCTCGACGATGATGTCGATCATGTCGCTTGCCTTGAGAACGACGGTTTCGCCCGTGGCCACGTCAATCTTTTTCAGGTTGATGTCTTCCTTGGCCGGGGCGGCGGCGGTGGCGCTGCTAACAAGGCCAACCATGAGGAATAGGGCTAAAAGCAAGGACAGCGCTCTCTTTTTCGTTTTCATCTCATTTCTTCCTTCCTTTTTGGACGCGCTTGCGCCCTGTAATGCTATCAATATGAACAGTGCCGGTGCCGACACTGTTCTTGACGCCATAACCATGCTTTGGGGCTTATGGAGGGATCTTAAAACAAAGGAAATATTATCTTTTATCATAGCACTATTAGGGTAGTAATGCAATAATCTGCTAAAATTTCATATATTTAGCGTGATAAATCGATGCAGTGCGGGGGAGCGGTTTCATTGACTTTGTGTGGTTGCGGAGATATACTGTGGACATACGGGTGAAGCGTAAGCGCGCGCCCGAGCGGAGGAAGAGGGCGAAATCATGCGTGTCGTCATCATCGGCGGCGGGATCAGCGGACTCATGGCCGCGTACCGCCTTTCGGAAAAACACAGGGTCACGCTTTTGGAAAAGGGACGGGCGCTGGACGCGCGCCACTGCCCGATTGTGGAGAATAGGAGCGCCGCCTGCGCGCGCTGCGAACCCTGCGCCATTATGGAAGGTTTGGCCGGCGCGGGGGCGTTCTCGGACGGGAAATATGTCATCTCCACCGAATACGGCGGGTGGATGACCGACGTGTTGCCGGCGGCGCTTGTCATGAACTATATTGAGCAGGCCGACGCCGTGCTGCGCCTGTTCGGCGCGCCCGAGGATCGCTTTTTGCCCGACGATGAGCTCAAGCTGCTCTGCCTGCGGCATGACCTGCACATGCAGCAGGGGCAGCTGAAGCATCTGGGCACCGACGCCAATCTGCAGACCATGAAAAAATTGATCGCCGATCTTTCAGGGCGCTGTGATATTGTGACGGGTGCCGAGGTCACTGACGTCGACGCCGCGACCCGCACAGTGCTGTATCAATGTGCCGGAACCGAACACGCGCTGGAGGGCGACGCGGTCATCTTTGCCGTCGGACGTTCGGGCAGTGAGTTTTTTGCCGACTGGTGCGCGAAGAACAACGTGCGTCTGCAGAGCAACCAGGTGGACATCGGTGTGCGCGTGGAACTGCCCGCGCTGATCTGGAACCACTTTTCCAAGCGCATCTATGAGCCCAAGATCTGGTACCGCAGCCAGCAGTATGGGGACATCACGCGCATGTTCTGCTTCAACGAGCGCGGGCAGGTCGTTGTGGAAAACACAGGGGGTGTTTTGACCGTCAACGGCCACGCCTATAAGGATGAAGCGAAGAAGAGCCAAAATTCCAATTTCGCGCTGCTCAGCACACTCAGGCTGACCAGGCCCTTTAACGAGCCCATCCGCTACGCAAAGAATGTGGCGCTTTTGGCGAATCAGCTCTCGGGCGGCGGTGTGCTGGTGCAGCGGCTGGGCGATCTGGAGGCCGGCCGGCGGTCCAATGAGCACCGTATGAGCTCGTCCACGACGGTGCCCACGTTGGCAGCCGTGCCGGGGGACCTATCGCTGTGCCTGCCCAAGCGGCAGCTGGACAACATTCTGGAGACGCTGCACGCGCTGGAAAAGATTGCGCCAGGTACCGCCAATCACGACACGTTGCTGTACGGCGTTGAATGCAAGTATTACTCCTCGAGGCCGGAGTGCGAGGACTTTGAGCTTGTCGGACGGCCCGGCCTGTACGCCGTCGGCGACGGCTCGGGCTTTACGCGAAGCCTGTCGCAAGCCGCCGCTAACGGCCTGTATGTCGCCGACAAGCTGCTCGGCTAAAGCTGTTCGTTTTACCAAAGAGCCGGAGGCTCTTTGGTAAAACGGGGGAAGAATCGCGTCCTTGCGAGGACGCGCAGAGAGTGCCTTCCCCGGACTGAATCCGTGAAAGGCCCTTGTTTCCATACTTTGCGCTAAACCAGTCCAGCAAGGACCTGCCGGCTGTGCCGTCAGGCTCGACGTGGTTTCGCGCAAAGGGACGAGGACTCGAGTGCTTTTTGACAAGCTGAAACCTCCTGCCGCAGGGATCCCTGCAGCAGGAGGTAATTTTGGCGTCCAATTTTCGGCCCTTGCGCAGTTACTTCAGGGTGCCCTCCTCGACGAGCGTAACGTCGACGTCAAAGGTGCGGCCCTCCCTGTAGATCGTCAGGCTAAGCGAGTCGCCCACCGCGTAATCCTGCTTGATGTTGTTGATGTCCGCCACAGTGGTGACCTCTTGCCCGTTGACCTTGGTGACGATGTCGCCGGCTTTGACACCCTTGGCGTAGGCGTCGGACGCCGGGTTGACCGTTTCAATGAGTACGCCCGTGGGAAGCCCGTAATACCGGGCGGTGCGCTCGTCAATTTGTTTGGTGGCGTCACTCGTGATGCCGATGGCCGGACGGCCATGCACATAGCCGTCGCTGATCAGCTGACCGAGAATCGGCTGCGCCACGCTCACCGGAATGGCAAAGCCGAGGCCCTCGATGGACTGGTAGACGTCGCCCATGATCTTGGAGGAGATGATGCCCACAACCTGCCCGTATACGTTGCACAGCGGCCCGCCCGAGTTGCCGGGATTGACGGCGCAGTTGGTCTGGATGACCGTCATGCGCACATCGCCCGCGTACTCGCTGAAGCTGATGTCGCGGTTGATGGCCGAGATCATGCCGTCTGTGATGGTGTTCTGTAGCTCAAGGCCGAGTGGGTTGCCGATGACATAGGCGTCGTCGCCGGGCTCAAGCTCGTCGGAGTTGCCGAGCTCTGCGGGGGTGAGCCCGGTGCGGTCAATCTTCAGAACGGCCAAATCGGTGCGGCTGTCCAGCCCGACAATCCGGGCGCTGATCTCCTCGCCCGAAGAAAAGATGACCGTGACGGAGGACGCGCCGATCACGACGTGGTTGTTGGTGGCGATATACCCGTCGGCGGTGACGATGATGCCCGTGCCGCTCGAGGCCTCGTCGGCGTCGCTGTAACGCGAGATGATGCCAACGACCGACGGCACAACCTTTTTATAGACCTCGTTCCCCGAAAGCACCTGCCGTCCGGAGCTGTCTGTGACCATGGCGGAAGACTGCCGCGGAATGTCGACAACGACCAGCGGGTCGTCGATGCGGGCAGACGGCGTAGTCACCGAGGGCTGGCGTATGGCCTGCCCCGTCATGCTCAGCGAGAGGCGGCCGTGGGCGTCCTCCACAAGGGCGACGTCATAGTAGTCGGCCATAAGGCCGACCGCGACGGCCAGCGCGAGGATCAGGACGGTGCAGAGGATCAAAACGGGGGCAAAATGACTCTTTCGGGGCGGCGGATTATAGCCTGTATACATATGGCGTCCTCCCTGACAAAGTTGATAAAAACAACCTGCTAATTGCCTCTTCAGGCGCTGCCGGCAGGTTCCTGCCGGACTGGTAAAGCGCAAAGGACTGAAACAAGCGACGTTCACGGATTTACTCCGGTAAAGTTCTTCTCTTCAAACCGCCGAAGCGGTTTGAACCAACTCCCGTTTGTCAAAGAACCTCTGGTTCTTTGACAGTCTGAGACAAGGGGACTGTCTATCAAGATACCACAGCCGGCGGAAAAATTCCAGCAAACTGTGTGAACGGTCTGTGAATTTCACTGGATCCTTGCCTTCGCTTCAGGCAGGGAAAAACTGAACTCGGTTACGCCGTTCTCGCTCGTGACATGAATGTCCTCGTGGTGGGCGCCCAAAATGCTTTTGACCAGAAAGAGCCCAAGCCCGAGGCCGGTGCGATCCTGCGAGCGGGAGCGGTCGGTTTTATGAAATCGCTCAAAGATATAGGGGAGGTCTTCGGGCGGAATCGTCGGGCCGGTGTTGATGAGGTTGACCAGAACCTTGCCCCCGCGCTTGGACATGGACAACGTCAGCGTGCCGCCCTGCTCGGAGAATTTGACAGCGTTATCCAAAAGATTTGTCAGTACCTGCGCCATAAGGTCGGGGTCGGCGTTGACAAAGAGCTGCTGGTCGTCGGGCAGCAGTACGTCGACATCAAGGCCTCTGGCGTTAATATGCCCCTCCATTCCGAGCAAAATCCGCATGGACAGCTCGCAGAGGTTAAATGTGCGCTGCTTGATTTCAAACTGGCCGGACTGCAAAACCGAGATCTGCGTCATACTGGCCACCATGCGGGACAGGCGCAGCACCTCGTTGCGCACAAGCGTCAAGGTCTGCCCGGTGTGCCGCTCGTCGATCGTGCCGTCCAAAAGACCTTCGATGTAGCCCGTGACAATGGTCATGGGGGTCTTGAGTTCATGGGATACATTGGCGATAAAATCGCGCCGGAGAAGTTCGGCCTTGGAGATGGCGTCGGCCATGGCGTTAAACGCGCTGGCCAGCTCGCCAACCTCGTCGCCGCGCTGCGCCCAGCGAAAAACGCGCGCCGAGAAGTCGCCCTGCGCAAACGCCTGCGCGCAGGCGGCCATGTCAAGAAGCGGGCGCGCCATGACGCGCGACGTGCCAAACACCGAAAACACGGCCAGCAGAAGCACGATCACCGCGGTGAGCAGAAAAATGCGCACAAAGGCCAGCAGCAGCGCGCGCTGGATGACCGAAGAGGAGCTGAAGACCACGATGCCGCAGACGTCGCCCTGAGGCGTGGTCACGGGGTGGACGCTGATGTCCAGCGTCTCGGGGGAAAGATTGTCCAGAACGCCCTGAGCTGAGTTTGGCCCGGAGAGTCCCAGCTGAAGAAGCTCGCCGCTGACGTTCTGACCGGTGTGCTGAAGCCCTGGGGGGTCGGAGCAGGCCAGAATGCTGCCGTCCTTGCCGCACACCATGATGTGCGCGTCAAGGGAGTTTGCCAGCATGGTCAGCGAGCGCACAAAGTCAAAGTCGATGTCGAGCGACTGCCCCGTCCAATAGATCTGCGTGGCGCTGGATACCTCGCTCGCGCCGCGCTCCAGCGAGTCCATCCTCTGGGAGGTAAGCGCGCCCGACGTCACCGACAAAAAGGACACGCCAAGCGCCATAAAGCTCATTATAATGAGCAGCGCGATCATGATGAAGTAGCGAAATGAAAGGCTTTTCATGACAGCTCAAACTTGTACCCGACGCCCCAAACGGTCTTCAGGCTCCAAGCCGCTGTGATGTTTTCGAGTTTTTCGCGCAGACGCTTGATGTGTACGTCGACGGTGCGGGAATCGCCGAAATAGTCAAAGCCCCAAACCTCGTCCAGAAGCTGGTTTCGTGTGTAGACGCGGTTGGGCGAAGAGGCGAGATGGAACAAAAGCTCAAGCTCTTTGGGCGGCGTGTCAACTGCCTGGCCATCGACCAGCAGCGTAAAGGCGTCCATGTCGACGACGAGCTTGTCAAACATGAGCTTGCGCGGTTTCTCTGACGAGGCGAACATGGCGCGGCGGAGAACCGCGTGTACGCGCGCCATAACTTCTTTCATGTCAAACGGCTTTGTGATATAATCATCGGCGCCGAGCTCAAGGCCCTGCACCTTGTCGATGGTTTCGCTCTTGGCCGTGATCATGATCACGGGCTGCTTGTGGCCGGCATCGCGGATGGCGCGGCAGACCTCCCAGCCGTCCATGCCGGGCAGCATCAGATCAAGCAGCATAATGTCGGGCGGAGATTCCTCAAAAAGCTGCAGTCCGCGCCGTCCGTCGGCCGCGAACTCCACTGAAAACCCGTCCTTTTGAAGATACATGCCCAAAAGCTGGGCAATGTTTCCGTCGTCTTCCACAATCAGCGCTTTTTTGGTCATGCCGAACACTCTCCTTTGGGCGGCTGCGGGCGCCGGCCCGAGCCATGGACAAGCACAGTATATCACGCTGATTGCGTTTATGCATTAATAAACTGTAAACCCTTTCCAAGCGCTTTTTTGGTTGCCATAAGAACGGGGATAAGTCGGTGGATAAAGGGGATAACCCCGCTTGCCTTGTCCTTTTTCGCGGTTTCACATGGTTATGCCCGCAAGTTTTACTTGTATTCATCCCATGAATAGGCTATAGTCAAAGCGAAAACAAGTGTACAAGATCAGCCGGTTTGATAGGCCGATGGAGAGAATAAGAGTGTTTTTGGGGACTGAAAGGAGAAACGCCATGATTGCGCTGCAGAAGCTGACCAAAAGCTACGCCAGAGGGAAAATCAAGGCCGTGGAAAACCTCGATCTGGACGTGCGGGACGGAGAAATTTTTGGGTTTATCGGTCCCAACGGCGCGGGGAAGACCACCACCATCAAGATGATTATGGGCGTTCTGCGTCCCGATCAGGGCAGTGTGGTAATCAACGGGGTGGACATGCTCACAGAGCCTGTCAAGGCCAAGAGCATGATCGGCTATGTGCCGGATTCGCACGAGAGTTTTGACCGGCTGACCGGCATTGAGTATTTGAACTTTATCGGCGACGTGTACGGGGTGCCGGTGGAAAAACGGCGCGAGCGCATTGAAAAGTATCTGACGATGTTTGAAATCCTGCCGGCTGCCGGAGAGCTGATCCGCACCTTTTCCCACGGCATGCGGCAAAAGCTGATGCTCACGGGCGCGCTGATCCACAACCCGCCGCTGTGGCTGCTGGACGAGCCGATGGTCGGACTCGACCCCAAGTCGGCGCTGATGCTCAAGGAGGAGATGCGCGCCCACTGCCGCCAGGGCAACACGGTGTTCTTCTCCACCCATGTGCTGGAGGTTGCCGAGCGCCTGTGCGACCGCATCGGGATTATCGCCGACGGCAAACTCTGCGCGGTCGGAACGATGGAGGCGCTGCGCGCCTCGGGGGCCAACGACGCCACGCTCGAGCAGCTTTTCTTCAGGCTGACCGAGACCGGCATGGGGGAGAACTGACATGAGCGGGGCGCGCGAGTTTTTTCTGCTGTTTAAGATGCATCTGCATATGCGGCTCGGACTGTCGGCGCTCAAGGACCAGCGGCGCACGGGCAAGGGCAAGGCCAAGCAGATCGGCTTCCTTTTTCTGGCGCTCTATGTGGTGGCGGCGCTTTGGCTGAGCGTCGGCCTGCTGCTCAACGCCATTCTCGGCCCGGCGATCGAGCTCGGCCTCGGCAATCTGCTGTTTGGCATCGGGATTTTCGCCTGCATGGCCATGGTGCTCGTGCTGGGTACGCTCAGCCTGCTCGGTCTGGTCTTTGGCGCGCGGGACACCGAACTGTACGCGGCGCTTCCCGTCCGGCCGCGCTCGGTGTTTTTGGCCAAGTTTTCCATGGTTTACCTCACCGAACTGGCCTTTCTCTTGTTTTTGCTTGTGCCCATCGGCGTGCTTTTCGGCACGGGCATGGGGCTTGGCTGGACGTTCTATGCCCGCCTGCTCCTGGCGGCGCTGGTCATTCCGGTGGTGCCTCTGGCGCTGTCAAGCATTCTCGTCATGCCGCTGATGCGCCTTGTCACGTTGTCCAAGCGGCGCGACATGTTTATGCTGATCATCAGTATCGCGTTCATGCTGCTGATGGTTTTCGGCCAGCTGATACTGTCCAGCCAGTCAGGCAGGCTTATGGGCGACCCCTCGCAGGCCATGGCGCTGCTGACCGACTCTGAGGCCATGCTGCGGGCCATGCTGCGCTACTTCCCGCCCGCGCTTTGGGCCGAGAGTGTCATCATGGGCGGCGGCGCCGGTGCCGCCGTGGACGCGCTGAAGCTGTTATTCACATGCGCCGCCTCGCTGACGCTGGCGCTGCTTCTGTCCTCAAAGCTATACTATCGCGGCGCGCTGGCGCAGCTCGAAGCGGCGAAGTCCGGTCGCTCCAAACGGTATAAAAAGGCGTCGGTCAAGGCCGGGAGCCCCTTCAGGGCGTTCTTTTTCAAAGAGCTTAAGCTCCTGCTGCGAACGCCGATTTACGCGATGAATCAGCTCACGGGCGTCATTATTTTCCCCATTATGCTGATCGGACTCAAGCTGACGTCGGGGGAGGGCTTCGACGGGATGCTCGGACTCGTGTTTTCGGGGGGCAGAAACGTCTCTGCCGTGCTGACCCTGGCGGCGTTTATGGCGTTTGTCACGCTGGTCAATCCCGGCGCGAGCACGCTGTTTTCCCGGGAGGGCCGGTCTGTCTGGATTACGCAGACCGTGCCTGTGCCGATCGCCACACAGCTTTCCGGACGGCTTCTATGCCTGCAGATGTTCGGTGTTGTCGGCGTGCTCGCGCTCGGCTGCGCGTCGGTGTTTGTGTTGGGGCGGTCCGTGGACGTCGTGCTTGCCGCGGTGCTGATCGCGCTGTCCTGCGTGGTGCCCGTCACCAACGCGTCGGCGCTTCCCGACTGCATCCACCCCAAGCTCAAGTGGAACAGCGAGGCCGAGGCGATGAAGCAAAACGTCAACTCGTTGATCGGCATGCTCTGCGGACTGCTCGCGCTGGCTCCGTGTGTGCTGGCCGCCGTGCTGATGCTCTACCTGGAGGTCGGGGTGGCGCTGACGACGCTATGCCTTGTGGTGATCAACGCCGTTCTCTCTTTTCTGGTGACCGCGCTGGTCAACCGCCGGGCCGAGAGAATGCTGAACGATTTGCAGTGACGCACCAAACAAGGGGGGCTTTTTGTGGAGCTGAGCGGGGCACAGGTGATTGTAGAGTGCATCCTCGAACAGGGTGTAGACTGTGTATTTGGCATTCCGGGCGGCATGGTCCTGCCGCTGTTTGACGCCGTCTATCAAAGGAAAGACAGGCTCAGGCATGTTTTGACGGCGCATGAGCAGGCCGCTGCCCATGCCGCCGACGGCTACGCGCGCGCCTCGGGCGGTGTGGGCGTTTGCGTGGCGACCTCAGGGCCGGGCGCGACCAACCTTGTCACGGGCATTGCCACGTCCTATATGGATTCCTCTCCCGTGGTGTTCATCACGGGCAACATCGACTCGGCGTACATCGGATCGGACAGCTTTCAGGAGGTCGACATCACGGGCGTCACGATTCCCATCACCAAGCACAGCGTTTTAGTGCATCGCGTCGGCGCGCTGGCCGACACGATGCGCATGGCGTTTGCCGTGGCGCGTCAGGGGCGGCCCGGACCCGTGCTGGTGGACGTTCCCAAGGACGTGCAGATGGCCCTGACCGAGTTTGAGCCCTCCTGCCCCGCGCCGCAGGAGCCTGGCAGGCTGTCCCGGACACAGATGGAGACCGCCCTGCGCCTGATTGACGGCGCTAAAGCGCCGCTGCTGCTCTGCGGCGGCGGGGTGATCAGGGCAAACGCCTGCGAAGCCTTTGCGGCGCTTGCCGAAAAGCTGGACGCGCCCGTGGTGAGCACCCTCATGGGGCTGGGCGGCTTTCCGGCGTCGGACAAGCGGTTTCTCGGCATGGCGGGCATGCACGGCCTGCCCGCAGCCAACAGCGCCGTGCGCGCGTGCGACCTGCTCATCGGCGTCGGCACGCGCTTTTCCGAAAGACTGCTGAGCGCCGGCGGCGGGGAGCTGCCCGCCGTGCTGCATCTGGACGCCGACCGCGCCGAGATCGGCAAGAACACGCCGGCTGCCGGCTATGTGGTCGGAGACGCCAAACAGGTGCTTGAGGCGCTTTGCAAAGAGCTTCCCCGGCGAAAACGGGGCGCGTGGCGGGCGTTTTTGAATAGCCTGCCGCCTCCCGCCGCTCCGGCGTATCCTGAGAGGCTGTGCAGCCAGCTGCGCCGGCTGGCCGGCGAGAACGCCATTGTCGTCACCGACGTCGGTCAGCATCAGATGTGGGCAGCGCAGACCATGGCGGCGGAGCACCCGCGCACCTTTGTCACGTCGGGCGGCACCGGAACCATGGGGTTTGGGCTGGGCGCCGCCATGGGCGCGCAGATGGCAAGGCCGGACCGGGCCGTGCTGCTGATCACCGGAGACGGAAGCTTTCGCATGAGCAGCCACGAGCTGGACACGATGGCCAGGGAGCGCCTGCCGATCGTCATCGTCATCCTGAACAACCACGCGCACGGCATGGTCAGGCAGTGGCAGACCCTGTTTTACGAAAAGCGCTACGCGGGCAGTTCCCTGCCGGGCGGCCCCGACTGGGCGGCGCTTGCCCGCGCGTACGGGCTGCCGGGCGCCGAGGCGCAAAGCCTGGAGGACGTCGCGCGCGCGGTGGGGGAGGCCTTAGAGGCCCGGATGCCGCTTGTTCTGAACTGCGAGATCGATCCGGACGCGCTGGTGCGTCCGATGACCGATCCGGGCGGGACCGGCTATGTCCTGTAGACGACAAGGAGGGGACGACCGATGAATACGCATGTGCTGTCCGTTTTGGTGGACAACGCCTCAGGCGTGCTTGGCCGGGTGATCGGACTGATTTCCCGGCGGGGCTTTAACATTGACAGCCTGTCGGTGGGGGAGACCCAGACGCAGGGACTGTCGCGCATCACGATCGTGGTGTCGTGCGACGACCACGCGCTGGACCAGATTGTGGCGCAGCTGGACAAGCTGGTCTGCGTGCGCAAGGTGGAGCCCGCGCGCAATCCGGTCACACGCGAGCTTTTGATGATGAAGGTTGCCACAAGCGCGCAGACGCGCTCGGAGGTGCTGGAGATCGCCTCGATCTTTCGCGCGCGCATCGTGGACGTGTCACTGGGCTCGCTTACGCTGGAGATCACCGGCGAAAGCGACAAGACGGACGCGCTGGTCGGCCTCATGGCCGAGTTCGGCATTATGGAGATGGTGCGCACCGGCGCGGCTGCCCTTTCGCGGGGCGCGCGGACGATTTACGACGTGCCGCCCGACGGGGAAGCATAAGACTACGGGTTCTGCGTGTGATTTTTGCCTTTGCGCTTGACACGGTGTGTGCCTATCTTATATAATACATCGTGATTCTACGGATTTGAGGTGTGACAAGAGATGGTTCGTACCTACCAGCCGAAAAAGCGGCAGCGGTCTAAGGAACATGGGTTTCGCAAGAGAATGAAAACGACAAACGGCAGAAAAGTGCTTGCGCGCAGACGCGCCAAGGGCCGCAGCAAACTGTCCGCCTGATGCGCTTCACAGACTCGCTCAGGTTCAATCGTGACTTTCGGAGAATGTACGCCCGTGGCAAAAGCACTGCGGGCGTATATTTGGCTTTTTACTGGAGCCGCAACAGGGCAGGAAGGACACGTCTTGGACTGACCGTGGGAAGCAAGCTCGGCGGCGCCGTGCAGCGCAACCGCGTCAGGCGGCGCATCAAGGAGGCGTACCGGCTTGTCGAAGACAAGCTGACGCCGGGCTTTGATCTGGTCATTGTGGCCAGGGTGAGCGCGCAGCGGGCGACGTTTTCGGCGCTTCAGAATGAAATTGTTCAGTGCGTACACAAGCTGGCAGCGCAAGAAGGCGGCAAACGGCGGGTCTGACGCGTCAAACTGCGCAGGGCGGCGCATACACTGTAAAAGAAGGCGTGCCGTATGAAGCGGGCCATGCTTGCGATGATTCGCTTTTATCGAAAAAATCTGAGGCATCCCCCCCAGTGCCGGTTTCTTCCGACCTGCTCGGAGTACGCGCTGGAGGCGATTGAGCGTTATGGCGCGGTCAAGGGACTGTATCTGGCCGTTCGGAGGCTTCTGAAGTGCCACCCGTTTCACAAGGGCGGGTATGATCCGGTGCCGTAGCCGGTAAGGGCCTCGCTGCGCGCCGCTGCGTTTTTCATTATTTGCTCCGGCGGCGTGCAAAGCGCGCCCAGACCGCCGCAGCCTGAAACGAGGAGATTTTGATTTGGACATCTGGAATACACTGGTTATTCAGCCATTTGCGTGGCTGCTGCTAACCCTTTATAACTTCACCATGTCCTACGGCCTGGCGATTATTCTGTTCGCCATAGTGGCCAAGCTGATCCTGCTGTTTTTCGCCGCCAAGGGCAAGCGCAGCATGCTGCAGCAGCAGCGCATGGAGCCCAAGCGCAAGGAGCTCGAGCTCAAGTTTAAGAACGACAAGCAGAAGTACCAGGAAGCGCTGATGCAGCTCTACCAAAAAGAGGGCGTTTCCATGTACGGCGGCTGTCTGTGGTCGCTTCTGCCGTTCCCGGTGCTGCTCGCGCTGTATTCGGTCGTCCGTGAGCCGCTCACCAACCTGATGAAGCTCACCAAAGACCAGGTCGGCACGCTCCAGAGCTTCTTCGATATGGCTGCGTCGAAGGATGCGTACATCCAGATGGACATGGCGCAGAAGGTTCACGACAACTTTGCTGCTGTGCAGAATCTTTTGCCCGACGCGCCCGGCCTGATCAACATCAATTTTGACTTTTTCGGGCTAAACCTCGCGGCAAACCCTGAGCTGAAGTTTGAGTGGCTGCTGCTCATCCCCATTTTGTCGGCGGCGACTGCCTTTTTATCGGGATATCTCACCCAGAAGTTTTCAGGGGTCAAGCCCCAGGGCAACATGAAGGTCATGATGTTCATGTCGCCGGCCATATCGCTGTGGTTCGGCTTTATCATGCCCGCCGCCATGGGCGTGTATTGGATCGTCGGCAACCTATTGAGCATCGTGCAGGAGTACTTCCTGACCAAGCACTATACAAAGGTTTTGGACGCGCAAGACGCGCACAGGCAGGAGCTGGAGGCGCGCAGAAAAGCCGCCGAAGAGAAGATGAAAGAGGAAAACCGGCTGCGTCGGCTTGAAGAACAGGCGCAGAACAAGAGCCAGGCAAAGAAGTACAGGATCACCAACGGGCCAAAGCCCAAGGGGAAAAAGTAGAAATGGGGGATTTTTCATGGACAGGACCATCGAAACCTCCGGCAAAACCATAGAGGAGGCCATCAACGCCGCGCTGATCACGTTGGGAGTCGACCGCGATTCGGTTTCGGTCGAGGTTCTGGAAAAACCCAAACCGGGCTTTCTGGGTTTGGGAGGCTCGCCCGCGCGCGTGTCGGTGACTTACAGCGTCAGCAAGCTCGACCGCGCGATTGCCTTTTTACAGGATCTTCTCGAACATATGGATGTCTCCGCTATTGTGGAAGGGCAGCAGGCGGCCGACGGAAACATTTCGCTGAACATTTCCGGCGAGAACATGGGCCTGCTGATTGGCCGCCGGGGAGACACCCTGGAGGCGCTTCAGCATCTGGTTTCCAATGTCACCAACAGGGATGAGCCCGAGACAGTGCGCGTGACCGTGGATACCGAAGGGTACAGGGCAAAGCGCGAGGCGGCGCTTGTGCAGCTGGCTCAAAAAACGGCGGCCAAGGCCGTCAAGTACAAACGCAATATCGCGCTTGAGCCGATGAACGCTTACGCGCGCCATGTGATCCATGTCACGCTGCAGGATGACCCCGCCGTGACAACGCACAGCACCGGCGTCGAGCCCAACCGCCGCGTCGTCATTGCCGTGCCGGGCGGTGACCGCCCCGCTCCGGGCGCGAAACGGCCCTTCAGCGGCCCGCGGCCTCCGAACCGCTCGGGCGGCGGACGCAGGCCCTGAACAGCGTTAACCAGACACAAGCAGCAAGCGGAGCCGGATCCGTCTGCTGCTTTGTTGTTTGAGGAGGGACGACATGAAGCTCCAAAAGCCTAGCGCGCGCGTTTTCGTGCCGGACGGCGCGCCGCTCTCCGAGGCGCTTTCCCGCACAACGGTCCTGTGCGTTGCCGCCCATCAGGACGACATTGAAATCATGGCCTACGGACACATCAGCCAGTGCTTTGACGCTGACGACCGGTGGTTTACCGGCGTGACGGTCACAGACGGTGCCGGCTCGCCGCGCGCCGGCGCGTTTGCCTCGATGACCGATGAGCAGATGCGGGCCGTGCGGGCCGACGAGCAGGACAGAGCGGCCGCGCTGGGGCGATATGCCGCGATGGCGCAGCTGGCCTGGCCGTCTTCGGCGGTGAGATCGGCTGAAAAGGAGCTGGAGGATGAGCTTCTGGAACTGATTACGCGATGCTCGCCCGAAACGGTGCTCACGCACAATCTTGCCGACAAGCACGACACCCACGTCGGCGTCGCGCTAAGGGTGATCGGGGCGCTTCGCCGCCTGCCCGGCGGGGCGCGGCCCAGACAGTTGCTCGGGCTTGAGGTTTGGCGCGGACTGGACTGGCTGTGCGATGACCAAAAGCGCCTGATCGACACCTCGGCGCGGCCGGAGCTGGCCGAGGCGCTTGTGTCCGTTTTTGAATCCCAGTGCGCGGGCGGCAAGCGCTATGACCTGGCGGCGCTCGGCAGAAGGCGCGCCAACGCGACGTTTTACGCGTCGCACACGGTCGACCCCATGGCGTCGTGCGCGTACGGCATGGACCTCACGCCGCTGCTGCGCGACGACGCACTGGAGCCGCTGCAGCTTGTAAGAGCGCAGCTCGCGGCGTTTTCCGGCGACGTGGAACAGCGGATCTCGGCGCTTACTGTCCCTGTTAAAGAACCTAGGGTTCTTTAACAAAGCGGGGTGCTGGCCCAAACCGCTGAGGCGGTTTGCAGGGAAGTGCTTTCCCGGAGTGAATGCGCGAACGTATCCGGTTTCAAGTTTTTGCGCAAAGTAAGCCCGGCGAGTGCCTGCCGCTTGAAGCGGCGCGCCACCACGCGGCAAGGCCCGATTGGCAATTGAGTGGTTTACAGCCGCTGGGCTTTATGATACAATGCTCCCGTAATTACAAAGGAGGAGACAAAATGAAGAAAAAAACCATGGATGGGAATACCGCCGCCGCGCATGTAGCGTACGCGTTTACCGACGTGGCAGCGATTTACCCGATCACGCCGTCCTCGGTTATGGCCGAGCTTGCCGACAAATGGGCGTCGGACGGACAGAAAAACGTGTTTGGTCAATCGGTTAAGGTTGTGGAAATGCAGAGTGAGGCCGGCGCGGCCGGCGCGGTGCACGGCTCTTTGGCAGCCGGCGCGCTGACCACGACGTTTACCGCGTCTCAGGGGCTTCTGCTGATGATTCCCAATATGTATAAGATGGCCGGCGAGCTGCTGCCGGGCGTCATCCATTGTTCGGCCCGCGCGCTGGCCTCGCACGCGCTCAGCATTTTCGGCGACCACAGCGACGTCATGAGCTGCCGCCAGACAGGCTTTGCGATGCTCGCCGCGACGAGCCCGCAGGAGGTCATGCACCTCGGCGCCGTGGCGCACCTCAGCGCTATTTCGGGCCGCGTGCCCTTCCTGCACTTCTTTGACGGCTTCCGCACGTCGCATGAAATGCAGAAAATTGACGCCTGGGACTATGACGAACTGGCCTCCATGCTCGACACTGAGGCCGTGCGCCGCTTCCGCGACAACGCGCTTAATCCCGAGCACCCCGTGCTGCGCGGAACCGCCCAGAACCCCGACATCTTCTTCCAGGCCAGAGAGGCCTGCAATCCTTACTACGACGCGCTTCCCGCAGTGGTCGAGTCGTATATGGACAAGGTCAACAAAGCGGCCGGAACCGACTATAAGCTGTTTAACTACTATGGCGCGCCCGACGCCGAAAAAGTCATCGTCGCGATGGGCAGCGTGTGCGACACCATTGAAGAGACCATTGACTTCATGCTCGCGCGCGGGGAAAAGGTCGGACTTGTCAAGGTGCGCCTGTACAGGCCCTTCGTCGGAGACGCTTTTGTGGCCGCGCTTCCGAAGACCTGCAAAAAGATTGCCGTCCTCGACCGCACCAAGGAGCCCGGCGCGCTGGGCGAGCCGCTTTACCTTGACGTGATGACGACGCTGGCCGAGCGCGGAATCCAGGGAATCAAAACTGTCGGCGGGCGCTACGGCCTCGGCTCGAAAGACACGCCGCCGAGCAATATTCTCTCCGTGTACAAGAACCTCGACACAGAGCTGAAGAACAAGTTCACCGTGGGCATCGTCGACGACGTGACCAACCTCAGCCTGCCGCTCGGAGAAAACCCCGACACGACGCCGAAGGGCATTGTCTCGTGCAAGTTCTGGGGCCTTGGCGCTGACGGCACCGTGGGCGCGAACAAGAACTCCATCAAAATCATCGGCGACCACACCGATCAAAACGTGCAGGCCTACTTTGCCTACGACTCCAAAAAGTCCGGCGGCGTGACCATCTCCCATCTGCGCTTCGGCAACGCGCCGATCAAGAGCACGTATTTTATTTCGAAGGCCGACTTTGTGGCCTGTCACAACCCGAGCTATGTCGACAAGTACAAAATGGTTGAGGACGTCAAGCCCGGCGGCGTGTTCCTGCTCAACTGCCCGTGGGACGTCGAGGCGCTCAGCCAGAATCTTCCCGCCTCGATGAAGCGCTATATCGCCGAGAACAACGTCAAGCTCTACACGGTCGACGGCATCGCGCTCGCGCGGGAAATCGGCCTCGGCGGGCGCATCAACATGATTCTGCAGTCAGCCTTCTTCAAGCTGGCCAATATTATTCCGATTGACGACGCCGTGAAATATATGAAGGACGCCGTGGTCAAGACCTATGGCAAGAAGGGCGAAAAGATTGTCGCGATGAACCACAAGGCCATCGACGCCGGCCTTGCCAACGTCAACGAGATCGCGGTGCCCGCCGAATGGAAAACTGAGTCCGGCGCCGGAAAGCTTCCCGTGATTGAGGGCCGCGACGAAAAGCTGGTCTCCTTTGTCAAGGATATTCTACTGCCTGTCAACGCCCAGCAGGGCGATACGCTCCGCGTTTCGGCGTTTAAGGGCGCCGAGGACGGCACCTTCCCGCAGGGCAGCGCCGCCTACGAAAAGCGCGGCATTGCCGTTGACGTGCCCGAGTGGGTTCCCGAAAACTGCATTCAGTGCAACCAGTGCGCCTATGTCTGCCCGCACGCGGTCATCCGTCCGTTCGTGATGGACGAGGCCGAGCTGGCCAAAGCGCCCGCCGGAACCAAGAGCCTGAAGATGATGGGCAAGGGCTGCGAAAGCCTGAGCTTCAGCATCATTCCCTCGACGCTTGACTGCACGGGCTGCGGCTCCTGCGCCAACATTTGCCCGGCCAAGCAGAAGGCGCTTGTGATGAAGCCCATCGCCTCGCAGGTTGAGGTGCAGAAACAGTATGACTATGCGTTTGAGCAGGTTTCGGTCAAGCCCGACGCGCTCGCGGCGTTTAAGCCCGAGACCGTCAAGGGCAGCCAGTTCAAACAGCCGCTGCTCGAGTTCTCCGGCGCCTGCGCCGGCTGCGGAGAGACGCCGTACGCCCGCCTGGTGACCCAGCTGTACGGCGACCGCATGTTTATCGCCAACGCCACGGGCTGCTCGTCTATCTGGGGCGGCAGCGCGCCGGCCACGCCCTACACCGTCGACAAGCTCGGCCACGGCCCGGCCTGGGCCAACAGCCTGTTTGAGGACAACGCTGAGTACGGCCTGGGCATGGCGCTTGCCATCCGTCAGCGCCGCGACCGCCTGACCGATAAGGTCAAGGCTCTTCTTGCCCTGGATTGGCTGATGCCCGCGCTGCGCGAAGCAGCCCAGAAATGGCTGGACAGCAAGGACAGCGCCGAGGCCTCCAAGGAAGCGAGCGCCGAGCTGCTCAGCCAGCTCATCGAAGGCGTGACGCACGACTACGCCGACTTTGTTGGCAAGCCCTATGAAAGTTACTGGGACAAAGAAAACTCCTGGTGCACCTGCCCGGCTTGCGCGGCAGCCCGCGACATTCTGGACGACCGCGACGTCTTTGTCAAGAAGTCCATTTGGATTCTCGGCGGAGACGGCTGGGCATACGACATCGGCTTCGGCGGACTTGACCATGTGATCGCCTCGGGCGAGGACGTCAACATCCTTGTGTTTGACACCGAGGTTTACTCCAACACGGGCGGCCAGGCCTCCAAGGCCAGCCAGATCGGCCAGGTTGCGCAGTTTGCCGCCGCCGGCAAGGTGACCGGCAAGAAGAATCTCGCCGAAATCGCCATGAGCTATGGCTCGGTGTACGTCGCGCAGGTCGCGATGGGCGCCAACTACAACCAGACGATCAAGGCCATCACCGAGGCCGAGAGCTACAGCGGCCCGTCGATCGTCATCGCCTACGCCACCTGCATTAACCACGGCGTCAAGGGCGGCATGGGCAACTCGATGGCAGAGATGAAGCAGGCAGTCGAGGCCGGATACTGGCACCTGTTCCGCTTTGACCCGCGTCTGAAGGCCGAGGGCAAGAGCCCGTTCGCGCTGGACTCCAAGGCACCGACAACCGCGTACACTGACTTTATCGGCTCGGAGGTGCGGTACTCGTCGCTCAAGCTCAGCTTCCCCGATCGCGCCGACAGGCTGTTTGCCATGGCCGACGCCGCCGCCAAGGAGAAATACGCCAAGCTTGAAAAGATGAAAGCCCTGTACGAATAAGCTTTTTGCGTTTGCTCCCCGCATACAGCGGGGAGCAAACGTGACTTTACCCACTTTGGGAGGTGCCGTTTGCGAAAGACAATTGTGCTCATGGTTTTTTTGGCCTTGCTGGCTGGCTGTACGCCCGCGTCTCCCGCGTCCTCCGAATCCCCCGCGCCGCCCTCGGCGTCGTCACAGGTCACGCTGCCGGTGTCGTCGCCCTCGCCCTCGCCTTTGCCGTCGCCATCCCCCTCGGTTTCGCCTCAGGATGAGCTTGGGCTTCTGCAGGCATACAGCCAGGGCTATTTGGTGGTGATGGACGGCCGGGGGGCAAACTATCAGCCGTGGGTCGACCTGACGTCCGGCGCGTCCGACACACTGAAGATCTATGATCTGACAGGGCAAACCGTCAGGCTGCTTACGCTTCGGCGCACAGGGGATGACGCCGAGTTTGAGGCGGACGATCAGATTGTGCGGGGCAGGCTGAGCCTGTCGGACGACGCTGGCGCGGGCAGTCACATCCTCGGCCTCGACGGTCAGGCGGTGTATTCCTTTCTCTATGACCCGCCGGATCCACAGGCGATTGCGCATTTTTGGCAGCGCATGAAGCTGGAGGATCTGCCGGTGGGATATGACGCCGACCTCGCGCGCGCCGACGGCTGTCTGGTGCTGCAGGACGGCGTGGCCGAGAACATCGGCATGCTGACGGCGTTTGTGGACACGTTCGGGTTTGACGACGGAAGCTTTTTGCGAGTGTTCAGCGCCGAGGCCGGAAAAGACCCGGTCGTCACGGATATTTCGTTTAACGGAGAGCGCGCCTGTGTTGCCTCCGCCGAAACCGGCACGGATAAACAGCCTTCCGTGCGCATATATGATGACTGTGACCTGACGCTGGAGGAAAAAGACGGCGTGTTTCGTTTGGTGCTGTACAGCAACCAGACCCAGAGCGATACGGTGCTGCTTTCGGTGAGGGACGCGTAGAGTGTGTTTTAGGGGACAGAGCCGCCGCCGCGCGTATTTTGAGAATGAACAGCCGATTTTGCCCTGTGCCTGCGCGATTCAGAGAGAGGGTATCCGTGGGCGCGGCGCTTTTTCGTGATAGATTGGTTTTTTGTGAAGAAAGGTGTGACCAAATGAAAAAGTATGTGTTTGAGAACTATGACGAGATGAGCCGCGCCGCGACGCTGCTGTTTGCCCAGCAGATTCAGGGCAAACCGGACAGCGTCCTTGGGCTGGCCACCGGCAGTACGCCGCTGGGACTCTACGCCGGGCTGGCCGAGCTCTGCGCAGAGGGCGACTTGGATTTTTCGCGCGTGACGACGTATAATCTCGACGAATACTATCCGATCACGCCGGATAATGACCAGAGTTACGCCTTTTTTATGAAGGAAAACTTGTTTGACAAGGTCAACATCCCCCCGGAAAACACGCATCTTCCTTCCGGCGAGGCCGCGGATCCTGTGCTGGCCTGCGCGGAGTACGAGCGCGAACTCAAGGCGCATGTGGCCGACATGCAGCTGCTCGGGGTGGGGAACAACGGGCATATCGCCTTCAACGAGCCGGAGGAGGCGCTGACGCTGGAGACCCATGTCACCGAACTGACCGAGTCGACCATCGCGGCCAACGCGCGCTTTTTTGCCTCTTCCGATGATGTGCCGCGCCGGGCGATGACCATGGGCATGGGCTCAATCCTGCGCGCCAGAAAAATTGTCGTTCTGATCAGCGGCGCCAACAAGGCGCCCGTGGTGAAGGCCATGTTTTCCGGGCGGCTTGACCCGATGGTTCCGGCGACGTTTCTCCAGCTGCATGGGGACGTCACGGTCCTCATGGACAGAGCCGCCGCCGAACGGGGATAGAAGGCAGACAAAAACCCTTCGGATCTATCTCAAAGCGAGAGAAGGAGCAGGGACGCCGCTTTTGTCATTTAAAGGAGAACTGAAGAGGAAAGGTGAGTCCATGAGCAAACAGATTGTTCACACGGATAAGGCCCCGGCAGCTGTCGGGCCGTATGTGCAGGGCGTCAAAACCGGAAGCCTGCTGTTTACCTCGGGTCAGCTTGGGCTGAAGGACGGCCGCCTGGCCGAGGGGATCGAGGCGCAGGCCCATGCCGCGATGGAGAATCTCGGAGAGATTCTTAAGGCGTCGGGCTCGGACTACGCAATGGTCGTCAAGTGTACGATTTTCCTGCAGGACCTGAGCGACTTCGGCGTGGTCAACAAGATTTATGAAGGCTACTTTGGCGACAGTTTTCCCGCGCGCTCCTGCGTGCAGGTGGCCGCGCTTCCGCTCGGCGGACTGGTCGAGATTGAGTGCGTTGCCGAAGTGCAGGCATAGAGGCGCGAAGGAGGGGAAGGGGCATGGATGAGCAGCGAGAAATGAACGCGCTGCCCGGGGAGGGCGCTGTAAGCCGGCGCGCTGCCGAGCAGCTGCGCTTTTTATGGGAAGTCGACAAGATGAAGACCGTGCTGCGCCGCACGCTGATTGGCGACAAATCAAGGCGTGAAAATGACGCCGAACACTCTTGGCATTTTGCGCTGATGGCGCTGGTACTGTCCGAATATGCGGACAAACAGCGCGTGGATCTGTTTCGGGTGCTTAAAATGGCGCTTGTGCATGATCTCGTGGAGATTGACGCCGGGGACACCTTTGCCTACGACGAACGGGGAAAAGAGAGCCAGCAGCAAAGGGAAACTCAGGCAGCCGAGCGTATTTTCGGCCTGCTGCCCTCCGACCAGGGCGCCGAGCTGCGCGCGCTGTGGGAAGAGTTTGACGCCATGCAGACGCCCGACGCCCAATACGCCGCTGCGATTGACCGCCTGCAGCCTTTTTTGAGCAACGCCATGACACAGGGCCACACCTGGAGGCTGGGCGGGGTTACGGTCGAGCAGGCGTATGCGCGCATGGCCATGGTCAAACAGGGCGCGCCAGGGCTTTGGCCGCTCGTGGAGGCGATCGTCGACGACGGCGTGGCGCGCGGATACCTGCAGCGGGACGGCGGGCTAGCGATCCGCCCCGAGTGCCCTGAGGATTTCCGCGCCGTTGAGGAGCTCACGCGCGACGCGTTTTGGAACCTGCATGTTCCGGGCTGCGATGAGCATCTCGTGGCGCACAATCTGCGCGCCAGCGCGATGTTCATTCCCGAGCTGAGCTTTGTCGCGCTGCGCGGCGGTCGTGTGGTGGGAAACATCATGTACAGCCGGGCAGAGATCGTAGACGATTCAGGCGCTGTGCGCGGCGTGCTCACCTTTGGGCCGCTCAGCGTTTCCCCAGAGCAACAGCGTTCAGGCGTCGGCTCGGCGCTTGTGGTGCACTCGCTCGAGGCGGCGCGCCGCCTCGGGTACGGAGGCGTTGTGATCTTTGGCGATCCGGCCTACTATAGCAGGTTTGGGTTCAGAGCCGCCAGGGAGTTCGGCATTTATTCGGGCGACGGCGTTTTTCCCGTGGCGCATCAGGCGCTTGAGCTGTATGAAGGCGGTCTTGACGGCGTGAAGGGCCGTTTTCGCGAGGATAGGGCGTTCCGCGTTGATCCCCATGAACTCGAGCTCTTTGAGCAGAGTTTTCCTCCCAAAGAGAAGTTCGTCACCGAAAGCCAGCGGCTTTTTGAGCGGCTCGCCGGAGAAGTTTTGCCCGATCCCTGTTAGACTGTCAAAAAACCGGATGTTTTTTCAGGCTTTTGCGTCGAGCCTGACGGCGCAGCCGACAGGTTCTTGCCGGATCAAAAGCTGAAAAAGACAGAACAACAACGCTTTCTCGGATTCGCTCCGGGAAAGCGTTTCTTTGCGCGTCTTCGCAAAGACGCGAGCCAAATCCCCGCTTTGTCAAAGAACCTTTGGTTCTTTGACAGCCTCTCCCGCCGCCGCTACAAGGCCTCCAGCAGTTCGACGGCGCTTTGGACCGCCTGCAGGCAGATGGCGCGGCGCGCGCGCCCCAGCTGAACTGCCGCGTTTTCCCCGGTGGGGGACGCGTCGGTTTTCAGCAGTTCGCGGCAGGTCATCGCGCCGTTTTGGGCGTGGAATTGCCGCATAAACTCGGTGGTTTTGGCGTTGCAGGCAGCCTTGGCCGCCTTGTCGCCCGCTGACGCGTACTTAAGGCCGATCACCAGCGCAGCCCCGGACGCCGCGCCGCAAATCTCGCCGGAGCGAAAGCCTCCGCCAAGGCCCGCGGCCAGGCTCTGCGCGAGCTCGCGCTGCACGCCGAAGTCCTCGCAAAACGCAAGAAAAACAGACTGGCCGCAGTTGTATCCGTCGGCAAAAAACGCGCAGGCGCATTCAGCTTTTGTCATGACGCACCTCCTTCTTTGTGCTGCGTGTCCGAAGCCTCAGGATGAGGTCTTCGCGCTTCGGCGGCCAGCAGGAAACGATAAACAGGCGCAAGAAGCCGGTAGCCCTCAAGCAGTTCTCCGGCCAGACGATCGGAGAAAAGAAGTTCAAGGTCTTTGCTGTGCCGGTTGAAGCTAAAGTTTTTACGCATGAGCCAGGATAGGTAGGGCTCCGGCTGGTCAGCATAGCGCGAACGCTTATACATCTCGCCCTCCATCACAAAAAGGCTCTGACCCTCATATGCGCTCAGCGCCGTCAGAAAGACCAGTTCGCGGCCGAGAATGAGCTCGCGCGCCGCGGTCATGGACGCGGAGGAAGCCTGATAATATCCCATGCCGTAGCTGAAGCCCCTCGGGCTGATATCGAGGTAAAACGCCGGAAGCCCGTCATAGAGCTTTTTCTGCCGCATAAAGACCAGCCAGCAGTTGTCCCGGTAAAGCGACTTGTCCTTTGAAAAACGGGTGTCGCGGTGGAGCTGTGAAATGGTGCGGTTTATGCTGGGTTGGGTGATCAGGTCGGGGTCGATTTCCAGCATACCGGGGGAGAGCGCCGCGACAAGCTCTTGCATGGGCTTCAGCACCAGCTCTCTGTACCTGCTCTTGTGTTCGCTGAACCAGGCCCGGCTGTCCTGCAACCTGTTTTCCATGAGAAACTCAAGGGTTTCCGAAGTGATGGGCATGATGACGCCTCCTTTATCGGCGTCATTTTATCACGGTTTCATTTAGCGTTCAACCGGTTTTGGCACACTTTCCCAGATGGATAAAGGTTGAAAATGAGCAATTTGACCTGAGCGCGAGACTCCAGGGCCGAACAATTTCTCGAAAAGGGGAATATTTGATCGACATAATGGCAATAAAATGTCAAAATTTGCACAACAATTCGGAGTTGGACGCGGCTGACCTTCAAACGGCGGACTAGAGACAGGCAGCGCACCGCCATATGCCGCGGGGCACTGTAGAAGAATCCTCTTGATTGCTGTAGAATGTCAGGCTGATTGCCTAGATTCAAGGAGAATTGCAAACAAATATGAGCGTTGGATTTTTGGAGGCCATTCCAGGTGTAAAAATATTCGCGTTTTTTTTGATAGTCGAAAGCCCGGAGCCCTGATTGCTCTAAGGTTTTGCTGAAGAAAAACAGGCAATTTCATTACCTGCGCGCCCTCTTTATTATAAATGCAGAGAAGATTTTTGCTAAAAATGATTTGACAAGAGTGCTGAAAGTTGATATTATAGTGTTGTAATGTTTCCTTTATTTTGAGGAGGAAAGAAGATGTACACAACAGAACTGGTCAGTCAATTGAAAAAATCTAATGTCAGCGTGGACGGAGAAAAGACTAAGCAGCGTGTGGAGGCTCTCTGGAAGGGCGCGAAGCGCGAACAAAAAGCTCAAATACTTGCGCTGGCCGACGTCGTCCGCGCGACGCTGTACCGCGTTTATGAGACGGGCGGAATTTCTGCGAAGCTTGTGGTCGCCATGGCTCAAATTCTGGACGTTTCGCCGTCCTATTTGACCGGCGCGTCAGATAGCCCGACACGTGACCTTGAAAATGGGGAATGCACGGACGCGGTGATCGCTGCGTTTTTAAATGAAAAGGGCTATCAAAAACTGGTCGAGAAATACCCCTCTACCGTACAGAACAAGCGCCAGCGTGTGCGCCGCGCCTCTGACCGCAAAGTCGCTGCCATTGTGCTTGATTCGCCCAGCGTTGCGGAAAATTCCGATTTCGCCCTGCCTTCTTCCTCGGCCCTGACCGATGAGGAGGTCGTCATCTTGCTGCGCGCGCTGCTCATCAAGGCAAAGACTGACGAAAAGGCCGCTGCGACGGCCATCACAATTCGGCACAATCTGCTGTCCTAGCGCTGTCCTCATATGCGGGGATCAGAGGGAGTGCGCGCCGCGATACTCCCTCTTTTTTGTCCGGCGCGCCTGGGATGACGGCGGCGCCAGGCCGCCGCCTTTGCCGAAGTCCGCCGCGGCAGGCTTTTATAAGGCCGGGGGCAAAAAGTCCTTTACAAACTGCGAGAGTTTTTGTATAATCATGAAGCGATGTTTTTAAGACGCGCCGGTGTGTCGGAATGGCAGACGAGGCGGACTCAAAATCCGTTGGTGGCAACATCGTGTGGGTTCAAGTCCCACCACCGGCACCAAACCAATATAATCCGAACCAATCACGACAGCTAGTTCCTGTCGGTGACGGGTTCGGATTATTGCTTTATTTTGAGAGATTCGAGGATACACATTTTAGGAATGGAATCGTCAAGCGACCAGAATCTAAACCACGAGGACCACGGAAGAAACGTAAGATTGAATGAGTAAAACAAGGCGGGGTATCAACGATTTTTGGATGATACCCCGCCTTGCTATGTATTTAGTCGTTGTCTTTCTCATCTCCATCAGATTTGAGTAAAAGTAAGTTGTCCTCTGTATTATCCGAGATATAGATTTCCTCTGTTTTTTGTTGCGCAACTTGCAAGAGGCTGATAGCTTTTGTTGTCTCTTTGAATAAAGTCAAATACATATCTTTATAGTCAGGCATGATAACCACCTCGCATATAATTCTATCTATGGAAATATAATTATTATAATTCCAT